>NZ_JBXAMR010000001.1:1609312-1648499 GCF_058800845.1 Variovorax sp. GW822-FHT04E09
GTGAAGCTGTCCGTACCGTGGAAGTTGGCACCCGGGGTGTAGGTGTAGGTGCCGTCCGCGTTGACCGTGACCGTGCCGTGCGCCGGGTCGCTGCCCTTCGTGTAGGTCAGCGTGTCGCCGCTGTCGATGTCGCTGCCGGTCACGCGGCCGCTCACGGGCGTGTCTTCGGCCGTGGTCTCGGTGTAGTCGGGCGCGGTGGGTGCGTCGTTCACGGGCGAGACGGTCACGGGCACCGTGACGGTGGTGGTGCCGCCCTTGCCGTCGCTGACGGTGACTTCGAAGCTGTCGGGCCCTTCGTAGCCGGGCTTGGGCGTGTAGACGAACTGGCCCGTGGTCGGATCGACGGTGACGGTGCCGTGCTCGGGGCCCTTGGCGACGGTGTAAGTCAGCGTGTCACGGTCCGGGTCGGTCGCCTGCACTTGCCCGGCCACGGGCTTGTCCTGATCGGTGACGACAGGGTCGGCCTTGCCTTCGGGGCCGCGGTTCTGCGCGGGAAGCAACGGCGGGATGAAGGCCGGGCCACCGCCGCCGCCACCACCACCGCTCGCGGCGGCACCGACGCCCAGCACGCCGAGCGCGCCCAGCAGCCAGCCCGGCACGCCGTCGGGCAGCAAGGCGCCGCCGGCGTCGTTCCATTCGATCTCGGTGAAGTGGAAGTCTTTCCAGGGCGCGGTGTACTGGCCCCACCACTGCACGCCGGCGCCGTCTTCGAGCACGAGGTCGTTGCGGCCGGCGTCGGGGTACTCGGCGAAGAAGCCGCGCACGGCGACTTCCTGGCCGTCGCGCAGCACGAGCACGAGGTCGTCGCCGCGGCGCTCGAACTTGAGCACGCTCTCGGGCGCGATCTTCAGCGTGACGATCGACGGGCGATCCAGAACCAGAGGGGCTTCCGCCGTCGCTTTGCGGGATGACGCGCCACCAGACTTGTAAACAGCTTCCATGATTGGTCTTTCTCCTTGACTCCGGACCTCGGGCGAGCCTTCGCTTTCAGCGAACAGCCCGGGTCGCACGTTGGGAAATCTCGAAGGCCGCGGGTGGCTCTCGAGGACTCGCCGGCGAGACCCGGTGTGCGGGTCACGCAGGCTTGCGCTTGCATGGGGCGGGATTCTTGGTTCGGGGGGGTGTCCGGACTTTTGCCGGAGAGGCCGTGGCGTTTGCCGTGGCGTACAACTGTTCACAAACGTGTGTGAATGTCGAATACTTCACACGATTGGCGAAAGAAAATCAGCAATTCGCAAGTTGGGAAAGCGAGCGCTGGCGGTCTTTTGGCTTACGGGCTTTTGCCGGAGCGTCCAATTCTTTTGATGGACGGAATCGGCCCGGCTATTTCCTGCAATACCGATCGGGCCCTGTCCAGCACCCCGTTTTCCCTCTGACAGCCCCCCTCGCCGCGGCACCTTTTTTAAGGCCTCGCGCGTCAATGGCGGGCGGATCGATCAGGAATGAAGACCGGTCATTGGATGAATTTGCATTTCTTGTGACAATGATTACCAAATTAATTTCTTGGTTACATTGTTTCGGTCACAGGGCGTTCCAACGCAGTGCCGGCGCCCCCTCTTTCCATGTCCTATTGGTCACCTCCGGAGCCCCGGAGAGCTCATCTGCTGGTTGTCGACGACAACGTTGACGAACTCAAGCTCTTGCTGGAAACGCTGCGGGGCACGGGCTACCGCATCACGCTCGCCTTCGATGCGATGGAGGGCTACCGGCGGGCGACAACGCTGCAGATGGATCTGGTGCTGCTGGACGTGCGCCTGGGCGGCACCGACGGGTTTGCCGCCTGCCGCCTGCTGAAGGCCGACCCGGCCACGGCGGACATTCCGGTGATCTTCGTGACCTCGTCGGCCAGCCTGGAAGAGCGCCTGACGGGCCTGCGCGCCGGCGCGGTCGACTACATCGTGAAGCCCTTCGACCCGGCCGAGGTGATGGCCCGCGTCGAGATTCACCTGGCGCTGGCGGAATCCCGCAGGGCGCGCACCGCCCCTGCCCCGCAGGTGGCGCCCCCGCCCGACAGCCCCGCCGCGAACGACGGCGGCGCGCCGGGCTCGGGCATGGACCGCGCGCTCATGCAGGCGGCGGAGCGACTCATCCTGGCCGACCTGAGCCGCGTGCTGCCGCTGCGCGAGCTGGCGGCGCGCGTGGGCACGCACGAAAAGCGCCTGTCGCGCGTGTTCAAGGAGCTGACGAACCGCACGGTGTTCGAGTTCGTGCGCGAAGCGCGGCTGCACGAGGCGCAGCGCCTGCTGCTCGAATCGGCCATGCGCATCGAAGAGATCGCCGCGGCGGTGGGGTTCTCGAGCGCCGCGAATTTCGCGACGGCGTTTCGCGAGTACTTCGACTGCACGCCCTCGGCCTGTCGCCAGGCCGGTGTCGAACGTTCCGGCACCTGACGCGCGATGCATCCGGTGCGCACACGCCCCTGGTGGGCAAGCGGCTTGCTGCTCGGCCTGGCCTTGTGGTTGTGGGGCTTCGCCGCCAGCGCGGCAGAAGCCGTCAGGTTCAGCGCGCTGAACCGGGGCAATATCTCCGTCGAACAGACCGTCGAAGTGCTGGAAGACCCCACGGCCCGCCTGTCGGCGCGCGAGGTGCTCGCCTTGCCCAGCGGTGGCGCGAACGGGTTCGTGCCCGCCACGCCCGACCAGCTGATGCGCGGGTTCTCGACCTCGGCGGTGTGGCTGCGCCTGTCGCTGGTCAACGATGCGCAGGAGGTGCGCACGGCGCGGTTCGGGCTCAACGTGACGTGGCTGCGGCATGTCGACTTTCATCTGCTGCGCACTCGCAATGGCCAACCCGCATGGACGCACGCGCAGGCCGGCGTGTCCGACCCGATGGACGCCACGCATCGCCACGACCGCATTCCGCAGCTGCAGATCGACCTGCAGCCGGGCGAGTCGGTGCAGGTGCTGGTGCGGGTGATGAGCACGGGCCAGATCAAGCTGGTGCTGGAGCTGCACACCGACGAGGCGTGGCATCACATCGAACGCAACCATGCGCTGCTCAGCGGCCTGCTGATCGGCGGGCTGCTGGCCTTCGCGGTGTACTCGGCCGCGCTGTGGTGGATTTCGCGCGCGCCGATGCTGGCCTTTCAGGCGGGGAGCTTTGCGCTGCTGGCGCTGTACGAGGCCACCTACCGGGGCTATGCGCGCATCGCGCTGTGGCCCGACAGCACCGTCTGGAGCTACCGCGGCCACAGCGTGATGGTGGCGGCCACGGCGCTGTGCCTGCTGCTGTACTTTCACGAGCGCGGCCGCCAGAGCCCGGTGCGCGTGCCCGGGCGCCCGCTGCTGTTCGTGCTGGCCGGCGTCGAGATCGTCGTGCTGCTGGGCACCCTGCTCGGCCCCTACGCAACCTTCGCCGCCATCGGCATCGTGAACGCGCCACTGATCGTGCTCGCGCTGACGGTCTGCACCTTCATCTACCAGCGGCGCGCCGGGCCGGGCGGGCGGCTGTCGCTGATGGTGATGCTCGTGATCTGCGTGGGCGCGCTGATGCGCATGTCGGCGCTGATGTTCGCGGAGCGCTCGATGTCCGACTTCGACCACTATGCGCTGGCGTTCCCGGGCATGCTGGTCGGCGCCTTCGCGATCACGGCGTGGTCGTTCCAGGAGACGCGCCAGCGCAACGCGGCGCAGCAGACGCTGCTGCAGTGGCAGACGCAGGAGCAGCAGCGGCTCGAGGAAGAAGTGGTGCGCAAGACCCGCGCCCTGAGCGAGGCGCTGGGCCAGGCCGAGCAGCGCACGCGCGAACAGAAAGAACTGCTGGCCTACATCAGCCACGACCTGCGCGCGCCGGTGGCCACCATCCTGGGCAACCTGAAGCTGATGCAGGACGGCAGCGACACGCCGGCGCCCGCGCGGCTCGCCACCATCGAGCGCAGCGCGGCCTACCAGCTGGAGCTGATCGATGACCTGGTCGACTACGCCAAGGGCGAGCTGGCGCCGCTGGCCGTCGAGGCGCAGCCGGTGCAGCTGCGCACGCTGGTCGACAACGTCGCGCAGTACGCGCACGCGCTCGCGCAGCGCCAGCACAACAGCTTCGAACTGACGATCGACGGCGAACTGCCGGCCCTGGTCCGCCTGGACGGCAAGCGGCTGCAGCAGGTGGTGCTGAACCTGCTGTCGAACGCGGCCAGGTTCACGCGCAACGGCGCCATCGGGCTGCGGTTGCAGGCACAGCCGAGCGACGGCGCGTGGCAGCTGCATTTCGAAGTGACCGACAGCGGCACGGGCATCGACGCCGACACGCTCGAGCGCATGACGCGCCTGCTGGCCGACAACGCGCCCAGCATGGCGGGCGGCGGGCTCGGGCTGGTGATTGCGCAACGCATCGTGCAGCGGATGGGCGGGCGGCTCGCCATTCACAGCGGCATGGGCGCGGGGACGCGGGTGGTGTTCTCGCTGTCGACCGAGCCGGCGCCTTCGTCGGATGCGCCTGCACCGCCGCCGCCGGAACCCATCGCCGCGCCGCGCCCGCGCGCCAGGCCCCGGGCGCGCGGCCGGCTGCTGCCGGTGCTGACGCCGCTGTCGCCGGCGCAGAAGGACGAACTCGAAGTGCTCGCCCGCGACGGCCGCTGGAGCGACCTGCACGAGTGGGTGAACCGGCTGGCCACGGAGGCGCACAGCCAGCCGATGGTGCTGACGCTTCGCCAAGCGCTGGACCGGCTGGATTTCGAGCAGATCCGGCTGATTGCGCGCGCGGCGCCTTTACGTCCGCTGTAGCCCGAAGGGGCCGCGCCGCCAGAACCCATGCGACCGGCAGGGTCGCCTGATGGGTGGGCTTTCGCTTTCTATTTCGATATATCTAGAATAGTCTCGACCCACTCAAGAAAGCCATCCCCATGCGCCACCTTCACCACGCTCCGCACCACCATCACCACCGCCACGCCCCGCGCGGCGAACACGAAGACGGCCTGGCCGGCGGCGGCCGCGGGATGCGCGGCGGACGCGGCGGCGGCGCGGGCCGGGTGTTCGGCCACGGCGGGCTGCGCTTCGTGCTGCTGCAGCTCATTGCCGACAAGCCCTCGCACGGCTACGAGCTCATCAAGGCCATCGAGGACCGCCTGGGCGGCACCTACGCGCCGAGCCCCGGCGTGGTCTACCCCACGCTCACGCTGCTGGAAGAGCTGGGCTACCTGAGCGTGGAAACCGCCGACGTCGGCGGCCGCAAGCGCTACAGCATCACGCCGAGCGGCCAGGAGTTCCTGGCCGCCAACCGCGAGACGGCCGACGCCATGATGGCCCGCATGGTGGGCGGCGTGGACGGCGCCGGCCCGCGCGCCGGACGGCCCCCGCAAGTCACCCGCGCCATCGAGAACCTGAAGCTCGCGATGCGCCTGCGCCTCGGCGGCGCCCCCCTCACCGAACAACAAGCCCACGAATTCGCCGCGGTGCTCGACAGCGCCGCACAACAGCTCGAACGCATCTGAACCAACCTGACATGACCGACTTCACCACCACTGCTTCTTCTTCCAACACGCCCGACCGCACGCCGCGCCGCGTGCGCCACGAACTGCGTTTTCGCCAACTCACGGTGAAGACCGTGCAGCGCGTGACGCCGCACCTGATCCGCATCACGCTGACCGGCGACGCGCTCCAGGGCTTCACCAGCCCCGGCTTCGACGACCACGCGAAGCTGTTCTTTCCCGATGCCGCCACGGGCCAGCTCACGCTGCCGACCGCCGGCCCCGACGGCCCGGTGTGGCCCGAAGGCGGGCGCCCCGCCATGCGCGACTACACGCCGCGCCGCCACGACGCACAAGCCAACACGCTGGAGATCGACTTCGCGCTGCACGACGCCGGCCCCGCCACGCAGTGGGCCGAGCAGGCCAAGCCCGGCGACATCGTCGGCGTGGGCGGCCCGCGCGGCTCGTTCATCGTGCCGACCGAATTCGACTGGCACCTGCTGATCGGCGACGACACCGCCCTGCCCGCCATCTCGCGCCGCCTGGCCGAACTGCCGGCCGGCGCGCGTGTGGTGGTGCTGGCGGAAGTCGACAGCGCAGCCGACGAGATCCCTTTCGAAACGCAGGCCGAGCTCACGCTGCGCTGGGTGCACCGCCAGGGCGCCGCGCCGGGCCTGAGCCCCGTGCTGGTCGACACGCTGAAAACCATGGCGCTGCCGGACGGCGACTTCCACGCCTGGGTCGGTTGCGAATCGGCGATCGCGAAGGCGCTGCGCGCGCACCTCGTGGGCGAGCGCGGTGCGAACCCGAAGTGGGTTCGGGCCTCGGGTTACTGGCGTCGCGGTGCCGTGGCGACGCACGACACGCACGACGAATAAGGAAGGCGCGACTCAGTCGCGAAGCCCGGGGCCGGGCTTCGCGCTAGAGCCAGCCGACGCGCTTGAACCGGTAGTAGAGGTAGCCGCAGGTGCTGACGATCAGCCCCAGCGCCATCGCGTACCCATAGCGGAATTTCAGCTCCGGCATGTGCTCGAAGTTCATGCCCCAGATGCCCGCGAAGGCGGTGCACACCGCGAAGATGCTGGCCCAGGCGGCGAGCCGCTTGGTCACTTCGCTCTCCTCGATGGTGACCATCGAGAGGTTCACCTGCACCGCCGTGGCGATGGTGTCGCGCACCGCGTCGATCGAGCCGTTGATGCGCACCAGGTGGTCGCCCACGTCGCGGAAATACTCCTGCGTGCCCACGCAGATCTGCGGGACGCGCCCGCCGTGCAGCTTGCCCGCTGCCTCCACCAGCGGCGCCACCGCGCGCTTGAGGATGAGGCTGCGGCGCTTCAGGTCGTACAGCTGCTTGATCTTGTCGCGCGCCGCGCCACCCTGCGCAAAGATCTGCTGCTCGATGGATTCGAGTTCCACTTCGAGCGCGTCGATCACCGGAAAGTAGCGGTCGACCACCGCGTCCATCAGCGCATAGAGCACGAAGCCCGCGCCGTTGCGCAGCAGGTCGGGCTCGCGCTCGCAGCGCTCGCGCACGCCCAGGAAGCCCTGCTGGCTGCGGTTGCGCACCGACAGCACGTAGTTGCGGCCGACGAACACGTTGACCTCGCCCACGTTCACGCTGTGCCCGCTCTCACCTTCGATCGAGGGCTCGACCAGGTGCATCACGACGAACAGCGAGTCGCCGTACTCCTCCACCTTGGGCCGCTGGTGGCCGTGCTGGGCGTCTTCGACGGCCAGCGGGTGCAGGTCGAACTCGTCCTGCATCTGGGCCAACTCTTCGGGCGTGGCGTCGCTCAGCGCCACCCAGACGAAACAGCCGGCGCGGGAGATGTAGTCGCTGATGTCCTCGACGGGAATGTCGGCGAGCTTGGCGCCGTTTTCATAGGCCACGCAGTTGATCAGCATCGGAGCACTTCCATCGTCGAACTTGAAGGGAGGTCAGGCCGCCGCATCGGTCGGTGCGGTCGCGGCCAGGCGGGCCGTGTCGGCCAGCGAGGCCTCGATGGCCTGCGTCTCGCGCGCGAGCAGGGCCAGCCCCTGGTCGGCGAACGCGCGGTGGCTGGCCACGTCGGCCCACAGGCTCGCCGCGGCTTCGGCACACGTCAGCGACGTGAAGCGGATGCGGCCCTTGGCCAGCGCGACGAAGCGCTGCTCGCGCAGCGGATCGGCCCGGTCCCAGGCGCCACCGATGAGCACGCGCTTGCCGCGCTTGATGCGCGGTTCGCGCTCGGCGAAGAAAGGCAGCTTGGCGCCGAACCAGCCCGGCAGGCCGGTGTTCAGCGCGGTGTCGAAGGCCGAGGGGGCGGCGTGCGCCTTGGCAAACTCGCGCAGCGTGCCGAGCTGGTAGAGCGCCGGGTCCTTGGCGCCGCCCGTGCCTTCGACGGGCCGGATGACGGTCGGGCCGCTGTTCCCCGTGCCCGGTCGCCCTTCGGGCCGTTTCGACTTGCGCAGGTCCGCCAGCTGGGCTGGCGACATGCACAGGTACAGCGCCGCAAGGTCAGCGGGCAAGGTGGCGGTGTCCGGGAGCGCGTCCGCTGCAGGGCCTTTGATTTCATCCGACGGGGCCATGGGCGCCTTTGTTCTTCACGCGGGGTTTGCGCCGAGGGATTTTAGGAGGGGCGGTGCAGGCCGCCCGGCCGCGTCAGTGCTCGGGGCCGCCCTGCCCCTGCGGCTCGGGCGCCGGGGCAGGCAGCCATTGCAGCTCGTCCGGCAGGTACGGCCGCGACCAGCGCATGCCGTCCAGCCGCACGCGCAGCGTGAGCCCCCGCACGGTGGTCACGGTGCCGGGCTGCCCGTGCACCAGCACCCTGGCGCCCTTGCGGGCAGGCACATGAAATCGTTTCCGGATGTCCTCGTAGCTCACTGGGGTCTCCATGGATGAAGGTCGCGTGCGCCCGCGTAGTCATGCGCATGCGCATGACTACGCACGGGGGAGCTGTCTGGATTCAGGGGAATGCGGCCAAAGTGGACGCGGCAGGGGCGTCGGTGCGGGGAGGCCGGCGCGCACGCCGATGGCCGTCCCCGATAATGACCCGATCCCCGGGATGCGCAGCGCGCACCCTCTTTTCTTCTCCACGGATTCAATGACCTTACCGGTGAAAAGCACCAAAGATCAAGCCCCCTCGGCTGGCGATTTCGCCGGGCACACGCCGATGATGGCGCAGTACTTAGGCCTCAAGGCCGACCATCCGGACACCCTGCTGTTCTACCGGATGGGCGATTTCTACGAACTGTTCTGGGCCGACGCCGAAAAGGCCTCGCGCCTGCTCGACATCACGCTCACCCAGCGCGGCCAGTCGGCCGGGCAGCCGGTGCTGATGTGCGGCGTGCCCTTCCACTCGGTCGACACCTACCTCGCGCGGCTCATCAAGCTGGGCGAATCGGTCGCCATCTGTGAGCAGGTGGGCGAGGTCGGCGCCAGCAAGGGGCCGGTCGAGCGCAAGGTGGTGCGGGTGGTCACGCCCGGCACGCTGACCGACTCGGAACTGCTCAACGACAAGAGCGATTCGCTGCTGCTCGCCGTGCATGCGGGCACGCGCAATTTCTGCGGCCTGGCCTGGCTCAGCGTGACGGGCGCCGAGCTGCGGCTGGCCGAGTGCCCGGCCGATGCGCTCGAAGCCTGGATCGCGCGCATCGCGCCGAGCGAGCTGCTGTACAGCGCCGAGGTCACGCCCGCCTTCGAGCAGCGCCTGAAGGCCGCGCGCGCGGCCGTGCCGTTCACGCTGTCGCTGCGTCCGGCCTGGCAGTTCGATCCCGGCCTGGGCGAACGCAAGCTCAGCGAGCAGATGGGCAGCCACAGCCTCGCGGCGTGGAACGCCGAATCGCTGGGCAACGCGCACGCCGCCGCCGCCGCGCTGCTGGGCTATGCCGAGCACACGCAGGGCCGCGCGCTGTCGCACGTGCAGCGGCTGTCGGTGGAGCGCGACGGCGACCTGATCGAGCTGCCGCCCACCACGCGCCGCAACCTGGAGCTGGTGCAGACGCTGCGCGGCGAAGACGCGCCCACGATGTTCTCGCTGCTCGACACCTGCATGACGGGCATGGGCAGCCGCCTGCTCAAGCGCTGGCTGCTCTCGCCGCGCCGCGACCGCAGCGAAGCCCAGGGGCGGCTCGACGCCATCGGTGCGCTGCAGTCCCCCGGGCCCGGCGCCACCGCCGCGCCCTGGCGCACGCTGCGCGAGCAACTGAAGAACACCAGCGACGTGGAACGCATCGCGGCGCGCATCGCGCTGCGCCAGGTGCGCCCGCGCGAACTGGTGGCGCTGCAGCTCGCGCTGGCGAAGGCCGAGCAGCTGGCGCCGCTGCTGCCGGGCGCCGCGGCGCTGCTGGCGCAGATCACCGAACGCCTGGCGCCGCCGCCCGGCTGCGCCGACCTGCTGGTGCGCGCGATCAAGCCCGACCCGTCGGCGCTGGTGCGCGACGGCGGCGTGATCGCCACCGGCCACGACACCGAGCTCGACGAGCTGCGCGAGATCAGCGAGAACTGCGACGACTTCCTGCTCAAGCTCGAGATCAGCGAGCGCGAGCGCACCGGCATCAGCAACCTGCGCGTGCAGTTCAACCGCGTGCACGGCTTCTACATCGAGGTGACGCAAAGCGCGCTCTCGAAGGTGCCCGACAACTACCGCCGCCGCCAGACGCTGAAGAACGCCGAGCGCTTCATCACGCCCGAGCTCAAGGCCTTCGAAGACAAGGCGCTGAGCGCACAAGACCGCGCATTGGCGCGCGAGAAGTGGCTGTACGAGCAGCTGCTCGACGCGCTGCAGCCTTCGGTGCCCGCGCTCACGCAGCTGGCCGGCGGCATCGCCGCGCTCGACGCACTGTGCGCGCTGGCCGAGCGCTCGCACACGCTGAACTGGCGCGCGCCGACCTTCGTGTCGCACCCGTGCATCGAAATCCAGCAGGGCCGCCACCCGGTGGTGGAGGCGCGGCTGGCCGAGAAGTCGTCGGGCGGCTTCATCGCCAACGACACGCAGATGGGGCCGCAGCAGCGCATGCAGATCATCACCGGCCCGAACATGGGCGGTAAGTCGACCTACATGCGGCAGGTGGCCATCGTGGTGCTGCTGGCCTCGATCGGCTCGCACGTGCCGGCCACGGCCTGCCGGCTCGGGCCGATCGACGCGATTCACACGCGCATCGGCGCGGCCGACGACCTGGCCAACGCGCAGTCGACCTTCATGCTCGAGATGACCGAGGCCGCGCAGATTCTGCACAGCGCCACGGCGCAGTCGCTGGTGCTGATGGACGAGATCGGCCGCGGCACCAGCACCTTCGACGGCCTGGCGCTGGCGGCCGGCATCGCGGCGCAACTGCATGACCGCAGCAAGGCCTTCACGCTGTTCGCCACCCACTACTTCGAGCTCACCGAGTTCCCGGCCACGCACCACGGCGCCGTGAACATGCACGTGAGCGCGACCGAGTCGGGCCGTGACATCGTGTTCCTGCACGAGATGCAGCCCGGCCCGGCCAGCAAGAGCTACGGCATCCAGGTGGCGCGCCTCGCAGGCATGCCCGCAGCAGTGGTCAACCACGCGCGGCAGGCGCTCGATGCGCTCGAATCGCAGCATGCGCAAACGCGTGCGCAGGTCGACCTGTTTGCGCCCCCGCCCGCCGCCGAAACCCCCATGGCCAGCGCCGTAGAATCCGCGCTGGCTGCCCTCGACCCGGACACCATGAGCCCGCGCGAAGCCCTCGACGCGCTCTATGCCCTCCAGAAACTGAACGCACGTGAACGCAGTACCGCATGAGCGGGCCCAGTTCCTGCAAGGCGAACCCATGACTTATTGCGTAGGCATCAAACTCAACGCCGGCCTGGTGTTTCTCTCCGACTCGCGCACGAACGCGGGGGTCGACCACATCAGCACCTTCCGCAAGATGATCGTCTACGAGCAGCCGGGCGACCGCGTCATGGTGCTGCTGTCGTCGGGCAACCTGAGCATCTCGCAGTCGGTGCGCGAAATCCTGCAGATCGAAGAGCTGCGCGAAACGCGCGAAGACGGCACGCAGGGCGAACCCATCACCATCTGGAACGCCAAGAGCATGTTCGACGCCGCGCGCGTGCTGGGCTCGGCCGTGCGCCATGTGTACGACCGCGACGCCGAGGCGCTCAAGCATGCGGGCCTCGATTTCAACGTGTCGTTCATCTTCGGCGGGCAGGTCAAGGGCGAAGGCATGCGCCTGTTCCTGGTCTACGCCGCGGGCAACTTCATCGAAGCGACCACCGAGACGCCCTACTTCCAGGTGGGCGAGTCGAAGTACGGCAAGCCCGTGCTCGACCGCGTGCTCACGCCCGAGACGCCACTCGACGAAGCCGCCAAGTGCGCGCTGGTGTCGATGGACTCGACCATGAAGTCGAACCTGTCGGTGGGCCTGCCGCTCGATCTGGTGGTGTACGAGGCCAACAAGCTCGAGACCGACCGCGTGATCTGCATCGACGCGGACAACCCCTACTACCGCATGATGCACAACAGCTGGGGCCAGAAGCTGCGCGAGGTGTTCGACAGCATCGAAGACCCGGTGTGGGACGACAGCGCCACCGAACACCCGCTGCGGATGCCGGCCACGCGCCACAGCCCGCTGCGAAAAATCTCGACCCCCGACGAAAAGCTCATCTGAATCTGTCCGTGCCTCCTGTCATCTTTTCGCACGGCAACAGCTTTCCGGCGAGCACCTACCGCGTCGTTCTCGACAGCCTTCGCAACCGGGGCTTCGAGGTCGACGCCATCGAGAAATTCGGGCACGACCCGAAATACCCCGTCACCGACAACTGGCCGCACCTGGTACAGCAGCTGGCCGACTTCGCCAAGCTGCGCGCCGACCGCGCGGGCGGCCCGGTGTTCCTCATCGGCCATTCGCTGGGCGGCTTCCTGAGCCTGATGTGCGCGGCGCGCCACCCCGAGCTGGCGCGCGGCGTGCTGCTGATCGATTCGCCGATCCTCGGCGGCTGGCGCGCGAACACGCTCAACGTGGTCAAGCGCACGCCGCTCATGAAGAGCATTTCGCCCGGCGCCGTGAGCCGCAAGCGCAAGAACAGCTGGGAGCACCGCGAGGCGGTGTTCGAGCACTTCCGCAGCAAGAAGGCGTTCGCGAAGTGGGACGAGCAGGTGCTGCACGACTACATCGACCACGGCACCTTCGACAGCGAAGACACGCGCTCGCTGAGCTTCGACCGCGACGTGGAAACCGCCATCTACAACACCCTGCCCCACACGCTGGGCGGGCTGCTGCGCCGCCATCCGCTGAAGTGCAAGGTGGCCTTCATCGGCGGACGCCAGTCGGTCGAGATGAAGCAGGTGGGCATGACGATGACCGAACAGGTCACCAAGGGCCGCATCACGATGCTCGACGGCAGCCACCTGTTTCCGATGGAAAAGCCGCTGGCCACGGCGGCGGCCATCGAGGCCTCGTTGCGCAACCTGATGTAGGTGGTGTTCAGGTGGTGCGGCAGGCGACCGCGTCGCCGACGCGCAGCACACCGCCACGCAGCACCCGCGCCGTCACGCCGCCATGCCCGCGCATGGCGTTGTAGCCACCGGGGCCGAGCAGTTCTTCCATGCGCGAGCAGGGCTCGCAGGGCCCGGTGATCTCCAGCAGCACCTCGGACCCGAGCGCCAGCACCAGCGGCTGGTCGCGAAACAGCGAGCGCGCCGCCAGCAGGTTGAGGCCCGACACGACGAGGTTGCGGCGCAGCAGGCCGGCGTCGACACCCTCCATGCGCTGCGCGAGCGCCGCGATGACCGGCAGGTGCTCCGCCTGCATCAATGTGACCTGCCGCTTGCCACCGCCACGCCCGGCGCTGCTGCGGTCGTCGGCCAGGCCCAGCGCTTCGATCGCCAGCACCTCGTTCACCGATTGAACCGGCGTGCGCCGCGCGGGGCGCAGCAGGATGGCATCGAGCCGGCCGGGATGCGGAAACTGCCGGGTCAGAGCGTGGAGGTCGGACATGCGCCGCATTGTCCACGCGGACTTTTTTTGCGCACCGCTGTCGGCCCGCCGCATACTGGCGCGTCCTTGGGGTTGAACCGACCTTCTTCGAAGCGACACGCACCGCGCCGACGATGACCACCACCGAGCTGAGCTGGATCGCCACCACGCTGACCGCCGCACGCCCGCGCGCGGTGGCGGCGCTGCTTCGCTACTTCCGCGACCTGGACACGGCCGAGGAAGGCTTCCAGGAAGCCAGCCTGCGCGCACTGCGGCATTGGCCCGAGCAGGGCCCGCCCGACGATCCGCTGGCGTGGCTGATCCTCGTGGGGCGCAACGCGGCGCTCGACGAGCTGCGGCGGCGCGACCGGCACGATCCGTTGCCCGAAGAGGAAGACGGCGACGCGGACATGGCCCTCGACCCCGACCTCGCCGAGCAACTCGACCAGTCGCACTACCGCGACGACGTGCTGCGCCTGCTGTTCGTCTGCTGCCACCCCGCGCTGCCGCTCGCGCAGCAGATCGCGCTGGCGCTGCGCATCGTCTCGGGCCTGTCGGTGCCGGAGATCGCGCGCGCCTTCCTGGTCGGCGAGCGTGCGATGGAGCAGCGCATCACGCGCGCCAAGCAGCGCGTGGCCGCGGCCGGCTTGCCCTTCGATGCGCCCGGCGCGCGCGAACGCGGCGAGCGGCTGGCGGCCGTGGGCGCGGTGGTCTACCTGCTGTTCAACGAAGGCTACGCGGCCAGCGGCGGCACCGCCCATGTGCGCGTGGCGCTGTGCGAAGAGGCGATCCGGCTCGCGCGCCTGCTGTGCGACCTGTTCCCCGACGAGCCCGAGACCGCCGGCCTGTGCGCCCTGCTGCTGTTGCAGCACGCGCGCGCCGATGCGCGGCTGGACGCCGGCGGCATGGTCGTGCTGCTCGAAGACCAGGACCGCACGCGCTGGCACCACGCGGCGATCGACGAAGGCCTGGCCCTGCTCGACGCCGCGCTGCGCCAGCACCGCATCGGGCCGTACCAGCTGCAGGCGGCCATCGCGGCCACGCACGCACGGGCCGCACGCGCGGCCGACACCGACTGGGCCGAGATCGACCGGCTTTACGCCGGGCTCGAAAAGCTGCAGCCTTCGCCCGTGGTCACGCTCAACCGTGCGGTGGCCGTGGCCAAGGTGCGCGGGCCCAAGACGGCGCTGGCGATGGTCGACGGGCTAGCAGAGCCGCTGTCGGCGTACTTTCATTTCCACGGCCTGCGCGGCGGGCTGCTGATGCAGCTGGGCCGCGCCGACGAGGCGCGCCGCGCTTTTGCCGACGCGCTCGCGCTGGCCCGCACCGCCGCCGAAGCCGCGCACATCCGCCTGCTGCTCGACCGCCTCGGCGCGGGCGCCTCTTCCGACTCCCTTCAAGCAAAGGACGCACGATGCTCTATTCCATCCTGATCTACGGTTCCGAAGCTGCGGCGGCCGGCTGGGCGCCCGAGGTCGAAGACGAGATGCTCGAGCGCCACACCGACCTGCGCGACGAGCTGCAGGCCGCCGGCCGGCTCGGCACCGTGCTGCGCCTGATGCCCGACACCGCCACCACCGTGCGGCACGCTGGCGCCGCGCATCCGCTGGTGACCGACGGGCCGTTCGCCGAGACGAAGGAGCAGCTGATGGGCATCTACATCGTCGAATGCGAGTCGCTCGAAGACGCGCGGCATGCGGCGCGGCGGCTGGACTTCGAGGGCGGCGTGTTCGAGATCCGCCCGGTGACCTGGTACGACCCGGGCGTGATCGCGCCGCGCATCCCGCAGGTCTGAAAAAAATCCCACTGCGCTGTCGGATCGGCTGGGCCTGCGCCGTCCTTGGAACGAGCGCCCGCATGTCGCGGGTCGCCATTCACGCCAAGGAGAAGCTCTCATGCCCTCGAATGCCCTGTCTTTGAAAGACCGCTGCGCCGTAATCCACGGCGGCAGCGGTGCCCTCGGCGGCGCCGTCGCCCGCGCCTTTGCACGCGAAGGCGCCCGCATGTTCGTCACCGGCCGCAGCCGCGACAAGCTCGACGCGGTGGTGCGAGACATCACCCAAGCCGGCGGCCGCGCGCAGGCCGCGGTGGTCGATGCGCTGGACGAAGCCGCGATGCTGCGCCACGCGGCCGAGGTGGCCGAGCAGGCCGGTGGCATCGACCTCGCGTTCAACGCGGTCGGCGTCTTCCACGTGCAGGGCCGGCCGCTGGCCGAGTTGTCGCTGGAGGACTTCTTCCTCCCCATCCACGCCTACACGCGCAGCAACTTCCTCACCGCCAAGGCCGTGGCACCGCACATGGCGGCGCGTGGCGGCGGCGTGATCCTGTCGGTGTCGACGCCCGCCTCGCGCCTACCCGGCCCCGGGTACCTCGGGCATGCCGTGGCCTGCGCCGGCGTGGAGGGGCTCGCGCGCCACATGGCGGGCGAGCTGGCGGCCTTTCGCATCCGCACGGCCTGCATCCGCTCGCACGCAATTCCCGAGGCGGTGGCCGCGGGCTCGCACAGCGGCGCGGTGTTTCGCCCCGCGGCCGAGCGCATGGGCCTCACGGTCGAGCAGATGCTGGCCGCGCGGCCCGAGGGTCTGCTGGTCGAACGCCTGCCCTCGCTGGAGCAGCTCGCGGGCACCGCGGTGTTCCTGGCCTCGCCGCTGGCCGGGGCCATGACGGGCGCAATAGTCAACCTGAGCGGAGGGGTCATCCTCGATTAGGGTTGTGGTCGCTTTGAATTAACATCAAGATACAAATAGGAACTTTAGAAACAGTCGTTTCATTTAAGAAAAAACGTTGCACCACGTACACCACGGCTCAAAAATGTCGTCCTATGTCTGCCCCTCTCCTGGAAGACGTTGAAGTGGTCTCGCTGAGCCCCGCGCTGGTGGTCGAAGACGATCCGGCGATGCGCGAGCGCCTGGCGTACGTGCTGTCGACGCTCGGTTGCGACGAGCCCCAGATCGCCTGGGCCGACAGCCTGACCTCGGCCCGCTCGCTGCTGGAGCAGCAGCATTTCGGCGTGGCGCTGGTCGACATCGGCCTGCCCGACGGCAGCGGCGTCGACCTGATCGAGTGGATGCACGTGCACCACCGGCTGGTGCCCGCCGTGGTGATCTCGGCCTGGCGCACCGAGGCCGTGATCTTCGCGGCGCTGCGTGCCGGCGCCATCGGCTACCTGCTGAAGGAACGCGACGACCTCGAGCTCAGCATCGCGCTGCGCAGCATCGAGCAAGGCGGCGCGCCGATCGACCCGGCCATCGCGCGCCGCATCCTCGGCTGGGTCGCGACCCAGCTGCCCGGCCTGCCCTCGCCGCCCGACGACCCGTCGCTGACGCCGGCCACCACGCCCGTCATGCTGACGCCGCGCGAGCGCAAAATCCTCGAGCTCGTGTCGCAAGGGATGAGCAACCGCGACATGGCGGAGGCGCTGTCGATCTCCAGACTGACCGTGGAATGCCACACCAAGAACATCTACCGCAAGCTGGCCGTCAACTCGCGCACCGAGGCGGTCTACCAGGGCCGAAGGCAGGGCTTGCTGCGCTGACGGTCTTCGCGGGCCTCGTGATGTGGGCCCTGTGGCTGCTGCTCTCGACGGGCAGCGCACACGCACAAACACCGGTTGTTCCTGAACTTCGCGCCGAAGCCGCACGTGGCACAGGCTGGGACGACACGACCCCGCCCGCCGACGGCTGGACGCCCGTTGCCCTGCCCGACAGCTGGGCCACGCGCTGGCCCGGCTTCGACGGCGTGGTCTGGTACCGGCTGACCTGGGAGCAGCCCGCGCCAGTGACCGAGACCGGGCTGCTGCTGCACTACCTGAACATGGCCGGCGAGGTCTCGCTCAACGGCACGACGATCTGGCGCGACCGCAGCCTGGTCGAGCCGCTCACGCGCGCATGGAACTCGCCGCGCTACTGGCTGCTGGACGCGCCGCAATTGCGCACCGGCACCAACACGCTGCTCGTGCGCGTGTCGGGCCTGTCGGCCTACCAGGCCGGGCTGGGGCCGGTGAGCCTGGGCACGCCCGCGGCCATGCAGGCCGAGTTCGGCCGCGAGCAGCTCATGCGGCGCGACCTGCAGGTGTTCGGCCTGGCGACCAGCGCGGCGGTGTCGGCCTTCTTCGCGGCGTGGTGGCTGCTGCGCCGGCGCGAGACGGCCTACGGCTGGTTCGCCGCGATGTCGGTGCTGTGGCTGCTGTTCGGCTACAACCAGATCGCCACCAGCCCCTGGCCCTTTGCCAGCAACCACAGCTGGCAGGCACTCAACACCTCGCTGCTGCTGTTCTTCAGCGTGTCGTACGGCGTGTTCGTGCTGCGCTTTGCCGGGCGGCGCCTGCCGCGCCTGGAGATCGCGGCGTTCGCGGTGGCGGCCATCGGCGTGCTCGACCTGTGGTTCGCGGGCACCGCCAACCTGCCCACCCACCGCGCGATCTGGACGCTGGTGGGCGGCCTCACGATCATCGTGGTGAACAGCAGCGGCATCTTCCACGCACTGCGCCACCGCGGCAGCCCGATGCGTTCGCTCGCGCCGTTCATGGCGGTGTCGGCGCTCACGGGCGCGCACGACCTGCTGGTGTTCACGCAGGTGATCGACAGCAACATCTACTACACGACCATGTCCTCGTACGTGCTGCTGCTGGGCATGGCGCTGACGCAGGCCGGGCGCTTCGTGCAGAGCCTGCGGCGCATCGAGAACTTCAACACCGAGCTGATCGAGGAAGTGAACGCCGCCAAGGCGGAGCTCGCGTCCACGCTCGCGCAGCAGCACGCGCTGGAGCTCGCGCACGCGCGCATCGGCGAGCGCGTGGCCCTGGTGAGCGACCTGCACGACGGCCTGGGCGGCATGCTGGTGGGCAGCATCGCGACGCTGGAGCGCACGCCCGAGCACCTCAGCGCGCCGCAGTTGCTGGCGATGCTCAAGAGCCTGCGCGACGACCTGCGGCTGATCATCGACGCCACCGGCCGCGACGATGGCGCACGCGCGCTCGGCGAGCTGCTGGCGCCGCTGCGCTACCGCAGCGCGCAGCTGCTGGACGCCAACGGCATCGACTGCCGCTGGAAGGTCTCGGGCATCGACACGCTCGAACTCGCGCCCTCGCAGAGCCTGGACCTGATGCGCTTCCTGCAGGAGGCGCTGACCAACGTGCTCAAGCACAGCGCGGGCCGGCGCGTGGACGTGACGGTGGCGCGCGCGGGAGCCGAACTGCAGCTCAGCGTGCGCGACGACGGCCGGGGGTTTGCAGTGGACGGCGTGAGCGGCGGCGCGGGGCTGCGCAACCTGCGGGCGCGCGCACGCCGCCTGGGCGCGCAGCTGCAGCTGCAGTCGCGCCCCGGCGAAACGCAGGTGGTGCTGCGGATGCCTCTGGGCGGTGCGGCGGCTACTTGACCAGCGCCAGCGTGCCCTTCATGAGCGACGCGTGGCCTGGGAACGAGCAGAACCACGCATAGCTGTCTCCCGCCTTGAGTTTGCTCACGTCGAAGCTCACGGCATCGGTCTCGCCGCCGCCGATGACCTTCGAATGCGCGATGACGCGGGCATCGCCCGGCTTCACGTAGGCCTTGTCCAGCCCCGCGCCGATGCCGTCCGCCGCCACGCCCTGCGCGTCGGCGGCCTTGCTCAGCACCCAGTTGTGGCCCATCGAGGCCTTGGGCAGCTTCCCGACGTGCTTGAGCTTCACGGTGAACTGCTTGCAGCTGGCCGGCACCGCGATGGCGCTCTTGTTGAACTGCATCGCGTCGTTGCCTTCGATCTCGATGTCGCAGGTGGCGGCCAGCACGGGGCCTGCAAGCAGCGCCGTGAAAAGCAGGGCCGCGGTGGTTCTCGTCTTCATCACATGGTTCCTTCGGTGAGGTGCCGATTCGGCACGCCCCACTGTGCGGTGGGCGTGCCGCGAAACACTTGCGATGAATCAATGCGCGGCGAAAAGCCTCAAAGCTCGAGCACCAGCCGGCCTTCGCAGGCACGCGAACAGCAGGCCATCATCTTCGTGTTCGCATCGCGCTCGCTGCGCGTGAGCACCACGTCGCGGTGATCGACCTTGCCGGCCAGCACGCGCACTTCGCACGAACCGCACAGGCCTTCCTCGCAGTCGCTCTGCACATCGACGTTGGCCGCGCGCAGGGCCGTCAGCAAGGTCTGGTCGGGCGGCACGGTGATCACGAGGCCGGAGTCTTTCAGCTCCACCTCGAAGGCATGTTCCTTCGACGGGTCGAGCGTGGCCAGCGTCGATTCGAAGTGCTCCACGCGCAAGGCGCCTTCAGGCCATGCTGCGCAGCAATCCTCCAGCGCTTCGAGCATGCGCAGCGGGCCGCAGGCGTACACCTGCGCACCGGGCACGGGCCTGGCCAGCAGCGCGCGCAGGTCGTTGCGCCGGCCTTCGTCGGCCGCATGCACGTGCAGGCGTTCGCCGTGCAGCGCGGCCAGCTCGTCGACGAAGGCCATGCTCGTGCGGCTGCGGCCGCTGTAGTGCAGTTCGTAGTCCATGCCCAGCGCCTTGGCGCGCCGCGCCATCGCGCTCACGGGCGTGATGCCGATGCCACCGGCGATGAAGATCGCCTTCGGCAGCGACTCGTCGAGCCGGAAGTGATTGCGCGGGCCGCGGATGCGCAGGCGGTCGCCCACCTTCACGTTCGCATGCACCCAGGCCGAACCGCCACGGCCTTCGGGCTCGTGCAGCACGGCGATCTCCAGCGCGTGGGCTTCGTCGGGGTCGCCGCACAGCGAGTACTGGCGCGACAACTCGGGCGAGCCGCATTCCACGTCGATGTGCGAGCCCGGCGTCCAGCGCGGCAGCGGCTTCCCGTCGGGCGACACCAGGCGCAGCCGCACGATGCCGTCGGCCACCGGCGTCACGCGCTCGACCACCACGGGCCGCGCGATGGCGTGCGCTGAAGGCTCGCCGATGCGCACGGGCACCTGCACGTCGCGCAGGCCCGCGTTGGCGCGCTCCGGGTTGGCACGCGGGTCCCACTCGACCCACAGGTGCTCGGGGCCGCGGAACGAGGTGTTGGGCACGTAGCTGAAGCGTTGCTCCGACAGGCGCATGTGCGGCAGGCGGCGCGTGAACTCCTCCAGGAAGATCTGCATCTCCATGCGCGCCAGGTTCTTGCCCATGCACTGGTGCGAGCCGTAGCCGAAGGTCAGGTGGTCGCTGGCGTTGTCGCGGCGGATGTCGAACAGGTCGGCATCGGCGAAGTGACCTTCGTCGTGGTTGGCCGACGAGGTGACGATCAGCAGGCGCGAGCCCGCCGGCAGGTCGACGCCGCCGACCTGCGTGTCTTTGGTGACGAGCCGGCGCCAGGCGGCCACCGAGCCGTTGTGGCGCAGGCACTCTTCCACGGCGTTGGGAATGAGGCCCGGGTCGTCGCACAGCTCCTGCCACACCTGCGGATGCTGCAGCAGCAGCTTCACGGCGTTGGCGGTGGCGTTGGCGGTGGTCTCGTGCGCGGCCACGATGCCGGCCATCATCATCGAGTGCAGGTACGAGTCGGTGACGACCTCGGGGTGCTGCATCTGCTTGCGGATGCCGTACTGCATCCAGCCGGGTGCGTCGGGGTCCTGGCGCATCTTGTCGAGCACCTTGCCGGCGTACTGCCAGAAGTTGCCGACGGCGTGCGCCACGGCGACCTGCTCCTCGGGCTTGGGGCGGCCCCAGGTGTTGACGGTGTGCGCGATGGAATATTTGCGCAGCGTGTCCATGTCTTCCTCGGGCACGCCGAGAAAGTGCAGCGCCACGGTGAGCGGAATCTCCCACAGCATCTGGTCGACGAGGTCGGCGCGGCCGTCGTCGATGAAGCGGTCGACATAGCTGCGCGCGAGTTCGCGCACCAGCGGCTCGTGGTGCTTCAGCGCCTCGGGGGTGAACGGGTCCATGAGCGCGCGGCGGCGCGGCATGTGGGCCGGCTCGTCCTCGTTCACCAGCGTGCGGTTGAGCGCAAAGCCGTAGCTTGCGAGCACGGCGTTGGCTTCTTCGCCCGTGGGCGTGATCTTCTCCAGCGCGTTCGACGGGCTGAAGGTGAGGTTGTCGCGGAACACCGCCTTGATGTCGTCGTAGCGCGTGATCACCCAGTAGCCCAGCTTGGGGCTGTAGAAGATCGGCTCCTGCTCGCGGGCCCAGCGCACGTACTCGGGCGGGTCTTGCTGGTAGCCGTCCTCGAAGGGATCGAACTCGGCGGCGCGCTGGCTCACGGGGCAGCCGGTGGGCGTGCGCTCGGCGGAGAGCGCCCCGTGCGCGACGGGGCAACCGGAGGTGCGCGAAGGCATGGCGGTATCGGACATGGCAGCAGACTCAGTCGAGCGTGATCTTCAGGTCGCGGATCAGCTTGTGCCAGCGCGCGGTCTCGGCCTTGAGCAGCTCGGTGTACTGCGCGGGCGTGTTGCCCACGGGCTCGACGCCGAAGTCGACCATGCGCTTGTTCACCGAGGGCTCGTGGATGGCGGCCACCAGCTGGCGGTTGAGCGTGTTCACCACGTCGGCCGGCGTGGCCGCGGGCACCACCACGCCGACCAGCGCAGCGGCCTCGACGTTCTTGTAGCCGAGCTCGGCGAAGGTGGGCACGTCGGGCAGCTGCGGCAGGCGCGTGGGGTTGGCCACGGCCAGCGCGCGCACCTTGCCGCCCTTGATGAAGCCGGCGCCGGCGGCCATGTCGACCATCATGGCCGGCAGCTGCCCGCCGACCACGTCGGCCAGCGCGGGCGCCGCGCCGCGGTACGGCACGTGGACCATGAAGAGCTTGGCTTCCACCTTCAGCAGTTCCATCGCCAGGTGGTGCGGGCTGCCCGCGCCGGCCGAGGCGTAGTTGATGCCGCCCGGCTTGGCCTTGGCCTGGGCGATGAAGTCCTTGGCGGTGGCAAAGCCCGAGTTGGCGCCAACCACCAGGATCATCGGGAACTTGCCCATCAGCGTGACGGGCGCCAGGTCCTTCGTGGGGCTGTAGCTCAGCGACTTGTACAGCGCCGGGTTGAACACCAGCGTGCCGTTGTCGGCCGAGAGCACGGTGTAGCCGTCGGCCGGGGCGCGCGCGGTTTCGGCGGCGGCCAGCGCGGTGTTGCCGCCGGGCTTGTTGTCCACCAGCACCGGCTGGCCGACCTGCGTCGACAGCGTCTGGGCGACGGTGCGCGCGAGGAAGTCGGAGCCGCCGCCCGCCGCGTAGGGCACGAGCCAGCGGATCGGCTTGGCGGGGAAGGTGGTCTGGGCGCTGGCGGCGGAGGCCAGGGCAGCCAGGGACAGGACCGCAAGGCCGCGGGCGAAGTGCATCTTCATCGGGGTGTCTCCGGGGTGGAAATTGTGTATTGCGTAATTATCATACGCATTGCGTAATCACCAAACCAAGGGTTTACCCGGCCACCGAGGCCGCCACCTAAGATGCCGACGACATGACCTCCCCCGCTGAAGCACCCTCTTCCCCTCCCCGCGAGCGCCGCCAGCGCGTGCAGTCCGCCGAGACCGGCATGGCCGTGCTCAAGGGCCTCGCGCACCTGGGCGGGCGCAGCAGCCTCACGGCCCTGGCCACCCATGTGGGCGAGAGCCCGGCCAAGGTGCATCGCTACCTCGCGAGCCTGATGGAGGAAAGCCTGGTGCGCCAGGACACCGCCTCGCAGCACTACTACCTGGGGCCCGAGGCGATCCAGATCGGCCTGGCCGCCATGCGCCAGGCCGACCCGATCCGCGCGGCCGAGCCCTGCCTGATCCGCCTGCGCGAATCGCTGGAGGTGACCTGCTTCGTCGCGGTGATGGGCAACAAGGGCCCGACCATCGTGCGCTTCGAGGAGCCGGGCCTGCCGGTGACGGTGAACGTGCGCGCCGGCTCGGTGATGTCGATGCTGTGGTCGGCCACCGGGCGCGCCTTCCTGGGCCTGCTCGACGAGTCGCGCGTGGTGGCGCTGGCCGAACAGGAACTGGCCGACGCCACCGAGGACATGCGCGCGCTGCTCGATGCCGACGACCCCATCGGCGCGCTGCGCCGCGAGGTGCAGCAGGCGCACTGCGCCATCGTGCGGGACACCTACCTGCGCGGCATCAGCGCCGTGGCGGCGCCGGTGTACGACTACGCGGGAAGGGTGTGCGCCGTGATCACCGCGCTGGGTGCCACGGGCGGGTTCGACCCGGCTATCGACGGGCCGATCGCCATCGCCGTGCGGCGGGAGGCGAAGGCCGCCGGCGCGCTGCTGGGCGCGGCGGCCTGAGGCTGCTGGGTTATTCCGCCCAGACCACCGCGCCGGTCCACGCCGTGGCCAGCACCACGATGCCGAAGGCGATGCGATACCAGGCGAACGGAATGAAGTTGTGCGTGCTGATGTACTTCAGCAGCCAGCGCACGCACAGCCATGCGCTGATGAACGAGAAGGCCAGGCCCACCGTGAACATCGGAATGTCGGCCACCGACAGCAGCGCGCGCTCCTTGTAGAGGCTGTAGGCGCCCGCACCGATCAGCGTCGGAATGGCCAGGAAGAACGAGAAATCGGTGGCCGCCTGGCGCGACAGGCCCAGCAGCATGCCGCCGATGATGGTCGATCCGCTGCGGCTGGTGCCGGGGATCATCGCGAAGCACTGCACCAGGCCGACCTTGAGCGCGTCCCAGGGTGTCATGTCGTCCACGTGCTCGACGCGCACCGAACCGGGCGGGCGCTTCTCGGCCCACAGGATGATGAAGCCGCCGATGATGAAGGTGCTGGCCACCACGGTCGGGATGAACAGGTGCGCCTTGATCATCTTGCCGAACAGCAGGCCCAGCACCACCGCGGGCAGGAAGCCGATGACGATGTTCAGCGCCAGCCGGCGCGCCTTGGGCTGGCGCGGCAGCGCCACCACGGTCGAATGGATCTTCTGCCAGTAGACCAGGATCACCGCGAAGATCGCGCCGGTCTGGATGGCGATGTCGAACACCTTGGCCTTGGCGTCGTCGAAGCCCAGCAGCGAGCCCGCAAGAATGAGGTGGCCGGTCGACGAGATCGGCAGGAATTCGGTCAGACCCTCCACGATGCCCATGACAGCGGCCTTGACCAGCAAAACGATATCCACGCGTACTCCTTGAAAGAGCGGCAATTATGGCGAGGCCATCGGTCAGGCCCTGTTCAGGCGCCGTTCCGCCGGTGGAACACGAGGCAGCCCGCCCACGGAAATACCTAGTTCAGGTGATGTTCGACCTCGGCGCGTTAATACATATTGATAACAGTTATTCATCTGCGCCCGAAGGAGCATCCATGTCAACGTTCACCACCGGGAGTGAACTCGAGGACTGCGTCGCAGAAGAACGCCCCTCGACGCTCGACGACCATGTCGAAGACCGTCTCAAGAGCCCCTGCCAACTGGAGCGGGAGCAGTGCCACGGCATGCTGCGCGTGGCCGAAGCCACCGGCGCCTCGGCCCACGAGCTGCGCCAGCTGACGCAGCGCCTGGCCGACATCGACCGCTGCGGCGCCAGCGCCTGCATCGTCGCGCAGGGTCATGTGGAGGCCGACCGCATGGCCTCCGGCCTGCAGGCCAACGCCGCCCTGTGCATCGACTTCCGGCTGCTGGAGCCGCTGGGCCCGGCCCATGACAAGAAATGGTTTGCGCGCTGGAAGTTCTGGAGCTTCCTGCTCGGTGCGGCCGGCCCGGTGGCCGCGCTCACGCTGCAGGGCCTGGCGCTGCGCCCGAGCGAGCCGCACGACGCGCACGCCGACCTGGTCGCCAAGTCGCGCAAGGTGCTCGAAAGCTGGCGCCGCACCTCCGACACCCTCTTCTGGCACGCGGTGGAAGACTACGTGCGCCAGCAGGCCTTCTCGCTCGAGACCCAGGCCTACCTGATGCACTGCGTGGCGTCGGTCTTCGCCGCCGACGCGCCCGTGCTGTGCGACGCCGAGCGCGAGCGGCTGGCCGCCGTGCTCACCGACACCTACTGCGACGCGCTCGGCACGGCGGCGACCATGCCCTCGTCGGACATTTACCACCGCCTGGCACAGGGCCTGGAAACCGACAGCGGCAACGCCGGCCCGGGCCGCCCGCTCGCACGCGGCGAGGCGGCGCAGGTGGCGATGACCACGCTGGTCACGGTCGTCGGCAACGGCGGCTCACACTGAAGCTGAAGCACGCCGGCGCAGCGCGCGCACCGCGCTGTCGACCGTCGTCAGCACCGGCAGGCCACTGGCCGCTTCGCAGGCGCCACGCGCCCGCGCCATGCTGAACTGAGCCAGGGCGATGCGCGTGCAGCCGCGCGCACGCAGCGCAGCCGCCTGTTCGGCAATGAGCGCATCGTGGCGCTGCGTGTCGCCCGCATCGAGCGCGGCCAGTGCACCGTCGGCCAGCGCCAGCTCGAGCGCCATGCCCGCAGGAAACTCCGGCGGCATCGATTCCAGCGTGCGCGCGAAAGTCGCGATCAGGCCCAGCCGGCCTTCGCCCTGCACGGCCTCCTCGATCATGGCCTCGTTGGGCTTGAGCACCGGAATGCCCGCGTGCCGCTGCGCCACCGCCTCGATGCACGGCCCAAAGGCCGAGCAGGTGAAGAGGATGCCGCGCGCGCCCGTGTCCACCGCGTACTGCGCCAGGCGCTGGAAGCGCTCGTGCATCGCCGCGTCGAGCCCCTTGCCGTCGCGCGCGAGGTCGGCCGAGAGGCTGTCGTCCAGCAGGTTCATGCGCACGGCCTCGGGCCAGTCGCGTGCGAAGGCTTCGTTGATGGGGGCGACGGAATGCGAGAGCGCGTGGATGAGGGCGATGCGTGTCATGAAGTCAGGTGGGATCAGATGCCCTTGGACGACGGGTTGGCAAAGGCCTCCTTCGTCTCGGCATTGAGCGGGTAGTTGATGTTGATGCCCTTGGGCGGAATCGGCGACATGAACCACTTGCTGTAGAGCTTTTCCATCTCGCCGGACTTCATCATGCCCGACACCACGCGGTCCACCAGCGCCTTGAAGGCCGGGTCGTCCTTGCGGAACATCAGCGACTGGTTCTCGGTGCGCAGGCTCTCGCCGGTGATGACGAAGTCCTTCGGATTGCGCGCGTTGGCGATCTGGCCCGCGAGCAGGATGTCGTCCAGCACGAAGGCCTGCGCGCGGCCGCTCTCGACCAGCAGGAACGAGTCGGTGTGGTCCTTGCCCGAGAGCTGGTTCACCTCGAGGCTGCGGCCCTTGTCGGCCGCACGCAGCAGGCGAAACGACGTGGTGCCTGCGGTGGTAACCACGGTCTTTCCCTGCAGGTCGGCGATGCTCTTGATGCCCGAATCGGCCTTCACCAGGGTGCGCACGTTGTAGCGGAAGATGTCCGGCGAGAAGGCCACCTGCGACTGGCGCTCGACCAGGTTGGTGGTGGAGCCACACTCGATGTCCACCGTGCCGTTCTGCACCAGCGGGATGCGGTTGGCCGAGGTCACGGCCTGGTACTTGATGTCGAGGGCCGGCAGCTTCAGCTCGGTCTTCACCGCGTCGACGATGCGGTTGCAGATCTCGATGCTGTAGCCCACGGGCTTGAGGTTGGCGTCCAGGTACGAGAAGCCGAACGAGGCCTCCCGGTAGCCGAAGGTGATGGCGCCGCTGGCCTTGATCTTGGCGAGCGTGTCGTTGGCGGGCTGCGCCTGCGCGGGGGCGGTCGGTGCCAGGGCGGCAAGGGCCAGCGCGAAGGCGGCGGCGATGGAAAGCGACAGGCGAAGCTGGGGCATGGAACGCTCCTCGGAACGGCGGTTGAAGAAAAGGGGGCGGTGGCTCAGCGCGCGGCGCTGCGCGTGACCGCGTCGACCGAGGCGGCGAGCCGCGCGACGATCTCCTGCAGGTGGTCGCGCGTCGCGATGTACGGCGGCGCCAGCAGCACGTGATCGCCCTGGCGCCCGTCCACCGTGCCGCCGAAGGGGTAGCACAGCAGGCCGCGCGCCATCGCGTCTTTCTTGAGGAGCGCATGGACCTTCAGCGATGGATCGAAGGGCCGCTTGCTCGCGCGGTCGGCCACCAGCTCGACGCCCCAGAAGAAGCCGCGCCCGCGGATGTCGCCCACGTGCGGGTGCTCGCCCAGCGCCTCGGCCAGCATCGCGCCGAAGACAACGCCGTCGTCGCGCACCTTGGCGACCAGGCCGTCACGGCGGATCACCTGCTGCACCGCGAGCGCCGCCGCGCAGGCCATCGGATGGCCCAGGTAGGTGTGGCCGTGCTGGAAGAAGCCGCTGCCCTTGGACATGGCCTCGACGATGCGGCGCTGCGCCAGCACCGCGCCGATCGGCTGGTAGCCGCCGCCCAGGCCCTTGGCGATGGTCATCAGGTCGGGCACCACGCCCTCCTGCTCGCAGGCGTGCAGCGAGCCGGTGCGCCCCATGCCGCACATCACCTCGTCGAGGATCAGCAGCACGCCGTACTTGTCGCACACGGCGCGCACGGCCTTGAAGTAGCCCGGCACCGGCGTGAGCACGCCGGCGGTGGCGCCGCCCACGGTCTCGGCCACGAAGGCGATCACGCGGTCAGCGCCCTGCGCGACGATGGCCGCTTCGAGCTCATCTGCCAGGCGCAGGCCGTACTGCTCGGCGCTTTCACCTTCGCGCTGCTCGCGGTACGGGTAGCACGGCGCGACGTGCGTGGCCGGCACGAGGATGGGCGCGAAGGGCTCGCGCCGCCAGGCGTTGCCGCCCACCGCGAGCGCGCCCAGCGTGTTGCCGTGGTAGCTCTGGCGGCGCGCGATGAAGTGCGTGCGCTGCGGCTGGCCGATTTCCACGAAGTACTGGCGCGCCATCTTCAGCGCCGACTCCACGGCCTCCGAGCCACCGCTCACGAGGTACACGTGGCTCATGCCTTCGGGGGCAGACCCGATGAGCTCGTCAGCCAGTTGCTCGGCCACCTCGCTCGTGAAGAAGCTGGTGTGGGCGTAGGCCAGTGTGTCGATCTGCTCGTGCATGGCCGCCATCACCTCGGGATGGCCGTGGCCGAGCGAAGACACGGCCGCGCCGCCCGAGGCATCGAGGTATTCGCGCCCTTCGGCGTCGCGGATGAACATGCCCTGCGCGCTGGCGGCAACGGGCGGAGTCTGGCGAAGGTGGCGGTGGAAGACGTGCGTCATGGCGAGGGAAAAGCGGGGCCTGTGTTTGGAACTAACGTTTCGTACGAATTATTATTTGGAACATTTGTTCCGTCAACTCCCGGGATTTCCCTGCTCCGGTACATTCGTTCCAGACACCGCACGAAAAGAGACACCGCCATGGGCGCCAAAGAACAGATCCGCCAACGCTTCAACGACCTGAGCCCTGCCCTGCAGCAGGTCGCGCGCTACGTGCTCGACCACCCCAACGAGGTGGTCACAGGCTCGATGCGCAACGTCGGCACGCGCGCACAGAGCACGCCGGCCACGCTGGTGCGCTTCGCGCAGCACCTGGGCTTCGAAGGCTGGCCGCAGCTGAAGGAGGCCTTCGCCGCCGACATGGGCCTGGGCACCGAGACCTACGGCGGGCGCGCCAAGCAGCTGGTGGGCCGCGTCGCCGACCAGGGCCTGGCGGGCGAGATGTTCGAGGTGCAGCGGCGCAACCTGGAGCTCACGCACCAACAGAGCGGGCCGGCGCTGCTCAAGGCCTGCGCGCTGCTGGAGAAGGCGCCGGCCGTGCACGCGGCGGGCTTTCGCGCCTGCTTTCCGATCGCCTTCTCGTTCGTGTACGTGTACCGGCTCTTTCGCACCAGCGTGCACCTGGTGGACGGCCAGGGCGGCTCGCTCGAGATGCAGCAACGCGCCTTCGCCAAGGGCGACGCACTGGTGGTTGCGAGCTTTGCGCCCTACTCGCGCGAAGCCTTGCAGGTGGCCGAGGCGGCGAAGGCGGCCGGTTGCCGCATCGTGGCGATCACCGACAGCGTGACCTCGCCGCTGTCGCTGCTGGCGGACGAGACGCTGCTCTTCACCATCCACAGCCCCTCGTTCTTCCCGTCGGTGGCGGCCGGCGTGGCCGTGACGGAAGCGTTGGTCGAACTGCTGGCGAGCCGCGCGGGCAAGCCGGTGATCCGGCGCATCGACCAGGCCGAGGCCCAGCTGTTCGAGTCGGGGGCCTACCTCATGGCGCCCGTGGCGCGGGGCGGCTGAGAGACGGAATCAAGCCAGTGCGCGGGTGCGGCCGGCGCTCTGGCGCAGGTAGAGCACCAGCAGGTCGCGGTTGGCGTTGATGTGCTCGCGCATGGCGGCTTCGGCGCCCGAGGCCTCCTGACGACCCAGCGCCTCGACGATGCAGCGGTGCTCTTCGAGCGCCTGCAGGGCCTGGCTGTGGCGGTACAGCAGCATCGCGGCATCGTGCCTGTGCGGGCGCGAGCGGCTGTCGAAGATCACCGGTAGCTGGCAGGCGCGCTGCACGGCCTCGCTGAGCCAGCGGTTGTCGGCCAGCGACAGCAACTTGTGGTGGAACGCCTGGTTCAGGTCCTGCCACTGGTCGGCCCGCTCGTCGGTCCATTCGCCGCTGTCGTGCAGCAGCGCATGCTGCTCGTCGACCATGGCCGTCAGTTCGGCCAGCGCCTCGTCGTCCAGGCCGCGCTCGCTGAGCAGGCGGCAGCCCATGCCTTCGAGCGTGGCGCGCACGCTGAAGGCGTCGAACACGTCCTTGGCGTCGAAACGGCGCACCTGGAAACCCCGCTGCGGGTGGTAGACCAGCAACCCCTCGTCGGCCAGCCGCGCCATGGCGCCACGCACAGGGGTGCGCGACACGCCAAGCTCGTTGGCGAGCGAAATCTCCATCAGGTGGGCGCCGGGGGCGATCGCACCGTCGAAGATGCGGGTGCGCAGCGTGTCGGCCACGGACAGAACGCGCGTCCGCGAGGGATCTGGGGGGGTCATCGAAAGTCGGAAACAGGGGACGGCCGGAAGCGGGCCGCGCGGATGGTACGGCGGCGTATCGAAGCTTCATATCCCCAATTTCCGTAAAAATACCGTTCTGGCGACTTTTTCGAGAATTACGGAAAAATTATTAACTTCTGTAAACAACCACCCCGGTTTCTGCGTTACCGCCCCGCTGTTTCTGCCGCCAGGTGGATCGCGGCGCGAATCCGGGGGTAGGTGCCGCAGCGGCAGATATTGCCGCGCATGGCGTCCGAGACCTGGTCGTCGCTGGGTTTGGGCGTGGCTTTGAGCAGCGCGCAGGCCGACATCAGCTGGCCGCTCTGGCAGTAGCCGCACTGCACCACGTCGACCTCGGTCCAGGCCGCGCGCAGGGCGTCGGCCTCCCGGCCCTTCAGGCCCTCGATGGTGGTGACTTCGCGCCCGGCCACGGCCTCCAGCGGGGTGACGCAGGAGCGCACGGCCTGGCCGTCCAGGTGCACGGTGCAGGCGCCGCACAGCGCCTTGCCGCAGCCGAACTTGGTGCCGACGAGCTTCATTTCGCCGCGCAGCACCCACAACAGCGGGGTGTCGGGCTCGGCGCTCACGGTGGCGGTCTGGCCGTTGATCTTCAGCGTGGTGGTGGTCATGGGGTGTCTTTCTTGCTGTTCTCGGGGGTCAGGCCAGCCGCAGAGGCAGGCTGCGCAGGCGCTGGCCGGTCAGCGCGAACACGGCGTTGGCCACGGCGGGCGCGATGGGCGGCGTGCCCGGCTCGCCCACGCCGCCGGGCGGCACCTCGGCGCCGGTGCCGGCGAGGATGTCGACCTCGATGGCCGGGCACTCGTCGATGCGCAGCGGCGTGTAGTCGTGGAAGTTGCTCTGCTGCACCTGGCCGCGCGCCACCGTGATCTCGCCGCGCAGCGCGGCCGACAGGCCGAACACGATGCCGCCTTCCATCTGCTGGCGGATGAGGTTCGGGTTGACCGGCAGGCCGCAGTCGATCACGCACACCACGCGGTGCACGCGGATCTGCCGCTCGGGCGTCACCGACACCTCGGCCACCTGCGCCACGATGCTGCCGAAGGCCCGGTGAATCGCCACGCCGCGCGCGCGCTTCGTACCGTCGGGTCCGTCGGCCAGCGGCTCGCCCCACTTCGAGAGTTCGGCCACGCGCTTCAGCACCGCCAGGTGGCGCGCATCCTTGGCAAGCAGGCCGGCGCGGAAAGCCACCGGGTCCTTGCCGGCGGCCACGGCGCATTCGTCGATGAAGCTCTCGACGAAGAAGCCGTTCTGCGAATGCGCCACCGAGCGCCAGATGCCGGTGGTGACGGCCGACTCCACCGGCACGTGCGCCACGCGGGCCTGTGGGAAGTCGTAGGCGGTGTTCCAGGCGCCGTCGGTCGAGTTGTCCATGAACGACGGCGCACCCAGGCTGGAGCCGGCGCTGGTGGTCTGCCACGCCACCAGCGCGCCCGCCGCGTCGAAGCCGGCCTTGCACAGCGCCACGTAGGCGGGCCGGTAGAAGTCGTGCGTCATGTCTTCCTCGCGCGACCAGATCAGCTGCACCGGCGCGCCGCCGGCCTCGCGCGCGAGCTGCGCGGCCTGCACCAGGAAGTCGATGAAGTAGCGCCGCCCGAAGCCGCCGCCCAGGTAGGTCACGTGCAGCGTGACCTTCTCGGCATCGATGCCCAGCGCCTTGGCGACCGCGGCGCGCGCAAAGCCCGGCGCCTGCGTGGGCGCCCAGACGGTGGCGGCGCCGTCCTTGAACTGCACGGTGCAGTTCATCGGCTCCATGGTGGCGTGCGCCAGGAAGGGCACGCGGTACTCGACCTCGATCGTGCGCGCGGCGGACTTCAACGCCGCCGCCACGCCGCCGGTGTCCAGGCGCGCATTGCCCGCGTCGGCGTCGAGCGTGCGCGCGAGGCGGTCGATCATCTCGGCGCTCGACAGGCTCGCGGCGGAGCCGTGGTCCCATTCGATGTCGACCTGCTTCAGCGCGCGCATCGCGTGGTACGGCGTGTCGGCGATCACGGCCACGCCGCCCGCCGTGCTGCCGGTGCCGACAAGGCTCGCGGCCACCGGTTCCAGCGCCATCACCTTGCGCACGCCGGGCAGCGCCTCGGCGGCCTTCGCGTCGAAGCGCGCGACGCGGCCGGCCAGCGTCGGGCACATGGCGATGCTGGCGTACAGCAGGCCCGGCGGCAGCACGTCGATGCCGTAGGTGGCGGTGCCATTGAGCTTGCCGGCGTTGTCGATGCGCCGCTGCGGCTGGCCGATGACGCGGAAGTCGGCTTGCGCCTTGAGCTTTACCGCCGTGGGCAGCGGCTGCTGCGCGGCCTTCGCGGCCAGCTCACCGAAGCGCGCGCTGCGGTTGGAGGCCGGGTGCAGCACGCGGCCGGCCTCGGTGCGGCATTCGCTGGCGGGCACCTGCCACTGCGCCGCCGCCGCGCCCACCAGCATGAGCCGCGCCGACGCGCCGGCCTCGCGCACCGGGCCCCACTGGTCGGTGACGCTCGACGAGCCGCCCGTGCCCGAGAGCCCCGGGATCGTGCGCAGCAGCTTGCCCACGACCTGGTGCGCCGCGCGCTTGCCGAAGCCCTCGTCGCCGGGCTTGAAGGGCAGCGCGTCGAGGATCATGGCCTGGTTGTTGTAGATGGCGTCGAAGCCGGCCTGCTCGAGCCGCACCTGCGACACCGCGGCGTCCATCTCCTCGGCCAGCAGCATCGCCAGGCCGGTGTGGGTGCCCTGCCCCATTTCCGACTGCGTCATCACCAGCGTGACGGTGTCGTCGCTGCCCACCTTGACCCAGCCGTTGAGCGCGACCTGCCCGTTGCCCGCCGGCAGCGGCGCGCCGGGCACGAGGCGCGAAGCCGCCGGCGTGGCGGCCCAGCCGACGACCAGGGCGCCGGCGGCGCCGAGGGTGCCGAGCACGAAGTGGCGGCGTTTGAGTGTGGGCATGGCGGGGTCTTTCTTCGGTGGGGGTCTTGTCGTTCAGAGGTGCGGTCGTCGTCAGGGCGGCACGGCGATGCCTTGCCAGAAGATCTCGAAGCCGGCTTCGGCGTAGTCGAAGGCCGGCTCGGCGTCGCCGGCCTGCGCGATGTAGCCGACGGTGGTCTCGGCCATCGCCGTGAGCATCGCGCCCAGGAATTCCATCGGCCGCTCGACGACCAGCCCGCGCCGCATGCACTCCTGCGCCACCGCCTCCAGCCGCGCGAACGGCGCCATGCCGGCGGCGCGGCTCTCGTCGCTCAGTTCGTCGGACACCTTGAGCTGCGCCAGCACGCGCAGCTTGCCGGGGTGCGCCACGCCCCAGCGCACGTAGCGGTCCCAGATGTGGCGGAACTGGGTGCGCGGGTCGGCCGCTTCGGGCCAGTCGGCCAGCATCACGCCGGCCAGCTCGGTCTTCAGCGCGCGGTACAGCGCGTCGGTCAGCAGCGCCTTGCTCGCGAAGTAGGTGAACAACGTGCCCTCGGCCACGCCCGCGGTGCGCGAGATCGCCGAGGTCGGCGTGGCCCACACGCCGCGCCGGCCGAACTCGACCAGCGCGGCCTCGAGGATGGCGTTGTGCTTGTCGACACTGCGGGGGCGGGCCATGCGCGGGCGGTCTCCATCGTTCGTTTAATTGAGTGCGCACTCAAGTATAGGAACGCGGCGCCGATCCGCAAGCCCCGCGCGGCCCGCGCCATGCCGCATGGCGGAACCACGGCGCGGCGCGGCAGTCCAACCAGTGTCGTGGCGTCGTGCTGCGACAGGAGGTACGACCATGAAGCATGTGAAGCATTGGCAGGACCCCGTCAACGCCGTCGCCGGCGTGTGGCTGATCGTCTCGCCATGGGTACTGGGCTTTCAGGGCAATTCGCTCGCCATGTGGACCATGGTGGCGACCGGCATCGTGCTGGGCGCCGTGGCCTTGGGCGCGACCTTCGTGCCGCACCAGTGGGAAGAGTGGACCGAAGTGGCGCTGGCAGCCTGGCTGGCGGTGTCGCCCTGGTTGCTCGACTTCCGCATGGTCGAGCCGGCGCTGGTCAATGCAGTCCTCGTGGCTGCGGTGATCATGGTGCTCGCCCTCTGGGTCCTGGTGACAGACAAGGACTACCTGGGCGAGGCCCTCGACCGACCAGCGCACTGATGGGGAGAGAGCGATCCTGTGAGCGCCGAGCGGTGACCACCGCCGCGAAGCGACGACGCCCGGTCCGGTGTTCGCGCCGGTCGGGCCGACGGGCCAGGCAGGTTCCCATGCCCGCCCGCAACACCCGCCCCTTACGGTGTGCGGGAAGCGGCGCTGTTGTTTGAAGTGCTGTTGCCGGCCGGACGGGTCGCCCCCATCCAGTCGGCCTGCCAACCACCGCCCATGGCCTGGATCAGCGCGATTGCCGCGGCCTGGCGATTGACCTGAAGCTGCACGAGCGCGCGCCGCGCGCTCAGTGCGGCGGCCTGCGCCTGCACCACGTCGGTGTAGCTCACCTGCCCCGCGCGATACCGGTTGAGCAGTTGCTGCTCGGTCTTGTCGGCCGCTGCCGTGGCCTCGCGGCGCAAGCCTTCCTGCTGCGCCAGCGTGGCGCCGGTGGTCAGCTGATCTTCCACGGCCTGGAACGCGGCCAGCACGGTCTGCCGGTAGCGCGCCACGCTGGCCTCGTGGCCGGCCTTGGCGGCATCGACGCTGGCGCTGATGGCGCCCGCATCGAACACCACCTGCGCCACCGACAGGCCCAGCCCCCACAGCGTGTTGGCCGCGCCGAAGAGGTCTCTCACGCGGCTGGCGTTGCTGCCGACCGAGGCCGTGAGCGAGATGTTCGGGTAGTAGGCCGAGCGCGCCACGCCGATCTGCGCATTGGCCGCGGCCACCGCGCGCTCCGCCGCCGCGATGTCGGGCCGGCGCTGCAGCAGCGTCGAGGGCACGCCGGTCGGCACGCCGGGCACCGTGGGCGTCCAGCGCGCGGGCGGCAGGCTGAAGTCGGCCGGCGCCACGCCCACCAACATCGCGATGGCGTGCTCCAGGGTGGCGCGCGTGCGCTGCAGGCCCACGCGGTCGGCCTTGGCGTTCACCAGCTGGGTCTGCGCCTGCAGCACGTCGGTCTGCGCGGCAATGCCGGCGGCGTAGCGGTTGCTCGTGATCTCGAAGGCGCGCTGGTAGCCGAGGATGGTTTCGTCGAGCAGCACGATCTCGGCGTCGGCCTCGCGCAGCGAGAAGTAGTTGGTGGCCAGGTCGCCGACGGCCGACAGCCGCGCCGAGGCCAGGTCTGCCTCGCTGGCCTGGGCGTTGGCCTGCGCGCTGTTCACGGCCTCGCGCAGGCGGCCCCACACGTCGGGCGTCCAGCTCGCGCCCAGCGTGGCGCCGAAGGTGTTCGACGGGCTGGCCGAGGCGTTGCCGCCCACCGTGCCCGAGCGCTTGCCGCTGCCGTCGAAGGACACCGACGGGAACAGCCCCGCGCGCTGCTCGCGCACCAGCGCCTGCGCCTGCGTGTAGCTGGCGACGGCGGCAGCGATGTTCTGGTTCGACACCTGCACGCGCGCCGCGAGTTCGTCGAGCGTGGCGTCGCCGAAGAGCTTCCACCACTCGCCGCGGTCGAGCGCGTCGGCCGGCGCGGCGGGCAGCCAGCCGTCGGCGGCGGGCTGCTCCTTCCAGCCGGCCGATGCCGCCGACTCGGGCACCTTGTAGGCCGGGCCCACGGCGCAGCCGGCGAGCACGGCGGCCAGCGCGAGCGTGCTCAGCGCGAAGAAACGGCGTGAAGAACCGAAGGAAGAAATGGAGGCATTCATGGTCATGGGTCTCAGGCGGCCGGCGCGCGGCTCAGCGCGTGTTCGTTCTTGCCGCGGCGGCGCAGCTTGTCCAGCAGCAGGTACACCACCGGCGTGGTGAGCAGCGTCAGCAGCTGGCTCGCGATGAGCCCGCCGATGATCGCCACGCCCAGCGGCCGGCGCAGCTCGGCGCCCTCGCCGAAGCCGATGGCCAGCGGCAGCGCACCGAGCGCGGCGGCCAGCGTGGTCATCAGGATGGGGCGGAAACGCAGCAGGCAGGCCTCGCGCACCGCCTCGAGCGGACTCAGGCCGCGCGAGCGCTCGGCCTCCAGTGCGAAGTCGATGATCAAAATGGCGTTCTTCTTCACGATGCCGATCAGCAGGAACACGCCGATCAGCGCGATGATGGAAAACTCCATGCGGAACATCAAGAGCGCCAGCACCGCGCCCACGCCGGCCGAGGGCAGCGTCGACAGCACCGTCACCGGATGCACCAGGCTCTCGTACAGGATGCCCAGCACGATGTAGATCACCACCAGCGCCGCCACGATCAGCATCGCCTGCTGCCCCTGCGACTGCTGCGCGCTCAGCGCGGTGCCGGCAAAGGCGCCGCGCACGTTGGTCGGCATGGCAATGTTGGCCTCGGCCTTGGCGATGGCCTCGCGCGCGTCGCCGAGGTTGGCGCCCTCGGCCAGGTTGAACGAGATGGTGGTGGCCAGCTCGCCGTCCTCATGGCTCACCGACGTGGCCACCGACTGCTCCTCGAACTTCGCCACCGCCGACAGCGGCACCAGCGCGGTGGCCGTGTTGCTCAGCACGTTGCCGGTCGAGGCGTTGCGCGAGCCGGCGTTGGCCGACACCGGCACCGTCGCGGCGGCGGCGCTGGCGGAGGCCGTCGTGCCACCCGTGGACGTCGTGGCCGCCACCTGCGTGGTCACCGCCTGCCCCGCGACCACCGAGGTCTTGGTGGCCGGCACGTACACGTCGCGCAGCGCGTTCGGGCTGCGCGTGTAGCCCGGCGCCCATTCCATCACCACGTGGTACTGGTTGAGCTCGGTGTAGATGGTGGCCACCTGCCGCTGGCCGAAGGCGTTGTACAGCGCGTTGTCGATGGCGGTGGAGGTGAGCCCCAGCCGCCGTGCGCTGTCGCGGTCGACCTTGGCCACCGTCTCCACGCCGTTCTGGTCCTGGTCGGTGTCGATGTCGGTCAGCGTGGGCTGCTGCTTCATCTCGTCGGCCAGCTTCACGGCCCAGGTGCGCAGGTCGGACAGGCTGTCGCTCTTGAGTGTGTACTGGTAGGTGGAGTTGCTGGAGCGCCCGCCCGATCGCACGTCCTGCACCGGGCCGAGGAACACGCGCAGCCCCGTCACCTGCGCCAGCTGCGGGCGCAGCCGCGCGATCACGGCGAGGCCGCTGTCCTTGCGCTGGCTGGCCGGCTTCAGGTTGACGAACATGAAGCCGCCGCCCGCGCGCCCGCCGCCCGTGAAGCCCACCACGGTGTCGACCGCCTCGTCCTTGCGGATGATGTCGACCACCTCGCGCAGCTTGGCGCCCATGGCCTGCGACGAAATGCTCTGGTCGGCGCGCAGGCCGCCGTTGAGCTGGCCGCTGTCCTGCTGCGGGAAGAAGCCCTTGGGCGCCGCGCTGAACAGGTAGACATTGAGCCCCACCACCGCCAGCAGCACGACCATGACGATCGCCTTGCTGTCCAGCGCCCAGTCGAGTGCGCTCTCGTAGCGCTTGAGCATCCAGTCGTAGCTGCGCGCCGCCGCGCGGCCGAAGCGGCCCTGCGGCTTGTTCTTGTCGTGCTCGCCGCCCGGCTTGAGCATCCACGCGCACATCATCGGCGTGGTGGTGAGCGAGATGACCAGCGAGATCAGCACCGCCGCCGACAGCGTGACCGCGAACTCGCGGAACAGCCGCCCCACCTGCCCGCCCATGAACAGCAGCGGAATGAACACCGCCACCAGCGACACGCTGATCGACAGCACCGTAAAACCGACTTCCTGCGCGCCGAGCAGCGCCGCCTTCATGCGCGACATGCCCGACTCGATGTGGCGGCTGGTGTTCTCCAGCACCACGATCGCGTCGTCCACCACGAAGCCCGTGGCCACGGTGAGCGCCATCAGGCTCAGGTTGTTGAGGCTGAAGCCCAGCAGGTGCATGACCCCGAACGTGCCCAGCAGCGCCACCACCGTGGCCACCGCCGGTACCACCGTCGCGCGCACGCTGCGCAGGAAGAGGCTGACCACCAGCACCACCAGCAGCACCGCGATGACCAGCGTCATCTCCACCTCGCGCAGCGAGCTGCGGATGGAGTTGGTGCTGTCCGAGGCGACCTGCAGCGTCACGTCCGGCGGCAGCTGCGCCTGCAGTTCGGGCAGCAGCGCGCGCACGTTGTCGACGGTCTCGATGATGTTGGCCGAGGGCTGGCGCGTGATCAGCACGATGATCGCCGGCTCGCCGTTGAACAGGCCCAGCGTGCGCGTGTCTTCCACGCCGTCGATCACGTCGGCGACCTCGCGCAGCCGCACCGCCGCGCCGTTGCGCCAAGCCACGACCATCGAGGCGTAGTCGCTTGCGCGCAGCGCCGGGGTCTGTGTGTAGATCTGCAGCTTGCGGCCTTCGCCCTGGACCATGCCCTTGGGACGGTTCGCATTCGACGCCTGGATGGCGGCGCGCACGTCTTCGGTGCTGATGCCGTAGCGGTTGAGGGCGAAGGGGAGCAGCTCGATCCGTACCGCGGGGAGCGAGCCGCCGCCGATCTCTACGTCGCCTACGCCGTCTACTTGCGACAGGCGCTGGCTGACGATGTTGGAGACGGCGTCGTAGATTTGGCCTGGGGTCTTTGTCTTGGACGTGAGGGCCAGGATGATGACTGGCGACGCAGCCGGGTTGGCTTTGCGGTAGGTGGGGTTGCTTCTTAGCGTGGCGGGCAGGTCTACGCGGCTGGCGTTGATGGCGGCCTGGACTTCTCTGGCGGCGCCGTCGATGTTGCGGCTGAGGTCGAATTGCAGCGTGACTCGGGAGGAGCCTACGGAGCTGGTGGACGTCATTTCGTTGACGCCTGCGATCGTTCCCAGGTGTCTTTCCAATGGCGTGGCGACGCTGGTTGCCATCGTCTCTGGGCTTGCTCCCGGGATCGAGGCTCTTACTGAGATGACTGGGTAGTCGACCTGAGGGAGGGGGGAGACTGGGAGGACGAAGAACGCTGCAATTCCTGCCAGGGCGATGCCTATGGTCAGGAGGACTGTGCCTATGGGGCGGCGGACGAAGGGGCGCGACAGGTTCATCGCAGTGCCTCGTTTTGCTTCCCGAGGCCGGGTCTCGGCCCGGCGGCCGACCTACTTTTCTTTGCTTCGCCAAAGAAACGTAGGCAAAAGAAAGGCGACCCT
>NZ_JBXAMR010000002.1:0-1014876 GCF_058800845.1 Variovorax sp. GW822-FHT04E09
AAGTACATCGCGGGCAAGGCCACCTACAAGCGCCAGATCCTGGAGCTGGGTGGCAATGACCCGATCATCGTGATGGAGGACGCGGACATCGAGGAGGCTGCGACGCTGGCTGCCAACGGGTCGTACAAGAACTCGGGGCAGCGTTGCACAGCGGTGAAGCGCATGCTGGTGCATGAGTCGGTCGCTGACCGCTTCGTCGAACTGCTGGTGGAAAAGACCCGCGCGCTGAAGTACGGCGACCCGATGGACCCCGACACCGACATGGGCACCGTGATCGATGAAGCGGCGGCCAAGCAGTTCGAAGCCGTCGTCAACGAAGCCATCGCAGCAGGCGCCAAGCTGCTGTACGGCAACGAGCGCCGCGGCGCGTTGTACTCGCCCACCGTGCTCGACCACGTCGACCCCGAGATGACCGTCGCCAAGCACGAGACCTTCGGCCCCGTGTCGCCGGTGATCCGCTTCAGGAACATCGACGAGGCGATCCGCATCTCGAACGGCACGGCCTACGGTTTGTCGTCGTCGATCTGCACCAACCGCCTGGACTACATCACGCGCTTCATCCGCGAGCTGAACGTAGGCAGCGTGAATGTGCGCGAAGTGCCCGGCTACCGCCTGGAGCTCACGCCCTTCGGCGGCATCAAGGACTCGGGCCTGGGCTACAAGGAAGGCGTGCTCGAAGCGATGAAGAGCTTCACCAACACCAAGACCTACTCGCTGCCCTGGTAACCATGAGCCTCAGCATCCCCGACATCGTCGGCCTCTTCGAGACCAAGGGCCACGCGCAGTACGACGGCGAGCCGGTCACGCAGCTGGAGCACGCGCTGCAGTCGGCGCACCTGGCCGAGCAGGAGGGCGCGGACAGCGCGCTGATCGCTGCCGCCCTGCTGCACGACCTGGGCCACCTGCTGCACGACTTCGGCGGCACGCCGACGCAGCAGGGCCTGGACGACCTGCACCAGTACCGCTGCCTGCCGTTCCTGCGCGCGCTGTTCGGTCCGGCCACGCTGGAGCCGATCCGGCTGCATGTGGACGCCAAGCGCTTCCTGTGCGCGCGCGTGCCCGGCTACCTGGAGGCGCTGTCGCCCGACTCGAAGCGCAGCCTGCAACTGCAGGGCGGCGTCTTCGACGAGGCACAGGCCCAGGCTTTCGAGACGCTGCCGTATGCAATGGACGCAGTGCGCCTGCGGCAGTGGGACGACACGGCCAAGCTGGCCGATGCCGACATGCCCGGCCTCGCGCACTTCGTGCGCCACCTCGAGATCAGTTCCGCCGAACACCGGCAAGCCCTCACCACCGCTTAAGGCACACGGATGCGCCCCTTCTGGATCGAACAAGCGCTCTTCAACGATGGCGATCTGGCACCGGCGCTGCAAGGTGAAACCACCGCCGACGTCTGCATCGTCGGTGGCGGCTTCACCGGCCTGTGGACGGCCATCCAGGCCAAGCTGCAGGCGCCCACGCTCGACATCGTCATTCTCGAAAGCGACCTGTGCGGCGCCGGCGCGAGCGGACGCAACGGCGGTTGCCTTCTCACCTGGTCGGCCAAGTTCCTGACCCTGCGGCGGCTGTTCGGCGAAGACGAGGCGGTGCGTCTCGTGAAGGCGTCGGAAGCGGCGGTGGGGCACATCGCCGACTTTTGCGCGGCGCACGGCATCGACGCCGAGCTGCGGCGCGACGGCACGCTCTACACCGCGACCTCACAGGCGCAGATCGGCACGCTCGATCCGATGATGCAGGCGCTGGAGGCGCGCGGCATCCATTCGTACCACGCGCTGCCGCCCGACGAAGTGGCGCGGCGCTCGGGCTCGGCGCGCAACCTGGCCGGCGTGTACTCGCCGATCGCCGCCACCGTGCATCCGGGCAAGCTGGTGCGCGGACTTCGGCGCGTGGCGCTGGCCATGGGCATCCGCATCCACGAGCGCACGCCGATGCTCGACTTCAGCACCGACCAGCCCGTGGTGGTGCACACGCCCACCGGGCGCGTGCGCGCGAAGAAACTGGTGCTGGCGATGAACGCGTGGATGGCCAGCCGCTTCCCGCAGTTCGAGCGGACCATCGCCATCGTGTCGAGCGACATGATCATCACCGAGCGCTGCCCCGAGCTGCTGCAGCAGATCGGGCTGACCGACGGCGTGTCGGTGCTCGACTCGCGCACCTTCGTGTACTACTACCGCAGCACGGTCGACGGCCGCATCATGCTGGGCAAGGGCGGCAACACCTTTGCGTGGGGTGGCCGCATGGCCAAGGTGTTCGACGAGCGCTCGCCGTACGAGGGCGAGCTCACGCAGGCGCTGCATTCCTTCTTCCCGGCACTGAGCAACACGCCGATCACCGCGAGCTGGAACGGCCCGTCCGACCGCTCGGTGACGGGCTTTCCGTTCTTCGGCAAGCTCGACGGCGCGCCGCACATCTACTACGGCTTCGGCTACTCGGGCAACGGGGTGGGGCCGACCTACATGGGCGGGCAGATCCTGTCGTCGCTGGTGCTGGACCAGGACAACGCATGGACGCGCAGCCCGATCACGAACGGGCCGCTGGGCTACTTTCCGCCGGAGCCGATGCGCTATGTGGGCTCGATCGTCGTGCGCAACGCGATCCGCCGCAAGGAACGCGCTGAGGATGAGGACCGCCAGCCGTGGCTGGTGGACCGCATGCTCAGCAAGCTCGCGAACGCCGCAGGCAAGGCCGACAAGGCCTGACCTGCGGTGCCGCGATATCAGCGGTTCGAGGGGAACGAGAACATCGTGCCTTCACGCACGCCGGCCGAGGGCCAGCGCTGCGTGACGGTCTTGCGCTTGGTGTAGAAGCGCACGGCGTCGGGGCCGTAGGCGTGCAGGTCGCCGAACAGCGAACGCTTCCAGCCGCCGAACGAGTGGTACGCCACGGGCACCGGCAGCGGCACGTTGATGCCGACCATGCCGACCTGGATGTTGTCGCTGAACCAGCGCGCGGCCTCGCCGTCGCGCGTGAAGATGCAGGTGCCGTTGCCGTACTCGTGCGCGTCGATCAGGTCCATGGCTTCCTGCAGCGTCTTCACGCGCACCACGCCGAGCACCGGGCCGAAGATCTCTTCCTGGTAGATCGTCATGCCGGGCTTCACGTGGTCGAACAGGCAGGCGCCCAGGTAGTAGCCGCCTTCGTGGCCTTCGACCTGGATGCCGCGGCCGTCGACCACCAGCTTGGCGCCGGCAGCCACGCCCGCGTCGACGAAGGCCTTGACCTTCTCGAAGTGCGGCTGGGTCACCAGCGGGCCCATGTCGTTGCCGTTGTCGGTGCCGGGGCCGACCTTCATCTTGGCGATCTCGACCTTCAGGCCCTCGACCACCGCGTCGGCCGTGGCGTCGCCCACGGCCACCACCAGCGGGATCGCCATGCAGCGCTCGCCGCACGAGCCGTAGGCCGCGCCCATGAGCGCGCTCACGGCGTTGCCGATGTCGGCGTCGGGCATCACCACCGCGTGGTTCTTGGCGCCGCCGAGTGCCTGCACGCGCTTGCCGTGGGCCGTGCCCGTGGTGTAGATGTATTCGGCGATGGGCGTGGAGCCCACGAAGCTCACGGCCTTCACGCGGCGGTCGGTCAGCAGCGTGTCGACCGCTTCCTTGTCGCCGTTGACCACGTTCAGCACGCCCGGCGGCAGGCCGGCCTGCAGCGCGAGTTCGGCCATGAACAGCGTGGAGGAGGGCGTGCGCTCCGAGGGCTTCAGCACGAAGGTGTTGCCGCAGGCCACGGCCATCGGCCACATCCACAGCGGCACCATGACCGGGAAGTTGAACGGCGTGATGCCGGCCGCCACGCCCATGGCCTGGAACTCGCTCCACGAGTCGATCGACGGGCCGACGTTCTTGCTGTGCTCGCCCTTGAGCAGCTCGGGCACGTAGCTGGCGTACTCGACGTTCTCGATGCCGCGCTGCAGCTCGCCGTGCGCATCGGCCAGCACCTTGCCGTGCTCGGCGGTGATGAGCGCGGCGATGGTGTCGGCGTTTTCTTCGAGCAGCGTCTTCAGGCGGCTCATCACGCGGGCGCGCTTGAGCGGCGGCGTGTTGCGCCAGGCCGGGAAGGCGGCCTGCGCCGAGGCGATGGCCTGCTCGACCGTGAGCTTGTCGGCGAGTGCCACGCTCTTGGCCGACAGGCCGGTGGCGGGGTCGAACACCGGCTGCACGCGGCTGCCGCCGCCGACGTGCTTGCCGTCGATGAAGTGGCCGATGGTGGCGGTGACGTTCTTGTCGTGTTGCATGTCTTGGTATCTCGAAAGGGGATCAGTTGGTTTCGGCGAGGGCGTCGGCGAGGGCGTTGACCATGCGGTCGATCTCGGCCTTCTCGGCGATGAACGGCGGGGCGAGCTGGATCGTGTCGCCGCCGTAGCGCACGTAGAAGCCCTTCTTCCAGCAGTTCATCGCGATCTCGTAGGGGCGGCGCGCGGGCTCGCCCGGCAGCGCGGCGATGGTGATGCCGGCGGCCAGGCCGTAGTTGCGGATGTCGGCCACGTGCTTGCTGCCCTTCAGGCTGTGCACGGCGTTCTCGAAATGCGGGGCCAGCGTCTGCACGCGGCCGATCATGTCTTCCTTCTGGAGCACGTCGAGCGCGGCGATGCCGGCGGCGCAGGCCACGGGGTGCGCGCCGTAGGTGTAGCCGTGCGGGAACTCGAGCATGTACTCGGGGCCGCCGGCGGCCATGAAGGTGTCGTAGATGTCCTTGCTGGCCACCACGGCGCCCAGCGGCTGCGCGCCGTTGGTGACCTGCTTGGCGATGTTCATGATGTCGGGCGTGACGCCGAAGGCATCGGCGCCCGTGAGCGCGCCGCAGCGGCCGAACCCGGTGATCACTTCGTCGAAGATCAGCAGGATGTTGTTCGCCGTGCAGATGTCGCGCAGGCGCTTCAGGTAGCCCTTGGGCGGAATCACCACGCCGGCCGAACCGGCGAAGGGCTCGACGATCACGGCCGCGATGGTCGAGGCGTCGTGCAGCGCAATGAGGTCGAGCAGGCGGTCGGCCAGCTCGGCGCCGCTTTCGGGCATGCCGCGCGAGAAGGCATTGCTGGCCAGCTGCGTGTGCGGCAGGTGGTCGGCCTCGACGCCCTGGCCGAACAGCTTGCGGTTGGCCGCGATGCCGCCCACCGAGATGCCGCCGTAGTTCACGCCGTGGTAGCCCTTCTCGCGGCCGATCAGGCGCGTCTTGCCGGCCTGACCCTTGGTGCGCCAGTAGGCGCGCGCCATCTTCAGCGAGGTGTCGGCGGCTTCGGAGCCCGAGCCGGTGAAGAACACGTAGTCCAGGCCGGCGGGCGTCAGTTCCTTGATCTTGTTGGCCAGTTCGAACGAGAGCGGGTGGCCGAACTGGAAGGCGGGCGAGTAGTCGAGCTTGGCGATCTGGCGGCTCACCGCCTCGGTGATCTCGGGGCGGCCGTGGCCCAGGCCCGAGCACCACAGGCCCGACAGGCCGTCGAAGATCTTGCGGCCGTCGTTGTCGGTGAAGTAGGCGCCCTTGGCCTCCACGATGATCCGCGGATCGGCCTTGAAGTTGCGGTTGCCGGTGTAAGGCATCCAGTGCGCCTCGAGCCAGGCGGCGTCGGTGCGCGCGGTGGGCGTGGGTTCGATGGCGGGTGTGGCGAGGGTCATGGCGCATCCCGCGCAAGGCGGGCTCCGGGGGTGAAGGGATGCGCCGATTGTTCGCAACGCCTTCAGTGTGGAGAATGGCGCAATATCAATGTTCACTTGACGATCCATGCAAGTAAAGGCCAAGGCCTCGCCCGCCGACGAAACCGCTGCCCAGGGCACCCGCAACCGCGCCGTGCTGGGGCAGCTCAGCGACATGGACCTGCGCCTGCTCAAGGTGTTCAAGAGCGTGGTCGACTGCGGCGGCATGGCGGCGGCCGAACTGGAGCTGAACATCGGCACCTCCACCGTGAGCCGCCACGTGAAAGACCTGGAAACCCGCCTGGGCCTGGTGCTGTGCCGGCGCGGCCGGGCGGGCTTTGCGCTCACGGCCGAGGGCCAGCGCGTGTACGACGAGACGCTGCGCCTGCTGGCCTCGGTCGACGCCTTCCGCGGCAGCATCGACGACATCCACAACCGCATGGGCGGGCAGCTCGACGTGGCGCTGTTCGACAAGACCGCGACCAACCCGAAGGCGCGCATCGGCGAGGCCATTGCGCGCTTCACCGAGATCGCGCCCGAGGTGAACCTGGCGGTGCACGTGGGCTCCATCAACGCCATCGAGCAGGGCGTGCTGGAGGGCAACTTCCAGATCGGCATCATCCCGGCGCACCGCAGCTCGAAGAGCCTCGTCTACGCCGACCTGTTTGATGAAACCATGCTGCTGTACTGCGGCCAGGGGCATCCGCTGTTCGACAGCCCGCACGGCAAGCTCACCTGGTCGAAACTGGGCGAGCACCATTTCGCGGGGCTGGGGTATCACTCGCCGAACATGGAACTGAGCCACCGGGCGAGGCTGTCGCGCAAGGCGACGGGGTTCGACCAGGAGGCGATCGCGACGCTGATCCTGTCGGGGCGCTTCCTGGGCTTCTTGCCCGACCACTACGCGCAGGTGTTCGAGCAGCGCGGGCTGATGAAGGCGGTGCTGCCGGCGCGCTTCAACTATGCGTGCCGGTTCGTGAGTTTGCTGCGGCGGTCGCCGAAGCCTTCACGGGCGGTGTTGGCGTTTCAGGCGTGTCTGGAGAAGGCGCATGGCGGTGCGAAGATCTGAAGGCACTGAAACCACCCCAGATGACCGAAACACCACTGCGTATTCGTCCTGCACTTGCGTCGGAACACCGGGCACTCGAAGACTTGCAGCGGCGCGCATCGCTCGCGAACCCTGGCGATCGCGAGGCGATTCAGTCCGACCCGGACGCCATCGAACTGCCTCTGGCCCAGATCGTCGATGGCCGGGTGTTCGTGGCAGAGATCCATGGCGTGACGGCGGGATTCGCTGTCGTGCTGCCCAACGATGACGGCAGCGCCGAACTCGATGGATTGTTCGTCGAGCCCGAGGCATGGCGTCGCGGCATCGGCAAGGCATTGGTCGCGCACTGTGTCGAGCTTTCCCGGCGCCAGGGTGCGTCGGCACTCCACGTCACCGGCAATCCGCACGCCGGGTCGTTCTACTTGCGCTGTGGGTTCGAGGCGAACGGCACCGTCGCCGTGCGCTTCGGCAGCGCCGAGCGGTTCCGCAAGGTCTTCTAGACCTTTGTGGTGCTATCGCTGCCCGCTGGGCAGCAACAAATGCTTAGCGCCAATGTGCGCTTCCATCTCATGCATGTGGTGCTCCGCATCCACCATGTGCTCCACCATCAGCCGCCGCACCTCGTCCGCATCTTCCTTGCGGTAGGCCGCCAGCAGCTGCGTGTGATAGTCCACGTTGGTCTCGCCGAAGTGGTGGTGGTCCAGCGCCTTCTTGTAGACGACGAGGTCGCGCAGCAGGTCGTTGAGAAAGCGGCACATGAAGGACAGCACCGGATTGGGGCAGGCCTCGGCCAGCATCGTGTGAAAGGCCAGCTCGGCCTCGCGCTGGGTGCGCAGCTCGTCCTCGTTGGTCGGCTCGATGGTGCACAGGCGCACGTTGTCTTCGAGCCGCGCGAACTGCTCGGGCGTGAGCCGCCCGACCACGCTCACGGCCAGTTCGGGCTCCAGCGCCTTGCGCAGCTGGTAGATGTGGTGGCCGTCCAGGTGGTGAAAGTGCAGGAAGTTGCGCAGCGGCTCCGACGCATGGTCGACCGACACCTGCTGCAGGTACGCGCCGCCGCCGGGGCCGGTGCGGATCGAGATCAGCCCGCGCACCTCGAGCGCCTTCAGCGCCTCGCGCACCGTGCTCTTCGAATAGCCGAAGAGCTCGATCAGTTCCTTCTCGTTCGGTAGCCGGTCGCCGGGCTGCTTGCGCTCGGCAACGATCCATCGCTTGACGTCTTCGACGATGACGTCCGAGAGCTTTTGCCGCTTCGGAGGGTTGTGCCCCACTCTCATCAAAACGCTCCATCCATGCACATCGGGAGATGCGCGGGATGCGCAACAGCGCGCGATCTTAACGGCGTCATCGGCAGGGTCGGGTTGGGTTTGGGCACGGGGCTTGCTAACGGGTTTTTACCAACATATTAATCCTATTTATCCGCTTAAATTGCCGGCGATCGCAGGCACTGTGTTTTCTTCCCCACTTTCCACACCACGACCGGAGAACCCCATGCAACGCAGACAACTCCTTCAGCTGGCCGCCCTGTCGGCCGCCCCGGCTTCGCTCCTGATGAGCCGCTCGGTCTTCGCCCAGGCCACCGACGCGATCCGATTCGGTGCGCCGGTGCCCATGTCGGGTGCCTTCGCGGCCAACGGCAAGTTCGCCGACCTGGGCACCAAGCTGGCGATCGAGCAGTACGGCAAGGTGCTGAACCGTCCGCTGGCCTACACGGTGCTCGACACCGAGGGCAAGCCGGCCACGGCCGTGCGCAAGGTGCAGGAAGCCTCGCAGCAGCAGGGCGCGAAGTTCTTCGTCGGCGGCATCCTGTCGTCGGAAGCGCTGGCCATGGGCAAGGAGGCCGAGAAGGCCGGCGGCCTGTTCATCACCACCGCGGGCGCCGACGAGATCACCGGCAAGGACTGCAACCCCGCCACCTTCCGCTGGTCGGTGCCCACCTTCGGTGCCATCGAGCAGACGGTGCGCCCGCTGATCGCGGCCATGCCCAAGGCCAAGCGCTGGTACACGATCACGCCGCAGTACGTCTTCGGCGACGGCCTGCTGAGCGCGGCCAAGACCATCTTCCAGGAGAAGGGCATCGAGCACGTGGGCAACAGCTACCACTCGCTCAACGACAAGGAGTTCAGCGGCTACCTCACCAACGCCATGGCCGCCAAGCCCGACGTGCTGCTGCTCTTGAACTTCGGCGCGCAGTCGTCCGCCGCGCTGCGCCAGGCGGTGAGCTTCGGCATGCACAAGAACATGACGATCCTCATGGCCTGGGCCTCGGGCCTGGAGCAGTTCGACGAGCTGGGCGCCGACCTGTGCGACGGCGTCTACTTCGGTGCGCAGTACTGGCACACGGTCGACACGCCGCTCAACAAGGACCTGGTGAAGCGCACCGCCGACAAGCTCAAGATCGTGCCCAACTACAGCCTGGCCGGCTCGTACATCTGCACCAAGATCCTCATCGACGGCATCGTGAAGGCCGGCACGGTCGACCCGAAGGCGGTGGTCGCGGCGCTCGAAGGCATGAAGTTCGACGGCCTCACGGGCGTGGAAGAAATCCGCAAGGCCGACCACCAGGTCATCAAGGACTACTACCTGCTCAAGGGCAAGGCGAAGTCGAAGATGGCCAACCCGGCCGACTACGTGGACGTCGTCAGCTCCGGCAAGTCGTTCCTGCCGATCGACAAGACCGGCTGCAAGCTGGCCTGACGCCGCCCGGCTTCGCGCCGCGCCCGCGCCGTTTTTTGGGCGCGGGCAGGGCGCGTGCCGCCTGCACGTTTGCCACCCCCACGACACCTATGTCCGTCTACCTGCTCCAGACCATCAACGGAATCGGCATCGGCATGCTGTATTTCCTGCTGGCCGTTGGCTTGTCCATCGTGTTCGGCCTGCTGCGCTTCGTGAACTTCGCGCACGGCGCTTTCTACCTGCTGGGCGCCTACCTGTGCTTCCAGGCCATGCAGTGGGGCCTCAATTTCTGGGCCGCGCTCGTGCTGGTGCCGCTGTTCGTAGGCGCGCTCGGCTGGCTGGCCGAGAAGCTGCTGCTGCGCCGCGTGTACGCCAAGGCGCACGAGTTCCACATCCTCGTCACCGTGGGCCTGGCGCTCGCGGTGCAGGAGATCGTCATCGTGTTCTGGGGCCCGCTGGGCAACAGCGTGCCCACGCCCGACCTGCTGCAGGGCGTGGTGATGTGGGGCAGCTTCATCTACCCGAAGTACCGGCTCTTCGTGATCGGCTTCACCGCCGTGCTCGCGGTGGGGCTGTGGTGGGTGCTCGAGGGCACGCGCCTGGGCAGCGCCGTGCGCGCGGGCAGCGAATCGACCGAGATGGTCTCGCTGCTGGGCATCAACGTGTTCCGCGTGTTCAGCCTGGTGTTCGCGCTCGGCGCGGCCACGGCGGCGCTGGCCGGCGTGCTGGCCGCGCCGATCCGCGGGGCCGAGCCTTTCATGGGCGTCGAGGCGCTGGGCGTGGCCTTCGTGGTCGTGGTGATCGGCGGGCTCGGCAGCTTCAGCGGGGCACTGGTCGGCGGCGTGCTGATCGGCATCGTGCAAAGCCTCATGAGCACCATCTGGCCGCCCGGGGCGAGCCTGATGATCTACATCGCGATGGGCGCCGTGCTGCTGTTGCGCCCGCATGGCCTGCTCGGCCGCAGAGGATGAACGCGCCATGCCAAAGAAATACACCTTCCTGCTGGCGCTGATCGTCGCGCTCGCGCTGCCGCTGTGCATGCGCTCGGGCTCGCTCGCGAGCGAAGTGCTCATCTACGCGCTCGCGGCCCTGGGCTGCAACCTGCTGCTGGGCTACACGGGGCTGCTCTCGTTCGGCCAGGGCATCTTCTTCGGGCTGGGCAGCTACACCATCGCGATCCTGCTCACGCGGCTGCAACTGCCGATGCCGCTCGCGCTGCTCGCTGCCATCGGCATGGGCGCGCTGGGCGCGGCGGTGGTCGGCTGGGTCGCCATCCGCCAGCGCGGCACCTACTTCGTGATGCTCACGCTGGCCTTCGCGCAGATGTTCTATTTCATCGCCTACACGGCCTCGGGGCTCACGGGCGGCGACAACGGCCTGCTCGACGTGCCGCGCCCGGCCTTCATGGACACGCCGTGGAAGTACTACGCCTTCGTGGCGGTGATCTTCCTGGCCGCGTTCGCGCTGCTGCTCAAGGTGACCGACTCGGTCTTCGGCCGCACGCTGCTCGCCATCCGCGACAACGAGGACCGCGCCGCTGCCGTGGGCTACGACCTGAAGCGCTTCAAGCTGCTGGCCTTCGTGATCTCGGGCGCCGTCACCGGCCTGGCCGGCGGCCTGCACGCCATGATGACCGGCATCGCGCCGCTGTCGAACGCCGAGTACCACACGAGCGAAATGATCCTGGTCATCACCGTGATCGGCGGCACCGGCAACCTGTTCGCCTCGGTGCTGGGCTCGGCCTTCTACGTGCTGCTGGCCGACTGGCTTTCCACGCTGTGGCCGCGCTGGCTGCTGCTGCTGGGCCTGCTGCTGATCGGCGTGAGCATCGGCATGCAACGCGGCCTCTGGGGCCTAGGCGAAAGCGCCTGGCGCCGGGTGTTCCGCAAGACGCCTGCTGCGGAAAAGGCGCCGCTGGCACAGGGAGAAAAAGCATGACCGAGATCCTCATCGAAGCCATCGGCGTCACCAAGCATTACGGCAAGTTCGCCGCGCTCGGCGGCGTCGATCTGAAGATCAAGCGCAACACCGTGCACTCGGTGATCGGGCCCAACGGCGCGGGCAAGACCACGCTCTTTCACATGCTCACGGGCACCGGCACCACCACGGGCGGACGCATCCTGTTCGACGGCCACGACGTGACGCGCGAGCCCGACCACCAGCGCGTGCAGCGCGGCATGGCGCGCTCGTTCCAGGTCACGAGCCTGTTCCCCAGCCTGTCGGTGCGCGAGAACCTGCGCGTGGCGGCGCAGGGCGTTGCGCCGCGCCAGGCCATGAACTGCTGGCGCGCACCCATCGGCGAGCGCGCCTGTGCCGACACGGTGGCCGAGGTGCTCGCGCGCGTCGGCCTCGAGCGACTAGCCGACACGCCCGCCAGCGTGCTCTCGCACGGCCAGCAGCGCCGCCTCGAAGTGGGCATGGCGCTGGCCGCGAAGCCCAAGGCCATCTTCCTGGACGAGCCGACCTCGGGCATGGGCATCGACGACCTCGACGACATGAAGCAGCTCATCCGCGGCCTGCGCGACGCACACACCGTGGTGCTGATCGAGCACAACATGAACATCGTGATGGACATCTCCGACACCGTGACCGTCATGCAGCTGGGCCGCGTGCTGGCCGAGGGGCTGCCGGGCGACATCCGCTCGGACGCGCGCGTGCGCACGGCGTACCTGGGCAACATGATCACGGGAGGCAAGGCATGAGCAACATCCTCGAAGTCGAAGGCCTGCACGCGCACTACGGCAAGAGCCATGTGCTGCAGGGCGTGTCGCTCACGGTGGGCGAGGCCGAACTGGTCACGCTGCTGGGCCGCAACGGCGCGGGCAAGTCGACCACGCTCAAGAGCATTGCCGGCGCCGTCACGCCCACGAAAGGGCGCGTGCGCTTCCAGGGCGCGGACATCGCGGGCCAGCCGCCGCACCGCATCGCCACGCGCGGCGTGTGCCTGGTGCCCGAGCACCGCGGCATCTTCAAGCTGCTCACGGTGGAAGAGAACCTGCTGCTCGGCCTGCGGCGCGATTCGCCCTGGCAGCTGGCCGACATCTACCGCATCTTTCCGCGCCTGAAGGAGCGCCGGCGCAACGGCGGCGGGCAGCTGTCGGGCGGCGAGCAGCAGATGCTGGCCATCGGCCGCGCGCTCATGAACCACCCGCGCCTGCTGATCCTGGACGAGCCCGTGGAAGGCCTGGCGCCGGTGATCGTGGAAGAGATCGTCGCGCAGCTCAAGACCATCAAGGCCGCGGGCGTGGCCATCCTGCTCGTCGAGCAGAACCTCGAGGTCTGCGTGCAGCTGGCCGACCGCCACTACATCGTGGAGCAGGGCGTGATCGTGCACGAGGCCGGCAACGCCGCCTTCATGGCCGACCACGACGTGAAAGACAGATACCTCGGCGTCGGTCTCGCCTGAACCGCCCTTCATTCGTCACAAAAATCATGAACACAACGAACGAACTTTCCGCTGCAACGGACGTGCGCGCCCTGCGCGTGAACGGCCAGCGCCTCTGGGACTCGCTGATGCAGCTCGCGCAGCTCGGCGCCACCGAGAAGGGCGGCGTGTGCCGCATCGCGCTCACCGACCTCGATCGCCAGGGCCGCGACCTCTTCACGCGCTGGGCGCGCGAGGCTGGCTGCGAGGTGCGCGTGGACGCCATCGGCAACATCTTCGCGCGCCGCGCGGGCCGCAACAACGCGCTGCCACCCATCACCACCGGCAGCCACATCGACACGCAGCCCACGGGCGGCAAGTTCGACGGCAACTATGGCGTGCTCGCGGGGCTCGAAGTGATCCGCAGCCTGAACGACGCCGGCATCGCCACCGAAGCACCGCTCGAAGTGGCGGTGTGGACCAACGAGGAAGGCTCGCGCTTCGTGCCCGTGATGATGGGCTCGGGCGTGTTCGCCGGCGCCTTCACGCTGGAGCACGCGCTCGCGCAGCGCGACACCGAAGGCGTGAGCGTGGCCGAGGCACTGTCGGCCATCGGCTATGCGGGCGCCGTGCCCGCCTCGGCGGCGGCGTCGCCGGTCGGCGCCTACTTCGAGGCGCACATCGAACAGGGCCCGGTGCTCGAAGCCAACGAACGCGTCATCGGCGTGGTCGAGGGCGCGCTGGGCCAGCGCTGGTACGACGTGGTGGTGCAGGGCATGGAAGCCCATGCCGGCCCCACGCCGATGGAGCTGCGAAAAGATGCGCTGCTGGCCGCCGCCGAACTCGTGGTCGAGGTGAACCGCATCGCGCTCGCACACGCGCCGCACGGGCGCGGCACGGTCGGCTGGATCGACAACTACCCGAACTCGCGCAACGTGATCCCGGGCCGCGTGAAGCTCAGCGTCGACCTGCGGGCGGCCGACGACGTGGTGCTGTCGGCCATGGACGCAGCCTTGAAAGAAGCCGTGCAGCGCATCGCGACCAAGGGCAAGGTCGAGGCGACGGCCGAGCAGGTCGTGTACTTCCCGCCGCAGCCGTTCACGCCCGCGCTGGTGTCGGCCGTGCGCGAGGCCGCGCAGGACCAGGGCATGACGTGGATGAACGTGATCAGCGGCGCCGGCCACGACGCCGTGTACCTCGCGCGCGTGTGCCCCGCGGCGATGATCTTCGTGCCCTGCCTGGACGGCATCAGCCACAACGAGATCGAGGACGCGCAGCCCGACCACCTCGAAGCCGGCTGCAACGTGCTGCTGCAGGCGATGCTGCAGAGCGCGGGAGTGGCCGCGTGAAGGCGGCGCTTCGCCGCGTCGGCCTTCACTGCGTGCTGGCGATGGGCATGGTCGCGGCGTCGACGGCGGCCCTGGCGGCTGGAGAGCCGATCCTGGTCGGCCAGTCCGCGGTGCTCACCGGCCCGTTCACGCCGAACAGCCTCGCGTTCATGGAAGGCCAGACGCTGTTCCTCGACCAGTTGAACAAGGCGGGCGGCGTCGGTGGCCGGCCCGTCAAGATGATCACCTACGACGACGCCTACATCCCCGAGAAGGCCGCGGCCAATGCCGAGAAGCTGCTCGGCACGGACCGCGTCGTCTGCTTGTTCGGAACCATGGGCACGGGCATCGGCGCGGCCATGGTGCCGGTGGCGGCGAAGTACGACAGCTTCATCTTCGGCGGGCTGACCGGCGCGGCGGTGCTGCGCGGGCCGAAGGTGCCGATCTTCCACGTGCGGGAGTCGTATGCCGACGAGGTCTCGCGTGTGATGAACCACCTGACGACCGTGGGCCTGACGCGCATCGCCATCGTCTCCAGCGATGACGCCTACGGCAAGGGCATCGAGAAGGACGCGCTGGCCGCGCTCGAGAAGAACAAGCGGCCGGCCCTGCTGTCGCTGCGCTTCGATCCGAAGGAAAAGGACCATCCTGCCATCGCGCAGCAGGTCATCGCGAGCGGGGCGCAGGCGGTGTACGTCATCGCGGCCGGCACGCCGGCCATCAACATCATCCGCTCGCTGGTGGCCGCGCCCATCCATCCGCAGATCTACACGAACTCGGTGGCGAGCTCGTTCCTTCTGTACAAGGAACTCGGCGACAAGAGCCGTGGCATCGTGCTGTCGCAGGTGGTGCCGCCGTTCTGGAAGACACGCTTTCCCATCGTCGACGAATACCAGCGCGCGCGGAAGGCCGCGGGCAGCGAAGGCGAAGGCTCCTACCTGGGGCTGGAGGGCTACATCACGGCCAAGGCCTTTGCGGAATCGCTGCAGCGCGTGAAGGGGCCGATCACCACCGAATCGCTGCGCCGCAGCATCGAGAACTCGCCGCCCATGAACCTGAATGGCTTCACGGTCGCGTTCCGTCCCGACAACCGCAACGGCTCCAGCTTCGGCGACATCACCATGCTGGGCAGCGCCGGAAAGTTTGCCCAATGAAAGTCCTGATCGCACGTCTCAACCACGAGACCAACACCTTCTCGCCCGTGCCCACGCCGCTCTCGGCCTTCGGGCCCGACGGCCCGACCTTCGGGGCGCAGGCCTACGCCGACAACAAGGGCATGCGCACCGCGATGTCGGCCTTCATCGACCTGGCCGAAGCGGCCGGCGCGCAGCTCGTCACGCCGGTGTCGGCCTCGGCCAACCCGAGCGGGCCGGTCGATGCACAGGCCTACACCACGCTCACGCAGTGCATCGTCGATGCGGCGCCGGGTTGCGACGCGATCCTGCTCGACCTGCACGGCGCGATGGTGGCGCAGAACAGCACCGACGGCGAAGGCGACCTGCTGGTGCGCCTGCGCGCCGCGGCGCCCGGCGTGCCGATCGGCGTGGCGCTGGACCTGCATGCCAACGTGACGCCCGCGATGGTGGAGAACGCCGACGTGATCGTCGGCTTCAAGACCTACCCGCACGTCGACATGTACGAGACCGGCGAACACGCCGGCCGCCTGCTGTTCGACCTGCTGGCCGGGCGCAGCCAGCCGCACATGCGCTGGCGCCAGCTGCCGCTGATGGCGCACACGCTGCGCAGCGCCTCGTTCACGGGCGCGATGCAGCGGGCCATCGAGGCGGCGCGCGCGGCGGAAGAATCCGAGTCGCTGGCGGTGTCGATCCTGGCGGGCTTCTCGCTGTCGGACATCACGGCGCCGTGCATGAGCGTGATCGCGGTCGATGCCCAATCGCCCGCGCGCGCGCAGGCCACGGCCGACCGCATCGCGGCGCAGATGTGGGCCGAGCGCGAAGCCTTCATCTACCGCAGCGAGCCGCTGGCCGACTCGGTCGCGCGCGCGAAACTCATCGCCGGTGGTGCGACTCGACCGGTGCTGCTGCTCGACCACGGCGACAACTGCATGTCGGGCGGCAGCTGCGACACGATGGACGTGCTGCAGGAAGCACTGGCGCAGGGCCTGGACGGCATCGGCGTCGGGCCGCTGTGCGACCCCGAGGCGGTGGCCGCGCTGGTCGCGGCGGGCGAGGGCGCCGAAGTGACGGTGGCGCTGGGCAACAAGGTGTCGCTGGAAGGCATCGGCCTGAAGAAGACGCCCGTGCGGCTGACCGGCATGGTGCGAACCATCAGCGACGGTGAGTACGTGATCACCGGCCCCACCTACACCGGCCAGCGCAGCAGCATGGGCCGCACGGTGCTGTTTGACATCGGCGCGGCGCGCATCGTCGTCACCGAGCGCACGCAGGAGCCGTGGGACATCGGCGTGTTCGAGTGCGCCGGGCTCGACCCGCGCACCGAGCGTTTCCTGCTGCTGAAGTCGCGCATGTACTGCCGGCCGGTGTTCGAGCCGCTGTCGGCGGCGCTGGTGGAGTGCGACAGCCCGGGCGTGACGAGCTCGGACTACAGCCTGTTCCCGTTCAGCCAGGTGCGCCGGCCGGTGTTTCCGCTCGATGCGAACGCGGCGATGGACGCGCCGGCATAACCTGCCACGTCATCGACGCGCGGCGCGTGCCCCGCGACCATTCCTTCACCCCGCGCCGTTGCGGGTCGAACCCACGAAAGGAACAGTCGCCATGAACACCGCCGCCCACGACGCCCATGCCATCGCCACGGGCTACATCGCCGTCTGGAACGAGACCGACGCCGCGCGCCGCGCCGCGCTCATCGACGCCGGCTGGACCGCCGACGCCCGCTATGTCGACCCGATGGCGCAGGCCAGCGGCCACGAGCAGATCAGCGCGCTGGTCGGCGCGGTGCACCAGCGCTACCCGGGCTTTCGCTTCCACCTGCTGGGCAAGGCCGAGGCGCACGGCGACAACCTGCGCTTCTCGTGGACCCTGGGCCCGAGCGGTGCCGACGACCTGATCCAGGGCACCGACTTCGCGCAGGTCGACGCAGGCAAGCTGCGCATGGTGACGGGCTTCCTCGACAAGGTGCCCGTGGGCGCCTGAAAGGGTTAGGGCCTGTTCACACTATTTCTAGCGTCGCGTTGGCTGGCAAAGGGGCTGGCTGCAAGGCGCCCGTGCGCAGCAAGGCTGAAGCCTTGCAAGCGCGGGCAACGCCGCAGACGGCCCCTTTGCCAGCCAACCCGAAGGGAAGGTCTGCCGCGGCGGGCCACTCGGCGTTGCGCTCCTTGCGTGTGCGCATGCACACGCGGCGTCACGCGCCTTGATTGGCCCGCCGCGGCAGACCTTCGCGACGCCAGAAATAGTGTGAACAGGCCCTAGGTCAGTCGCCCGCCGGCCGACCGCGCCAGAGCTTGCGGTAGACGGTGGCCCGGCTGATGCCCAGCGTGCGCGCCGCCTCGGCCACGTTGCCGCGCGCGTCGCTCACCGCCTTGCGGATCAGGGCGGTTTCCACGTCGCGCAGGCGGGGGCGGCCATCGGTGGCGTCGCCGGGCATGCCGGGGACGCCGCCATGCTCGCTGCCGCCACGCTGGGCCCGCACCTGCACGCGCAGGCCCGACCACAGCGGCACCTCGAGCATGGCGTCGCCGCGCCGGGCGGCGTCGAACATCATGTGCAGCGGCAGCGCGAACAGGTCGTTGAAATGCAGGCCGCCGGCATGGCAGACCAGCGGCTGGTGCAGCATCTGCCGCGCCGCCGCGTTGGCGCCGGTGACATGGCCGGCGGCGTCGATGCACAGCAGGCCTTCGGTGGTTTCGCTGCTCGGGCAGCCGGGCCAGAGCAGGCGCAGCAGCAGCTCGCAGGGCTCGCGTTGCACCAGCAGGTTCTCGATGCTGCGCGCCGACAGGGTGGCCAAGTGGCGCAGTTCGGGCCGCTCGACCACCTGCACGCCCGTGAGGTCGAGCATGCCGATGCAGTCGCCCCGGGGCCCGAAGAGCGGGGCGCCGGCGCAGCTGTACACACTGGTGTCGTCAAAGAAGTGTTCACCCCGGTGCAGCCACACCGATTCCTGCTCGGCCAGCGCCGTGCCGATGGCGCTGGTGCCGATGGCGCTTTCGGACAGGTCGACGCCGATACGTCCGATGTCGCGCGCATAGCGGGCGGCGGGGTCGGTGCCGTCGGGCAAGGTACCCACGTCGACCACGATGCCGCGGGCGTCGGTCAGGATGGCGAAATAGCGGGTGTCGGCGATGGCGCGCGAGAGCCGTTCGATCACCGGACGCGCCGCCGTGACCAGGGCCCGGTTGCATTCCGTGACCTCGCGGCTGGCGGTGCGGCTCACGGGCTCGAAGCTCACGCGCTGCTGGGGCCGGCGGCCGGCCTCCAGGCAGCGCTGCCAGGAGCGGGTAATGCCCGGGTCGACCCGCACGCTGCCGCGCGGGCGGGGGCCGTCGCCGTCGATCAGCTCGCGGCGCGCCTGCGCAATGGCCAGCGAGCGCTCAGCAGGAGGGGGGACGGCGGAAGCGGACATCATCGTGAAAGTTCTTCTTCGCGCGGGGAGGGCTGCTTTTGCGGGCCGGCCGGTTGGCAAGCTGTTTCATTTTGAGAATTTCCCGCGCTCTGTGCAAGTGTCAAGGGTTTTTGCCTAGGATAGTGCGAAAGGGCGGCATCCAAGATGCCTCGCTGAACCAGCCATCACCTTTCACGGAGACAGCCACATGCAGGTCGCTTTCAAGGTCAACGGCCGGCCGGTCACGGTCGACGCCCCACCCAACACCTTCCTTGTGCACGCGATCCGCGAGCACCTTCACCTCACCGGCACCCACGTCGGCTGCGACACCGCCCAGTGCGGCGCCTGCACGGTCCACCTGAACGGCCGCGCGGTCAAGTCGTGCAACATCCTGGTCGCGCAGGCGGCCGGCGCCGACGTCACCACCATCGAGGGCGTGGCCGCCGCCGATGGCACCATGCACCCCATGCAGGCGGCCTTCAAGGAATGCCACGGCCTGCAGTGCGGTTTCTGCACCCCGGGCATGGTCATGAGCGCCATCGACCTGTGCACCCACCACCCCAAGTCGAGCGAATCGGAGATCCGCGAGCTGCTCGAGGGCAACCTGTGCCGGTGCACGGGCTACCAGAACATCGTCAAGGCCGTGAAGATGGGCGGCGAGGCCATGGCATCGGGCAATCCGGTGCCGACCCAGCAAACCACGGTCACGGCCTGAGGAGAGCGACATGGGCGCTTCCGACTTCTCCAACCTGCCGCACATCGGCGAGGCATTGCGGCGCAAGGAAGACTACCGCTTCCTGACCGGCGCGGGCAACTACACCGACGACATCACGCTGGCCAACCAGAGCCATGCGGTCTTCGTGCGCTCGCCGCACGCGCACGCCGTCATCAAGTCGATCGACATCGCCGAGGCCTCGAAGATGCCCGGCGTGGTCGGCATCTTCAGCGGCAAGGACATCGAAGGAAAGATGGGCGGGCTGCCCTGCGGCTGGCTCATCAACAACCCCGACGGCACCCCCATGAAGGAGCCGATGCACCCGATCCTCGCGATCAAGAAGGTGCGCTACGTGGGCGACCACGTCGCCATGGTGGTGGCCGAGACGGTCGAGCAGGCCAAGAACGCGGCCGAGGCCGTGGTGGTCGACTACGACGTGCTGCCCGCGCTCGTGAGCGTGGCCGACGCCGCCAAGAAGACCGGCAGCACCACGCTGCACGACGAAGCGCCCGACAACCAGTGCTACAAGTGGGTGTTGGGCGACAAGGCGGCGGTCGACAACGTGTTCACCACGGCGGCGCACGTCACCAAGCTCGACCTCGTCAACAACCGCCTGATTCCCAACCCGATCGAGCCGCGCGTGGCCATCGGCAGCTACAGCCGCGGCACCGACGACTACACGCTCTACGTGTCGAACCAGAACCCGCACGTCGAGCGCCTCCTGATGACGGCCTTCGTGCTGGGCCTGCCCGAGCACAAGGTGCGCGTGATCGCGCCCGACGTGGGCGGCGGCTTCGGCTCCAAGATCTTCCTGTACGCCGAAGACGTGTGCCTGACCTGGGCCGCCAAGCAGCTCAACCGCAACATCAAGTGGACGGCGGAGCGCTCGGAGTGCTTCCTGTCGGATGCGCACGGTCGCGACCACGTGAGCCACGCCGAGATGGCGATGGACAAGGACGGCAAGTTCCTCGCGATGCGCGTGCACACCGACGCCAACCTGGGCGCCTACCTGTCGACCTTCTCGACCGCGGTGCCGACCATCCTGTACGCCACGCTGCTGGCGGGCCAGTACACCACGCCGCAGATCTACGTCGAGGTCGATGCCTGGTTCACCAACACCTCGCCGGTCGATGCGTACCGCGGGGCCGGGCGGCCCGAGGCCACCTACCTGCTGGAGCGCCTGGTGTCGCGCTGCGCCTGGGAAATGAACCTGGGCCAGGACGAGATCCGCAAGCGCAACTTCATCACCAGCTTCCCGTACCAGACGCCCGTGGCGCTGCAGTACGACACCGGCGACTTCCATGCCTGCATGGACAAGGCGCGGGTGCTGGCCGAGGTCGACGGTTATGCCGCGCGCAAGGCGGCGACCGAAGCCAAGGGCAAGCTGCGCGGCATGGGTTATTCGAGCTACATCGAGGCCTGCGGCATCGCGCCGTCGAACATCGCGGGGGCGCTCGGCGCACGCGCGGGCCTGTTCGAATGCGGCGAGATCCGCGTGCACCCGACCGGCAGCGTGACGGTGTTCACCGGCTCGCACAGCCACGGCCAGGGCCATGAAACCACCTTCGCGCAGGTCGTTGCGGCGCGCCTGGGCATTCCGGTCGAGAACGTCGACGTGGTGCACGGCGACACCGGCCGCGTGCCCTTCGGCATGGGCACCTACGGCTCGCGCTCCATCTCGGTGGGCGGCGCGGCCATCATGAAGGCGCTCGACAAGATCGAGACCAAGGCCAAGAAGATCGCCGCGCACCTCATGGAGGCGAGCGACGCCGACATCGAGTTCGCCAACGGCGAGTTCACGGTCAAGGGCACCGACAAGAAGATCCCGTTCGGCCAGGTGGCGCTCACGGCCTACGTGCCGCACAACTACCCGCTCGACAAGCTCGAGCCGGGCCTGAACGAAACCGCCTTCTACGATCCGACCAACTTCACCTTCCCGGGCGGCACCTACATCTGCGAGGTCGAGATCGACAAAGAGACTGGCGAAGTCAAGGTCGACCGCTTCACCGCGGTGGACGACTTCGGCACCATCATCAACCCGATGATCGTCGAGGGCCAGGTGCACGGCGGGCTGGTGCAGGGCATCGGCCAGGCGCTGCTCGAGAACTGCGTGTACGACAACGAAACCGGCCAGCTGCTCACCGGCAGCTTCATGGACTACGCCATGCCGCGCGCCGGCGACTTCCCGCAGTTCAAGCTCGACACCGTCTGCACCCCCTGCACCCACAACCCGCTGGGCACCAAGGGCTGCGGCGAGGCGGGTGCCATCGGGTCGCCGCCGGCGGTCATCAACGCCGTGCTCGACGCGCTGGCGCCGCTGGGCGTCAAGGATTTCGACATGCCCGCTTCGTCCAGCCGCGTCTGGGAAGCGATGCAGGCCGCCGCCAAGCCCTGAACGACACAAGAAATAACAGAGAAGGAATCACCCCATGTATGCCTTCACACTCGAACGGCCCGCCAGCGTGGCGGACGCGGCCCGGCTCATCGCCGCGGGCGGCAAGCCACTGGCCGGCGGACAGACCCTGCTGGCCTCGATGAAGCTGCGGCTGTCGGCGCCCGAGCAGCTCGTCGACCTCGGCGGCATCAAGGAACTCACCGGCATCAAGAAGGACGGCGGCGCGATCACCCTCGGCGCCATGTCGCGCCACCTCGACGTGGCGAACAACGCCGACGTGAAGGCCGCGTACCCCGCGCTGGCCGATCTCGCGTCGCGCATCGGCGACCGGCAGGTGCGCGCGATGGGCACCGTCGGCGGCTCGGTGGCCAACAACGACCCGGCGGCGTGCTACCCGAGCGCGGTGCTGGCCTCGGGCGCGACCATCGTCACCTCGAAGCGCGAGATTGCGGCCGACGACTTCTTCCAGGGCCTGTTCACCACGGCACTTGAAGAAGACGAACTGATCGTCGCCATCCGCTTCCCGATTCCGAAGCGCGCGGTGTACGAGAAGCTGCGCCAGAAGGCCTCGAACTTTCCGCTGGTCGGCATCTTCCTGGCGCAGTACGACAGCGGCGTGCGCGTGGCCGTCACCGGGGCGGGCAACGGCGTGTTCCGCCATGCCGGGCTCGAAGATGCGCTCAACAAGAGCTTCACCGCCGCGTCCGCCGCGGCCGTGAAGATCGACGCGAGCGACCTCAACAGCGACCTGCATGCCTCGGCCGCCTACCGCGCGAACCTGATCAGCGTGCTGACGCAGCGCGCCGTGACCAAAGCACTCGGCTGAAGCAGCCCTGCGCCGCCGCCCACCGGAAGGCGCGACACCCTCGCGTCTTCCGCTACGCTTGCCCATGATCTTCCCGACCATCGACGCCCTTTCCGACGGCTTGCGGCAGGCCGGCTACTTTGCCGACCGCCGCCTGGCCACCGCGGTGTTCCTCGCCCTCAAGCTGCAGCGCCCGCTGCTGCTCGAAGGCGAACCCGGCGTCGGCAAGACCGAGCTGGCCAAGGCGCTGTCGACGGCCCTGAACCGCGAGCTGCTGCGCCTGCAGTGCTACGACGGCATGGAGCAGCGCGAGGCGCTCTATGAATGGAACTACGCCGCGCAGCTGCTGCACATGCGCGCGGCCGAGGCCACCGGAGCAGCACGCGACGTGGAGGCCGAGGTCTACCAGCCGCACTACCTGATCCGCCGCCCGCTGCTGCAGGCACTGCAGACGCCGGCCCCTGGCTCGGTGCTGCTGATCGACGAGGTCGACCGCGCCGACGAGCCCTTCGAAGCCTTCCTGCTCGAGTACCTGGGCGAGTACCAGGTCAGCATTCCCGAGCTGGGCACCGTGCGCGCCGTGGTGCCGCCCGTCACCTTGCTCACCAGCAACCGCACGCGCGAGCTCAACGACGCCGTGAAGCGGCGCTGCCTCTACCACTGGCTCGACTACCCCGAGCGAGAGCGCGAGCTCGCCATCGTGCGGGCGCAGGTGCCGCAGGCCGGCGAGGCGCTGTCGGCGCAGGTGGCGGCCTTCGTCGCGCGGCTGCGCTCGGCGCCGTTCGTCAATGCCTTCCAGCGCGCGCCCGGCATCGCCGAAAGCGTGGAGTGGGCGCGGGCGCTCATTGCGCTCGACACCGTCGAACTCGACCCCGAAGTGGTCGTCGACACCGCCGGCATCCTCTTCAAGCAGCGCGACGACGTGGCGGCGCTGACGCACGAGCTGGCCTCCGACCTGCTGAGGCCCGAGGAACCGCTCGCGAGCTGAGCGAGGCCGAGGCACCTACATGGCCGGCATCCAGCAACTCGGCGACGTGCGCAGCGGCAAGCTGGCGGGCAACATCGCCGCCTTCGGCCGCGCATTGCGCCGCGCCGGCGTGCGCACCGATGCCATGCGCATCGCGCTCGCCACCGAGGCGGCCACGCTGGTCGGCGTGGAAGACAAGCTCGACCTGGGCGCCGCCATGGAAGCCGTGATGGTCAGCCGCGAGCAGGACCGGCTGGTGTTCCGCGAACTCTTCGACGCGTGGTTTCGCGACCCCGAACTGGCCAACAAGCTGCTCGCCCAGATGCTGCCCAGCGCCGAGGGCAAGGCCGAGCCCTCCAAGCGCCGCCCGCGCGTGCGCGAGGCGCTGAGTCCGCCGCGCGATGCCGTGAAGCCCGCAGCACCGACCAAGCCCGACGAGGAAATCAAGTTCGACGCCGCCATGACGGCCAGCGACCGCCAGCGGCTGCAGCATGCCGACTTCAATGCGCTGGGCGCGGCCGAGTACCGGCTGGTCGAGCGGTTGGCGCGCGACATCCGCTTGCCGGTGCCCGAACTGCCTGCGCGCCGCCTGCGCCCGGCGGGCGATGCCGGCCGTGCGCACGCGCGCATGCACTGGCCCGGTGTGCTGCACGAGGCGGCCCGCACCGGCGGCGAGATCCTGCGCCTGCCCCGGCTGGCGCGGCGCGAGCAGCCTCTGCCGCTGCTGGTGCTGGTCGACGTGTCGGGCTCGATGGAGCGCTACGCCCGCCTGCTGCTGGCCTTCCTGCATGCCGCCACGCGGCGAGCCGGCCGACGCGACGTGTTCGCCTTCGGCACGCGGCTGACCGACCTCACGCCGGCCTTCCGGCTGGCCGACACCGACGCCATGCTGGGGGCCGCCAGCCTTGCCATCGACGACTTCGCAGGCGGCACGCGGCTGGGCGGCTCGCTGGCCGAGCTGCGCCAGTCGCATGCACGCCGGCTCATCGGCCGCCGCACGCTGGTGCTGGTGATCAGCGACGGCCTCGACACAGGTGAGCCCGCCTTGCTCGAGACCGAGCTGCAGTGGCTGAAGCGCCATTCGCGCCGGCTGCTGTGGCTCAACCCGCTGCTGCGCTTCGAGGGCTACGCCCCTCTGGCGCGTGGGGCCGCCGTGCTGCACCGCCATGCGGACGCGATGCTGGCGGTCCACAATCTGAATGCACTCGAACAGCTGGCCGCCAGCCTGGCCGCGCTGATGCGCGCCAGTCGCTAGGCCAGCGCCCAGGAAGGAACAAAGGAAACCCACCATGGAAATGCTCGGAAACCGCCGCCTCGGCGTCACCCAACAACAGGCCTGGGACGCGCTCAACGATCCCGAGACGCTCAAGAAGTGCATCCCCGGCTGCGACAAGTTCGAGCTCACGGGCGACAACACCTACAGCGTGGCGCTGGCCGTGAAGATCGGCCCGGTGTCGGCCAAGTTCAGCGGCAAGGTGATGCTGTCGGACATCGTCGCGCCCGACGGCTACAAGCTCACCTTCGAGGGGCAGGGCGGCGTGGCGGGGTTTGCCAAGGGCTCGTCGAGCGTGTCGCTCAAGCCGGTGGCCGGCGCATTGGAGGCGGCGTCCGCCGTGGCCGTGACCGACAGCGCACCCGTAGCCGACGCCGCCCCCGTGGCCGCGGCACCCGCCGGCTGCGAACTCGACTACACCGTGCAGGCCCAGGTCGGCGGCAAGATCGCCCAGCTCGGCCAGCGCCTGATCGACGGCGCGGCCAAGTCCACCGCCGACGATTTCTTCAAGCGCTTCGAGGCCGAGATGCAAAGCCGCTACGGCCCGCCGCCCGCACCGCCCGCGGAAGCGGCGGCCGAGGCGCCCGCCGAGAAGGCCGGCGTGATGTCGGGCCTCATGAAGAAGATGGGCTTCGGCAAGAAGGACGGCGAGGACGCCAAGGACGCATCCACCCCGGGCGACGCCGCCTGACGCACAAGGTCCTGCCATGGAAAACCTCGACGTCATGGTGCTGCGCACGCTGCGCGACTGGCGGCGTGCCGGCAAGCGCGCGCTGCTGACCACCGTGGTGCGCACCTGGGGCTCGTCGCCGCGGCCCGTGGGCTCGATCATGGCGCTGGCCGAGGACGGCGCCGTGGTCGGCTCGGTCTCGGGCGGCTGCATCGAAGACGACCTCATCGCGCGCTACAGCCATGCCCACGGCAAGGGCGAAGACGTGCCGTTGGGCGCGCCGCCCGCGCTCGTCAAGTACGGCATCACGGCCGACGAGGCGCACCGCTTCGGGCTGCCCTGCGGCGGCACGCTCGAGCTGCTGCTCGAATACGCGCCCGACGCCGACACGCTCGACACGCTGGTCGCCGAACTCGAACGCGGCAAGCTCATGCGCCGCACGGTGACGCTGGCCACCGGCGCGGTGCGGCTGGCCGAGGCGACCGCGCCCGACGAGCTCACGGTGAACGACACCGAGCTCACCAACACCTTCGGCCCCGAGTACCGCATGCTGCTGATCGGCGCCGGCCAGCTTGCCGAGTACCTGGCGACCATGGCCAAGTTCAGCGGCTTTGCCGTGACGCTGTGCGACCCGCGCGCCGAGTACCGCACCGCGTGGACGCTGTCCGGCGTGACGATCACCACCGAGATGCCCGACGACGCCGTGCTGGCCTTCAAGCCCGACCGTCGCAGCTGCGTGGTCGCGCTCACGCACGATCCCAAGCTCGACGACCTCGCGCTGCTCGAAGCGTTGCAGAGCGAGGCCTTCTACGTGGGCGCCATCGGCTCGCGTCGCAACGCCGACGCCCGGCGCGACCGCATGATCGAGCACTTCGACCAGACGGCCGAGTCGCTCGCGCGCCTGCGCGGGCCCATCGGCATCTTCATCGGCAGCAAGACGCCGCCCGAGATCGCGGTGAGCGTGATGGCGGAGATCCTGGCGGTGAAGAACGCCGTGACCTTGCCGCGCGAAGTCGAAGTGGCGCGCGCCAAGGAAATCCAGCAGCTGCAGCCCAGCCGAGCTGAATTACGGGGCGGGGCTCAGTCCACGCCCAGCAGGTCGTAGATGCGGCGCACGTGCTCGCTGAACTCCGGGCTGGTCTTCACGTGCAGCTTGCGCGGCTCGGGCAGGTCGATGCGGAAGAAGTCGGCCATGCGCGCCGGCCCGGCTGTGAGCACGGCGCAGTGCGAGCCCAGGAACACGGCTTCCTGGATGCTGTGCGTGACCACGATGAAGGTCTTGCGGCTGCGCTCCCAGATGCGCAGCATCTCCAGGTTCATCTTCTCGCGCGTGAGCGCATCGAGTGCGCCGAAGGGCTCGTCCATGAGCACCAGCTTCGGGTCGTGGATGAGCGCGCGAGCGATGGCGGCGCGCTGCTGCATGCCGCCCGAGAGTTCGTAGGGCAGCTTGTCGGCGAAGCCCGTGAGGCCGACCATGTCGAGCAGCTCGTGCGCGCGCGCCTTGGCGGCCTTGCGGTCCAGCCCGAGGATGTCGGCGGGCAGCAGCACGTTCTCGAGAATGGTGCGCCACTTCAGCAGCAGCGGCTGCTGGAACACCATGCCGACGTCGCGGCCCGGGTTGAAGCCCGTGCCGCCAGGGCCGCCGATTTCGAGCGTGCCGCCGTCGTGGCCGTGCAGGCCTGAGAGAATCTTCAGCAGCGTCGACTTGCCGCAGCCCGAGGGGCCGACCAGCGAGATCATGTCGCCCGCATGCACGTCCATCGTGACGTCGGAGACGGCGAGGAATTCTTCGTTGCGCTTGCGGTAGACCTTGCGCAGCTGCCGCATGCGGATCAGCGGCGCATCTTGTACGGGGGCCAGAACGGCGCTCATGCCAGCCACCGTGCGAGGTTGTCGCGCACGAAGGCGTCGTCGGCCAGGTCGCCGTGCTGGCGGTAGACGCGGTCGATTTCCGCCGACTGTCCGTGGCCCAGGCCTTCTTCCGGGTCGAGGCACCAGATGCCTTCGAGCAGGCCCTGGCGCCGCAACACCTCGTGGCAGCCCGCGATGCAGCCGTGGAAGTTGTTCGCCACGTCGAAGAAGGCGGCGTTGCAGTCGGTCACGCGCGAGTCGAGCGCGAGCAGGGCAGGGCTCAGCGCACCGCCGCTGGCGGCCAGCTCGGCCTTGATCTGCTGCAGCTGGTGCACCGCGCTCGACGTCCACACCGACCAGTGGCCCAGCAGGCCGCCACGGAAGCGAACCTGCACGGGCGCGCCGTCGCGCATCGCGGCAAAAGGCAGCGCGAGGTCGAGCACGATGTGGTCGTCGTTGCCGGTGTAGAGGAACACGCGCTCCTCGGCGCGCGCATCGACCAGCCCGCGCACCACGTCGATGCTGCGGTAGCGGTTGAAGGGCGCCACCTTGATCGCCAGCGCGTTGGGAATGAGCGCGAAGCGGCGCCAGAAGTCGCTCGACAGAATCGGGCCGCCGACCACGGTCTGCAGGTAGAAGCCGATCAGCGGAATCTCCTGCGCCACCGCCTCGCAGTGGGCGATCAGCGCATCTTCCGACGAGCCGGCCAGCGCCGCCAGGCTCAGCAGCCCCGCGTGATAGCCCAGGGAAACGGCGGTGCGTGCCTCGGCCTGCGCCTGCGCGGTCGGGCCGCACAGGCCGGCGATCATCGCCATCGGACGGTCGTTCCAGGCCAGGCGGTCCTGCATCGCAGCCTCGAGCACGGTGGCGTACAGGCCGCGCTCGCGGATCGCGAACTGCGTGGTGTGCACGCCCACCGCGAGGCCGCCGACGCCGGCATCGACGTAGTAGCGCGTGAGCGCGCGCTGGCGCTGGCGGTCGAGCTGGCGGTCGGCGTCGAGCGCGAGCGGATGCGCCGGGATGACGGTGCCTTGCGACAGCAGCGCAAGCACGTCGGCGGGAAGGTCGGAGCGGTTCAGTGGCATGGGCGAAGGTCCTCAGGCGAACTCGGGGCCGGCGATGGCGTGGATGAAGGCGGGGTGTCCGGTGGGCGGCTGCGCGCCCTCGCGCGTGGCCAGCGCCATGCGTGCGAAGCTGCGCTGCGGTGTGAAGCCGGCAGCGCGCAATGCGGCGGTCATGGCCTTGCGGTCGTCGGGCACGTCGATGTAGATGCGGCCGTCGAGGCCGCGTGCGGCCTGCGTCAGCAGCGCGGCGGCCGTGGCCTCATCGGACGACAGCAGCGGCCCGATGTGGTGCGCGGTGCGGCCCGCGCGCACGAGGCCGAAGCCCAGGCCGTTGCGCACGCAGCGGCTGTCGTCGCGGCCGAGCAGGTCGGCGAGCACGGCGGGGCGCGCGAAGCCCAGCGCCTGCGCGTCGAGCGCGGCCAGGTTGTCGAGGGCCGGCTTGTCCGTGGCGAGCGATGCAGTGGCGGGCGCGGCTTCGCGTTGCCAGCGCGTGAGGCGCCACAGCGGCGTGAAGCCGAAGCTCGCATAGAGCGGCTCGCCCTGCGGCGTGGCGTCGAGCATGGCGACGAGGCCGGCGGTCTTCACCTGGTCGAGGCAGCGCGCGAACACCGCGCGGCCCAGGCCTTGCCCGCGCGCGGCGGGCCTCACGAGGATCATGCTGATCCACGCCACGCCGTCCATCGGCAGCACGGCGCCGCTGGCGATGAGCTGGCCCTCGCCATCGCGCACGCCATGCACCGTGCCGAGCCGCTCGAACAGCCGCCAGTCGTGCGCGGTCTGGTTCCAGCCGCTCGCGGCAACCAGCGCGTCGAGCATCGGGGCGATGCCGGGCGTGATCGACGACAGGGCTTCGACGGCGGGCATGGTCATGGGCTCAGTACTTGCCGTCGCGGGATTCGAACTTGGTCGGCTTGCCGTACTGGCGTTGCTCGCGCGAGATCCAGTCAGCCACCCATCGGATCTGCTGTGCCAGCGGCACGCGCGGGTAGCCGAACAGGCGCTCGGCTTCGCCAGTGTTCATGAGCCAGGCGGTCGGGGCCTCTTGCCCGCTGATCGTCACGGGCTTGCCGAACTGGCGCGCGAATTCTTCCGCAAGCCAGCGGATCGACGTCGTCTCGGGCCCGCTCACGTTCAGCGGCGAGGTCGGCACCGTGGCCGCCGCGAGGCAGCGCAGCGCCTGCGCGTTCGCGTCGCCCTGCCAGATCACGTTGACGTGGCCCATGGTCACGTCGACCGGCTCGCCGCGCCACACCTTGAGCGCCACGTCGGCCAGCACGCCGTAGCGCAGGTCGATGGCGTAGCTCAGGCGGAACAGGCGGCCCGGCGTGCCGTGGCGCTGCGAGAAGTACTCGAACATGCGCTCGCGGCCCACGCACGAGTTGGCGTATTCGCCGGGCGGGTTGGGCGCGTCGCTCTCGCTCGCGCCCTGGCTGGTCACGGGCACGAAGGGGTACACGCAGGCGGTCGAGAAGGCGACGATGCGCGAGGCGTGGAAGTGCTCGGCCACCAGCGCCGGCACGTGCGCGTTCATGGCCCAGGTCAGCGGGTTGTCTGCGTCGGCGCCGAACTTGCGCCCGGCCATGAAGACCACGTTGGCGCACGGCGGCAGCGCGGCGATGGCGGCGCGGTCGAGCAGGTCGCAGGCGATGGTCTCGATGCCGTGCGCTTCGAGCGCTTCGCGCACGCCGGCTTCGCTGAAGCGGGCGACGGCGATCACGCGGCGACCGGGCATGGCGTTCTTCGCGAGGCGGGCCAGCGTCGGGCCCATCTTGCCGCCCACGCCGAGGATCATCAGGTCGCCGTCGAGGCGGGCCATGTCGCGCACGAGGTCGCGCGAGGGCGTGGCCAGGTAGTCTTCAAGCGCGGCTTCGCTCTCGAAGCGCTCGGGAAAGGGCAGGTCGTCGAGGACAGGCGTGGAGGTCATTGGATTCTTGCGTCCTGGGTGATGAAGAGGCGCTCCAGCAGGAGCACCAGCAGATAGAGCAGCACGCCCAGGCCCGTGATGAGCAGCACGGCCATGAAGACCGCGGGCGTGTCCAGCGAGGCCTGGACCTGGATCATCAGATAGCCCAGGCCGCGTTCCGAGGCGATGAACTCGCCGACCACCGCGCCCGCCACAGCGAGGATGGTGGCGACCTTCATGCCCGAGAACACGTACGGCAGCGAGCCCGGCAGCTGGATGTAGCGAAACAGCTGCCAGCGCGAGCCCTTGAGCGCGCGCACGAGGTCGAGCAACTCGGGCTCGGTCTCGTTCAGGCCGCGGATGGTGGTCAGCAGGATCGGGAAGAAGCACAGGCTGAAGGTGATGAGGATGTTCGGCCCGATGCCGTAGCTGAACCACACGATCACCAGCGGCCCCATCGCCACCTTCGGGATCATGTTGAGCGTGACCAGCAGCGGGAACACCAGCAGCATCAGCCGCTTGCTGGTGATGAAGAGCAGGGCGCAAAGAATGCCGAGCACCAGGCCCAGCGCGTAGCCGCCGAACACTTCGAGCGCGGTGACGCCGGTGTTCTTGAGCCAGCTGTAGTTCGGGTTGGCCAGCGTGGCCAGCACCTTCGAGGGCGCCGGCAGGATGAAGGGCTGGATCGCGAAGATCCGCACCGCCAGCTCCCACAGCGCGATGCCCGCCAGGTGCACTGCGACCACGAGGGACCAGCGCTGCCATTCGGGGCGCTCGCCCGACAGGGGCGTGGAAGCGAGGGGCGCCAGCGCGCCGTCGGGTGCCGTCATGTCTGTTCCTGGGTCAGGGAAGAAGCAATGCGGCGAATCATAGGAGTCGCCACGACCCGAGTCAACCAACTAGTTGATAATTTTCATGCGGCGGCCTTGTCGGGGCGCAAGGCGTTGAGCGCGAACTCGATCACATGCCGGCGCCGCTGCAGCAGCGCGCCGCGCGCATCGAGCGGCTTGCCGAAGATGGCCGACAGCGTGTGGTTGTTGGAGAAGAAGAAATACGAGATGCCGGCGATCGAGATGTAGAGGTTGATCGCGTCGAAGTCGGGCCGGAACACGCCGGCCGCCACGCCGCGCTCGAGCGTGGCCTCGAGCATCTCGATGAAGGGCGAGTGCATCTTCTGCAGCCGCTCCGACTCGCGCAGGTGCGCGCCGTGGTTGCGGTTCTCGTCGGCCAGCAGTGCGATGAACTCGGGGTGCTCGGCCAGGTAGTCGAACGAGAAGGCCACCAGCTGCTTCATGGCTTCGAGCGGCTCGAGTTCGTCGAGCGTGAGCTTCTGTTCCTTCTCGCGGATCTCGGCGTAGACCGATTCGAGCGCGACGAGGTACAGCCCCTGCTTGCTGTCGAAGTAGTGGTACACGAGCTGCTTGTTGACGCCGGCGTTGGCGGCGATCTCGTCGACGCGCGCGCCCGCGAAGCCCTTGGTGGCGAACTCGGCCACTGCAGCGGCGATGAGGGCCTGCTTGGCGGCGACGGGATCGCGCTCGCGTTTCGTGGAAACGGTGCTGCGGGCGATGCGGGTAGGGCTGGTGGCGGTCATGGTGTTCTTGATTCTCCCGGCAGGGGCAACGCAGTCTGGATGATCTGGATTGCCTGTCAACCAAACAGTTGGTAATATGAATTGCAGGACCTGTTTTTACCTTCTTTTGGAGTGTTCCGCATGAAAAAGCTGTTGTCGGCCGCCGGCGCCACCGCCTTGCTCATGGCCTCGGCCCCTGCCGCGTTCGCGGCCGATGCCATGAGCCTGATGCTCAACTGGACACCCACGGCCGATCATGCGCCGATCTATTTCGCGAAGGCCAAGGGCTGGTACACCGAGGCGGGCATCGACCTGAACATCGAGGCCGGCAAGGGCTCGGCCGTGTCGGCGCAGCGCGTGGGCACCGGCGGCAGCGACCTGGGCATTTCCGACCTGCCCACCACGATCCAGGCCAAGGGCAAGGGCGCCGACGTGAAGGCCGTGATGGTCATCTACGCCAACAGCCCGCAGGGCTTCTACTGGCTCAAGTCGTCGGGCATCAACGGGCCCAAGGACTTCGCGGGCCGCAAGATCGGCAACCCGCCCGGCGACGCCGCGCGCCTCATGTGGCCGGCCTTTGCCAAGAAGGTGGGGCTCGACCCGGCCAGCGTGACCTTCGTCAACGTGAGCCCGCAGGCCAAGGTGGCGGCGCTGAAGAGCAAGTCGGTCGACATCATCAGCGATTTCTACAACGAGCACGACCTGAAGGCGCGCGAGTTCGGCGCCGACCTGGGCTTTCAGCCGTGGCGCGACGCGGGCGTGAACGTGTACGGCAACTCGCTGATCGTGAACGGCCCGTACCTCGCGAAGAACCCCGGCCAGGTGAAGAAGTTCGTGGCCGTGACGCAGCGCGCCTACGACGCCTGTGTGAAGAGCTTCGAGCCCTGCCTGCAGGCGCTGCAGGCCAGCGTGAGCGGCCTCACGCCCGACAACCAGCGCGACCAGTGGAATCGCATCAAGCAGCTGATGCGCGACGACACCACCACCAAGGTGGCGCTCGGCGCCTTCGACGGTGCGCGCGTGAAGGCCGACTACGAACTGGTGTCCTCGCTGATCGGCATCGACAAGGCCTACGACCCCGCGACGCTCTTCACCAACGAGTTCCTCGACAAGGGCGTGCGCATGGCGCCCAACTGAGGCAAGGAGAAGGAGGGAGCCGCTTCAGCGCGACTCGGAGGAGGGCGGCACCTTCGTGTTGCCCTTCTGCCGTTCGCGGAAGAGGGCGGCACGCATCAGGAAGATGGTGGTGATCGGCGCCGTCAGCACGATGAACAGCACGATCAGCACCGCGTGCAGGAACAGGCTGAAGCCCTGCACCGAAAAGTAGGCGATGGTGGCCACCGTCAGGCACCAGGCGCCCACGGTGGCGCCCAGCGTGGGCGCATGGATGCGGCGGAAAAAGGTGGGCATGCGCACCAGGCCGAAGGAGCCGATGGCCGCGAAGGCCGCGCCCAGCACGGCGAACACGGCGGTGATGATCTCGGCCCAAAGAGGAAGTGCAGTGGCGCTCATTCGATGACCTCCCCGCGCAGCAAGAACTTGGCGATCGAGGTCGATCCCACGAAGCCGAACAGCGCCACCAGCATCGCCGCCTCGAAGTACACGCTGCTCGCGTAGTTGATGCCCAGCACCAGCATCATCAGCATGCCGTTGATGTAGAGGCAGTCGAGTGCCATCACGCGGTCCTGCGCGGACGGGCCGGCCAGCAGGCGAAAGAGCGCGCACAGCATCGCCACGGCCAGCAGGAAGAGCGCGGCCTTCAGGGCCCAGAAGAGAACAGGCGTCATGATTCGAAAATCTCCATCAGCGGACGTTCGTAGCGGGTCTTGATCAGGGCGATGAAGGCCGCCTCGTCCTCGAGGTCGAACACGTGGATCAGCAGCGTGGTGCGGTCGAACGACACCTCGCCCCAGGCCGTGCCGGGCGTGAGGCACATGATCATCGCGAGCACGGCGAGGCCGTTGGGGTCGCGCATGTCCAGCGGAATCTGCACGAAGCGCGCCGAGATGTCGGCGGTGCGGCGCGTGAGCAGCAGCCGCGCCACGTCGTACGCCGACTTCAGCATGTCGAAGGTGACGAGGAACGACAGCCGCAGCGCCACGCCGGGCCGGCGCATGCGCACGGTGGCGGGGCGCAGGCCCTTGGTGATCAGCGGCACGGCAATGGCGAGCAGCGCGGCCGACAGCAGCGTGGCCGCCTCGAGCGACTGGTTGAGCAGCAGCCAGATGACGAACAGCGCGAACGACAGCGGCGGGGACGGCATCAGGCGCTTCATGGCTGGGCCTCCGCCTTCGCGGGCACCGGGTTCGGCACCTGCTTGGCGCCCAGCACGGCGTTGCGGTACGCGGTGGGCGTGCGCAGGCCGCCCGCGGTGGCCTGCGCGTGCTGCATCACGGGTTCGGCCCAGACCGTGAGCGCCACGCAGGCCGCGAGCAGGGCGGCCACCGGCAGCACCTCCAGCGCGGGCAGCGAGGGCATGGTGGCGTGGGGCTGCGTCCAGAAATGGCGGATGCCGGTGCGGCTCAGCGCGATCAGCGAGAGAAAGCCCGAGACGATCAGCAGGCCCAGGAAGGTCCAGCCGGCCGAGGCCACGGTCCTGCCGTCGAGCAGGCCCGAGAGCATCGCGAACTTGCCGACAAAGCCCGACAGCGGCGGCAGGCCCGCCAGCAGCAGCGTGCACAGCATGAAGCTCAGGCCCAGGAAGGCCACGCCCGCCGGAATGGCGCGGCCGTAGAGCGCCTGGGCGTCGTCGTCGAGGTTCACGTCGTCGAGCGCGCGCAGGTCTTCGGCCAGGAAGGGCGCGTTGCCCGCCGCCTCGTGCGGCGCGACGCTCATGCCCGCATTGCGCCAGCGCTCGATCATGTCGATCAGCAGGAAGAAGGCCGCCACCGCGAGCGTCGAGCTCAGCATGTAATACAGCGCACCCGCCCACACGGCCGGATCGCCCAGCCCGACGGCGGCCAGCAGCGTGCCCGCCGACACCAGCACGCTGAAGCCCGCGAGGTTCGACAGCCGCTGCGTGCCGACGATGCCGATGGCGCCGACGAACAGCGTCGCCAGCCCCACGCCCACCAGCGCGGCCTGCCCGAAGGCGGCCGAGGCGCCGGTGTCGGGCGCGAACAGCACGGTCCACAGGCGCAGCACGGTGTACACGCCGAGCTTGGTCAGGAGCGCAAACACCGCGCCCACCGGCGACACGGCCGCGCTGTAGGCCGGCACCAGCCAGAAGTTCAGCGGCCACGCGCCCGCCTTGGCGAAGAACGCGGTGGCCAGGATGGCCGCGGCGGCGTGCACCAGGCCGCGGTCGCCCGGCGCGAGCTCGGCGATGCGCGCGCCCAGGTCGGCCATGTTGAGCGTGCCGGTCACGCCGTACAGGATGGCTGCGCCGATCAGGAACAGCGACGAGGCCGCGAGGTTGATCGCGATGTAGTGCAGCCCGGCGCGCACGCGCAGCCGGCCCGAGCCGTGCAGCAGCAGGCCGTACGAGGCGGCCAGCATCACCTCGAAGAACACGAACAGGTTGAACAGGTCGCCCGTGAGGAAGGCGCCGTTCAGGCCCATGAGCTGCAGCTGCAGCAGCGGATGAAAGTGCACGCCCGCGCGGTCCCAGCGCGAGGTGGAGTAGATCGAGGCCGCGAAGGCCACCACGCCCGTGAGCGCGACCATCATGGTCGAGAGCCGGTCGGCCACCAGCGTGATGCCGAAGGGCGCGCGCCAGTTGCCCGGCAGGTACACGCCGATGGAGCCCGGGCCGCCGCCGGTGTCGGCCGCGTTCACCCAGCGCAGCAGCGCGAGCGCGGCCAGCAGGCCGACCAGGCCCGAGACCACGCTGAGGAAGGACTTGGTGCGCCGGTGGTTCTCGTTCATCAGCAGCATCAGCGCCGCCGTGAGCATGGGCACGAGGATGGGCACCGCCACCAGGTGCGGCATGCTGAATTCGAGGAAGCGGTCGAGCAGGTGGAACACGTCGTTCATTCGACCGCCTCCCGCTCTTCACCGTCCACGTGGTCGGTGCCCGACAGGCCGCGCGAGGCGAGCATCACGACGAGGAACAGGGCGGTCATCGCGAAGCCGATCACGATCGCCGTGAGCACCAGCGCCTGGGGCATCGGGTCGGCCGTGTTGGCCAGCGTGGCCTTGAAGCCTTCGACCAGCACCGGCTCGCTGTCGACCTTGAGCCGGCCCATGCTGAAGATGAACAGGTTGACCGCGTACGAGATGAGCGTCAGGCCCATGATGACCTGGAAGGTGCGCGGACGCAGCAGCAGGTACACGCCCGAGCCGGTGAGCACGCCGATGGCGATGGCCAGCACGATTTCCATCAGCGGGCCCCTCCGGTGGCGGCAGCCGCTTCTTCGGCTTCGGCGGCCGCGCGGGCCTGCGCTTCTTTCTCTTCTTGCTCGTCGGCCCAGCGGTGGCTTCGGATGGACTGGTGGGCCAGCGCGGTCAGGATCAGCATGGTGGCGCCGAGCACCAGCGCGAACACGCCGATGTCGAAGAAGAGGGCACTGGGCACGTGCATGTCGCCCAGCAGCGGCACGTGCACGTGCGCGGTGTGCGTGGTGAGGAACGGGTAGCCGAACACGATCGCGCCGCCGCCGGTGGCGAGCGCGAACAGCAGGCCGATGGCGATCCAGCGGCGCGGGTAGATGCGCAGGTGTTCTTCCACCCACTCGGTGCCCGAGACGATGAACTGCAGCACCAGCGCCACCGACATCACCAGCCCCGCGACGAAGCCGCCGCCGGGCGCGTTGTGGCCGCGCATGAAGAAATACACCGACACCAGCACGGCCACCGGCAGCACGAGGCGCACCAGCACGGCCGGCACCATCAGATAGCCGATGGCAGAGTCGGTGGCGCGGCGCGGGTTCAGCAGGTCGCTGCTGCCGTCGTCGACCTGCAGCCGCTGCTGAATGGGCAGCGCCATCGATTCGATGGCCGGGCGGAAGCGCCGCAGCAGCGCATACACGGTGAGCGCCACGATGCCCAGCACCGTGATCTCGCCGAAGGTGTCGAAGCCGCGGAAGTCGACCAGCATCACGTTGACCACGTTGGTGCCGCCGCCTTCGGTGAGCGCGCGCTCGAGGAAGAAGGGCGAGATGCTCTGCGGGAAGGTGCGCGTCATCATCGCCCAGGCCAGCGCCGCCATGCCGCAGCCGGCGATGCTGGCCACCAGCAGGTCGCGCCCGCGCCGGCCCCAGGGGCGCAGCCGCATGCGCGCGGGCTGCACCACGTCCTTGCTGCGCATCGGCAGCCAGCGCAGGCCGAGCAGGATGAGCACCGTGGTCACGGCCTCGACCACCAGCTGCGTGAGTGCAAGGTCGGGCGCCGAGAACCAGATGTAGGTGACGCATGAGACCAGCCCGGCGCCCGCGGCCAGCATCAGCGCCGCGAGCCGGTGGAACTTGGCCTGCCAGGCGGCGGCCACGGCGCAGGTGCAGCCGATGAGCCAGGTCATCGCGAACATCGGCGAGAACGGCAGCAGCTCGCGCGTGCCGCGCTCGGCCGGCGTGGTCCACAGCGAGGCCGCGGCGCCGGCCACGGCCACCACCACCAGCCACAGCAGCTGCCATTGCAGGCGGCGCGTGCCGAAGAGGCGGCGGCTGCGCCGGCCGGCTTCGCTCAGCAGCGCGATCAGGTGTTCGAAGATGAGCTGCCCGTCGAAGCGGTGCAGCAGCGGCGTGTGCTCCAGGCGCCCGCTGCCCAGCGGACGGCGCAGCAGCAGGTAGAGCACGGCGCCGCCTGCCAGCGCGACGAAGCTCATCATCAGCGGCAGGTTGAAGCCGTGCCACACGGCCAGGCTGTAGACGGGCAGCGTGCCGCCGACCACCGGCGTGGCCGCGGCCGCGAGCATCGGGCCGACCGACCAGGCCGGCGCCACGCCCACCACCAGGCACACCAGCACCAGCAGCTCGACCGGCACGCGCATCCAGTGCGGCGGCTCGTGCGGGGGCTTGGGCACGTCGGGGCCGCAGGGCGGGCCGAAGAACACGTCGAACACGAAGCGCGCCGAGTACGCCACGCTGAAGATGCCCGCGAGGGTGGCGATGACCGGCAGGCTGAAGTCGATCCAGGGCGTGGCCTGGATGAAGACGGTCTCGGCGAAGAACATTTCCTTCGAGAGGAAGCCGTTGAGCAGCGGCACGCCGGCCATCGAGGCGCTGGCGATGATGGCCAGCGTGCCCGTGATGGGCATGAGGCGCATCAGGCCGCTGAGCTTGCGGATGTCGCGCGTGCCGGTCTCGTGGTCGATGATGCCGGCCGCCATGAACAGCGAGGCCTTGAAGGTCGCGTGGTTCATCACGTGGAACACTGCCGCGACCGCCGCCAGCGGGCTGTTCAGGCCCAGCAGCAGCGTGATGAGGCCCAGGTGCGAGATGGTCGAGTAGGCCAGCAGCGCCTTCAGGTCGCGCTGGAACATGGCCGCGAAGCCACCCAGAAGCAGCGTGATCGCGCCCGCGCCGCCCACCATCCAGAACCACTGCTCGGTGCCCGAGAGCACGGGCCACAGGCGCGCCATGAGGAACACGCCCAGCTTCACCATGGTGGCCGAGTGCAGGTAGGCCGACACCGGCGTGGGCGCGGCCATCGCGCGCGGCAGCCAGAAGTGGAACGGAAACTGCGCGCTCTTGGTGAACGCGCCGAGCAGGATCAGCACCAGTGCCACCGGGTACAGCGCGTGCGCGCGGATGATGTCGCCCGAGGCCAGCACGATGTCGAGCTCGTAGCTGCCGACGATGCGGCCCAGCACGAGCACGCCGGCCAGCAGGCACAGCCCGCCCGCGCCGGTGACGGTGAGCGCCATGCGCGCGCCGCGCCGCGCGTCGCGCCGGTGGTGCCAGTAGCCGATGAGCAGGAAGGAGAAGAGGCTGGTGAGCTCCCAGAACAGCACCATCTGGATCAGGTTGCCCGAGAGCACCACGCCCATCATCGCGCCCATGAACGCGAGGAAGAACGAGAAGAAGCGCGGCACCGGGTCGGAGGCCGACATGTAGTAGCGCGCATAGAGCACCACCAGCGCGCCGATGCCCAGCACCAGCATGCAGAACAGCCACGCGAAGCCGTCGAGGCGGAACACGAGGTTCAGGCCGAGGGCGGGCAGCCACTCGATCTCCTGGCGCAGCACGTTGCCGTGTGCGATCTGCGGAAAGAGCCAGGCGACCTGGATCGCGCAGCCCAATGCGACGAGCCCTGCAAGGGTCGACTCCCGGTTGCGCGCGTTGGACGGCATCAACGCGGCCAGCACGCTGGCAAGAAAGGGGAGTGCGACGAGAAGGGCGAGGGGCATCGGGGGTCGATTCTATCGACCGACCCTCTGGAGAGCCCCTGTCTATAACCGCAGGAGCACGGGCAGTTTTTTCGCTGTCACGCAGCCAGCACGAGCTGCACGCTGCGGATGCCCAGCCAGGTCAGCACCAGCGAGCCGCACAGGTGCAGCAGGCCGGTGCCCAGCGCCAGCAAGGGTCGTCCGCCGAGCAGCAGCGCGACCACTTCGGCCGAGAAGCTCGAGAAGGTCGTGAGTCCGCCGAGGAAGCCGGTGATGAGCAGCAGCCGCCACACCGGGTCGAGCTGCGGCAGCGCCTGGAAGACGGCCACGGCCACGCCGACGAGGTAGCCGCCGACGAGGTTGGCGGCCAGCGTGCCGTAGGGCACGGGGCCGCCGGTGTTGAGCCACAGGCCCAGGCCCCAGCGGGCGAGGGCGCCGCACGAGGCGCCCACGCAGATCGCTAGAACCGGCAATAGAGGAGGCATCCGTTCCCTTGTCGTCGTCGCACTGTCATTTCTCCTTGCCCATCACCAGGTCGGGCAGGATCGTGACGATACCCGGGAACAGCGTGATCAGCGCGATGCACAGCACGAGGCAGAAGAAGAACGGAATCGCCGCCTTGGCGATCACGTTGCTGTCTTTTCCGGTCATGTTCTGCAGCACGAACAGGTTGAAGCCCACCGGCGGCGTGACCTCGGCGATCTCGACCAGCAGCACCACGAAGATGCCGAACCAGACCAGATCGAAGCCCGCCTTCTGGATCATCGGCAGCACCACCGCGCTGGTCAGCACGATCATCGAGATGCCGTCCAGCGCCGTGCCCAGCACCAGGTACACCACCACCAGCGCGCCGATCAGCGCATAGGGCGACAGGTGCATGCTGTCGACCCACTCGGCCAGCTCGCGCGGGATGCCGGTGAAGGCCATGGTCTTGGTCAGGAACGCAGCCCCGGCCAGGATGAACATGATCATGCAGCTGGTGCGCGTGGCGCCCATGATCCCGTCCTTGAAGTTCTGCCAGGTCAGGCTCTTGCCATAGGCCGCGATGGCCAGCGAGCCCAGCACCCCAAAGGCCGCGCACTCGGTGGCCGTGGCCCAACCGGCCACCAGCACCCAGACGATGAACACGATCAGCAGCGCGCACGGGATGAGGTTGCCCGACAGCCTGATCTTCTCCATGAAGGTGGTCGGTGGATCGGCCGGCGGCACCTGGTCGGGGTGGCGCAGGCTCCACCAGCCGATGTAGCCCGAGAACAGCAGCATCAGCAAAAAGCCCGGCAGGAAGCCGGCCAGGAAGATGCGGATGATCGAGGCGTCGGCCGCCACCGCGTACACCACCATGGTGATCGAGGGCGGGATCAGGATGCCCAGCGTGCCAGCCGTGGCCAGCGAGCCGATGGCCAGCTTCTCGTTGTAGCCGCGGCGCTTGAGCTCGGGCAGTGCCACCTTGGCGATGGTCGCGCAGGTGGCGGCCGAGGAGCCCGAGACCGAGCCGAACACGCCGCAGCCGAGGATGGTGGTGTGCATGAGCCGGCCGGGCACGCGGTTGAGCCACGGCCGCAGGCCTTCGAACATCTCCTCGCTGAGCTTGGTTCTGAAGAGGATCTCGCCCATCCAGATGAACAGCGGCAGCGCCGCGAGCTCCCAGCTCGCATTGCTTTCCCAGAAGGCCGAGAACAGGTTCTTGCCGGGCAGGGTGTTGGTGAAGAAGGCCTGGCCGACCCAGCCGACGATGGCCAGGGTCATGGCGATCCAGACGCCGCCGGCGAGCAGCAACAGCATGATGCCGAGCAGCAGCGCGCCCATCAGAAGGGTTTCGAGCATCGGTGTCTTTTGTTGTTGTCGTTCAGACGTCGGAGGAGAAGTCGCCCGCAGCATGGCGCTCTTCGACGGCGCGCTGGTAGCTGGGTTTCTCGCCGCGCACCACGCCGACGAGTTCGTCGACCATGGCGATGAGCAGCAGCCAGCAGCCGATCACGAAGCTCGACTGCGGAATCCAGATCGGGATCACGAGCAGGCCCGTGGCCATCTCCTTGAACTCGTAGCTCTCGTACGTGAAGCTGGTGGCCCAGTAGGTCAGGTAGGCCACCGACACGGCGGCGACCAGCAGGCAGGCCACGTCGAGCACGCGGCGCACCTTGGGCGGCACGGCATCGAGCAGCAGCGTGACGCGCACGAAGTCGCCGTGGCGAAAAGCGTGCGCCATCGCGAAGAAGGCCGCCGCCGCGCACAGCCAGGCCACCGCGTCGTTGAGCCCGCTCACGTGCCAGTTCATCTGCCGGCCCACGCCGGCCACGATCATCAGCACGAAGATCAGGAACACGCAGAACGCGCCGAGCGCGCCGGCACCGTTGTACAGGCGGTCGAGGAAGCGCCTCACGGCTTACTTCTTCTTGTAGGCGTCGACGATCGCCGCGCCGTCGGCACCGGCGGCCTTGAGCCAGTCGGCCTGCATGATGCCGCCGACCTGGCGCATGTCGGTGTCCAGCTTGGGCGAGGGCTTGTGGATCTTCATGCCGCGCTCGGCCAAGAGGCGCTTGTATTCGTCGTTCTTCTCCTGCGCGACCTTCCAGCCGCGCGCCTCGGCGTCGGCTGCGGCCTTGGTCACTGCCGCCTTGGTGGTCGCATCGAGCGCATCGAACGCCTTGGCATTCACGAGGATCGCGTTCTTCGGAATCCAGGCCTGCGTGTCGTAGAAGTTCTTGATGTGCTCGAAGGTCTTGGTGTCGTAGCCGGTGGAGCCTGAGCTCATGTAGCTCTCGATCACACCGGTGGCCATGGCGGCGCTCAGTTCGGCCTGCTGAATCTGCACCGGCTGCGCGCCGATGAGCTCGGCGATCTTGGCCGTGGCCGGGCTGTAGGCGCGCCACTTGATGCCGCGCAGGTCGGCCACCGAGCCGATCTCCTTCTTGGTGTAGATGCCCTGCGGCGCCCATGGCACCACGAACAGCACCTTGATGCCTTGGGCGGCCAGCAGCTTGTCCATCGCGGGCTTGGAGGCGTCGTAGAGCTTGCGGGCTTCGGGATAGGTGGTGGCCAGGAAGGGCACGCCGTCCAGCGCGTAGATCGGGTTCTCGTTGGCGTAGTTGGCCAGCAGGATCTCGCCGGCCTGGGCCTGGCCGCTTTGCACGGCGCGCTTGATCTCGGGTGCCTTGAACAGCGACGCGTTGGCGTGCACCGTGATCTTCAGCTTGCCGCCGGTGGCCGCGTCCACGTCTTTGGCGAACTGCGTGATGTTCTCGGTGTGGTAGTTGGTCGCGGGGTAGGCGGTGGGCAGGTCCCACTTGGTTTGCGCGAAGGCGGCGGCGCCAAGGGTGAGGCCCGCCAGGGCAATGCCGAACTTGTGATTCATGGACGCGCTCCGGAATGTAGTCAAAGCTGAATGAAAGAAAAGCATACGTGCAAATTCCGGGCCATTCGCTGAGGCATTTCCCTGTCATGTGGTGTCGATGCGGCACCAGGTGCGGGCGTAAAAAAACCGCCTCAGGGGCGGTTTCTTCGTGTCAGGGCAGTGTCACTGCTTGGCGGGTTTCGCTTCGGCCACCTTGGCGGCTTTGCCCGCCTTGGCCGGGGCCGCCGCGCCGCTGAAGCTCTGGCCGTTGACCGTCAGGCCTTCAGCCGACAGCTTGGCCGCGCTCTTTTCCTTCACGCCCTTCACGCGCTGCATGAGGTCGGGCCAGTCCTTGAACTCGCCTTCCTTGCGGGCGTCGAGGATGCGCTTGGACAGCGACGGGCCGACGCCCTTGAGGCCGTCGAGGTCGGCGGCGCTGCCCTTGTTGGCATCGACGGCGGCGAACGAGACGGCCGCGAAGCACATGGCGAGCGTGGCGATGACTTTCTTGAACATGGTGAAAACTCCCTCTTCAATCGTTGGTATGGCTATGCCGACAGGAATATCGGCTTCGGCTCAACGAGAGGGCGAACGCGGCAGTTGACGTGAAAACGGGGCCCAGGGCCCCGTGTGACGATTGTTCCGAACCGTGGTCAGAGTTCTTCCACGCGCCGCGGCGGGTAGCTGTCCCAGGCCTGGCAGCCGGGGCAGTGCCAGAAGTACTGGTGCGCCTCGAAGCCGCAGGCCGCGCAGCGGTAGCGCATGAGCGGACGGGTGGCCTGGTCGAGCGCGCGTTGCACCTGCGGATGGAACTGCTCGTGCTCGAAACGCTCGCCGGCCAGCCAGCGCGATGCCGCGACGAGCGAGGGCTGGTGTGCGAGGTGGGCGATGTAGCTGTCGCGCGGCGTGGGGGCGGGCGCTTCTTCGGCAGGCGTGTCCGATGCCGTGCGGGCCGGCGTGCCGCCGAGCGCGATCAGCGCCTCGAGCACGTCGATCGACGGTGACTCGGCATAGCGCCGCTGCAGCAATGCCAGCGCCTCGCCTTCGCGCTGCGCGGCCACGGCGGCCTTCTGCAGTGCTGCGGCGTACAGCGGCAGTGCCAGCGGCGCCGTGTCGCTGAGCCCTTCGAGCGTGTCGAAGGCCGCGGCGGCTTCGCCGTTGCGCAGTTGCAAGGTGGCGGTGTCGATGGCCGGGCGCGGTGCCTGCGGCGCCAGGGCGCGGGCCTGCGTGAGCAGGTCGCCGGCGCCTTGCAGGTCGCCGGCCGCCACGCGTTCGTTGGCCTGCTCGCACAGGTGGTGGGCGCGGCGCGTGCTGTAGCTGGCCTGGTCGGACTCGTCGAGCTTCTGTGCCACGTCGGCGGCCTGCGCCCATTCGCGCGAGCGTTCGTAGATGGCCAGCAGCGCGAGGCGGGCCTCGTTCTCGTAGCGCGTGCCTTCGAGCTTCTGTAGCGCCGCTTCGGCGCGGTCGAGCAGGCCGGCGCGCAGGAAGTCTTGCGCCAGCGCATGCTGCGCGCGCTCGCGGTCGGCACGGCTCAGGTCGCCGCGCCCCAGCAGGTGCTCGTGCACGCGCACGGCGCGCTGGTACTCGCCGCGGCGGCGGAACAGGTTGCCGAGCGCGAAGTGCAGCTCCTGCGTGTCGGGGTCGTTCTGCACGGCCTCGATGAAGGCGTCGATGGCCTGGTCCTGCTGCTCGTTGAGCAGGAAGTTCAGGCCGCGAAAGTAGGCCTTGGGTGCCTGCCGGTTCTCGAGCTTGAGCTGGCGGATGTCGAAGCGCGATGCGAGCCAGCCCAGCACGAAGGCGACGGGCAGGCCGATCAGCAGCCAGCTGGGATCAAAGTCCATGTTGACGTACGGCGGGAAGGTCGGTGGCGGAGATGGACGGCGTTGCCGCGGAGGCGGTCGCAGTGGCCAGCGGTGCGGGCGAGGGGGCTTCGGTGGTCGCAGGCACTTGCGCCGCGGCGGAGCGGTGTTTCCACCAGCCGGGCAGCATGCCCAGCGCGCCGACCACGAGCCCGCCGGCAAAGGCCGCGAGCACGACGAGCACCAGCGGCGCGCGCCAGTGGGTTCCGAAGAAGAAGTAGACGGTCGCGTCGTGCTGGTTGTTCAGCGCGAAGGCGAAGAGCGTAAAAAAAATGGCTGCCTTGAGCAGCCACAGGAGGTACTTCATAGCTGTTCCCGTTGCCGGGAGCATTCTACGTTTGCATTCATTTGCATCAGGCCTTGCGGCCGGCGGCTTCCTTGCCTGCATCGAGTTCGGCGGTCTTCGCGTCGACGGCTTCGCGCAGCGCCTTGCCCGGCTTGAAGTGCGGCACGCGCTTCTCGGGAATCTGCACGCTCTCGCCCGAACGCGGGTTGCGGCCGATGCGCGGCGGACGGCGGTTGACCGAGAAGCTGCCGAAGCCACGGATCTCGATGCGATGGCCGCGCACCAGCGCGTCGCTCATGGCGTCCAGGATGGTCTTGACGGCGTATTCGGCATCGCGGTGCGTGAGCTGCGCGAAACGGGCGGCGAGTTCTTCGACGAGGTCTGAGCGGGTCATAGGCCAAACATAAACGAAAAACGTGGACGAAAAAAAAGACAGAGCGGCCCCGGGGGCCTGCCTCTGTCTTCGGACTCAGCTTACTTGTTGTCGCTGTTGTCGAGCTTGGCGCGCAGCAGGGCGCCCAGGCTGGTCGTGCCCGCGTTTTCGCGTGCCGACTGCTGGCTCAGGCTGGCCATGGCGCCTTGCTCGTCGACCATGTCCTTCTGCTTGATCGACAGCTGGATGTTGCGGGTCTTGCGATCCACATTCACCACGATGGCCGTGACTTCGTCGCCTTCCTTGAGCACGTTGCGGGCATCTTCGACGCGGTCGCGCGAGATTTCCGAAGCACGCAGGTAGCCGATGATGTCTTCGCCGAGGTCGATTTCAGCGCCGCGGGCGTCCACGGTCTTGACCTTGCCGGTCACGATCTGGCCCTTGTCGTTCACGGTGGTGAACGTGGTGAACGGATCGCTGTCGAGCTGCTTGATGCCCAGCGAGATGCGCTCGCGGTCGACATCGACAGCCAGCACGATCGCTTCGACTTCCTGGCCCTTCTTGTAGTTGCGAACGGCGGTTTCGCCGGTTTCGTTCCACGAGAGGTCCGAGAGGTGAACCAGGCCGTCGATGCCGGCAGCCAGACCCACGAACACGCCGAAGTCGGTGATCGACTTGATCGGGCCCTTGACGCGGTCGCCACGCTTGGTGTTTTGCGCGAACTCTTGCCACGGGTTGGCCTTGCACTGCTTCATGCCCAGGCTGATGCGGCGCTTGTCTTCGTCGATTTCCAGAACCATGACTTCGACTTCGTCGCCCAGCGAGACGATCTTGTTCGGAGCGATGTTCTTGTTGGTCCAGTCCATTTCGGAGACGTGCACCAGGCCTTCGATGCCGGGTTCGAGTTCGACAAACGCGCCGTAGTCGGCAATGTTCGTGACCTTGCCGAACAGGCGGGTCGATTGCGGGTAGCGGCGCGAAACGCCCATCCACGGGTCGTCACCCATTTGCTTGAGACCCAGCGAGACACGGTTCTTTTCGGTGTCGAACTTGAGGATCTTGGCGGTGATTTCCTGGCCGGCCTGAACGACTTCGCTCGGGTGGCGGACACGGCGCCATGCCATGTCGGTGATGTGCAGCAGGCCGTCGATGCCGCCGAGGTCCACGAACGCACCGTATTCGGTGATGTTCTTGACCACGCCGCGCACGACTGCGCCTTCCTTCAGGGTTTCCATCAGCTTGGCGCGTTCTTCGCCCATGCTGGCTTCGACCACGGCACGGCGCGACAGCACGACGTTGTTGCGCTTGCGATCGAGCTTGATGACCTTGAATTCGAGGGTCTTGTTTTCGTACGGGGTCAGGTCCTTGATCGGACGCGTGTCGATCAGCGAACCCGGCAGGAACGCGCGGATGCCGTTGACCAGGACGGTGAGACCGCCCTTGACCTTGCCGCTGGTGGTGCCGGTGACGAAGTCGCCCGATTCCAGGGCCTTCTCGAGGGCGAGCCACGAAGCCAGACGCTTGGCGGTGTCGCGCGAGAGGATGGTGTCGCCGTAGCCGTTTTCAACGCTGCCGATGGCAACGGAAACGAAATCGCCGGCCTGGACTTCGAGTTCGCCCTTGTCGTTCTTGAACTCTTCGATCGGCACATACGCTTCGGACTTCAGACCGGCGTTGACGACGACGTGGTTGTGTTCGACACGCACGACTTCGGCGGTGATGACCTCGCCGCTGCGCATTTCGGAACGCTTCAGGGACTCTTCGAATAGGTCGGCAAAAGATTCAGACATTTATGGTTCCTTCCGTCAGGCAGGGTTGGCAGGCGCTCTTGCGAAATTGCGTGCGGCTGCTGTGGGTCTGTAGACGGCGGTTAGGTTGTGGGCGTGAGCCCGGTTGGTTGAACAACCAGCAGGCCGGTGCGCTGTCGCGCGGAAGGAGCCTGCTGGAGCGGTAGGCGCCACCCGGAACACCCGGGAGACGCAAGCCTTTCAAGCGGACTTGAAAGGCTGCACTTCAATCCGCTCAAGCGGACTTGAACGGTTGAATTTCTTGCCACCAGTTCAACACCGTGTCGATCGAGCGTTCGATGGACAGCTGGGAGTTGTCGAGGTGGCGAGCGTCCTGCGCCGGCTTCAGAGGTGCAACGCTGCGGGAAGAGTCCCGGGCGTCACGTGCTTCCAAGTCGGAGCGAAGACTGTCGAGTGTAGTCGAAATACCCTTTGAAATCAACTGCTTATGCCGCCGTTCGGCGCGCTGGGCGGCACCCGCCGTGAGGAACACCTTGAGCGCCGCGTCGGGGAAGATCACGGTGCCCATGTCGCGCCCGTCGGCCACCAGGCCGGGCAGGCGGCGAAAGCGGTGTTGCAGGTCTTGCAGCGCCTCGCGCACGGCGGGCAGCGCGGAGACGCGGGAGGCGTCCATGCCGGCGGCTTCGGTGCGGATGTCGTCGCTCACGTCTTCGCCGGCCAGCAGCACCTTGCCCTCGGTGAACTGCAGGGGCAGGGCGGCGGCGAGCGCGGCGATCTGCGCTTCGTTCGCGGCCGTGGCCTCCAGGCCGGCGCGGCGCGCAGCAAGCCCGGTCACTCGGTACAGCGAGCCCGAATCGAGGTAGTGATAGCCCAGCAGGCGCCCCACCTCGGCGGCCAGCGTGCCCTTGCCCGAGGCGGTCGGGCCGTCGATGCAGATCACGGGCACTTCGGCGGCCTCGGCCACCGAGAACAGGGTCTCGAAGTAGTCGGGGAAGGTCTTGGCGACGCAGTGCGGCTCGAGGATGCGCACCGGCACGCCGGCCGGATTGAAGGCCGCGAGCGAAAAACACATGGCGACCCGGTGGTCGTCGTAGGTGCGGATGCTGGCGGGCCGCCAGCCGGCGGCGGGCAGCGGATGGACGCGGATGAAATCAGGCCCGGCCTCGACCGTCGCGCCGAGCTTTTGCAGCTCGTTCGCCATGGCATCGATGCGGTCGGTTTCCTTCACGCGCCAGCTCGCGATGTTGCGCAGCGTGGTGGGGCCGTCGGCGTACAGCGCCATGACGGCCAGCGTCATGGCGGCGTCGGGGATGTGGTTCGCGTCGAGATCGATGGCCTTGAGCGGCCAGGCGCCGCGGCGGATTTCGAGCCAGTTCGGGCCGCTGTCGACCCGCGCGCCCATCTGTTGGGCGGCGTCGATGAAGCGGATGTCGCCCTGGATCGAGGCCGCGCCGACGCCTTCGATGCGGATGCCGTTCTGCCCCGAAACTCCCGTTGCGATGGCGCCGAGCGCTATGAAATAGCTAGCAGAAGAGGCGTCCGCCTCGACGTGGATCTCGCCCGGCGAGCTGTAGCGGCTGCCGGCGGGGATGGTGAAGCGCTCCCAGCCGTCGCGCTGCACCGTGATGCCGAAGCGTGCCAGCAGGTTCAGCGTGATCTCGATGTAGGGCTTGGAGATCAGCTCGCCGACCACCTCGATCACGATGTCGTCGGCCGCCGCGAGCGGCAGCGCCAGCAGCAGGGCGGTGAGGAACTGGCTCGACACGTCGCCGCGCACGCGGATCGGTGCGCCCAGCGCCAGCTCGTCGTGCGACACCGGGTGGATGCGCAGCGGCGGGTAGCCGGGGTTGCCGAGGTAGTCGATGCGGCAGCCCAGCTGCGTGAGGGCGTCGACCAGGTCGCCGATCGGGCGCTCGTGCATGCGCGGCACGCCGCTGAGTTCGAACTCGCCGCCGAGCAGCGACAGCGCCGCCGTCAGCGGACGCATGGCGGTGCCGGCATTGCCCAGGAACAGCGGCAGCAGCGTCGCGCCCAACGACGGCGGCAGCTGGCCGCCCAGGCCCGTGATGCGCAGCGAGGCGCCGGCCGGCTCGATGCCGCAGCCCAGCGCGCGCAGGGCGTCGAGCATCACGCGCGTGTCGTCGGAATCGAGCAGGTCGTGGATCGTGGTGGTGCCGCTGGCCAGCGCAGCCAGCAGCAGCACGCGGTTGGAGATGCTCTTGGAGCCCGGCAGCCGGACCGTGCCGGCGGCGCCCGCGAGAGGGGGAAGGTCGAGGAAGGCGGTCGAGAACATGTCAGCTGTCCTGCTGGGCCAGAGCGTCGGTGCTCGAGTTCGGCTTCCAGGCGGCGCGTGCCTTGCTGGCGGCGGCAATGGATTGCTCCAGGCCCTGCAGGTCGCCGGCGGTCATCAGCGTCTCGAGGTCTTCCAGCGCCTTGCGGAAGGCCTGCGACTGCTGCAGCACCTGCTCGCGGTTGGCGAGCAGCACGTCGCGCCACATGACGGGGTCGCTGGCGGCGATGCGCGAGAAGTCGCGAAAGCCCGGTCCCGCGAGGCTCAGGAAGCGGTCGCCCTGCGGCTGACCGATGAGCGCGTTGGTGTAGGCAAAGGCCAGCAGGTGCGGCAGGTGGCTCACGGCGGCGAAGGCGGCGTCGTGCTCTTCGTGCGTCATGGTGACGACGTTGGCACCGATGCCGCTCCACACCTGCGACGCGCGCTGCACGTTGGAGCGCAGCGTGGTCTTGACGGGGGTCAGCACGACCTGGCGGCCGGTGAACAGCGAGGCTTCGGCATGCTCGATGCCGGAGACTTCCTTGCCGGCGATCGGGTGCGCCGGCACGAAGTTCGCGAACTGCTTTTGCAGGCCGTTGCGTGCGGCCTCGATCACGTCGCCCTTGGTCGAGCCCACGTCCATCACCAGCGTGTCGGCCGAGATGCCGTGGCGGATGGCCTTGAAGGTGGCTTCCGACGCGGCCACCGGCACGGCCAGCAGCACGATGTCGGCGCCCGACACCGCCAGCAGCGCCGAGGGCGCCGCCACGTCGATCACGCCGAGCTGGCGCGCCCGCTCGGTGGTGGAGGGCGACTTGCTGTAGCCCACCACGCGTTTCACCAGCTTCGCGCGCTTGAGCGCGAGCGCAAAGGAGCCGCCCATGAGGCCGCAGCCGATCAATCCCAGTTGCTCGAACATCGCGTCGGTCCGTTCGGCTCAGGCTTTGATCGGGTAGGCGCCGAGCACCTTGTAGAAGGCGCAGAGGCCGCGCAGTTCGGCCAGCGCCGCGGCCACGTTGGGCTGCGAGGGATGGCCGTCGAGGTCGATGTAGAAGTAGTACTCCCACTGGCCGGTGCGCGCGGGGCGCGACTCGAAGCGCGTCATCGACACGTTGTTGGCCTTCAGCGGCACCAGCAGGTCGTGCACCGCGCCGGGGCGGTTGGGCACCGAGACGATCAGGCTCGTGCAGTCCTTGCCCGAGGCCGGCGGCATGGCCAGCGTCTGCGGCAGGCAGATCACCGAGAAACGGGTGCGGTTGTACGAATCGTCCTGGATGGCATGCGCCACGATGTGCAGGCCGAAGCGGGTGGCGGCGCGTTCGCCGGCCAGCGCGGCCCAGGCCGGGTTGGTGGCCGCTAGGCGCGCGCCTTCGGCGTTGCTGGACACGGCGCGCCGCTCGGCGTTGGGCAGGTGCTTGGACAGCCAGGTCTGGCACTGCGCCAGCGCCTGCGGATGGGCCAGCACGGCCTCGACACCTTCGAGCGAATTGCTGCTGCGCATCAGGTGATGGCGCACCAGCAGGCTGACTTCGCCGACGACATGGGTGGGCGAGTGCAGGAACAGGTCGAGCGAGCGCGTGACCACGCCTTCGGTCGAGTTCTCGACGCCGACCACGCCGTACTGGGCGCTGCCCGCGGCGGTGGCGTGGAACACCTCGTCGAAGCTGGCGCAGTAGATCAGGTCCGCGGCGCCGCCGAAGTACTCGATGGCGGCCTGTTCGCAGAAGGTGCCCTCGGGGCCGAGCACGGCCACGCGCTGAGGCGACTCGAGGGCTAGGCAGGCCGACATGATCTCGCGCCAGATGGCTGCGACATGGAGGTCCTTGAGCGGACCGCCATTGCTTTTCTGCATCTTGTCGATGACCGCGGCGACGCGGTCGGGGCGGAAGAAGGGCGTGCCTTCGCGCTTCTTGACCTCGCCGACCAGCTCGGCCACATGGGCGCGCTCATTGAGCAGGCTCAGCAGCCGTTGGTCGAGGGAGTCGATCTGCACGCGCAGACCGGCCAGGCTTTCGGAATTGTCGGGGGAGGTAGGTGGTGTGGGGGCAGAGGCGGTCATCGGTGCGAGCAACAGGGCATGCGCCTACGCATGCGATCGCTCGAATTCTCTCATGTAGGCCACCAAGGCCTGCACCCCTGCCAGCGGCATGGCGTTGTAGATGCTCGCGCGCATGCCGCCGACCGACTTGTGGCCCTTGAGCTGCAGCAGTCCGGCTTCGCGCGCGCCGGCCAGGAAGGCCTCGTTGCGCCCCTCGTCGGCCAGGAAGAACGGCACGTTCATGCGCGAACGACAGTTGGCGTCGATGCGGTTGGCGTAGAAGTCGGAGCCGTCGATGAAGTCGTACAGCAGCTTCGCCTTCTCGATGTTGCGCTGCTCCATGGCGGCGATGCCGGTGAGTTCGCCTTCGGTCTGCTGCTGCAGCCACTGGAACGTGAGCCCTGCCATGTAGATGCCCCAGGTCGGCGGGGTGTTGTACATGGAGTGGTTGTCGGCCACGGTCTTGTAGTTGAACGCGCTCGGGCAGATCTCGAGCGCATGGCCCAGCAGGTCGTCGCGTACGACCACGATGGTCAGGCCGGCGGGGCCGAGGTTCTTCTGGGCACCGCCGAAGGCCAGGCCGACGCGGCTCCAGTCGACGCTGCGCGAGGCGACGTGGGAAGAAAAATCGATGACCAGCGGCGCCTTGCTGCCGAGCGCGGCCAGGTCGGGCAGTTGCTGGAACTCGATGCCGTTGATGGTCTCGTTGCTGCACACGTGCACGTACGAGGCATCGGCGGACAGCTGCCAGCTGGCGGGATCGGGCAGCTGCGTGTGCTGGTTGTCGGCGTTGCTGGCCGCCACGCGGGCGGTGCAGTAGCGCTGCGCTTCCTTGTGGGACTTGGCGCTCCAGCTGCCGGTGACGACGAAGTCGGCAACGCCGCCACGCGACAGGTTCAGCGGCACGATGGCGTTCTCGCCGAGGCCGCCGCCCTGCATGAACAGGATGTGAAAGTGCGAGGGGATGGCCAGCAGCGTGCGGATGTCGGCTTCGGCCTGGGTGCAGATGGCACCGAATTCCTTGCCGCGATGGCTCATCTCCATCACGCTCATGCCGCTGCCCTGCCAATCGAGCATCTCGGAAGCGGCGCGTTGCAGCACTGCCTCCGGCATGGCAGCCGGACCGGCCGAAAAGTTGTAGGGGCGCTTGCCGGCCGGCGTCTGCTGCTGGGTCACGTTGCTTTACTTCTTGGCGGGAGCCTTGGCGGCGGGCGCCTTGGCGGGAGCTGCTGCGCCGTCGGTCGGAGCACCGAGGGCCTTGGCGACGTTGGTGTCGAGTGCGCGCATCTTGGGTTCGATGGTGGCGCGGGTTTCGGTCACCAGCTTTTCCGTCAGAGCGGTCTGCATCTTCGGGTTCAGTTCCTGGTACTTCTTGCTCAGGGGCGAGTTGATCCAGGCCAGCAGCTGCTTGAGTTCGTCTTCGCTGAAGTTCTGCTCGAGGATGGGCGTGAGGGCGCCAGGGGCAATCTGCACGGCCTTGTCGCGCACCAGCGGGTAGGCGTCGTCGAAGTACTTCTTCAGCTCGGCGTCGGCGGCCTTGGCGGCGGATTCGCGCTTGGCTTCGGGCACCTGGGTCTGCAGGTACTGCGAACCGGCTTGCGCGATGGGGGCGCTCGACTGCTCGATCAGGCCGCGTGCCAGCGACTCGATGCCGGGGCGCTGGATCTCGATGAACTGCTTGATCAGCGTGGCCTTGTCCTGGGCCATGGCGGCCATGGACGAGCCAGCGAGGGCAGCGGTCAGGAGTGCGAGCTTGAGTTGTTTTTTCACTGAGGATTCTCCGTTGAAGATGTGGAAGTGTCGTCTGCGTCCGGCTCGCTTTCGCCGACCGCGTCGTTTTCGACGATGCGTTGAAGCCCGCTGAGTTTGGCGCCTTCGTCGAGCCCGATCAGCGTGACGCCTTGCGTCGCCCGACCCAGTTCGCGAATCTCGGCCACACGGGTGCGCACGAGCACACCCTTGTCGGTGATGAGCATGATCTCATCGTCCGCATGAACGAGCGTGGCGGCAACGACCTTGCCGTTGCGCTCACTCTGTTGAATCGCGATCATGCCTTTGGTTCCGCGGCCATGACGCGTGTATTCGGTAATGCTTGTGCGTTTTCCGTAACCATTTTCGGTGGCGGTGAGCACGCTCTGCTGCTCGTCCTCGGCCACCAGCATGGCGATCACGCCCTGGCCCGGCTCCAGCGACATGCCGCGCACGCCGCGGGCGTTGCGGCCCAGCGGGCGGACGTCTTCCTCGTCGAAGCGCACGGCCTTGCCGTTGTCGCTGAAGAGCATCACGTCGTGCTTGCCGTCGGTGAGCGCCGCGCCGATGAGGTAGTCGCCTTCATCGAGGTTCACGGCAATGATGCCGCCCTTACGCGGGTTGCTGAATTCGTCGAGCGCCGTCTTCTTGACCGTGCCCATCGAGGTCGCCATGAACACGTACTGGTCGGCCGGGAAGTTGCGCTTCTCGCCGGTGAGGGCGAGGGCGACGTTGATCTTCTCGCCTTCCTGCAGCGGGAACATGTTGACGATGGGGCGTCCGCGCGAGCCGCGCGAACCTGCCGGCACTTCCCACACCTTGAGCCAGTACAGCCGGCCGCGGTTGGAGAAGCACAGGATGTAGTCGTGCGTGTTGGCGATGAAGAGCTGGTCGATCCAGTCGTCGTCCTTGGTGGACGTGGCCTGCTTGCCGCGCCCGCCGCGCTTTTGCGCGCGGTACTCGCCCAGCGGCTGGCTCTTGATGTAGCCGCTGTGCGAGAGCGTGACGACCATGTCGGTCGGCGTGATCAGGTCTTCGGTCGAGAGGTCGTAGGCACTGTGCTCGACCAGGCTGCGGCGGGCGCCGATCTTCGACTGGCCGAACTCCTGCTTGATCTCGCCGAGTTCGTCGCCAATGATGATCGAGACGCGCTCGGGCTTGGCCAGGATGTCGAGCAGGTCGTCGATCTCGGCCATGACGTCCTTGTACTCGGCAACGATCTTGTCCTGCTCGAGGCCGGTCAGGCGCTGCAGGCGCATCTGCAGGATTTCCTGCGCTTGCGTTTCCGACAGGCGGTACAGGCCGTCGCCGCCCATGCCGTATTCGCGCTCCAGGCCTTCGGGGCGGTAGTCGTCGGCGTTGATCACGCCGCCATCGGCACGCGAACGGGTGAGCATCTCGCGCACCAGCTTGCTGTCCCAGCTGCGGGTCATGAGCTCGGCCTTGGCGACCGGCGGCGTGGGCGATTCGCGGATGATGCGGATGAACTCGTCGATGTTCGCCAGCGCCACCGCCAGGCCTTCGAGCACGTGGCCGCGTTCGCGGGCCTTGCGCAGCGTGAAGACGGTGCGGCGCGTGACGACTTCGCGGCGGTGCTGCAGGAAGACCTCGATCAGGTCCTTCAGGTTGCACAGCTTGGGCTGGCCGTCGACCAGCGCCACCATGTTGATGCCGAAGGTGTCCTGCAACTGGGTCTGCTTGTAGAGGTTGTTGAGCACCACCTCGGGCACTTCGCCGCGCTTGAGCTCGATCACGAGGCGCATGCCCGACTTGTCGGACTCGTCCTGGATATGGCTGATGCCTTCGATCTTCTTCTCGTGCACCAGCTCGGCCATGCGCTCCTGCAGCGTCTTCTTGTTGACCTGGTAGGGGAGCTCGTCGACGATGATCGCCTGGCGCTGGCCGCGGTCGATGTCCTCGAAGTGGCACTTGGCGCGCATCACGACCTTGCCGCGGCCTGTGCGGTAGCCGTCCTTCACGCCGTTGATGCCGTAGATGATGCCGGCGGTGGGGAAGTCGGGCGCCGGCACGATTTCCATCAGTTCGTCGATGCTCGCCTGCGGATTGCGCAGCAGATACAGGCAGGCATCCACCACTTCATTCAGGTTGTGCGGCGGGATATTGGTGGCCATGCCGACCGCAATACCGCCGGAGCCATTGACCAGCAAATTCGGCAGCTGGCTGGGCAAAACTTTCGGTTCTTTTTCGGAGCCGTCGTAATTGTCCTGAAAGTCGACAGTTTCCTTGTCGATATCGGCCAGCATTTCATGCGCAATTTTGGCCAGCCGGATTTCCGTATAACGCATTGCGGCGGCGTTGTCGCCGTCGACCGACCCGAAGTTGCCCTGGCCGTCGACCAGCATGTGGCGCATCGAGAAGTCCTGGGCCAGCCGGACGATGGTGTCGTAGACCGACTGGTCGCCGTGCGGGTGGTACTTACCGATCACGTCACCGACGATACGGGCCGACTTCTTGTACGGCCGGTTCCAGTCGTTGTTGAGCTCGTGCATCGCGTACAGCACGCGCCGGTGCACCGGCTTGAGGCCGTCGCGGGCGTCGGGAAGCGCCCGGCCGACGATCACGCTCATGGCGTAATCGAGGTAGCTGCTGCGCATTTCCTCTTCGAGACTGATGGGCAGGGTTTCTTTGGCGAAGGAGGTCATGAGCAAGAGGCTGGCGGCAGGAAGGCGAAATTTTACGCTGTGAGGGGTGTCGCACCGCCGCAACACAAGGGCTCTATTCCGCCTCCGTCCTACGCTTCAGGGGCGTCCAGCGGCCTGTTTGCCAAAGACCCTATGGCACAATCGTCTCAACGTTTTGGGTGGTGGTCACTTAAAGCGTCCTTGATTCGCAGCGCGGCTGCGGCTTTTTCCCCAAGAGGAGAACCATGAAGAAACTGAATAAAGTGGCGATGATGTTTGCAGTCGCTGCGCTCGCCACTGCCGCCGGCGCGCAGACCCGTGTCACCGCTGCGAACGGCGGTCCTACGATCGACAACTGGCAAAACGGCACCGGCGAACTGGTCTGGAAGAACGGCACGAACGAACTGTGCTGGCGCGATGCCAACTGGACGCCCGCAACGGCTGCCGCCGGTTGCGACGGCGCCCTGGTTCCGGCTGCTCCGGCTGCTGTGGCTCCCACGCCTGGCGCTCCGGTCGCTCCGCCTGCCGCACAAGTCGCTGCTTCGAAGGTCACCTTCGCTGCTGACGCCTTCTTCGACTTCGACAAGTCGGTTCTGAAGCCCGAAGGTCGCGCCAAGCTGACCGACCTGGTCGAGAAGATCCGTGGCGTGAACCTCGAAGTCATCATCGCTGTGGGTCACACCGACTCCATCGGTACTGACGCCTACAACCAGCGTCTGTCGGTGCGTCGCGCCGAAGCCGTCAAGGCCTTCCTGGTCTCGAAGGGCATCGAACGCAACCGCGTCTACACCGAAGGCAAGGGCGAGAAGCAGCCTGTGGCTGACAACCGCACCAAGGAAGGCCGCGCCAAGAACCGTCGCGTGGAAATCGAAGTGGTTGGCACCCGCGCCAACTGATCGATCGATTCCATCGACGAATGAAAACCCCGCCTCGGCGGGGTTTTTTTATGCCTGCGGTATTTGCGGCCGTGCCCGATGCAAGCCCATTGCGTTCGAGCCGGGCTTTGCTCGCTTCATAATTGGCCCATGACAGAAAACGTGAATGCAGACCCGGCCGAACTGGCCAAGTTTTCGGAGCTCGCACATCGGTGGTGGGATTTGGAGAGCGAATTCCGCCCGCTGCACGAAATCAATCCATTGCGGCTGGAATGGATTGACGGTATTGCGCCTATTTCGGGCCAGCGCGTGGTCGATATCGGCTGCGGCGGCGGCATCCTGGCCGATTCGATGGCGCGCAAGGGCGCTGACGTGTTGGGCGTCGACCTCGCGACCAAGGCGCTCAAGGTCGCTCAACTGCACGCCCTCGAAGCCGGGACGCGCGGCGTCAAGTACCGCGAAATCAGTGCCGAGGCGCTCGCTGCCGAGCAGCCCGGCAGCTTCGATGTCGTTACCTGCATGGAAATGCTGGAGCACGTGCCCGATCCGGCGTCGGTGATCCAGGCCTGCGCCACCCTGGTGAAGCCGGGCGGCTGGGTGTTCTTCTCGACCATCAACCGCAACCTGAAGTCCTTCATGCTGGCGATCGTGGGCGCCGAGTACGTCCTGGGCATGCTGCCGCGCGGCACGCACGAGTATCCCAAGCTGATCCGCCCCAGCGAGCTGGCCGGCTACTGCCGCGCCGCCCGCCTGGACCTGCGCCATACCCGGGGCATGGAATACAACCCGCTGACCCGCCGCTACTGGCTCAGCGCCGACACCAGCGTCAACTACCTCTTCGCGACCCAGAAGCCGGCGCTGCCGAAGGCGCAGGGATGATGAAGATCGGGAGCACGACCACACAGGCCATCCTGTTCGACCTCGACGGCACGCTGATCGACAGCGCGCCCGACCTGGGCGCGGCGGCCGACAAGATGCGCACCGACCGCGGCCTGGCGCCTTACCCGCTGGAGCGCTACCGCCCGATGGCCGGCGCCGGCGCACGCGGCATGCTCGGCATTGCCTTCGGCATCACGCCCGATGCGCCGGAGTTCGATGCGCTGCGCGAGGAGTTCTACGTCGGCTACGAACGCCGCATGCTGCTCAACACCTTGGTGTTCGACGGTGTGGCGCCGCTGATCGAGGCGATCCGCGAGCGCGGCCTGCGCTGGGGCGTGGTCACCAACAAGTCGGCCCGCTTCACCGAGCCGCTGACCGCTGCGATGCCGCTCTTCGCGAGCGCCGGCGCGATCGTGAGCGGCGACACCACGCCGTTCGCCAAGCCGCACCCCGAGCCGTTGCACGAGGCGGCGCGCCGTCTCGGCGTGGCGCCCGAGGCCTGCATCTACGTGGGGGACGACGAGCGCGACATCATCGCGGGCCGCGCCGCAGGCATGGGAACCGTGGCGGCCACCTACGGCTACATGGGTTCGCAGGCCGATGCGGTGCTGTGGAAAGCCGATGCCTCAATCTCTTCGCCCCTGGAGCTCTTGAAGTTACTCAATAGCGCCTAAAATGAGTCGCTTGGGGCTGCACTGGTTTCGACGTGGGTTCGGAGTCGCAGCGGGGCATGTCGAGCTGAATGCGCTCGTAAAACAGATTCAAACAAACTAACTGCAAACGACGAACGTTTCGCACTCGCTGCTTAATTGCCAGTGAGCCTTGCAACAGTTGGCCGATGGGCTGGGCAAGGGGGTCTGGAGCAATCCTGACCTCCCGGCTGCAAGGATAATTACATGGGCTGGCTCCGATCCGGGTACCTTGGGTCGGGGCGAGAAAATAGGGTGCTGGCGTCCGGTTTAGCGTGTGACTGCGCGACTCCGGAAGCGAGACTCAAATCAGATCACTACACATGTAGAACTGCGCGATGAAGGCTTGCGGACGGGGGTTCAAATCCCCCCAGCTCCACCATCACACTGTCCAAAGGCGTCCATCGGAATCCGATGGACGCCTTTTTTCTTTGGAAAATCAACGACTTACTGTCCAGGTGAGTGTGATGCAGTCCGACTGCATCCAGAGCGAAGTGGGGGTGCGGATGGGGGTATGGCGAGGCAAAAACCGTAGAATTTCCTCTCTGTACCCCCTTAAATTGCCTCAATCCCCTGCTGGGGGCACGATTGGCCCACTGGTTCCCAGTCCGTCCCCCGCTTGTCCCGGAGTTCTGTACCCCATGTTGACCGATGTCCGATGCCGCAACGCCACGTGTCCGCCTGATCGTAAACAGGCGCGCTTTGCCGATGCGGGCGGGCTGTACCTCCAAGTTAGCCCGCAAGGCTCAAAGCGCTGGTTTCTGAAGTACCGGGTCGATGGGAAGGAAAAGCAGCTGGCGCTCGGCAGTTATCCGACTGTCACACTGACGGCTGCCCGTCAAGCCCGAGATGCGGCCAAGATGCAGAGGGCTGCTGGTGTGGATCCCATCCAGGCTCGCAAACTCGAGAAGCTCAAGGGGTGGCGTGAAGGAGGGGACACGTTCAAGGCCGTCGCTCTGGAATGGCACGACAAGCAGGTTGGCAATTGGAGTCCGGGCCACGCTGAGCGGATGAAGCGACAGCTTGAGCGAGACCTCTTTCCCTGGCTGGGGGACCGGCGCATGGATGAGATCGAGTCCATGGAACTGCTGGCCGTATTGCAGAAGATCGAGGAGCGGGGTGCCAACGAGACGGCCGACCGCGCGCTGATGTTGGCGCGGCAGGTATACGCGTACTGGTTGCCCACTGCTGACAAACGGCAGCGCAATATCACCGAAGGGCTCCAAAAGCGCCTCACGCCGTACCGCGGCACGCACTTTCCGGCCATTGTGGAGCCGCAGCGATTCGGTGAACTACTACGCGGCATGCACGCCTACAAGGGCGGGCCGGTGGTGCGCACGGCCCTATTGTTAGCACCGATTCTGTATCAGCGTCCCATTAACCTGCGCACGATGGAATGGGCTGAACTGGACATGGACACGGCACTATGGACTATCCCCAGCGCCAAGATGAAGCGCGGGGTGAAGGAGAAAGAGCAAGGCGAGCCCCACATCGTGCCCATGCCCAAACAGGCTGTTGATCTGTTGCGCCAACTCCAGCCATTGACCGGGCGCGGCCGCTACGTTTTTCCGGGCCAGCGCGACCATGACCGACCCATGTCCGACAACTCGGTACGCACGGCTCTCTATGCCCTGGGCGTCGGTAAGGAGCAGAGTTGGCACGGCTTCAGAGCCAGCGCCCGAACCATGATGGTTGATCAGCTCGACCTGGATCCTCTGGCGATTGAAGCGAACCTCGCGCACGCCGTAAAGGATTCCAATGGTCGTAGCTACAACCGCACGCAATACTTGGCGAAGCGGTTCCAGCAAATTCAACACTGGGCTGACTACCTGGACGGCTTGCGCGACGGAGCTGTCGTGGTGCCCTTCAAATCGCGTGCTGCCTGAATACTGGCATGGGCGAGTTCTCAAGAGCCCTGCAATGCAGGGGCCTGCGGCCGGGTGTGCAGGAGGCCCTTTGTCGCGACCGCTAACTCAGCTCACCAACTGCCAGTCGTCCCCAACCTGATAGGTGGAGATCGTCGATTTGGATCGCGGGCTAACGGTGCAGTAGTGCCACGGCTACGTCAGTCCGATAGAGTTCGAGAAAGCTAAAAAAGCTTGGGTCGATGTCTATGAGACCGGCAGCAGCCCACTGACTTCGCCCGACGCATACGCCTGATCAACAGAGACACAGATTTGATGATGCAGTTGAGCGGCACATCGTGTCGCCCCCAATGCAGTGATGGCAAGATGGATCCCCCAACTCGAAAAATCAGAGGATTCGACTTTCGAGGTGGCAGATGTTCCCGGGCTTCGATCGAACTTGTATTAGGGACGCATGACGCAAGAGATCCGTGTTTCCATCTACGTCCAGGGCGAAGACAGGACCCGGCAAATCAGTGACTGGGAGATCCGATGGAATGAACAGCGTGCGGCCTTAACGCTGACCTGCCACTTCCACTCCGGCAAATCATTCTCCAGACCACTCAGCGACTGCCGCGTTACGCCCAGCCGGGAGCAGGAAAAGATTTTGCTGATGAGAAAGGGCAGTGCGGTTGTCACGCCCATCGACAAGGTGGTGATCTACGGCGAGAAGTACGCCGTCGTCCACTCGCCCGGAAATTCCAAGCCCTATGTCAGGAAGCTGGGCGATATCGACTTTGTTCCTCAGACCACGATGAAGGACGAAGCGATCTTCCACTACTTCGTTGCCGTGGCAAACGCACGGGAGCAGCGAGCCACCTCAGCGGTGCAGAAGCAGATCGCCGCCAATGTGGTGCGCCAGCTGGGGAGGTTGCCGGCCTACTCGGGCACCGTCTTGAATGGCTACTGCACGAGGCAGCTCGCCCGACAGGCGCTGGTGACCCCCCTGATCTATCCGTTCGGCGTGAACGCAAGCCAGCTCGTGGCGGTCGAGGAGGCTTTCACTTCGCAAGTCAGCTTGATCGAAGGTCCGCCGGGCACAGGCAAGACGCAGACGATCCTGAACATCATCGCCAATGTCGTGGTGCGCGGGAAAACGGTCGCGGTTCTGTCCAACAACAACGCGGCTGTAGAGAACGTGTATGAAAAGCTGGGCAAGGCTGGGTTGGATTACCTTGTCGCTCGGCTCGGGAGCAAAGAGCATCGAGAGAGATTCTTCGCCTGTATGCCGACCGTGCCGCCGGATGTTCCTGAACCTCCTCCCACGATGGCGCGCATACAAGCAATCCTGGCACAGTTGAAAGACCTTCTGCACGCGCACAACACGGCCGCGCAACTGCAGGCCGAAGTGGACGAACTGGTCATCGAACGGCGCTATCTGTTGCAGTGGCAGCGCGAGAACGGGGTGCAGGCCTCGCCATCTCTGGGCAAGTACGGGCTGTCTCCACGCAAAACAACAGACCTGATGGCCTACCTGTCCCATCTTGCTGAGCAGCGAATCAGGCTTCAGGACAGGATCGCGCTGCTGCTCAACTTCAGGATCTTCCGAACCGAGCCTTTCGGCAATGGGGACAGGCGCCAATCCGTCATCCATGCCTTGCAGCTTCACTACTACGATCAAGCCTTGCGGGAGAAAGAGGCGACCCTGGCTGCTTGCCGGGCATCGTTGGAACGTGGCGAATTCAAGGCTCTGTTGGATGAACTGACAGCGGGTTCGATGCGATATTTGAAGAGCCATCTTCATGCGCATATTCAGGACTCCCAAACTTTCGAAGTAGGGAATTACCATCGAAATTTCGATGCGTTCCTAAAGCGCTTTCCGATCTTTGGCAGCAGCACACACTCCATCGTCAACTCGATCAAAGAGGGAGCGATTTTCGACTACGTCATCATTGACGAGGCCTCGCAGCAGGACATCGTTCCGGGCATCTTGGCACTGGGGTGCGCGAAGAACCTGGTGGTCGTCGGCGACGGCAGGCAGTTGGCGCACATTCCTGTGACGTTGGGCTTAGCGGCGCCCGCTGATGACTGGGATTGCGAGAAGCACAGTCTGCTCGACTCGTGCCTCCGGGTCTTCAAAGAGGCGCTGCCCAAGACACTGCTGAAGGAGCACTATCGATGCCACCCCAGAATCATCCAGTTTTGCAACCAGCAGTTCTATGACAACGCCCTGATTCCGATGACGCAGGACGACGGCCAGCAGGCTTTGCGCCTGGTGATCACGTCCAAGGGCAATCACACCCGCAAGAACACGAATCTGCGAGAACTGGACTCGCTGCTCAAAGCACTCGACGATGCAGGGGAAAGTCTTTGGCAGGGCGAGGATGGCAGGGGTTTCATCGCGCCCTTTCGCGCCCAAGTCGCGCTCTCAAGCACGCACCTGCCAGCGGATTTCATCAAAGAGACCGTGCACAAGTTTCAGGGCCGAGAGTGCGATGAGATCGTCTTCTCTACCGTGTTGGATAAGAAGCGCAGCAGCCAGGCTCGGCTGGATTTCGTGGATGATCCGCGCATGGTCAACGTGGCGGTGTCCAGGGCAAAAAACCGGTTCACCCTGGTGACGGGCGACGACGTTTTTTCCGTCAGCAACGGGTCGATCGCCGCTTTGATACGGTACGTCACCTACTATGCGGATGATGGGCAGGTGCGTCGCGCTCCCGTGGTTTCTGCCTTTGACCTACTGTACAAAGAATACGACCAATCCCTGGCATCGCTCAATGCCAAGCTGCGGCCTGCTGATTCACGCTACAAGTCCGAGCAGATCTTGGCGCAACTGTTACGGGAGGCGATGTCGGAAGCATCCGGCCAGGGGCTGACCTTCCACTCCCAGATCGCTCTAAACAAGGTGGCCTTATCCAGCAATCCCGCCTTGACGGATCGAGAGCGGGCGTTCATGGCGCACCGCGCCAGTTGTGATTTTGTGCTGTATTTCAAGGTAGGAAAGATGCCGTTGGGCGTGATCGAAGTCGATGGCGCATCCCATGACAGACTGGATCAGGCCGAGCGAGATGCCTTGAAGAACAGCATCTTGGAAAAGAGCGGCATTCCCTTGCTTCGCTTGCGAACTGTCGAGAGTCACATCAGAGAAAGGGTCGCCGCATTTCTGGCCCAGTGGACAGGCAACGTTTCAAGCGCGTGAAGAACCTTGTGGCTACCTGTTCCCCATGTGTCCAGCCGGCTGCCGGCGAAAGTGGTATTGCCTTTTAGGGGCATGAGGCATGTATGGCTCCGACCCCATCGCATCTTTTCCCCTCGAGGCCCATTGCACCACTGAGTAGTCCATTCCTTTTTAGAGGACCCGAGGTGGAAAAAAGCCGGGCGCAGAACGCCCGGCCCGAACCCGTGGAGAAACTTGCGATCAACTCTGCGGGAAACTCTCTCTGGTTGTGTTTCGGGACCTGGACCCCGTGAGGGCGGGGCAGGTTTGCGCTCAGAACGCGTGCCGAATGCCGAAGTCGAAGCCGGTTGCGCTGCGCGGCCGGTAGCCCGTCACACCGTTGCCGGTGGAAAGATACTGCGCCGAGCCGAGCGCGGTCGCACCCATGATCGCGGGATTGTTCTCGCCATTCTTCACGCGGATGCGGGCAGCCGTCGCATATAGCGCAGTACGCTTGCTCAGGTTGTGTACGTAGCTGATGGCGATCTTGTTCGCCGAAGCATCCCGGCTGGATGCGAAAGGCGTTGGCGGTGTCAGGCCCGGGTCATTCTTGAACTTGACACGCTGGTACGCGAGACGGATGAGCCCGGGACCCACTGGCACCGTGGCACCGATCAGGCCGCCCGTGTACTTGTCCTTTTCAGTTGTTGTGAACGGCTGGCCCGCGAAGGGCACACTGGACTTGAGCTCATCGCGTGCCACCGATACTTCGCCGAACAGTTTCACTACGCCGAAGTCATAGGACGCACCCAGGTTAGCGCTCTTGATCTTGTTTTCGAAGCCCGCACCGGTGGGCAGGCCTGCAGGCGTAACCGCGGTGAAGTCGCCTGCCGTGCTTTCGCCATACGCTACTGCGACGTTCAAAGGCCCGCTTTCATAACCCAGGCGTCCGCCGAAGTAGCGCCCCTTCTTGCTCGGAGTGCCCGCTACGTTGCTCTGATCGACGTTCTCGTGCAGCGCGTACTGCACCTGGCCGTAGACACCGCCGAGGTTGGGCGGCAGGAAGTAGCCGATCGAGTTGCTGGTGCGCACGTAGGAGTCAGAACCACCCAAGCTGATGACGCCCGGATTGGCCGTGGTCGCGGCTCCGCGCACGGAAGCAAGGTTGGTGAAAACTGTATTGATCAGGCTGATACCGGTTCCCACGCCGCCGAGTGGATCGAACACGGTGTCATTCCAGAAAGAAGGCGTGTAGTCGCGACCGAGCCTCAGCTCCCCGAGAGTGCTTGAAGACAAGCTGACGGTGGAGCGGCGATTGAAGTTCTGGGGGCCGCGCGATCCGTCGTCCGGATTGATCTGGCCTTCAAGCCAAAAGCCGGCAGCCAGGCCGCCGCCGAGATCCTCGGTGCCGCGAAAGCCCAGGCGACTAGTGGCCAGGTTGCCCTGCGACATGGCCGTCTGGCTTCGCTTGACGCTCGCCGGCTGGCCGGGCGGTGGAAGCAGGAAGGGGTTGGCGGTGTTGTTGTACCACTCGCTCTTAACGCTGTAGCGGCTGACGGCAACGTCGACGACGCCGAACATGGTCACGGATGATTGGGCCGACGCCGATGCGGCGACAGCCAGCGTTGCCAGTGTGATTAGTGATTTCTGCATGAGTTTGTTTCCTAGTGGGGGTTCGCAGCGCCGGAATACTAGGTTCCACATTCATCGCATCGCTCAGGGTTCCTGCTAGCCTTCGGCAAACTCGAAAGCCTGTGGCTTCGCTCGAACCCGATGGAGCCTTCCTCCATGAGGATGACTGCAGTCGCATGCAGCACGCCGAGCACGGTGAGCCATGACCCTGTGATACCGAATGGCAGCGGCCTGCGGCAGCCCCAAAGCACTGCTCGATGAGTTCTTCCGCCGCGGCTTCGTCGTGGCGCTCTGATTGCGGGCCGATCAAGAAAGCACTTTCAATGCAAGTTCCGATAGTTGAAACAAGTGCCAATATTGTTTCAATGGGTGTATTGTTCCTAGCCTGTTCCTAACCGGAGACTTGCATGGACTTGGAGATGCTTGGGCATCGGGCGTGCATCCAGGACGTCATTGCGCGCTACTTCCGAGGCATCGACAGCGGAAGCAAGGCGTTGGTGCGCAGCTGTTTTTCCGAAGATGCTCAGGTTCTGTACGACGGGCGGGCGCCGGAGAAGGGCATCGATGCTGTCATCGGTTCTCTCAAGACGTTCAAGCGCATTGCCGCTGGTGAAATGCAATTGACCATGCATTTCATGGGCAACTTCAACCTGATACGTCTGGACGGTGACCTTGCGGATACCGAGACCTACGCCATCGCGTTCATGATTCCACCGAAAAACATCTCTGGACAGATGGCTGTGCGAGGCTTGCGATACATCGATCAGTTGCGCCAGGACAGTGGGGAATGGCGCATTGCACAGCGTCGCCACACACTCGATTGGAGCTTTGAAGCGGAGCCAACCTTCGCATCCAGTCTCGCTCAACGAGTGATGGCAACAGGTGCGTCAGCCTGATCGGGGCTCCGGCGGCGTCGCACGGGACGGCCGTGAGGCACGCGACAGTCGCGAAATGATGCGACTTGCGTTCCTGCGGTACTTTACTGTCCTTGCACAGGAGTTGCACTTCGGCCGTGCAGCCGCGAAGCTCGCGATCACACAGCCGACCTTGAGCGGTGCGATCAAGTCGCTCGAAGAGGAGCTAGGTGTGTTGCTCTTTGACAGGGACAAGACGAAGGTGGAACTGACACCCGCCGGCGCGGCGTTCCTCGTCGAAGCGCGACATGTATTCGATGCCGTCTCACGGGCCCGGAATGTTGCGGTGGCAGTGGACCGCGGCATGGCCGGGCGGCTCGACATCGGCTTCGCCGGAACGCTCATTCTGCGAGGTATCCCTCGTATCCTCAACGAATTCCAACGTCGAGCGCCCGACATTGAGGTGGCGCTGCATGAGATTCCATCGAACGAGCAGATCGATCGCTTGCGTCGTGCGCGTCTGAACGCCGGATTCATGTACGCAGCGCCATCGCACCCGGACTTAGATGCAATGGCGATGGAGCCGGATTCCTTCGTGCTCTGCATGCCCGTGCAGCATCCACTGGCTCAGCTTCCCATCATTGAGTTGCATGAGGTAAGGGGCGAGACTTTTCTCATGTTCAACCGTGACGTCAACCCGATGAGTCACGACGCCGTAGTGGGCCTCTTTCACAACGCAGGCATCTACCCGAGGTTCGTCCACTCGATTCGCAACTGGCTCACGATGGTGGCGATGGTCTCGGAGGGCCGCGGCTTGGCGGTGGTTTCCGGCTCCCTTGCTCGCCTGGGGTGGTCTGGTGTTCGCTTCGCACCGATCAGCGGCGAGCCGCTTGACGCTCCTGCATCGCTCGTCTGGAATGCGTCGTCCATGTCGCCCGCACTTCGACAGTTTCTTGATTGCGCAAGGGACGTGATCAGAGCGTTATAGGCGCGAACGTTCAGCTCACTGGAAAAATCGATTGGACCGAAGTGCCGGGCCCATCGAACATGCGATCAGGTCGGCGTGGTCGGCCACCAGAGGAGATACCGAGCGCATGGAGAGTTGGGATTACATAGTTGCTGGCGCGGGTTCCGCGGGCTGTATTGTGGCCAGACGTCTTTCGGACGATCCCACGGTGCGCGTACTACTGATCGAGGCGGGGGAACGCCCCGATCACTTTTGGATCCGCACGCCAGCTGGAATGGCCAAGGTGATCGGTGCCGAGCGCTTCGACTGGCGCTACATGACCGAGCCAAATCCTGAACTCGATGGCCGGCTCATCCCGTCGCCGCGAGGCAAGGCACTCGGAGGGAGCAGCGCGATCAACGGCATGGTGTACACGCGCGGCAACCGTCGCGACTACGACCACTGGGCGTCGCTGGGCAATCGCGGCTGGGCCTGGGACGATGTGCTGCCGTACTTCAAAGGCTTGGAAGACAACGCTCGCGGGGCCAGCGAGTTCCGCGGCGTGGGCGGTCCGATGAGGGTTGGTGACGTGGCGCCAATGTCGCGTGCTGTGCTGGCTTTCATAGAAGCTGCTGCCGAGTGCGGTATCACGCCCCAAGAGGAGCTCAGCGTGGCCGGCGAAGAAGGTGTCGGAAGGCTTCAGGCCACCATCCACCGCGGCCTGAGGCAGACCGCTTACGAAGCATTCATCGGGCCGGTGCGCTCTCGTCCCAACCTCACTGTGTGGAGCAGTGTGCATGTGAGGCGCGTGTTGTTTGAGAACCGGGAGGCCCGAGGCGTCGAGATACTGCAAGGCGGCATGGTGCGCCACGTGTCCGCCACGCGCGAGATCATCCTCTCTGCTGGAGCCCTCAATACGCCCCAACTCCTCATGCTCTCGGGCATTGGAAACGGTGATCATCTCTCGCGCATGGGCATCGCGGCCCAGGTGCACGCACCCGGCGTGGGGCAGAACCTGCAGGACCATTGCAGCGTGCACGTGAAGGTCAGCGCCCGCAGGGGCTGGTCGTATAACCCCGACCTGAGTGGCTGGCGTAAATACTGGGAAGGCTTCAAGTACGTTGCGGTGCGCAAGGGCTATCTCACCGCGAGTTCCACGCCAGCGGCGGCTTTTACGCGCAGCAGCAGCGAGATTGCCTATGCGGACCTAGAGATCGGATTTCGGCCCATCACCTTCACTTATGCGCCCAGTGGGCTTGTGATGGTCGATCCCACGCCAGCAGTGAGCGCGAACGTGTACCGTGTGCGCCCCTCGTCGCGAGGTGAGATTCTCCTGAAATCCCCCGACGCGATGCAGGCTCCTGAGGTGCACACGAACTTCATGTCCGCGCCCGACGACATGCGTGCCACCATCGCGGGCATTCGCCAGATCAGGCAGATCTTCGCCGCAGCGCCGCTCGCAGGTGCTGTCGAGGCTGAAATCTCCCCTGGCCCGTCGCTTCGCACGGACGATGCGTTAGCGGGGTTCATCCGAAAAAACGGAAAGTCGGCTTACCACCCCGTGGGTACATGCCGCATGGGAAATGATGGGAATGCGGTGGTCGACGATCGCCTGCGCGTGCGTGGCGTCGGGCGCTTGCGCGTGATCGACGCGTCGATCATGCCGACCCTGACCTCGGGCAACACGGCGGCGCCCTCGATGATGATCGGCGAAAAAGGGGCCGCCCTGCTCGCCGAGGACGCCAGGCTTTAACGAGATCGATTCAGCCTCAGACAGACAAGGAGACGAAATGCGTTCAGACAGAAGAAGGATGGTCAAGGCGGCTTGCGCGCTGCCGTTGTTCGTAGCGGGAGCAACGAGGGCCCAGGCCTTTCCGTCTCGGCCGATCAAGATCATCGTAGCCGCATCCGCGGGAACCGGCATCGATGTGGTGACTCGCGCGCTGGCCGATGCGTTGGCGAAGCAGTTGAACACCGCAGTCGTGGTCGAGAACCGCAGTGGTGCAGGGGGGTTGATCGGCTATGCCTCGGTGGCCAAGTCGCCAGCCGATGGCTACACGCTGATCATGGCGGGCATTCCGCTGTACCTCACGGCGCTGCTGTCCGAGGCGCAGCCGCCTCCGTTCGATGCGTTGACCGACTTCAGTCCCATCGCACGTGTGGCCCGCGTCTCCCAGGCGATTGTCGTGAGCGCGGACTCACCCTACCGCACATTCAAGGACCTACTGAGGGCGATGGAGATGCAGCCCGACCTCATTACGTATTCGTCGCAGGGCGTGGGCAGCACCGCCCACATCTGCATGGTCGCGCTGAATGATTCGAGTACTACGAAGGCACGTCATGTCGGCTATCGCGAAACCACGACAGCGGTGACCGATGTGGCAGGTGGCCGCGTGGACCTCACGTGCCAGGGGCCGGCCTCCGTTCTCTCGCTGGTGCAGGCTGGGAGACTGCGCGCTCTGGCGGTGACGGGAGCGCGACGTCTGGAAGCTCTTCCGAACGTCCCTACAGTGGCTGAGGCCGGCGTGCCCGGCTTCGAGATTTCGTCTTTCATCACGTTGATGGCACCGGCACGCATCCCTGCTGCAGTGCAGCACCGACTGTCCGATGAAGTGACGCGCATCGCGCAGACCCCACACTTCCTCGAGCACCTCAAGGGGCCTCTGATGTATTCCGACGTGGCCGACTACAGGAAGATCGCCGCGGAAGCACCTGCGGAAGCGGCCCGCTGGAAGCGAATGGTGGACCTGATCCGCAATGCGCCGGCTGCGGCTTCAGCATCCCGCTGACGACGGGCTCTGCGTCCATGGAGCCCATTCCCTCGCGGCCCTGACTGGCGCAACGTCGCTTGCAGCGGCAATGCTCCGCCGAGCCTCGCGAATCAGGCACACCGGACGGCGGGATCTGCCCCCGCTCGTGCGCGTCCATTGCAGTTGCCATTGATCGCCGTATGCCTCGCAGCAGAGGAGCGGCCGGAACGGCTGCTGTACTGGATCGCATCCTTGATTCTCATCCGACCCTAACGGTCCTCGACCACGAGGCGGGCAGGTTCGGCTTCGGGTTTGAACGGTGCCGACACCTCGCATCATCTCTTCGTTGCATGAATCCGGACCCGGCGCACATGGGCCGGATGCGCGGCCGAGATAGCGCTCCTCTCTTCGGAGTGAGAGTGCAGGCCCTCTGGGCCGCATGCCTGTGATCAATCCTTCGGAAGCTGTAGGTCGCTGACCAGCTTTTCCATCTTCACCACTTCACCGGCTACGAAGTTGTGGAAGTCGCGCGAGCTCATCAGGAGCGGCTCGTCGCCGCCGCTGCGGATGCGGTCGGCCACCTCCTTTTTTGCCAGCACGCGACGCAGGGCTTCGTCGAGCTTTTGTACCGCTTCCTTCGGCGTGCCCGTCGGTGCGAAGATTCCATTCCACACCACGTAGTTGTAGCCGGGTACGCCTTGCTCGGCAACCGTTGGGAGATCGGGCGCCGCATCCATGCGCGAAGCCGTGCTGGCACCCAGCATGCGTAAGCGGCCGGCCTTGACGTGCGGCAGGGCGACGCCGTATTGCTCGAAGAGAAGGTCCACGCGACCGCCAAGGAGGTCGGCCATGGCGGCACCGTTCCCGTTGTACGGCACGTGCGTCGCCTCCTGACCGGCATCCTTGAACAGCTTCGCCACGGCCAGGTGCGTGGTTGATCCCTGCCCTGCGGAGGCGAAGTTGATCTTGCCGGGGGACGTCTTCGCTGCAGCGAGCATGTCTTGCACCCCCTTGTACGGAAGATTCGCCGGAGCGACCAGGACAAAAGGCATGCGCACCATGGACCCGATGGGGATGAAATCCTTCAGCGGATCGTAGCCAGGATCTTTCCGGATCGATGGCAGGATGGTGATCGTGGACGATACAGCGAGCAGCGTGTAGCCGTCCGGCGGCGCTGATTTCGCCGTCCGGATGCCCAGTAGGCCGCCGCCGCCCGGCTTGTTCTCGACGAAAACGCTCTGCTTGAGTTCCTCGGACAGGTGCTGAGCGACCAGGCGCGTGGTCGCATCCACCGCGCCGCCGGGCGCAGTGTTCACCAGGATGCGAATCGGTTTTGTGGGGTAGCCTTGCGCACGGACCGGGCCCACGTTCACCAGGGCTAGCGCGAATGCTGCCCCGGCCAGCCAGGTAAGTTTCTTTGTGGACGAATACATGGGAGCCTTCTAAACATGCGGTGGGAATTGCTTGAGCAGGGCTGCACCCTTTTCGCCGATCATGATCGTGGGGGCATTGGTGTTGCCCGAGGTCACGGTGGGCATGATGGAAGCGTCGATAACGCGTAGGCGGTTGATGCCGCGCACGCGCAACTGCGGGTCTACCACGGCCATCGAGTCGCAGCCCATCCGGCAGGTGCCTGACACGTGGAAGGACGTCTTGCCCGTATTGCGGATGAATTCCGTGAGTTGCTCGTCGCTGGTGACCTGCGGTCCGGGTAGCAGTTCGGCCTCGATCGAGGCGGCGATGGGTTGTATTCGCAGCAGCTCGCGAATCTGTCGGATACCCGCGAGCATGGCCTTTAGGTCAACCGGATCGTCGAGGTAGTTGGGAAGGAGTACGGGCGGCTGCAGCGGATCAGACGATGCGAGCCTCACCTCGCCGCGCGATGCCGGACGACATGCGAAAACGGCTACGCTAACCGCATCGATGTCATCCACCGTCACTTGCCCTGAAGGCGAGTAGCTGAAGCTGATCGGCCTGAAGCCCAGTTCCAGGTCCGCGTAGTCGGCCCCGGCATGGCTGCGTGTGAAGGCCGCAGCGAGCGTCGCGCCGCACGCAAGGTAGCCGTTCTTCGCCAGCAGGTAGCGAACGCCCTCGCGGTACTTGCGCCAGCCGTTCAGATGCCGGTTGTGTGAGACACCTGGGCCCGTGCGCACCTTCACGTTCACCGAGAGATGATCTTGCAGGTTTTTGCCCACGCCGGGCAGGTGCAATGCGACGGGAATGCCATGCGAGCGAAGCTGATCGCCATCGCCGATGCCGGAGTGCATCAGCAACTGCGGTGAATTGAGCGCACCTGCGCACAGCACAACCTCCCGGGCCGCATGGATGGTGCGCAACTGGCCGCCGTCCATCACTTCTACACCAGTGGCGATGCGATCAGCCAGCACGACGCGTGATACATGCGACACCGTGCGAATCACGAGGTTACTGCGCTCGCGTACCTGCTCAAGGTACGCGTCGTAGGTGGACTGCCGCCTACCGTTGTGGATCGACGCTTGCAGGATGCCGACGCCTTCTACACCCCGAACGCTGAGGTCCTCCACCAGGTGAACGCCCAGCCGTTGCGCCGCGAGGATGAACTGATCGACCACCGGTGAGCGAAGTGCAGGGTCGCTGATCCTGAGTGGCCCGCCCGCGCCCCTCACGTCGTTGCCACCGCGCTGATTGTCTTCGAGCACCTTAAAGTAGGGAAGAACCTCGTCCCATGACCAGCCGGCATTGCCAGCGCGGGCCCAGTTGTCGTAGTCCTGCCGGTTGCCGCGCGTGAACACCATGCCGTTGATCGCACTGCTGCCTCCCAGCGTTTTTCCGCGTGGCCAGAAAAGCGAGCGACCGTTCAGGCCCGGGACGGGCTCGGTGGTATAGCCCCAATTGAACGGGTTCGCGCTGAACATCTTGCCCATGCCTGCGGGGACGCGCGTCCAGAATCCGCGAGCCTGTGCGCCCGCTTCGAGCAGAAGAACGCGCACAGTGGGATCGTCGGACAGGCGTCGCGCCACGACGCAGCCGGCGGACCCCGCGCCCACGACGACGTAGTCGAACGTTTCCATCAGGCTTTCCGCAGTTCACGCATCAGTTCGCTGACTTGACGCGATTCCAATGTGCGCACGATGTCGATCGCACCTGACAAGTCCTTGACTATCCCCGAGAGGCGCGCCAGTTTCCTGAACTTTCCGATCTGCTCATCCACACTGCACGGGTCAGCGGGCGTGCCATGAGGATCGAGCGTGCTACGTGACAACGTGCGGCCGTCTTTCAAGCGCACTTCCACGCGGCTCGCAAATTGGCGTGGATATACCTGGTCGGCTATCGGGTCTACCTGTAGCTCCACGTCTTGCGCAATTCCCTGTCGCACAGCGTCGAAGATGTGTGGTGTCGCGAACTCTTCGGGGTTCATCGGGTCGCCTACTAGCGCCACAGCGACGCAATAGGGGATGCTGTACTGCGCGTCCATGGTGTCGCGCACGTCGACGTTCGCGTTGTTTTTCACTGCGAATGAACTGGTGGCGACGACGACGTTCTCCACGTCGGCTGCAGTGAAGCCGCATCCCGAGCGCATCGCGCTCAGGATCTGCACCACGCCCTGGATCCAGCCGCAGATGGGATACACCTTGACCCACACGTCGTCAACGGCCCATTTCTCGCCCCAGGCGGCGTCCAGCCGCTGCGGCTGCGCCTGATTGCCGCTGAAGGCGTCGAGCAGGCCGTAGGAGCCATCGATGGCCGCTGGCGGTGCGGTGAAGCCGCGCTGGGCGAGCAGCGTCATGCGCACGGCGGCTTCAGCGGCGCGGCCCGCGTGCATGCGCTTGACCATACCGGCAGAACCCGTCGCGAAATTCTTGACACCGCTGCCGCAGGAACACGCCAAACCTACGGCGTTCACCATCTGCTCGAGAGAAAGCTTCATCGTCACGCTGGCTGCGATCGCACCGGCCACCGGGCCCACCACGCTGGTCTTGTGAAAGCCCCGTTGCGAGGCTTCCATGCCCAGCGCCATGCTGATGCGAGCGGTCGCTTCGTAGCCGGCGACGATGCCGCGCAGCAGTTGCTCGCCCGAAGCATCGCAGGTCTGCGCCGCAGCGAGCGCGGCCGGAATGATCACCGCTCCCGGATGGATTACCGCCTCGGACAACAGGTCATCGAGCTCGAAGCCGTGGATCGCCGTGCCATTGCATAGCGCTGCCTGTGCCGGTGCAGTGGTGTGAGTCGTACCGAGAATGCTGCACGCGCCATGCGCGCCATCTGCCAGCACCTCAGTCGTCATGATGACTCCCCACGGCTGGTGAGCCCCAAGCAGGCCGCAGCCCAGCGCGTCGAGCAAGCACCAGCGCGCTTTCTCCATGGGCGCCACGGGCGCATCGTTGCCAAGGGCATGCAACAGCTCGAGCAGACGGCGGGCGTGGCCCTGGGGTCGGTTGGGGTCGACTGCGACGGGTGCGGCCATGATTCTCAGGTGCCCGGCTTGATGTTGGCGGCCTGGACGACTTGTTTCCAGCGCTTGAAGTCGCGAGCGAGGAAGGCGGCCATTTCGACGCCATCCGAACCCACCGGCTCGGAGGCCTCGGCAAGGAAGCGTTCGCGCACGTCGGGCATCTTGACGATCTTGACGACCTCGGATGACAGCATGTCGGCAATCTCTTTGGGCATACCCGGCGGTGCAACCAGGCCGTACCAACCGCCCATGTCGTAGCCAGGTACACCCGCCTCAGCCATGGTGGGTACTTCGGGCAGCAACGGTGATCGCTTCGCGCTGGTCACCGCGATGGCTTTGAGCTTACCGGTGCGTACCTGAAGCAAGGCAGTGGGAATCGTTGGAAAAGAGATGTCCACGTGGCCTCCGATCAGATCGGTCATGGCCGGGCCCGAGCCGCGGTAGGGGACGTGGTCGAGACGAATCTGTGTCATGACCTGCAGCAGGGCTGCTGAGAGGTGTCCCGGCGACCCGTTGCCCGCTGATGCCTGAGTCAGAGGCTGCTTGCGTGTGCGAGCGAGTGCAAGCAGTTCCTTCAGGTTGTTCGCCGGCACACTCGGGCCTGCTACCAGCACGTTAGGGACCATCGCCAGCAGTGAAATCGGCGTGAAGCCTTTGACTGGATCGTAGGTGGCGCGCTCCTGCAGCAGGGGGTTCGTAGTGAGGCCTAGAGACGACATGAAGAGCGTATAGCCATCCGGCGGCGATTTCGCCGTAGCGTCGCTCGCAATCAGGCCATTGGCACCGGGGCGGTTTTCTACCACCACAGGTTGTCCCAGCGAATCGGCGAGCTTCTGGCCGATCAAGCGCGCGGCCACATCGGTGAAACCGCCCGGTGCGAACCCGACGAGGATCTTGATTGGCCTGTTCGGATAGTCGCTCCGCGCAAAGGCGCCGGGTAGGTATAGCGCTGTAGCCGCCAGAGGCAGGGACAACACAGCTCGCCGCGTGGGGTGCTTTTTCATGCGGTCGCTCCATTCAGTGTGGGCCGGCCTTTTCGCACATTTCACGCAGCCGCTCGACCACGCGCTTGTTCACCAGGATTCCCTGCTTGCGCCGGATCTCACGTTCCCGGAATCCACGCTCGGAAGGAATCCGGATTTCGGAGACGCCCGGTTGGCGCGGCAAGCCCCTGATCTTTTCGAGCAGCTCCTGAAACTCAGAGATGAATTGCTCGGCGGGCATGAGAAGCCCAGGATCGAACGCAATTAGAAGGTAGCCGAAGTCGCTGACTTCACCATTGCGCATACGTGCGCCCGCCATCAGGCCGAGGGCCTGGACGGCAAGCGACAGGCCATAGCCTTTGTGGCCGCCGAAGGGAAGGACGCCGCCTTCGAGTAGTTCACGCGCGTCGCTGGTCGGGTTGCCGTCCTTGTCCACCCCAACGACGTGTGGAAATCGCTCGCCAAGGAATGCCTTCATCAACACTTCACCCGACATGACTGAGGCCGTACCCATGTCGAAGACGAAGGGGTTGTCTTTGCCCGGCAGCGCAATCGCCATCGGGTTGGTTCCCAGTGCTTTCTGAACTGCGCCTTGAGGCACCACCGTCGGCGTGCTGCTGCCGAAGTACACGGCCGCGTAGCCTGCGCGAGCCACCTTCTCGAGGTAGTACGCATTTCGCCCTGCGAACCAACTGTTGCGCAGCCCCACCACTGCGACGCCTGCCGTTCGAACCTTCTCGATCGCGATGTCCGTTGCCCGATTGAGCGAGAGATAGCCCACCTGGTTGCCGCCGTCGAGCAATGCGGAGACCGCCGTTTCCTTGACGACAGTGACGGGGGTCACCGGCTTCTTCAGTTCCGCGCGGTTCGCGATGACCAGAATGCGGGGCAAGCCCGCGAATTCATAGCCCCATGTGGAAGCATCCACCAGGTGCGTAGCGATGGCAGCTGCATCGTCTGGTGAAAAGCCCAGGGTGCCAAGCGCTTCTTCGCCGAGCGCACGCGCCTCGGCCACGCTCATGCGCACGGAATCGTCGTTGTCGCTGTCCAGCAGGTTTTCAGTCATGGCGTGGTTCATTCGATTTGCACTTTGGCCCTCTTGACGACGGGTTTCCATTTCTCCAGCTCGACCGCAACGAAGCTGGAAAACTTCACCGGCTCGCCGCCGATGATTTCGTAGCCGTTCTCGATCAGCTGCTTGCGAACTTCGGGGTCCCCAAGCACCTTGTTGAAGGCTGCGTTAAGTCTTGCGATCACTTCGGGTGGTGTTCCCGTAGGTACGTGGACCCCGTTCCACGAGCTCACGTCGAAGCCCGGGACTCCTTGCTCCGCGATGGTGGGAACATCGGGAAGCACGCCGGTGCGCATCGCGGTCGTGACACCGATCGCGCGCAGTTTTCCCGCCTTGATCTGCGGCGCGAGCACGACAGGCACGCCGAACAAGGCGTCCACTTCGCCCGAGAGCACGGCGGCCAAGGCCGGGCCACCGCCCTTGTAGGGAACGTGCAGCATATTGATGCCGGTAAGCGAAGCGAATAGCTCGCCACCGAGGTGGCCAATGGACCCCTGTCCTGCAGATGCAAAAGCCATCTGCCGCTTCCTTGCAAGTGCTAGCCACTCCTGTACGTTGCGCGCCGGCGACGAAGCATTGACGACAAGGACTTGCGGCACCAGCGAGATGAAGATCACTGGAGCGAAGTCGCTCTCCTTGAAGGGCATCTTCGGATAGACGTGCGGATTGATCGAGTGGGTTGCCGAGTAGGCGAACGTCATCGTGTAGCCATCGGGTGCGGCCTTGGCACCGGCGGATGCGCCGATGTTGCCGCCAGCGCCGCCGCGGTTGTCGATCACGACCGGCTGACCCAGCACTTGGCCCAGCTTCACGTTCAGCATACGGGCGAGCATGTCGGCGCCCCCACCGGGCGGCCAGGGCACGATCCAGCGGATCGGTCGGTCGGGAAAGTTCGTCGCCTGCGCATACCCAACACCGGAATGAAACCCGAAAGCGCACAGCGTCATCGCCGCAGCCATGATGCGAGCGATGACACGTCGCCCAGTATGAAGGGACGTCATGTGCGTGCCTTTCTCATTGCTTCGGCAAACCCAATTCGGTTACGGTTGCCTGCGCCTGGGTCACTTCGCGCGAGAGAAATTGATTGAATTCATCCGGCGTGAGGTTCATCGCCTCCATACCGTCATCGCGGAAGCGGTCTTTGACGGTCTTTGTGCTGGTCGCACTGCGAAGAGCTTCGGAAAGCTTCGCTACGACGTCCTTGGGCGTGCCGGCCGGAGCGACGACGCACAGCCACGTGTAGTAGCTGTAGCCCGGCGCGCCGGACTCCGCAAAGGTGGGCACGTTCGGCAAGGCGCTGATGCGGGACGTGCTTGTGACGCCTAGCGCGCGCAACTGTCCGCCTTTAAGCTTTCCACTGCTGCTGCCGTAGGCTTCGAGAATCATGTCAACGCGACCCGCCATCACGTCGGGCATCGCCGCGCCATTACCCTTGTAGGGCACATGCATCAGCTTGATTCCGAGCTGGTGCATCCACCGCTCGGTGGCAAGGTGAACTGCCGTGCCGACGCCAGCAGACGCGTAGGTGACCTTTCCCGGGTTCGCCTTGGCGGCGGCGACGTATTCGCCCAACGTTTTGTACGGCGCGGTTGGGGCTACGACCATGAGGTAGGGCGAACGGCCCATGAGCCCTACGCCAGTGAAGTCCTTCACCAAGTCGTAACCCGGGTCCTCGCGCACCGCCATCTGCAACGCAATGGTCCCTGCGGTGGCAAGCAGCGTGTAGCCATCGGCGGGCGCGGACTTCACGGCACGGATGCCGATGAGCCCGTCGCCGCCGGCACGGTTATCCACGATGACGGGCTGCTTGAGTGCCTCGCCCATGTGCTGCGCGACCAGTCGCGTGGTGATGTCGGTCAGCCCGCCCGGGGCCGTGTTGACGACGATTCGCACGGGGCGTGTGGGGAACGCATCGGCGGCGAGCGCCGCATGAGAGGTCGCCGCCACCGAGATGAGTGCGACAAGCGCGCGCAGCAGATTGAAAGTCTTCATGGTTTAGTCTCCGAAAAATTGGATTGCGGTGCCGTGGTATGCCGACTCGGCTACGCCGCGCACGGCGCAGGAAATCGGCATAGGTGCGCCGACGCGCAGGCCCAACTCCGCGGCGGTTGCCAAGCTCGCGGTCATGAGTCCGAATTGCTCCCTCGAAACCTTGGTGCCGGCGTTCAATTGCGCGAACACCTCGCGCGACTCGTGGCTCCAGCCCGAGGTCCCGTGAAGGATGCGCGCCATGTCAGGCAGTGCAAGGCCGTGTCTAGAACCCGCGGCCACGCATTCGTAGGTAACGAGCTGTCCGAGTGCCGCCACAGCGGAATCGATCGTCAGCAGGGTGTCAGCGGCATCCTCTCCAGGCGCAGCTCCCAGGGGCGAGTCCACGAAGCGAGTTGCCGCCATAGCCTCGGTGAGGCCGACCATGTCTTCCAGTTTTGCCTGCGGACCGAGCGTGTTCAAGCCGATCTGTAGCAGGCTGCGCACGATGCCGGTAATCGGCATCGGCACGCTCTGTTCCATGCCCAGAGCAGTGGCCTGGTTCACGTCCTTGAGCATCAGCGCCAGCGCGAAGTTAGTCGATGCCTCGCCGCGTGCGATCGCTGGCAGCATCTTCTCGGTGGTCTGGTTGCATCCGCGTCCGGTGTTGAGTGTCTCGGTCATCGCGGCCAGCGACAGCCCCGCCTTCCGGCCCATTGCCACGACTTCGAGCGTACCGAGCCTGCAGGCCGCGTTCATGGCGTTGTTGACGATCTTCATGGCTTGGCCGTCGCCGACCCGCGTGCCGCAGCGATGAATTTTTTCAGTGATCGCACGCAGCACCGGCAGGGCGCGTTCGTACACGTCGTCGGGCGCGGCCGCCATGAGGGTGGTTGCACCTTGCGCGACCACGTGAGGGCTCGCAGATACAGCCGCATCCATCATCGCTACACCGAGCGTTGCGAGGCGGGCCGCCGTCTCGGCGGTCTCCTTCGGCACACCGCTGGTCTGGTCGATGACGAGTTGCCCTGGGGAGAGACCTTCGGCGAGGCCGCCGGAGCCGAAAATGAGGTCGCGCACATCGGCGCTGCGCGGCAGGCACAGCAGGATGACGTCCGACTGCTTTGCGAGCTCCGCCGCTGAAGGCGCCACACGCGCGCCGGCCCGCGCGAGCGGCGCCGCCGCGCGGTTGTTGAGATCCCACACCGTCAGCTCATGGCCTGCGACGAAGCGGCGGGCGAGCTCACTGCCGAGGGCGCCCAGTCCGATATATCCGATTCTCATGGGAATCCTTGTCTCCTATTGTTGTCGCGCTTCTTGATTCAAATGGAACCAGTTCCATCTATTGAAAAAATCACGAAAGCGCAGAACCGCACTGAAATGCCGATGTTCAACTCGCGGGCGGGTTTTGGTCGCGAGCGGTGGACGCCGTCGCTCAACGACCGCTGAACACCGCCTTGCGCTTTTCCTTGAAGGCCTGGATGGCTTCCTTGTAGTCGGCCGTCGATTGCACGACCGCCATGTGCGTCGTCACCGCCTCTAGGCTCGTGCGCAAGTCTGTGCGCAGGCCCTGATACATGAGCTTCTTGATATCGCGTTGCTGTAGCGGCGGACCTTCGGCCAGGCGCTTCGCGAAGGCAAGCGTTTCAGGCATCAGTTTGTCGTCCGCAGTCACGCGGCTCACCAAGCCAATACGCAACGCCTCTTGTGCGTCGACGTGGTCGCCTGTCCAGAGCAACTCGAGCGCGCGCGCCGTTCCGACGAGCCGTGGAAGGAACCAGCAGCCGCCGTTTCCAGGGATAAGCCCCACCTTGATGTAGCCCTCGGAAAAGCGTGCGGACGCTGCGGCGAAGCGGATGTCGCACATGAGTGAGAGGTCCATGCCCGCACCGACCGCAGGACCATTGACGGCGGCGATCAAGGGCTTTTCGAACTGCTCGATCGCGAGGGCAAGTCGCTGGGTATGGGCCAACTGGTTCTTGCGTTCTAGCGGCGTCGGATCTCCCATTTCCTTCGAACGACGGCCGAGGTCGCCACCAGAGCAGAAAGCGTCGCCTGCGCCAGTCAGCACGAAGCAGCGGATCGTCTCGTCGTCGTTGGCCTGTTTCAGCGCTGTCTGCAGTGCCTCAAGCATCTCTTTGCTGGTGGCATTTTTCTTGTCGGGACGATTGAGTGTCGCGACCATTACGCCGTCGTGCGTTCCGAGTTCCAGATCTGCCACGTGTGTCTCCTTGTGCGTTGCTGATTGCAGGTTACTTCGCGGTGGCTTTCGCTCGATGCCGCGCGTGCTCGGCACGTGCTTCGACCAGAGCCGCTTTCAAGCTGCGGTTGATCCAGTGCTTGTTGGCCGCGAACGCCTGCGCGTCTTTTGCCGCAAGCAGATCGGCCGCGGCTTGAGCCGCGCCTTCAAGTTCGGATCGCGCCGCGACGGTGCGAACGAGCCCGCGGGTAAGTGCTTCGCTCGAGGGCATCTTGCGACCGTTCTGGATCAGGTCCAGTGCCAGAGCGCGGCCGCCGATTACGGTGAGGATGTTTGCTCCCGAGAAGCTCGCGATACCGATGTCGATCTCGGGCAGGCCGATGCTCGCGCTGTCTACGGCGACGCATGCATCCGCCATAAGCGCGATCATCGCGCCCGCGCCGGTGGCCGTGCCGTTCAGCGATACGACAACTGGCTTGGGGACGTCGGTGACAGCATCCTGCAACGCTGCCAGCGCGTGCGAGCGGCGCTCGCGCTGCGCGGCAATGTCGCCGTCGGCGGGTTTCTCGCGTACATCGACGCCGGCGCAGAAAACCCGTTCGCCATTGGCCGTGAGGACGATTGCGCGAATGTCCGCGTCATTTGCTGCCAGTGTGATCTGAGCCGTGAGCGTCTCGACCATGGCCACGGTCATCGCGTTCGCCTTGTCTGCGCGGTTTAGCGTAAGCACGAGGTGTGCGCCACGTCGCGCGATAAGAACCAGTTCGTCTTGCGGGGCGTTCATCATGGCCCTTCAGTGCGCGGCGATGGATGCCGTGTTGCGCGGAACGATCAAGGCGTCTACCGCCACGGCGCCTTGCGGCAGCACGAAGATCGGGTTGACATCGACTTCCTGCACCACGTCGCGCGCGGCCCATGCGAATTGCGAGAGCGCCGCGAGCGACTTCGCCACAGCTGCGACGTCCAGGGCGGGGCCACCGCGAACGCCGTCAAGGATGCGGCGGCAATTCAACTCGTCCAGCATTTCGCGCGCGGTTGATTCGCCGAAGGGCGCGATGCGGCAAGACGTGTCCCGCAGGATTTCGGTGTAGATGCCACCGGCGCCCACGACAACGACTGGGCCGAAGACCTCATCGTTCACGACGCCGGCGATTAGCTCGAAGCCGCCGCGCACCATTTCCGACACCAGCACGCCTTCGATGGAGGCACCCGGTGCGCGCGCTTTCGCGTTAGCCAGCACTTCTGCGATCGCCTCTTCCAGCTCGGCGCGCGTTTGGATGCCAATCTTGACGCCGCCGATTTCTGTCTTGTGAGGTATGTCCTTCGAGACGATCTTCACCACCAGCGGCGCTTTCATGTGGTCGAAGACGGAGCCATCCACGCCTTGGACCACGACGTCCTTCGACACCGAAACACCCGCCCTGGAAAGGATGGACTTGGACTGAGTTTCCGACAGCGCTCCCTGCGTCGCGAGCTGCTCGAGCGTGCTGATCAATTCGGATGAAGCGACGTCGATGACGGGATCGGCTGCGCTCAGCTTCGCACGCGCCTGCCGAAAGTCCGCCAGTACGCCCAAGGCCCGCGCGGCACGCGAGGGGGAGGGCAGGACCGGGATGCCGGCTTGCGCAAAATGCGCCATTGCCTCGCCAACTTCACTAGCCGGTGCCGACGAGAAGACGACGATCGGCTTGTCGGTTTCCCTCGCCACACGGCCAAGCACTTCGGCTGCGGCGAGGCTACCGGCTTTGCCGGTCGTCGCGAGATTCACGCACAGTGAATCGGCGTCTGGGTCTGCGAGGACGGCGCGCACGGCTTCGGCGAGCTTCTCCTGGTTGGCAGCCGAGAAGTAGCCGGCGGTAAGGTCGATCGGGTTGTGCACGGCGCCGATGTTCGGCACGACCTTGGCCAGGCGTTCCTGCGTAGGCGGCGCCAGGTCGCACATGGTCACGCCGACACGCTCGCCCGCGTCGGCGAAGACGATGGCGGAGCCGCCCGATACTCCCATCACTGCCGCGCCACGACCTGCCGGGTACTTGCCGGGCACCAGGGCCTTGAGGTAGTCCACCGTTTCGTGCAGTTCCTGGATCTCGATGATGCCGGTCTGCTTGAACAGTGCTTTGTAGAAATCGTAGGTCCCGGTCATGCTGGCCGTATGCGATGCAGCTGCACGCGCGCCCTGTTCGGTCACGCCGCCTTTCCAGAGCAGTACGGGTTTGCCCGCGATGAGGGCGCGACGCCCGACTTCCAACAGCTTGCGCCCGTCGCGCGAGCCTTCGATATACGCGACGATGCAACTAGTGGCTTCATCGTCGATCAGCGCGTCAATGAGTTCGACGGTGTCCACATCCGTTTCATTGCCGGTCGCAATGACGTGGCGGAAACCGATGCCCGCTTCGGCGCAGGCGAGGGCAATGGAATAGCCGAAACCGCCGCTTTGCGTGACCAGTGAGACTGAGCCCTTCTGTAGTTTGGGGGCGCGCGTGATGCTGCCAAATGCAGCGTAGACGTTGGAGTGGATGTTGGCGAAGCCCAGGCAGTTCGGGCCCACGATGCGGATGCCCGCTGCACGCGCTATTTCCATCATTCGGTGTTCGCGCTCGATGCCTTCAGGACCGCTTTCGCGGAAGCCACCGCTTAGCACCACCACGTAAGGCACCTTCTTCGCAGCGCACTGTTCCAACACGGGTAGGACGCCCTGCGCGGGAACACCGATGACGACCAGATCAACCGTATCGGGAATGTCGGCCACCGCGGCATAGCACTTGAGCCCTTCGAACACGGGGTACTTCGGGTTTACGGGGTAGATGGTGCCGGCGTAACCGTTATTGATGAGGGCGCGCACGGCCTGTGAACCGGGGCGGACGGCGTCGTCCGACACGCCAACGACGGCGATGGAACGAGGCTCGAAGAGGTGCTGGAAGTTTTTCATGGGAAAGCAGAAAGGGGCGGGGAGGAGCGTCGACGGGACTGTACTGCGGTCGGCAGAGTACGTCAATAAATTTGGAATCAATTCCGATGGGTGGAACTTCGGATGGTCACGAATGCCGGGGCGCGAAGCGCAGGCGTCTGCCGAGCGTGCTGCCAGCAAGAGTCACCATGCCCATTACCCAGAAGACGCCCGCTGGACCGCTGATTGCAGTCACCGCTCCGAGCACAATCGGGATGGTCACGGCAGAGGCGTTCACCGTCATCATTCGGATTGCCAAGGCCTCGCCTTGCCGGTCGGCTGGCGTGATCTGGTGCAGCATGCTCAGTACCATGGGCTGCACGCAACCCAGGGTCATGCCGATTAGCGCGGAGCCAACGCACATCACGAGCGTCGACGGCGCGAAGGGATACGCAATGATGAGAACGCCCGCAAACGCCACCGCGAGCGTGATCAGTAGCCACTCGGCCAGATGAGCGGCGAACAGTGGGACTGCAATCCGCACTACGGCGACACCTGTGGCGCAGCAGGCCAGGATCGTGCCGATCTGCGAGGCATGCAGTCCGCGCTCATGGCCGAGCACCGGCACCATGAAGGCGTGTAGCTCCCATGAAATTGACATGAACAGGTTCATGAGCAGTAGGACGCTCATATACGGGGCACGTAGCAAGTCCCATGTGGTGCCCGCAGGCTTCGCGGGAGTGCCCTCTGTCGTGCTCTCGGTCGCCATCCTCGACAGCAGCCATGCCGCGATCGGCCATGGGGCCATGATGAGAAACGCGGCACGAAACCCTGCGTGGTCGATGATGAAACCTGCCGCTGCCGGGCCGATGACGATCGCCATCGCTGGGGCCGTTGCGACCCACGTGAAAACCGTACGACGCTGTGCAGGGGTTTGGGCAAGTCGGCCCACGTGTCGCTGCAGCGCGATGGCCGCCGCGCCGGTCGCTCCGCCGCATAGCAGCGCGCACAGACACAAGACGGGATAGATGGGCCAAGTGGCGGCCAAGCACAGGCCCGTGATCGCTGCGATGGTGCTGTAGGTGAGCGGCCGCTTGAGCCCGTTCCGGTCGGCGAATCTGCCCGCTGGCAACGCCAGGAACACCTGCATGAGCGCAAATTGCGCCACAAGCGCACCCACGGCCGCCTTGCTATAGCCCTGCGAGAGCGCGAGGAGCGCTGTCGTGAGCCGAGCGCCAGCCATCGCTGCATGCAGGCAGATCTGGCCGGCGATGCTTCGCGCGATCTCCCAGCCCAGGCGGAGGGCAGGGGGATCTGCGCGACCCGCTGGCATCAGATGCGATTCAGAATGCGGCCGCCGTCAACGAGGAGCGAAACCCCGGTCACGAAAGAAGATTCATCGCAGGCGAGGAAGAGGGCTGCATTGGCCACATCCCAGGCCGAACCCTGGCGGCCCAGAGGCACCTTGGCGGCCCGTTCCTCCTCGATCTGCTCGCGTGACATCTTCCAAACCTTCGAGCGTGTCTCCACCGCCATTGGCGTGCCGATGAGCCCGGGCAGGATGCTGTTGGCGCGGATGTTGAAGGGAGCCTGCTGAAGGGCCAGTTGTTCCGTGAATGCAATCACACCAGCCTTGGAGGCCTTGTAAGCGGCATAAGGGTACTTGCCAGGCCCTGCGGCCGACGCTACGTTCACGATGGCACCGGAGCCTTGCTCCCGCATGATTGCGACCGCGTGCTTGCACGCGAAAACGGTGCCGCGCAAGTTGATGCGCACGACATTGTCAAAATTCTCTTCGGTGATCTCGAGCAAGTCTGCGTCGCCGCCGCCCAGGCTCACGCCCACGTTGTTGTGCAGGATGTCGAGCGAGCCCCAACGCCCTTGCGCTTCGGCCATGACCTCGGCGAGGTCTTTCTCGCGCGCCACATCCACTTCGAACGCTATGGCCTCGAAACCCTCTCCGCGGATGAGTGACGCGGTCTCTTCGGCGGAATCGAGTCGGCGGTCCGCGCACAGCACGCGCGCACCTTCACGCGCGAAACGCATGGCGGCGGCGCGGCCGTTACCGATGCCTTCGCCCGGACTCTGGCCCGCGCCGATGACCACGGCAGTCTTGCCCTGCAGGCGCTGGGCGGGCGTCCAACCCTCGCCTTGTCTTGATGTTGGTTTCATGGGTATTCCTCAGGTCGTAGTGGTGCGCGCTGTGCGCGTCATGCTGTAGGCATTCGTATGGGTTGATGATAACATCGGTTCTGATTGGCAGCATAAGTTCCATTCAGTGAAACTGCATACATCCATCCTCGCAAGGAGAAAAAATGAACTCTCAGACCAGCCTTCTGATTGGCGGTGATTGCGGGCCCACGCACGGCCCTGCACAAGGTTTCCCCATCGAGGGCTATACCGATCTTGTGAAGCCCGCGCTTGATGCCGTGGACCTGCGCTTTGTGAATTGCATGCGCACCTACTCGACGCGCGGTGTGAAGATGGACCATGCGCCGCAGGTCGGTCAGCCCATCGAGATGGCTGACATCTATACCAACGGCAGGTTTGATGCCGTCACCATGGCCAACAATCACAGCTACGACAGCGGCCCGGATGCATTGGTGGACACGCGAGAGCTGCTGAACTCGCGCGGCATCCAGGTGACGGGCGCGGGGCGCAACCTTGCAGAGGCGCGCCGTGCCGCTGTCTTCGAGCGCAACGGCGTGAGGATCGCTTACCTCGGCTACACGTCCGTCGGCCCGGCCGGCAGCGAAGCGGGACCGGACAAGCCCGGCATCGCGCCGATCCGCGTCAAGACTATGTACGAGACGCGCGGCCCGCACCAGCCGGTGCGTGTGCGAACCGAGCCCGACGCGAAGGACCTGGCCAATCTAGTAGAAGATATCGCCAAGCTGCGGCGTGAAGTGGACTTCATTGTGCTGGCCTTTCACGCAGGGGTGATCCGCCTGCCGCGCGTTATCTCTGACTACCAAGTCGCAGTGGCGCACGCGGCGATCGATGCGGGCGCCGACATGGTGGTGGGCCATGCGCCGCACCTGCCAAAGGCGGTCGAGATGTACAAAGGCAAAGCGATCTTCTACAGTATCGGCGTGTTCGCGATGACCAAGTCGTTCCCCGCTCCTTCGTGGAAGGAGCCGGCGTGGATGCACGGTGCCGTTCGAAATCACGCGGATTTGGATCCGGCGTACCCCTTCATGCCCTACGGCAAGGACTGCACGATCAGCCTCCTCGCCAAGGCTGTGGTGGTCAAGGATGGCAGCGCGCGCTATTCGTTCCTACCGGTGATGTTTGACGAGAAGTACCGTCCCGAAGTGCTGCGCCGTGGTGACCCCCGTTTTGAGCAGGTAGTCGACTATATGAAGTGGGCGTCCGAAGACATGCCGCACAGCTTCACCGTCGAGGGCGACGAAGTCGTCGTGTCGGAGTAAGCCATGGACCTCGGTATCAAGGGCAAGGTCGCACTGGTCACGGCATCGAGCGCGGGCATGGGAAAGAATATCTCTAACGCGCTTGCGGCCGAGGGCGTCAACGTTGTGCTGTTCGCTCGTACCGCTGAGAAACTCGAAGCAGTGGCTGCTGAAATCCGTGAAAAGCACGGTGTGAAGGTATTGCCGGTGGCCGGTGACATGCTGGCGCAAACCGATGTTGATCGCTTGGGCGCGGCGGTTCGCCATGAGTTCGGCGGCCTCGACATCCTCGTCCTGAATACGGGCCGCGCGCCCAATCCCCTTCGTGCCACGCTCGAGGAGACTGAGCAGCAGCGCTGGGACGAGGCGTACCAAAATCAGCTGTGGGGTGTCATCCAGGTGGCCAACGGGGTTTTGCCGCTGATGCTTGACCGGGGCTGGGGCCGCATCATTGCGATCACCTCGTCATCGGTCAAGCAACCAATGCCGCATCACAGCCTGTCCACAGTGTTTCGCGCTGGCGTTACGGCCTACATGAAGCACCTGGCCAACGAGGTGGGCGCCCGAGGCATTACGGTGAACTGCGTCGCACCTGCGTTGATCGACACGTCACACCGCACTGGTGGCGCGGCTTACACGCAGGCTCAGGCGGAAGCTCGCAGGAAGCTCACGCCGCTTGGGCGTATGGGCAAGCAGGAAGAGGTATGCGGCGTGGTGACGTTCCTCGCGTCGATGCAGGCCGGCTTCGTCACCGGCTCCAGCATCAACGTCGAAGGCGGGATGGTCGGCGCGATGATCTGACGGCGTCGCCAGCAGCCCCTCAGGGCATCTGCGCGCCGAACTGCAGCGAGATTTCGGCTGCGGCATCCACCGCGAGCTTCACGAATTCCTTCTCGTGCATCTGCATGCGGACACTGGGCCCGCCGATGGACAGGCAGTAGTGGACCTGACCTTCCACGTCCTTGATGGGTGCAGAAATCGCCGACACGCCAAGCAGGCGCTCGCCGTGTGACACGGCAAAGCCCTGCTCGCGCACGGCGGCGATCTCGGCCATCACTTGGGCTTGAGTTTTCTTCATCGCCTTGGCGATCGACGCGGCGATGGGCGTCAGCTCTTTCTTTTCCAGGTAGGCGATCAACACCTTGGTGGCTGAGCCCGCCAGCAGTGGCACCTGCTCGCCGGGCTGGATCACGCTGCGCAGCGCCGACGACGTGGACATCGCATCGATGCACACCCGGTTGCGCCCGACCACGGTGTGGATGGACACGGTCTCTTTGGACTTGTCGGCCAGCTCGGTAATCACTGGCCGGGCGATTTCGCGGATGCCGAGCGTGCTTTTGACGAGGCCCGCGAGGCGCGTGAAGCGGAAGGACAGGCAGTATTGCTGGTCTTCGAGGCGAACGAGGTAGCCTGCTTTCTCCAGGCTCTGCACAATCCGGAAGGACGTGGACTTCGGAAGATCGATGCGGTCGGCGATTTCCTGAAGAGTGAGGGTGTTTCTCTCGGTAGTGAAACTCTCGAATACGGCGAGTATTCGCTGCACGGAACGCATCATGATCGGAGGGGTGGGCAAGAATTCTGTGAAGACTCTAGTAGATCACAGTATCTCACCCACCGGAACCCGAATCACATTGCGTCAGCCACCTCGAACCCGATCATGGCCTTGACCTCGAGGTATTCCTCAAGCCCGTACACACCGACCTCGCGGCCGTTGCCCGATTGACCGTAGCCGCCCATGGGGGCAACCAGGTTGCTGGGGGCACCGTTATAGAAGATGCGGCCTGCGCGTAGACGCTTGCCGACTTCCTTGCCTTCGGCCAGGTCGCCGGCGTAGACGTAGCCGCCGAGGCCGTAGGGCGTGGCGTTGGCGATCGCGATGGCTTCGTCCACGGTCGAGTAGGCCATCACCGAAAGTACCGGTCCGAAAATCTCTTCTCGGGCAATGGTCATTTCTGGGCTGACGTCGGCGAACACCGTGGGGCGGATGTAGTAGCCCTTGTCCAGCCCTTCAGGCCGGCCAGGGCCGCCGCACACCAGACGCGCCCCCTCGTCGATGGCGCTTTGAATGTACTTCTGGATCTTCTCGAACTGCGAGCCGTTCGCGACCGGGCCCATGGTGGTTGCGCTGTCCTGCGGATCGCCGACCTTCAGCTTGGCCACCTCTTGCGTGAGCAACTCCAGCACCTGCTCTACCTGATCCTTGTGCACCAGCATGCGGCTCGGTGAGTGGCAGGATTGCGCGCTGTTGGAGAACCCACGCACGATGTTGAAGCGTGCGGCGCTCGCTAGGTCAGCGTCGGGCAGGATGATGTGCGCCGACTTGCCGCCTAGTTCCTGGCACACGCGCTTGACGGTGTGGGCCGCCGCCTCGGCGACCAGGATGCCGGCTCGCGTGGAGCCCGTGAACGACACCATGTCGACGTCGGGGTGCCTGCAGATGGCGGCACCCACGGTGGGGCCGTCGCCGTTGACGAGGTTGAAAACCCCGGCCGGCACGCCCGCTTCATGGAGCACTTCGGTAAGCAGAATCGCGCTTACCGGCGTGACCTCGCTGGGCTTGACAACCACTGCGCAGCCGGCCGCGATGGACGCCGCGAGCTTGGTCACCAGTGTCTGCAGCGGCCAGTTCCAGGGAGTGATAAGGCCGCACACACCAATCGGCTCGCGGCGGATGATGTTATTGCCCAGACGCGATTCAAACTCGTAGTCTCGCAGGACGGTGACGGCCTGGCGGAACGCCGCCACGGCCGAACCGGTTTGTCCCTTCAATGTTCGGGGCGCCCCCAACTCTGTGGTGATTGCCTCCATGATTTCGTTTTCACGCGCTTCGAGCTTGCGCACGATTTGCTCGAGAAGCTCAATGCGGCTGGACTTGCTCGATTCGCTGAATGACACGAACGCCTTGCGCGCAGCGGCAACAGCGCGGTCCACGTCCTGCGAGCTACCGAGGCTCACCGTGGCAAACACCGTTTCGGTCGCGGGATTGATGAGTTCCTGCGTACGGGCCTGCAGGGGCTGGACCCATTCGCCGTCGATGTAGAAGTTGCCGTAGTGTTTCATGATGAGCCTATTGGGTGTGGGAGGGGAATGGGGCGATGGTCACGCGGTCGCGTGGTCCGTATGGGATGCCAATATGAGGTCGGCGGCTTTCTCGCCGATCATGATGCAGGTCGCATTGATGTTGCCCGACGTGATGCGCGGCATGATGGACGCGTCGGCGATGCGCAGGCCCTTCACGCCGCGCACGCGCAGCGCCGGGTCGACTACTGCATTGGGGTCGCCGCCCATGCGGCAGGTGCCGCACGGGTGGTAGATCGTGTTCGACCGGTTGCGCACGTAGTCCAGAATCTGCTCATCGGTCGTCACGGCCTTGCCCGGCAGATACTCCTCAGCGACGACACGATCCATAGGTGACGTGGCGAGCACCTCCCGCACCTTGCGCATTGCGCGAACGAAGAACTGCCGGTCTTCTTCGGTGGCGAGGTGATTCGGATGGATCGCCGGTGGCGTGCGTGGATCCCCGTCGCGCAGCTCGACGCGACCGCGGCTGCTCGGCCACGACTGCGTGACCGACACGGTAAATGCTGAGAACGGATCCGGATACTGGCCGATGCCTGGCACGCTGAACGGCATGAGAAAGGCCTGCGCGTCCACCCTCGGTTCGCTCTCGCGTGTCCGGAAGAACATGCCGGCGTGCGCCGACGCGAAAGTGAGCGGTCCTTGCCGCTGAAACACAAAGCGAGCGCCCATCAGCAAGCGCTTTCTCCAACTGCGCAGATCGTCATTCACTGTGATCGGATCGCGAGTCTTGCACACGACGCGAATCGCAAGATGGTCCTGCAAGTTGCGTCCCACTTCCTCGCGTTGCGCGACCACAGGGATGCGGTGCGCTTGCAACTGCGCCGCCGGTCCCACGCCCGACAGCATGAGCAGTTTGGGCGTATTGAGCGCGCCCGAGCACAGGACCACTTCGCGCGACGCGCGGGCATGCTGAGAGTTGCCGCGCGAGTCCCGGTACGTGACGCCGACGGCTGTGCGGCCATCGAACAGGATGCGCTCGACTTGTGCACGGGTTTCGATGCGCAGGTTGGGGCGGCGCTTGGCTTCGCGTAATGCGCCGATGGCGGAGTTGGAGCGCAGGCCGCGCCGCACTGTGTGGTCATAGACGCCGATGCCGTCTTGCTTCTCGCCGTTGAAGTCGTCGTTGCGCTCGAGTCCGGCGTTGATGCCGGCCGCGATGAAGTGGTCGCAAAGCGCCGACGGTGTACGCGACTTCGTGACACTCACCGGGCCGCCCTTGCCGTGCAGCGGGGTATCGCCCAGGTAGTGGTCCTCCGATTTTCGGAAGTAGGGCAGAACATCGCTCCAGCCCCAGCCGTCGCAGCCGGCTTCTTGCCAGCCATTGAAGTCCTCGGGCTGGCCTCGCACGTGCACCATGCCGTTGATCGCACCCGAGCCGCCCACGACCTTGCCGCAGGCCAGGTACACGCTGCGGTCGCCCAAATGGGGGACCGGTTCGGTCTGAAAAGCCCAGTTCACCTTCTTGTTGGTGATGGTCTTGCCTACCCCGAGCGGAATGTGAATCCAAGGGTTGAGGTCCCAGCCACCTGCTTCCAGCAGAAGAACGGAGTACTTGCCGTCCTCGCTCAGGCGGCTGGCCACGATGGCGCCGGCGCTGCCTGCGCCGACAACGATGAAGTCATGAAGCAAGTCGGCCTGCATGGTGGGCATTTCAGAAATTGCCCACCTTCACCGTCTTGCCGATCTCCTTCCACTTGGCCAGCTCCTTTTCGATGAGCTGGCGAAACTCGGCGGGGGTGCTTGTGGCAGGACGGAATTGCGCACCTTCGAGCCGCTGCACTACATCAGGCATGACGGCCGCCTTATTCATCGCGTCGTTGAGCTTGGCGACGATGGGTTGTGGCAGGTTGGCCGGACCGACCAGGCCATAGAAGAGGTAGTTACCCAAGTCCTTGAGTTCTTGTGCGCCGCTTTCGTCGAGGGTGGGAACATTGGGTAGAGCGGCGACGCGTTGCGCACCTGTGACGCCGATCGCGCGGATCTTGTTGTCCTTGATAAACGGCACCGTGAACGTCGTGATCGCGATGGCGAAATCCAGTGTGCCGGCCGCCATCTCGCGTGCCACCTCCGCGTCGCTTTTATACGGGATGTGCACCAGCTCCGTCTTCGTGAGCATCTTCATCTGCTCGGTCAGGAGGTGGTTGGATGACCCGATGCCAGCGGAGCCGTAGTTCAGTTTCTTGGGGTTCGCTCGGGCATAGGCCAGAAGCTCAGGCACTGTCTGGATCGGCAGATCGTTCCTGACCACGTACATCGCCTCGACCGTCGCGGGCTTGGCGATGAAGGTCATCTGCTTGAGGGGGTCGTAAGGCAGGTCGGTGCGCACGCCGGGGCCTCGCACCATGCTGCTGGCACTCGTCATCATGAGCGTATAGCCGTCCGGCTGTGCGTTCACGAGTGGCGTGATCGCCTGCAACTCAGATGCCCCCGGCTTGTTCTCCACGATGATGGGTGCGCCCAAGATCTCCTGCAGCTTGTGCGCGTAGATACGTGCGATCGTGTCAACACCGCCGCCCGCGGCAAAGCCCACCAGGATCTTGATAGGGCGCGATGGGTATTGCTGCGCTTGCGCAGCGCCCGCAGCGAATGCAAAGGTGCAAGCGGTCGCGATGATCCGCGTAAAAGATATCAATGGCACGTCTGTCTCCTGATGCTAGTTATTAGTCCGAGCCGAGTTGCAGGCGATTCGGCTGTCGCTTCTCGACCGCGTGACGAAGCAGCGCCGCGCTGCGAAAGATGCCGTGGGCAAACTTTCCATAAGGCAGCGTTGCGAAGAGCGCCATCACTGCGCCGAGGTGAAGGCATAGCAACAGCGCGAGCGCCGGCGTGCCACGTCCGATCCATAGCGCCAGTCCGCTCGCGCTGGTGAGGAAAAGCAAGGCAATGAAGCCCAGGTCCATCGGCTTTTGCGCAGCATCGGACTGCAGGGTATGGCGCCGGCGATTGAGGTGCCAGAGTCCCCCGGTGCCGATCATCAGGCTCACGCCTCCCACCGCTCCGAGCAGTTTGGGAAGGCTCGGCAACTCGTAGGGCGCATGCCACCCGAGGACGTAGTGATAGAGCGTCGCGACGGAGGTCGCCGCGAAGCACAAAAGAAAGCCGTAGAAGGTAAAGTGGTGGAAGCGACGCCGACGCAACGTGTACGCATCGTCCTCGTCGTGGCAGCCCTTTCCGTGGCCACCGTCGAGGTACTTGAGGCGCAGCACCGCTTGAGTCGCTTCCGCCACCGCCGGCGCGCTCACGGGCGCGCCGCTGGTCGCGGGCTTCAGCTCGCGCCAGAAACGTGTCACGCCCATTCCTAGCGCGAAGACCACAAACAAAAATACTGGCCCAAAAAGGCTGACTAGCAGGTTGTGCGGAAACAGGTTGTAGAAGTTTCCTTGCAGCGGGGCTCCCCATAGCGTTCCCTTGAACGCCATTGCCAGCATCAGAAACAACGCCAGTCCCGCCGCGAGCGCAAGCGACAGGGTCAATCCGTTGCGTTGATATAACTTGCCCAGCGCTGGTGGCCAGGCGTAGTCGGCGTAGGTCTGGCCCCGCACCTCTGCCATCGCGCGCGGCACGTTCACCGCGAACTCGTGCGGCGGCGCGTACTGGCAGGCATGCAGGCACGCGCCGCAGTTGTGGCAGAGATTGGCGAGATAGTGGATGTCGGCGCGGCCGAACTCCAGCCTCCGCGTCATTGCTGGGAAGACCGCGCAGAAACCTTCGCAATAGCGACAGGCATTGCAGATTTGCATCTGGCGCCCGACCTCGGCCTCGCGTTCGCTCAGGATCGGGATTACAGCCCGCCCGCCGCTACTTGCGAGCGAGGCGGCTTCACGCGTCAGAGCATCAAGCGATTGCATGCCGTGCTTCCTTCAGAGTATTCGCAGCCTTGGCGGCCTGCGTGCCTGCGATGCGACCGAAGGCCGTGCCGATGGCCATCCCGACGCCCGCGGTGTAGCCCTTGCCGAGTACATTGCCGGCCATCATCTCGCCTGCGACGAAGAGGTTGGGGCTTGGACGGCCGTCGAAATGCACGGCTGATTCATCATTCACTCGCAAACCCAGATAGGTAAAGGTGACGCCGGGACGGAGCGCATAGCCGTAGTACGGCGGAGTGTCGATCGGTCGCGCCCAATGCGTCTTGGCGGGCGTCAACCCTTCGGTGTGGCAATCGTCGAGAGCGGTGTGATCGAAGGTGCCGACACGGCAGGCCTCGTTGTAGGCGCTGACGGTTTCGACGAAGGCTGCTTCAGGCAGGCCCAGTTTGCGCGCGAGTTCCGGCAGGCTGTCCGCCACCGTTCCCGGAAATACCGGCGGCATGAAGCGACCGATGGCCTTGCGGTCGATGATCGAATAGCCGATCTGTCCCGGCTGCTGCGCTACCAGCCGGCCCCAGATCGCGTAGCGCTTGGGCCAGAAGTCTTCGCCCTCGTCGTAGAAGCGTTTCGCCTCACGGTTGACCACCACGCCGAGCGACACGCAGTCGATGCGTGTGCAGATGCCACCGTCGTACAGTGGCGCACGGGCGTCGATTGCGACCATGTGCGCCTGTGTCGGATCGCCGATCGAATCGGCACCGGCCTTGATCATCGCCTTGAGTAGCACGCCTTCGTTGAAGCGAGTGCCGCGGATCAGAAAGTTCTCCACCGGGCGCTCGCCACGCTCGTTCACGCCCCAGGCCTCGCTGAGCCACTCGCGGTTGGACTCGAAGCCGCCAGCGGCCAACACGCAACTGCGTGCCTCGATGCGCTCGCCCTTGGCCGTCAGCGCTGCGACAAAGCGGTCACCATCCAGCTCGACCGAGACGATGGGCGTGTCGTAGCGGATTTGTATTCCCAGCTTTTCGGCGCTTCGGAAATAGGCATTGACGAGTGCCTTGCCTCCACCCATGAAGAAGGCGTTGGTGCGCGCCACGTGCAGTGCGCCGGACAGTGGCGGCTGGAAGTGAACGCCGTGGCTGCGCATCCAGTCGCGGCAGGTCGACGATGCACGGATCGCGATCCGGGCGAGGTGCTCGTCAGTGAGTCCACCGGTGACCTTCAGCAGGTCCTGCCAGTACTCTTCCTCGGGATAGGCCTCGACTAGCACATCCTGCGGTGCATCGTGCATGCAGCGCAGGTTGCGGGTGTGCTGGGAGTTTCCGCCGCGCCATTCGCGGGGCGAGGACTCGACCAGCAGCACGCTGGCGCCGGCCTCGCGCGCCATAAGGGCGGCGCACAGGGCAGCGTTTCCGCCGCCGATGACCAGAACATCGATCATGCTGGATTTGCCTTACGTTGTCAGATTTCGATCATTTCGAAGTCGGCCTTGGTTGCCGAGCACTCGGGGCAGATCCAGTTTTGGGGCACGTCGGCCCAGCGCGTGCCGGGCGCAATGCCGTCCTGCGGCATGCCGGCGGCTTCCTCATAGACGAAGCCGCACAGGATGCACTGCCAGACTTTGAAAGGGGTGTCGTTCATGCTGTCTCCAGTTGCGTGTGGCTTGTGCGTGCGGCGATGTTATCATGAGTTCTAACAGTCAACACTAATTCCAATCAGTGGAACTGTTGGACAAGAAAGAACTCTCAATCCAACACGGGTAACCTGCAACCATGACGATCAAGGGCAAGGCTTACATCATTGGGGCGTACGAGCATCCGCTGCGCAAGGCGCCGGATCATTCGCTCGCTCAACTGCACGCCGAAGTCGCTAAAGGCGCGATCGAGGACGCGGGACTGTCCCGCACTGACATCGACGGCTTTTTCTGCGCCGCCGACGCGCCCGGCGCCAACGCCTGGTCGCTGGCAAGCCATCTCAACCTGGAAAAGCTACGCCACATCGATTCGACTGACATGGGGGGGTGCTCGTACCTCATGCATGTCGCGCACGCGGCGCAGGCGATTGCGGCGGGCAAGTGCAACGTTGCGCTCATCACGCTGGCGGGCCGACCCAATTCCGAAGGCAGTTCCGGCACCACCGTGCGTGTACGCGGAACCAACCTGCCGGAATCGCCCTATGAGTTTCCGTACTCGCCGGTCAACCTCAATCTCTATGCAATGAGTGCGAAACGGCACATGCATGAGTTCGGGACCACCTCCGAGCAACTCGCTTGGATCAAGGTCGCAGCGTCGCACCACGCGCAGCACAACCCCCATGCCATGCTGCGCGACTTGGTGACGGTGGAAGAGGTGCTCGCCTCGCCCGTCATCTCCGATCCGCTGCACCGGCTCGACTCCTGCGTGGTGAGCGATGGCGGTGGCGCCATCATCGTCGCACGGCCTGAGATCGCGAAGTCACTCAACCGGCCACGCGTGAAGCTGATTGGTGCCGGCGAGACGACTAAGCACCAGTCGGGCGGCAAGATCGACCTCACCTACACCGGTGTGGCATGGAGCGGGCCGCGCGCCTTTGAGGAAGCGGGCGTGACACCCGCTGATATCCAGTACGCCTCCATCTACGATAGCTTCACCATCACCGTGCTGTTGCAGCTCGAGGACCTCGGGTTCTGCAAAAAGGGCGATGGCGGAAGGTTCGCTATGGATGGGAACCTGATCTCCGGAGTGGGAAAGCTGCCCTTCAACACGGACGGCGGTGGCCTATGCAACAACCATCCCGCCAACCGCGGAGGCATGACGAAGATCATCGAGGCGGTGCGCCAGCTGCGCGGCGAAGCCAATCCCATGGTGCAGGTGCCAAGTTGCCAGCTGGCGCTGGCTACTGGCATCGGGGGGGCCATCGGCCACCGCCACGGCGCCGCCACTGTCATTCTGGAAAGGGAATAAGCCATGCCCACCTTCAACGAAGACCGCAAGATCGCCGATCCACCGCTCAATCCTGGCGATGGACCATTCTTCGACGCGGCCGCGGAGGGGCGCCTCGTGCTCAAGACGTGCCACGCCTGTGGCCAGGCGCATCACTATCCGCGCACGATATGCCCGTTCTGCTGGAGTGCGGATGTGCACTGGGAGGATGCGAAGGGCCAAGGCGAGATCTACACCTTCAGCGTCGCGCGCCGTGGCCCGGGTGCTCCCTACTGCATTGCTTACGTCACGCTTGACGAGGGCCCCACGGTGATGACCAATATCGTTGGCACGGATCTGGACACAGTGCGCATCGGCCAACGCGTACGAGTTGTATTCCGCCATTCGGAGAACGGCACGGCTGTGCCGATGTTCACGCCGATTGCGCCATGAGCGGCACATATCTCTACAGCGCCGTGGACGAGGTGCTGTTCTGCTGGGCCGTGGATGTGGATGGTGCCGCACTCGCCAAGCGCTCGTCGGTCGCGCTGCCGGCGAAGGTGCAATACGCGTGGAGGCACCCGTCGCTGCCCGTGCTCTACGTCAGTAGCAGCAACGGCGGCCCGCGCGTCGCGTCTGACTGCAACTACCTGAGCGCGTTTCGCATCGGGTCGGATGGCGCGCTTGAGGCCCTCGGCGAGCCAGTGGCGCTGCGCAAGCGCGCGGTCCACATGTGCGTGGATGCCAATGGCCGGTTCGCGATCAATGCGCACAACTTTGGCAAAGGCGACCTGTCGGTGCACCGGCTGGACACGGATGGCCGTGTGTTGGATGAAATCCCGCAGGATGGGGGGGTGAACTTCGGGATCTACCCGCACCAGGTGATGGTGTTCCCGTCCGGTCGCACGGTGCTGATCGTGGACCGTGGCAACCACGCACAGGCGAGCAAGCCCGAGGATCCGGGGGCCCTGCGCGCGTTCGACTTGGGCAATGGCACAGCAGGTCCGGTTCAGGTGGTAGCTCCCGATGGTGGCTTCGGCTTCGGGCCGCGTCATGTGGATTTCCACCCTTCCATGCCTTGGCTCTATGTGGCCGACGAGAGGACCAGCCGGCTCTATATGTTCCGCCATGACAACGACCGCTTGGAAGGCGTTCCCGCGTACACGCGCGACATGCTGCGCGAGCCCGATACGGTGCGGCCACGCCAGCTCGGCGGGGCGATCCATGTGCATCCGAACGGAAAGTTCGTGTACGCGGCCAACCGCTGTGATCAATCGATTGAAACGCCGCAGGGCAAGGTCTTCACGGGAGGGGAGAACAGCATCGCCGTGTATGCGATCGATGTGCGCTCCGGGGAGCCGACACTGCTGCAGCACGCGGAAACGCATTCGTTTCATGTGCGCACGTTTTCGATTGACCCAACCGGCCGCCTGCTTATCACGGCAAGCATCAAAGCGCTTTGTCGGCGAACTGAAGGCGTCGTCGAGCCAGTGCCGGCGACCTTGTCGGTGTTCCGCATCTTGGACGACGGTCGCTTGAACTTCGTGCGCACGATCGATGTGGAGACGCCAGGCTCCAGCATGCAGTACTGGATGGGGATGGTGAGCGCGGGCTGAACCCTTTCCGCGCACGGCGCAGCGCGCCAACTTGCAACGCACACTTGAAGATCTTTCAAGCTCATGTCTCGTCCCGTTCGTGGCTGGCGCCTACCATGCGGCCACTACAAGGAGAGCAGTTCATGGCAATGAAGGAACCGGCGCAGATCGCCGTCGGCTATATCGGACTCGGCGCTATGGGCGGCATGCTGGCTCGTCGTCTCCTCCCGACTGCACGGCTGCATATCTGGGACCTCAATGCCTCCGCCGTGAGAACCCTCGAACACGAAGGCGCTATCGCCATGAAGGACGCCGCGGCGTTGGCACAACGATGCGACATCATCTTCTTGTCCCTGCCGCGCACCGCGGACGTCGAGCAGGTGATCCAAGGTGCGGGGGGGTTGTTGCAGGGGCTGAAGCCTGGCGCGCTCGTGGTGGATCAGACAAGCGGCACGCCGGCCGACACCCGCATCATCGCGGCGCGACTGCGCGAAGCAGGTGTGTCGATGATCGACGCGCCGGTGTCCGGCACCACAGCCGCAGCAGCCGTAGGCGAATGCACCGTCTTGTATTCCGGCGGCGCCGAGGACGTGGCGCGTGCCATGCCCTGGTTGCATTCAATCAGCCAGAAGGTGCTGAATTGCGGTGCGCAAGTGGGTGATGCGCAGGCGACCAAGCTGGTCAACAACACCATCAACACCGGTTGCCGGCTCGCGATGTTGGAGATGGCGGCACTGGGCCGCAAATGCGGACTGTCGCTTGCGGCCATTGGGGACGCGCTGAACTCTGGCGAAGGCAGGAGCAGGCCCTCTCAGCTGATGCTCACTGCACTGGTGGAAGGGCGTGCATCCACCAATTTCGCGCTGAAGCATATGCTCAAGGACATCAATCAATCGGTTCAGATGGGAATGGACGGGCGCGCGCTCATGCCCATCGCCGGCATTGTTCGCGGCCTGCTGCAGATCGGCTGCAACACTCTGGGGGAGTCGGCGCAACTCGAAGATGTCGTGAGGTTGGTCGAATCTATGAGTGGCACGCGCATCGTAGGCACCGCGGCCGGTGAATTGCCACCCGCGCGCCAGAAACGTCTGCTGAGCGTTATCGACAAGGCCACCGCCGTCTGCAATCGATGGGTCACTCAGGAGGCGCTGATGATGGGCGTGAAGCAGGGACTGGAACCAGGGCGCCTCGTGGGAGCCGTGCAGGCCAGCTCGGGTTGGAGCCAGGTCCTCGAGAAGCTCGGCGCTGCTGCTGTCTCACTGCCCGATGCGAGCGACCTGGATCTCGTCGCCAGTCATTTGCGCGAAGTGACCGAGCTTGCGATCCGCGAAGGCGCGTCGATCCTGGTGGTCAACGAGGTGCGCAGCAGGATCGAGGCGACTGCGGGCGAGGCAGGCTGAATCGCTTACTTGGCGTCCGAATGAGAGAGCTCAAGCGCCTCCACCTGTGCCTGAGCTCGTAGTGCTTCAAGGAAATGGCTCACGAGTCCTGAGCCCCGTTCGTCCTCCCAAATTGCGCCGATGTCAGGCGAGGGGATCTCTGGAAAGAGGCGCAGATTGTCCAGCACGCCCTGCGAGCGGTAGAGCATCACTTCCGAAGCGGACAGGATAGACAAGTAGTTGCGCTCTTCGTGAAGAAGTTGGACGCGAACCGATGAGTTCGCTTCGACGCAAGGTATAGGCGGAGCCAGGTGCTGGGCGGCGAACGCAGTGTCGAGCGCACCGCGCATCACGGCGCCTACTGGAGGCAGGATCCATGGGTACTGCAGCGTGCTTTCCCAGGTCGCGGGTTGCTGGAGGCACGGGTGCTGCCGGCGCGCGACGACTTGCACGCTGTCGACGAGCAACGGTTCGACGGCAAAGCCCGATGCACGCGCCTGCGCAGCGAGGGCGCCGATGATCATGTCGATTTCGCGTTTGGCCAGCATCTCGAGCAGCTGGGGCAGAGGCGCTTCCGAGACCGAAACAAAAACCCCGGGCCGTGATTCGTGCAGGCGGGCGATCGCACGCGGCAACAGCACGCGCGGCAACCCCGTTCCGACATGCAATCGCCCCTGCAAGCCGGCGCGCACGGCCTTCAAATCAGCATCGGTGCGTTCCACATCGCCCAGCATCCTTGCCGCGTGGGCGCGAAATACCTCTCCGTCGGGGGTCAAGGTGAGCCGGCGAAGACGCAAAAAAAGCGGTCGGCCCACCGCTTCTTCGGCGTCCGCGAGCCAGTGCGAGAGTGCTGGCTGGGTCATGTGCAGGCGCACGGCCGCTGAGGTAAGGCTGCCGGTTTCGTGCACCGCCAGGAACACCTCAAGGTGCCGCAGCTTCAGCCGCCGCGCCCACGGAATTTCATCGAGTTTGCTCGGCATGTGCTTTTGCTTATGGACTCCTTCATTCTATTCATTTGCAAAAGGAATAGTCGAACAGTGACAATGGTTCTGATCAGTGAAACCAAGCAACAAGACCAGGAGACAACATGACGCCTCTCAAATTCACCAGAAGAACCATCGCGGCCCTCGCCTTCGCCTTCGCCGCAACGGCAGGCACGTGCGCCGCGGCGGAGTCCTGGCCAACCCGGCCCATCCGCATCGTGGTGTGCACGGCTCCGGGCGGTGCGACGGATGCGACGACACGGCTCGTCGCGCAGAAGATGAGCGAGAAGCTGGGACAGCCGGTCATCATCGATAACCGTCCAGGTGCCGATACGCTCATCGGCATCCTTCACGTGCGCGAACAACCGGCGGACGGCTATACGCTCCTCGCGCAGTCACTCAATTTCTCGACGCTGCCTTACATCAAGAACAATCCCGGTTACTCGCCCAAGGATTTCACGGGCGTCGGCATGATGTCTCGTATCCCGTTCATCATGCTGGTGGGTGGGAACGAGCCTGTGCGCAGCATCGCCGACTACGTCGCCTTGGCACGCCGGGAGGGCGACAAGCTCAGTTACGGACACGGCGGAGTGGCCGGTGCGCCTCATATTGCAGGCGAACTGTTCAAGCGAGCGTACAACCTGAATCAAGTGCTTGCCGTGCCATACAAGGGAAATGGTGCTGTGATGCCTGATGTCATGGCAGGCCGGGTTTCGTTCTTCTTCGACGCATACGTCAGCAGCGGCGGTCAGATCTCGGGAGGGCGGATGAAGGCGCTCGCCGTGACTTCACAGACCCGTCTGCCCGCGCTGCCCAATGTGCCGACATTCCGCGAATTGGGCACTGACTTTACTTACAGCGTCTGGTTGGGATTGCTCGCCAAGTCGGGTACGCCGCCCGAGGTGGTTAACAAGCTGTCTGAAGCGATCCGGTACGCCCTCGAAAGCAAGGAGGTAGGAGACCGCATTCGCGCGGACGGCTCGGACACGAGTTTTATGACGCCCAGGGACTTTTCCGAGTACCTCGCGCGCGAGTACGCCGACATGGCGAAGGTCGCGGTCGAACTGAAGTTCACCAAGGACTGAGATGCTGGTCACCCCGCTCCCCACTTCGTGCGTTTCGTTCCTTCTCGAGGGGGCCTCTGTCTCCTTGATGTGGCTCCCTGGACTTTAGGACGCCATGCGTCGCATCATGTACCAATCAACAGAAACGTACGACTATATTGTCATTGGCGCTGGATCCGCTGGTTGCGTGCTCGCGCGGCGGCTTTCCGAGGACCCGGGTTCACGCGTCCTGCTGCTTGAGGCCGGACCCGAAGCGGACCAGTTCTGGGTGAAGGCGCCGGCGGGCATGGCCCGGCTGTATTTCCACGAGGAGATGAACTGGAACTACTTCACTGAGCCGATGCCGCAGTTGCATGACCGGCGGATGTACTGGCCGCGAGGCAAGGCGCTGGGGGGCAGCAGCGCCATCAATGGCATGGTCTTCATCCGCGGCCATCGAAGCGACTTCGACACCTGGAAGAACCTTGGCAACCCGGGTTGGGGCTTCGAGGACGTGCTTCCTTACTTCAAGCGCATGGAGCACAACGAGCGAGGCCCGGATGCTTATCGGGGCGTAGGCGGCCCGTTGTGGATCAGCGACCCCGTGATCCGCCACCCCGCTTCGGCCGACTTCATCGAGGCGGCTGCCCGGCTCGGGATTCCGCGTACCGAAGACCTGAATGGAGAGTTGCACGACGGGGTCGGCTTCATGCAGCACAACATCCGCCATGGCAAGCGTCACTCGGCCTACATGGCTTACGTCGAGCCCGTGCGCACGCGCCCGAATCTCACCATCCGCACCGGGGCGTTTGTCAGGCGCATTCTGTTCGAGGGCACTGAAGCCGTCGGCGTCGAGTTGCTAGAGGGCGGCGAGTTGCGCCAAGTTGCGGCCGCGCGCGAAATCATCCTATCGGCGGGCGCGCTGAATTCACCACAGATTCTCATGCTGTCGGGCGTCGGCCCTCCGCAGGAGCTGCAGCGCCACGGGATTGCACAGGTTCTGGCCAGCCCCGGCGTCGGTCAGAACCTCCAAGATCACTTCTACGTGCATACCAGCTATGAGGCGACGCGCAAGAGCTCCTACAACCACGAGATCACGGGATTGCGGAAGTATTGGCAGGGCCTGCGTTACCTGCTCAATGGAAAGGGCTATCTCGCGCTGGGATCTTCGCAGGCCGCCGCGTTTGTAAAAAGTCGCCCAGAGGAGCCATACGCGGACTTGCAAATCAGCTTTCGCCCCATGTCGTTCACCTACCACGGCGATGGCGTGGTGGAAGTGGACGACCGGCCTTCGATTGCTGCTTCGGTGTACCGTCTGCGTCCGGCCGGTACGGGGACAGTAACGCTACGCTCCGCGGATCCGCGCGAGGCCCCCGCGTTCCAGCCGAATTTCCTCTCACACCCCGACGATGTGCGTGCGGTGATTCAGGGCATCAAGACGATCCGTCAGATTCTGGGCACCGAGCCTCTCGCTTCGCGCGTGATCGAGGAGCGGATGCCGGGGCCGCGAGCGCGTACTGATGACGAGATCCTCGAATACATGCGCACGCACGGCAACTCCGCCCACCATCCAGCTGGCACTTGCAAGATGGGCCTCGATGAGCTGGCAGTTGTCGATGAGCGCCTGCGCGTGAGAGGGGCTCGCCGCCTGCGCGTCGTCGACGCATCGATCATGCCGCAGGTCACATCGGGGAACACCAACGCACCGACCATGATGATCGGGGAGAAGGGCGCCGCCATGATCCTACAGGACGCTATCGCGCGCCGGGCCTGAGCAGTATTCGAGTCATTGGAGATAAAAATGTCAGGAAATGAAAATATCGAGAAGGCCGAAAGATCTGGCCAGCAACAAGCACTCGAGTGGATCGGGGCGGGCAAGAAGCGACTCCTGGTCGATGGTCGCTGGATCGAGAGCGCATCCGGAAAAACCTTCGAGACGATCAACCCCGCGACGGAGGCGTGCCTGGCCGAGGTGGCTCAGGCCGACGAGCGAGACGTCAATGCTGCAGTCACTGCGGCCCGGCGTGCATTCGACAGGCCGTCCTGGTCCGGCATCTCGCCCCATGCGCGCGGGCGCTACCTAGAAAGGATCGCCGATGCGATCGAGGTGCATGCCGAGGAACTCGCCGCGCTCGAATCGCTGGACATCGGCGCGCCGTTGAGCTTCGCCCGAACACAGGTGGCGGGCACTGCGGAGCGTTTCCGATACTACGCGGGATGGACGAGCAAGATCTACGGGACTACGAATGCCAGCGACGATTCACGTTTCATCTACATGGTGCGTGAGCCAATGGGGGTGTGCGCGCTCATCAACGCTTGGAACTTTCCGCTCGTGATGGCTGCGAGCAAGCTCGCGCCCGCACTGGCCTGCGGAAATACCGCCGTGCTGAAACCTGCAGAACAATCGCCATTGACGACCTTGCGGCTCGCCGAGCTCATCCAGGAAGCGGGGGTTCCCGACGGGGTCGTCAACATAGTCCAGGGTGATGGTGCGGTGGTCGGCGCCGCCATGGCGGCGCATCCCGACGTAGACAAGATCGCCTTCACGGGGTCCACAGCCGTAGGCCGCAGCATCCTGCAGGCCTCGGCCGGCAACATGAAGAAGGCGACGCTGGAGTTGGGTGGAAAGTCACCCAACATCATCTTTCCAGATGCCGACCTTGACCGAGCGATCGAGGCGTCGGCACTGGCGTTCTGTAGGAATTCCGGTCAGGTTTGCTCTGCAGGGACGCGGCTGCTCGTTCATGAAAGCGTATACGACGAGGTGGTCGCGCGTGTCGCGGCGGTTGCGTCCCGCTACAAGGTGGGCTCGCCCTTTTCGGGCGATACGGATTTGGGACCGCTCATCTCGGCGAAGCAGATGGAGCGGGTGCTTTCCTATGTCGAGGCCGGTCGACGAGAGGGGGCGAAGCTGGTCTTGGGCGGTTCGCGCATCGGCACTGCAGGCTATTTCGTCGAGCCGACCATCTTCGCCGGTGTGACAAATGACATGACAATCGCGAGGGAAGAGATCTTCGGACCGGTGCTTTCCGTCATTGCGTTCAAGGATGAGAAGGACGCCGTCGCCAAAGCCAATGACACTCCGTACGGGCTGGCGGCCGCTGTGTGGACGCGTGACATCGGGCGGGCGCACCGGATGATGCGCGCTATCAAGTCCGGGCGCGTCTGGATCAATACCTACGCTGAATCCGATCCCGTCATGGCCATCGGTGGCTATAAGCAATCCGGGTTCGGGCGCGAGATGGGCGCAGAGTCGATCGACGCATATACGCAAACCAAGTCGGTACTGATGCGCGTGTAGGACGCCCAGATTTCGACCCGCGTGGTAGCACTGGACGCAAAGCCCCGCCGTGGTGGCGCGAAGAATCTGTGGCGGCTTGCCATCAGCGCCAGTGGCATGAACTTTTCCTTCACGCGAAAGGGGGCTAGCCCGGCGCAGCAATGCAATCGGTTGTCTCGGCGCCCGAGATGGCGCCGCGCCAACAGGCACGCTGACCACCCGTTCGCCGTGCAAGAGCGTGAATCCCTTGTCGTGGATGACGATGAGTTAAATCTGCGCTAGGACTTGCACACGCTTTTCCTTCGTGACCGGTCGGGCAAGAAGCCGCAATGCTTTCTTGGTCGGCAGATGTGAGCCTGGCACCCGAAAAATTTGGGGACCTGCTTACCAAGCTGAGCAACGGACATGCGGTTGCAACCTCGCCGATGCACATGCGTCCTTCTGCGTTGGCTATCTGAGACGCCACGGTATCACCCCATCATCTTCGTTCGCCTGGGCATCACTAGACGCACCACTTTGTGAATGCTCAGTGCTCCGGGTCAGCAGGTCGGCCAGAGGCGTAAAGCGGAAAATGGGGGGGCGGTGCTGCTGTTCGTCTACCTGCGCTAGGTAGTGCTCTTATCTGCAGGTTCTGGGCTATGCGCAACAGGGCAGAGCTTGGTAGTCTGATGCGCTCGGAAATCAGGCGCCGTCAGAGGCCGATTTCCTGCCACGTCAAGTTCTCGAAGACGGGGGCATTTGCTGGTCCGGGGCTCTTCATTAGGAGCCGTAACAGCATGCTGAGGGCACCGCGCATTGGGGCGGACCGAGGCCTGCGCATAACCGACGCAGGACTTGCCAGGCAAGCTGGCAAGCCCTGGGCCGATTAGGACTCTTCGCGTGGGTACTGCAGTACCAAGGCTTCGAGGCCTTGGTCGCCTGCTCGAATTTCGAACTCCTGTTCGTTGTTCTCGACCACGACCATTGACCATTTTGGTAGCGTTTCACCGTTGTGCACGATGCTGCCGTTGCCCACGAAGATGTAATAGCCGCCCGCCACCTTCGGGTCGGGACCTTGCACCTTCATGCCCGCGCCGAGGCGCACGACCTGTGCATGCATGCCGTCATCGGCTTCCAGCAAGGTTTCCCATGCCACTTCAGTACGGTGCTGCATGACCGGCTCGATGGAGAAGTGAACCTGCGGAGACGTGAGGTTGCGGCGCTTGCTGGGCTTTAGTCGGTCGCGATAGCCTGGCTCGGAGAGGTAGACCGGCTCAGAGTTGCCCGTGTACATGCGCAATGCCACGAAGCATAGACCCTGAGGCCCAGCGACGATGGGACCGTAGGCGGTGTGGTGGTCCTTGAACTGCACCGTCAGCGGCTTCAGTTCCTTGCCTTGGTTGCCGATAGTGCCGTAGCCGGCAATAAACAACTGGAACATCGAAACGCCGTGGAAGTGCGGCACGACCGACTCGTTGGCCTGCAGCTCGGACATGGTGGCCTGAGGGCCCGTCGCTTCTTTGTTGGAGCTTCGAGGACCGAAGTACGTGGTGCCCCAATGCTTGTTGCCAGTGCCAGGCGAGACGATGTCGATGCGCTTAGACAGTGCGTCTGCTCCGCTTCGTGTATAGATCATGAGAACACTCCGATGGTTAAGTTTAGTTTAGCACAGGTTTTGTTTGTCAATACCGGTTCCAATGGTCGGAACTTCTATTGATCGGGAAGGACCACGTGGCGTGCGAATCCACGCCATTTCGCCAGGTCGCGTTGGATGTATTCGCGGAAGGCTTGGGGGCTGCCCGCTGCGGGCTCGGCATAGAGTCGCTGCTGCACGTGGCTGACGACGTCGGGTTTGCGCGACACTTGGTTGATGGCGTTGTTGAGCTTCGCCACGATTTCGGGCGGCATCCCGGCTGGGCCAAGCAGGCCGTAGTAGCTGTACGGGTCCACGCCGTCGAGCCCCTTGAAGTCGGATTCGGTCAAACTGGGGACGTCTGGCAATGCAGCCATGCGGCGCGTGCCTGTCACGGCCAGTGCGCGGACTTTGCCGCTCGTGATGGAGCCCCGTGCCCCCTGGATCGGCGCGATGCCCATCTGCACTGTTCCGGCCGATATCTCGCGCATGATGTCCGCATCGGCCTTGAATGGGATGTGCTCCATCCGGATGCCAGTGAGGTTGAGTAGGTACTCCGTTTGCAGATGGCTTGAGGCCCCGACGCCTGATGAGCCGTAGTTGAACTTGCCTTCCTTCGCGCTCGCAAGATTCGCCAGTTCGCGCAGGTTGCGTACTGGCAACTGAGGGCTGACGACGAGGACGCCGGGCGCGCTGGCGACCAGCCCGATGATGCTGAAGTCTTTCAGGGGGTCGTACGGCATGGACTTGCGCAAGCCAGGGGACTGCGACAGGGCGCTGGCGGTTCCCATGTAGATGGTGTACCCATCCGGCGCCGCGCCAAGGGTCGACCGGATAGCGAGCATCTGGCCCGCACCGGGTTTGTTGTCCACCACGATGGATGCGCCGAGTTCCTCGCCGATTTTCTGCGCATAGAAGCGCGCGATGGCGTCGGTAGTGCCGCCGGCCGCAAACCCGACGATCATCTTTATCGGGCGCGCAGGGTAGGTGTCGGCAAGGGCCGGCAGTGCGCAGGCGGAAACAGCCGCTGCGGCGATGAGATTGCGGATCGGCTTCATGACGGGGTGTGGCCTCAGGTTCGAGGGTGGTTGGAGCGGATCACTTGTTCAGCGCCGGGGTCGCACCCGGCAGGAAGGCGTCGGCATAGAACTCGGTCGAAGGCAAGCCACGAAGCGATGTGAAGTCGCGTCGAGCCGACTCCACGACGACGGGTGCGCCGCATGCGTAGACCTGATGGCTTGCCAGGCTCGACAAGTCCTGCAGCACAGCCTGGTGCACAAAACCGACGCGGCCGGTCCACGCGTCTTCGGGCAGTGCTTCCGAAACGACTGGGACATAGTCGATGCCGTGATCGGCGGCCCAAGCGCGGGCCAGTTCATGGTGATACAGGTCTGCTGGGCGGCGGCCTCCCCAGTAGAGTGATATCGGCCGGGCGCGACCTTTGCGAAGCTGGTCTTCGATCATTGCCTTGACTGGCGCGAAACCTGTGCCACTGGCGACGAAGACGATGGGCTTTTCGCTATCGGTCCGCACAAAAAAAGTGCCGAGCGGCCCTTCGACCCGGATCAGGTCGCCCACCTTCATTGTGTTGAACACGTGGGTGCTGAACGGCCCGCCGTAGTTGCGCAGGTGCAACTCCATGTACCCGTCTTCGTTGGGTGAGTTCGCGATTGACAGGCTACGACGTATCGCCGGGCTCATCACGATGTCAATGTATTGGCCGGGGTAGAAGGCGAAGTTTCCGTTGACTGGCATCTTGAGGCGGATGCGCATCACATCGGGTGCCAACTTATCGAGCGACTGCACGCGTGTGACCAGGCGCCGCATCGGCGTGGCGGCATCGACGCTGATTGGGCTGCATTCGAGTGCGACGGCCGTGCGCGCCCTGGCTTGGCACGGCAGGGCATAGCCGGACGCGGCGTCCTCGGGGGTGAGGGCGATGGGGTGTACCTGGTAGTTGACTTGGCCTTCCACCAGTCGGGTCTTGCAGGTGCCGCAGGCGCCGTTGCGGCAGCTGTGGGCCAGCAGCAACCCCTGGCGAAGCGCGGCGTCGAGGATGGTTTCCTCCGAGGTGGCCTCGAAAGTACGCCCACCTGGTAGGCAGGTCACGGTCAGTGTGCAGGCTGCGGGGGCCGAAGCGGGAAGCGTGTCGTTCATGGAACGCAAATTTATGCGGAGCCGCGCGTCATGTCAACAAAATGAAATCAGTTTCATTGAATGGAACCAAAAGCGTAACTCGATCTAGAGCGTTATGGTTTCATTCAGTGGAATTGGTGCTTATTGTTGGAACAGTGATACGATCCGTTCTTATGCCGAAACGCGGCGCGGACGTGATGTTGAAGGAGACATATGAGCGAAGTGCAAACCGTTAAATACGCAGTGGAAGATGGGGTCGGCGTGATCGCCATCGACAATCCGCCTGTCAATGCCCTAGGCTCGGGCGTCCGCGAAGGAATCATGGATGCGCTTGCCATCGGCAATGCGGACCCGGCCGTACAGGCGTTCGTTCTCATTGGTGTCGGCCGCAATTTCATGGCGGGCGCCGACATCCGCCAGTTCGGCGGAGCACGCCCCGTTTCCACGCGAACGAGTGCAGCCGCCATCGCGGGGAGCGGCAAGCCTGTCGTCGCGGCGATCCATGGTTACGCGCTCGGCGGCGGCCTTGAACATGCGCTGGCGTGTCACTATCGCATTGCCGCTCCGGGCGCCAGGGTCGGTCTTCCGGAGGTGTCGCTTGGCATCGTGCCGGCCGGCGGCGGCACGCAGCGTCTCACGCGTCTCATCGGCCCGAAGGCTGCACTCGACATGATCGTGAGCGGTCGCCATGTGGAGGCGGCCGAAGCCCTGCGTCTCGGCATCTTCAATGAGATCGTGGACGAGCCCGCCCTGCGTTCGGCAGCAGTGAGGTACGCCCTACGCATCGCATCGACACGTCCGCTGCCCGGTACGCAGGCCGAGGTGCGGAGACCCCTGCCTGCCGATGAACTCGCCGCGCTGTTCGAGGACGCACGCAAATCGCTTTCTCGCAAGTCGCGCCATTTGAAGGCACCAGAGAGGGCGCTGGCGCTGGTCGAGGCAGCCACCTCCAGGACTTTCGACCAGGGCTTGGCCTTGGAGCACGAATTCCTCAAGGAGCTGGAGAACTCTGATGAGGCCAAAGCGCTTCGTTACGCGTTCTTCGCCGAGAGGGAGGCTGCCAAGATCCCTGGAGCCTCGCCGCTCGTTCCCCCGTCGCCGGTGCGCTCGGCCGCCGTCGTCGGTGGCGGGACCATGGGAGGGGGCATCGCGATGGCGTTCGCTGACGTGGGAGTCGAAGTGAAAGTGCTCGACATGAGTCAGGAGGCGTTGGATCGCGGCATCAAGCGAATTCGGGAAAACTACGGGGTGAGCGTGAAGCGCGGCAGCATCACTCAGGCGCAGATGGACGAGCGTCTCGCCAAAATTCGTGGCGTCACCGACTATGCGGACATTGGCGACTGTGACGCAGTGATCGAGGCTGTGTTCGAACGGGTCGATCTGAAGCAGGAGGTGTTCTCCAGACTCGACGAGGTGATGAAGCCAGGCGCGTTACTCCTTACAAATTCATCGGCCATCGACATCGACATCATGGCCAACGCGACGAAGCGCCCGCAGGCCGTCGCCGGAGCGCACTTCTTTGCACCTGCCAACGTGATGAGGTTGTGCGAAGTCGTTCGCGGCAGCGCGACGCCGATCGAGACGATCGCGCGCACCATGAGGATGGCGCGCGATCTCGGTAAGGTGGGGGCGGTGGCAGGTTCCTGCGATGGATTTGCGGCGAACCGCAGCCGCACGCCCATGATGACCGAGATGATGTTGATGCTCGAGGAAGGTGCTCTGCCCGAGCAGATCGACCGCGTCATGGTCGCATTCGGCTACCCGATGGGGCCATTCGCGGTGAACGACATGTCGGGCCTGGACGTGAGCTACGAAGGCCGAAAGCGCCGCGCGGCGGCCGATCCGGAGTATCGCAAGCTTCATATTCCCGATCGCATGGTCGAGATGGGCCGCAAGGGGCAGAAGACTGGTGCGGGCTGGTATCGCTACGCCGAAGGCGACCGTACCCCGCACCCTGACGAGGTGGTCAAGCGGGTGATCGCCGAGGTGGCGGAGGAACTCGGCATCGTGCAGCGCACCTTCAGCGACGAGGAAATCTTGCAGCGTGCGCTGTTCGCATCGATCAACGAAGCCTGCCGCATTCTCGATGAGGGTAAGGCCTATCGGGCCAGCGATATTGATGTGATGTGGCTCTATGGCTTCGGCTTTCCACGTCACCGCGGCGGTCTGATGTTCTGGGCAGATTCGGTCGGTGCACCCGCGATCCTCGCGCAGACGCGCGAGTGGCACGGGCTCTACGGCAAGCGCTGGAAACCCAGCGCGCTACTTGAGCGCGTCGCCGCATCCGGCGATCGGCTACGCGACGCGACGGCGCCACAGTGAGCGGAATAAGCAATCGATAGGAGTGGACGGAAATGAATTGGAAAAGGCTGGCGCGCCGCGAATTGCGGGTACTGGCCGCTGCGCTATCGACGGCGCTGGTGGTCACCGCGGTGTCGGCGCAGCAGCCCAACGCCTTCCCTTTGCGTCCAGTACGGCTCATCGTGCCGTTCCCGCCGGGGGGCGGCTCAGACATGCAGGCGCGTCTTCTGGCCGACAAGCTGCGCCAGGTGTGGACGCAGCCAGTGGTGGTGGAAAACATCGCTGGCGCGGGCGGCGGCGTGGCCTCCTCGGCGGTTGCGCGCGCAAAGCCTGACGGCCATACCATCCTCTTCGCGACGCATCCCATGATCGCGATCAACCCGCTGATCTACAAGAAGCTGCCCTATGACGCGAAGGATTTCACGCCGGTCGTGAAGCTAATGGATGCGCCCTTGGTGCTGCTCGTGCCGGCAGGGAGCCCATTCAGGACGCTCTCCGACCTCATCAAGGCTGCAAAGGAAAAGCCGGGAGCCATCAACTACGGATCCGGCGGGCTAGGCACGACTCAACACCTTACCGGCGAAATGCTCAAGGTCAAGGCGGGGATCGATCTCACGCTGATTCCGTACAAGGGCAACGCGCAGACCAACACGGCACTCATTGCCAACGAAATCCAACTGTTCTTCGACAGTGCGCCCTCGGCCGCGGCGCAGGTCAAGGGTGGCCGTGTGCGCGCGATCGCGGTGACGGGCCGCAAGCGTCTGGCGCTGCTGCCGAATGTCGCCACGGTCGCGGAAACTCTGCCAGGATTCGAGTCGTCGCTCGCCTATGGCCTGCTCGTGCCGGACGGAACGCCCGCGTCTACCGTGGGAACGATCAATCGCGATGTGAACCGCGTTCTGCAATCAGCGGAATATGGCGCGCAGCTCAAGAACGAAGGTACTACGGTCGAAGGCGGAACGCCTGAACATTTCGCGAACTTCCTGACTCGGGAGCGCGACCGCTGGAGTGAGTTGGTCGAGCGCCTGAACCTCAAGCTGGAATGAACTGCTTCAACGAAGCCCACAACGAAGAGAATCGAGGAAAACGACATGGAAGATCCTAACAACCAGTACCGCACGCTCCATTTCCTGGTGAAGCGCGGCGACGTTGTCGCCAATGGCATTGCTTTCGCCGTACTGCTACTCGGCCCCATCGTCTGGTTTATCTCAGGCTCACTGTGGGCCGTTCCGGTCGCCATCGGGGCGGCGGCCTTCCTGCTGTTGATCCTGCGCAGCTACGTCGAGATGGTGCGCGTGATTGTGGACATGCTCCTTCCGAAGTAGCAATGCTTAGCGTATTGCGATTTTTTCTCCATCTTTGACTACATCGTCATGGAGGCGGTTCTGCGGGATGCGTGATAGCTAGCAGCCTCAGAGAGGCTCCCTCCGTCCTGGTGCTGCGGCTGGAATCCGGCCCGGTCGCCGGCGGTTTTTCCGTTCAGATGTGGGCCCCAGCCGGATGGTCATGCTGTTCCATTCCAGGCGCGTGAACTGGCGTGACGAAACCGGGCCAATGACACTTTCATTCGTACCGGCGTCTCTGCCGGCATCGAGACGGAGATCTCGGCGGCACCAGTGCCATCAACGCAATGGTATTCATCCGAAATGTGCGGAGTCGTGACTATTGGGACGGGTTGCGCCAGGGAATTCCGGATTGGGTTCTCGCGGCGATGTTCGCGAGAGCGTGGGGCTACCGAACGGGTCGCGTGGCAGGACGCTGCACATCGTCGGAGTCATGAACGTGAATTCCGGTTACCGGAATCCACAGAGCGGAGACAGCGGGTACGGTTGAGGTGAATATCTGTGCGCTAGCGGCGGTTGTCGAAAAGGTCCGGATGCGAATTGATTGCTACGTTCACGCTGAAATCTGGAGGAAGTGTTCTGCCGCCCGCAGGCCAGTGACACTCGATTTCACGAGTCCGCCCACGTATCCACATTTCTCACCGCCTTCCAGCCCTCCGGCAGCGCATCCCACTGCGTACAAACCGGGGATCGGCGAGTCGTCGACCGCGAGTGCCTGTGCCGCTGCGTTGATCGCGATGCCGCCCATGGTGTACGTGATGCCGACGCACGCGGGTATCGCGTAGAACGGTGCCGTTTCGATCGGCACTGGCTTCTGCTTGCCCGCCGAGCGCGGAGGGGAGAGTTCCAGGCCCCTGGTCGCTTTCAGTGCGGCGTTGTAGGCGTCAATCATCGCGACCAGAATCGCGGGGTCGAGGCCGCACAAGGTTGCGAGTTCGGCGATGGAGTTTGCTCGGTGCAGCGTGCCGCCGTTGTTGACCAGGGTGGGGTTTGGAGACAGCAAGCGTTGCGTGCCGCTTTCATTCCAGATGCGAGAGTCGGCGATCACGATATTGCCCGACGGATCGTCGCCAGCTCCCATCGCATTGGCGACTGCGACGCCGCCGCGGCCCTCGTCGGTGAATCGTCTGCCGTGACGGTTGACGATGAGTCCCGCGCCGATCACATAGTCGAGGTATGGATAAGGCCAGAGTTTTTCGTTGTTGAACACGTCGGCTGAAAGCACGTGGCCGTAAAAGCCGCGCAAGTCGGTGATCTGCGCGCCGGCGTCGCGGGCCATCGCAAGACCGTCCCCCATGCCGGTACGCGCATTGCGCTGGAAGATCGCCTCGGGCCGAGGCGTCACGGCACCTTGCAACAGCTGGGTGTTGGCTTGGAAGCCACCGTCGGCAATGACGACCGCACTCGCCTGCACACTGAAGGAGGCGCCCGCTTCCGTCTTGCCGGAGAGGCCTTGAATTGCTTCGCCGTTGCCGTCGAGCCGTGTCGCCCGGTGGCCACGCAGGATGCGGCCGCCGAGCTTCGCAAGCTCCGCTTCGAGCGTGCGCAGCATCACGTCGCCGCCTCGGCCTTCCCATTGCCTACCCTGCGCGGTCAGAGCAGGAGGCGATAGCACGAAGCTCTGGTAGTCGAACGGGCCCTTCATGAAGCGTACGCCAGCCTTCTGCATCCAGCGAACCGAACGTACACCGTCGGTAGCCACAGCCCGCGCCAGATCGAGGCGGGCGTAGTTGCCAGTGACTTCCAAGATGCGTGCCTCGAGCTTCTCCGGCTCGCTCAGGAGGTCCATCGCGCAGCAATGCCATACGCCTGTGGTCAGGCGCGAGTTGCAGACATAGCGATCTTCGCTAAGCTTTTCTAGGACCAGCACGCGCCGACCGCCCTGCGCTGCTCGGAGCGCCGCCACAAGGCCGGAGATGCCGGCTCCGACCACTACCAGATCGCACTCCATGGGTCAGCTTCCCCCATCGGTCTTGATGGATTTCCCGATTTCTCGCCACTTGGCGAGTTCCTTGTCGACGTACTGCCTGTACGTCGCGGGCGTGCTGATCGCAGGCTCGGCCGAAAATCCTTCGCGCATCTTCTCGGCCACGAGGGGCATGACCGAGATCTTGTTGATCGCAGCGTTGATCTTCAGGACGATATCGTTCGGCATTTTTGCCGGGCCGACGAGGCCATAGAACGTGTAGCCGCTCATCCCCTTGAGATCACCAGTGGCGGCTTCAGCCATGGTCGGCACGTTGGGCAGGGCGTTGAGGCGCGTTGTGCTGGTCACTGCGATCGGGCGAACCTTACCGTCTGAGGCCAGCACAACCACCGACTGCGCAGGCGCAAGGCCCACGTGCACCAATCCGCCTGCCACCGCCTGAACCGACTCGTTGGCCGCCTTGTACGGGATATGCGTCATTGAGATGCTCGCCGCCTTCAGCATGTACTCCATCTGCAGGTGACTGGAGGAGCCAACGCCGGCCGAGCCGTAGTTCAGCTTGCCTGGGTTGTCTTTCGTGTAAGTGATCAGCTCTGCCATGGTGCGCACCGGCACGGATGGGTGGACGAAGAACACACCGGGCGCCGTGGCGATCAGGCCGATCTGCGTGAAGTCCTTCGCCGGGTCATACGGCAGGTCATTGCGGACTGCAGGGCCCATCGTGAGCGAACTGCCGGCCGCAAGCCACAGCGTGTAGCCATCGGGCGGTGAAGACATGAGCGTCCGGATGGCCATGAGCTCGGATGCGCCGGCCTTGTTCTCCACGATCACAGTTGCGTTCAGCGCGTCCTTGAGCTGCTGCGCGTAGAGGCGTGCGATCAGGTCGGTCGCACCACCAGGCGCGAAGCCCACGAGTATGCGGATCGGCCGCGAGGGGTACGACTGAGCCTGCAGTACGGTGGCGCTCAGTGCCAGAGAGAGAAAGAGAAGTGCGGGGCGCACAAGACGGTTGAATTGCATTCGGATTCCTGCATTCTGGAAGGCTCGGGCGTTCAATCTTAGTGCTAGCTAGTTCCATTGATTGGAATTGGTAGCGATGCACGAAACCTATGCTATTGTCTTTCCCATCAAAGTTCAAGTGGGGTGTCCATGACGACTCATCCCTCAGCCGCACGGGACACCATCGGGTTCATCGGCCTCGGCGCGATGGGCGCACCCATGGCCAGGCGCCTTGCGTCGCTCGGGTATAGCGTGTTTGTGCACGACGTGAACGCGCGGGCCGTGGAATCGGTCATCGCGGCCGGCGGCCGGGGTGCCGCGTCCGCCCGCGCTATCGCCTCCGAAGCGAAGCTGGTCATGACTTGCCTGCCGTCGCTGGACGTCCTGCGCCGGGTGGTCCTGGGCAAGGACGGTCTGCTCGAGGGTGGCGCGATTAGCACTCTCGTCGATTTCTCCACCACCGGTGCACACTTCGCGCAAGAGCTGGCGGGCGAGTTGCGACAGCGCGGCATCATGATGCTGGACGCGCCCATCACCGGGAATGTGGTCACGGCCGGCAACGGCGGACTGGGAATCATGTGTTCGGGGCCGCTGCCCGCCTTCGAGCAAGCAGAAGCCGTGATGCGCGAGTTGGCCTCGGCCGAGGTGCTGTATCTAGGCGAGCGCAACGGCAAGGCCCAGACGCTCAAGCTATTGAACAACCTGCTCTCCGCGACGGGCATGGCGGCGTCGTGCGAGGCATTCATCTTGGGAGCCAAGGGCGGGCTTGATCCGCAGGTACTGCTGGAGATCATCAATGCCGGCGAGGCGAGCAGCAGTGCTACGCGCAACAAGTTCCCGAGTTCGGTGCTTCCCCGCCGCTTTGACTTCGGCGCTCGCATGGCGATTACGGCCAAGGACACGTCGCTCACCATAAAGGAATCGGAAGAGCTCGGCGTTCCCATGTGGATCGGCCAGCAGGTGCGCCAGGTGTGGAACTTTGCTGTCTCGCAGGGCGGCGCCGATCGCGACGGCACCTCGCTCATCACCTACTTGGAACCGCTCGCCGATGTCGAAGTGTGCCTTCGCCCCAAATCGGAATCCTTTCCAGTCGATGACACCGCCCCGGCTTGGTCGTTCGACGACCACGTGCTCGTATGCACCGCGCGCCGTGCCCCTGTGCTTGCGCGGCGGCTGCGCGCCTTCGGCTGGCGCGTCGTCATCGCTGGCGAGTTGCATCCTGCGCCGCCAGTGGGCGGCAGGCTTTGCACGGTCGTCTGCGTAGAACGAGACATGGATTGCGGCACCGTCATCCAAGCACTGCCTCGCGCTGAAAGCCGGCGGGTGGTAGTCAATACCTGCCTGCTGCAGCCTGCGCATGCTCTCGCGCTTGCGCAGGGCCGTGGCGAAAACGACGTCTACCTCGACGCGCCTATCGCGGGTACTCCGCAGGACATCGAGTCAGGCACGGCAGCAGTGATTGTCTCGGGGCCGGCCGGCGCGCTGGAAAGCGCCGCCCCCTTGTTGGAGGCGCTTGCGGGCCGCGTGTTTCGCGTTTCGAGCCGGGGCGGCGATGCGCAACTCGCGCAGCAGATCAATGGCGCGCTGTCCGCCACACTGTTCGCGGTGACCTGCGAGGTGTTCGTGGCCGGTGCGAAGGCGGGGCTGGACCCGCTCACGATGACGCGCATTCTCGGCATCGAGACCGGTAGAAATGCTGCCAGCGCACGGATCATTCCGCAGCAGGTGGCGACGCGGCGATTCAATCATGGTTTGCTGCTCGGCGAGGCGCTGCGCGAATTGGAGCTCGCAAGTGATGCGGCACGGGAGCTCGGTGTTACGGCCTGGATTCTCGAGAAGTCGCGGCTCCTCTATGGCCTGGCCGCTCGCCTTGGGGATCCGCAAGACGACATCACGCGGCTCATCACGCACTACGAGCGCTGGGCCAGCGTGCAGGTCAGGGCGGGCGGTGTGTGAGCAAAAGTTGCCGGCGCGACAAGCTAGCGCGGAAGCCGCGCCAGGCAGGCGCGCTCATGGTGGGACGATTACGAGGTCGCGCGGAACCAGCAATTCGGGCCAAGGTGGCTGACTCGCCCGATGCCTGAGAAATGCTAGGCGGCCTCGTGGACAGCGCCCATCATCGTCAGCTGTGAGGGCGCCAGGGTCGTTGGTAGTTCGTGCAGGATGGCGAGCAGCGCACGAGCGCGTTGCTCGCCGAGCACGGGAGACGTGAGCTCCATGAACTTCGCGTCGTGTGCGTCTTCCTTCATGGGGTTGTCGGGTGTGCCGAGAGAGTTCTCGACGAAGTGAGTCTCGGTTGCGCCGTCGAGGAAGGTGATAGTCGCTTCCGTCACGAATTTGCCAGGGTACAGCTTGTCCATTTCGGGCGCTTCCACCAGCTTGACCTTCCGCGCGGCGCTGCGCACTTGGTCCATGTCAAGCTTGCCGTCGAGATAGTCCATGTGCGACTGGTAGCCGTTGCCGAGGCCAAGTAGCGCGAAGGCGGCCTGAACCGGCAGACTGAATTGCACCTGCTCGATGTTCCCTGGTGTGTACGCGTTGCTATTGACCGACCCGACCATGGTGTTGGCAAGCCTTGGGATGCGTAGCGACACACTCTCGATGTCCGCGAGGCGACCTGCATAAGCCGAAAGGATGTCGATCGCCGCGTGGTTGGCACCGCAGCAGCAGTAGCGCTTGTAGCCGCCGCGCAGGATCTCGAATTTTGCAGAGAAGCTGAAGCGGTCTGCCGCGTCAGTGGCCGGCGCGCGTTGCAGGAACGCGTTGTAGAAGCCTTTGACCCCACTGAGGAATGCGCGCGGACCGGTGATGCCGGCACGGGCAAGCGCAGCGGACATCATGCCGCCACGCACGCCGATGCCGGGATGCACTCGCTTGATCGAGCCACCGGTAGAACTGTATTCAGCCGCGCCCGATGCGTGACTCAGCGCGATGGAAAGCGCATGCAATGTCGTCTCGGCATCAAATTTTCGCAGTTTCGCCGTGACTGCGGCCGCGCCGAAGCTTGCGAGCATGGCGGCTGGGTGGAAGCCGCGCTGCATCAAGTCTGGTGCGCCCAGCACGCCGATGCGCGCATAGATCTCATACCCCATGAGGATGGCGGCAATCACTTCGTCCAATGTGGCGCCCACTTCTTCGCCCACAGCGATGGCGGTCGCGACGGCGCAACTGCCCGGATGGCTGTTGCTGGGCCGATGGCCCTCATCGTATTCGAAGCCATGTGCGTACGTTGCATTGATGAAGGCCGCGTCCTGCGCGCTCATTGTGCGTTCGCTCGTGATCACGCGGCTCGCACCGGGCACGTGGTGCGCATCGACCATCGCACGCACTTGACGCGACCAGGGCAACCGTGAATTACCAACCTGCGAGCTAAATTGGTCACGCATCACGCGGCTGACCAGTACCCGGAGTTGGGGGGTGACATGGGAAATGTCGAATTCCTGGATGAAGCGGACTACTGCGGTTTCCAGGGGGGGGCAATCGGCCGGCGCGGTGGCCGGATAAACCGAGGAGGAGAGTGTCGGCATGGTTAGAAGTCCTTCATTCTTCGGCTTTGATGTTGGCCGCCTTGATCAGTTCGCCCCAGTTCTTGAAATCACGTGCAACGAACGAAGACATTTCGATTGGGTTCAGGAATATCGGATCGGCGCCATTGGCGACGAACCGCTCGCGTACCTGGGGGTTCGCCATGATCTTCTGGCACTCTGAGCTCAGGAGCTCGACGATGTCTTTGGGCACGCCTGCCGGCCCGATGAGCGCATACCACCCAGAGCCCGTGGATAGCTCCCTCAGGCCTGCTTCTGCAATGGTCGGCACGTCCGGCAGCATGGCTGAACGCTTGGAGCCGGTGACGGCAATCGCACGTAGCTTGCCGTTTTGGATGAACGGCGCGGCCGCCACGACCGTGGGCAGCGACATATCGACATGGCCCGCCATGATGTCGGTGAGTGCTGGCCCCGACCCCTTGTACGCGACATATTCGAACTTCACCTTCGCGGCGCGCTGCAGCAGTTCGCTTGCGAGGTGGCCAGGCGCCGCATTGCCTGTGGTGGCGAGCGTGAGGGGGGCGGTAGTGCTTCGCGAGCGGGCCAGTGCGAGGAGATCTTTCAGGTCCTTGGCCGGCAGCGATGGGTTGACCACGATCACGTTGGGAACGCTCGCGAGCATGGCGATTGAGGTGAAGTCTTTCACCGGGTCACGCGGCGTCCTCTTGTACAAATACGGATTGGTCGTCATGCCCATAGAGGTGAGCAAGAGCGTGTAGCCATCTGGGGCAGCGGCGGCTACGGCGTTGGCCGCGAGCAGGCCGTTTGCGCCGCCCTTGTTTTCCACCACGACTGACTGGCCGAGTACCTCGGTCAGCTTTTGTGCCAGCAAGCGGCCGATGAAGTCCGTGGAGCCGCCCGGCGGAAAACCCACAAGCAGCGTGACCGGTTTGGTCGGGTAGCGCCCCTGCGCCAGGGCCGGGCCGCCCAAGGTGGCGGTAGCCAAGGCGGCTGGCACAGAAAGGACGAACCGGCGGGTGATTCCGGCGGCGGAGGGGGGGCGTGTCTGCATTGTGTCTCCTAGACCTGAAAAAAGCACCCGACAGGGCGGTTGCTTTCGGATTTGGTTCTGATTGTCAGTATAGGTTTCGATTAGTGAAACCTAGAGCTTGATTGTCAATCTGGCGTTGAAACTCAGTCAATCCGCTTTCGTTCAAGCGAGGCGGCTGTGCCCCTAGGCTCGGAAGGGCTTGACCCCGGACGGGTCGATCACCATCCAGGAAAAAGAGCACATGGACCTGACCACACAGCGGCTTGCGCGCTACTCCCACGCCTTCAAGCTCGGATCCCTTGACGCGCATAGCCTGCACGAATGCCGGCTGCGGCTGGTAGATGCGGCGGCCAGCGCGATCGCGGCGTACCGTGAGCCTTTCTGCGAGCACATCCGCGGCTTCGCGAGTCGCTTTACGGGCCCGCGGAACGCGCGGCTATGGGGTAGCGGCCAGCGCGCGTCGCTCGAGATGGCAGCCTTTGCAAACGGCACGACCCTGCGCTACCTCGACTTCAGCGACACATACATGAGCCGCAACGCCGGTCACCCGAGCGACATGATTGGTGCGCTGGTCGCGACGGCTGAGGCCATGGACCGCAGTGGTGAGGCGCTGACCGCGGCGCTAGTGGTGGCCTACGAGCTGTATTGCGGCCTGTGCGACGCAGTGGCTTTGCGCGATCATGGCGTAGACCAGGCGACGTGTGCGGCGGTGGGCACCGCGGCCGGAGTCGGTCGCTTGCTGGGGCTGAGCGAGGAACGGATCGGCGAAGCCATCGCCCTCGCGCTCGCGCCGAACGTGCATCTGTACAACGTGCGCAAGGGCACGCTGTCGGAGTGGAAGGGCTGCGCGGGTCCGAACGGTGCGCGAAACGGAGTGTTCGCTGCGATGCTGGCTGCCGAAGGCGTGGCCGGCCCCACAGCAGTGGTCGAAGGTGAAGGCGGCCTCTTTGAAGTCGTCGGCCGCTTCGACTGGACGGTTGGCGAGCGCGCGGCACCGCGCATTGTCGAGACGCACCTAAAGCTGCATCCAGTGTGCTACCACGGGCAAGCAGCGATCGACTCGATCCTTGCGCTCCGCGCACAGTTGAAGCCGGAGGACGTCGAATCCATCGACGTGGAAACGTACGACGCTGCGTTCCACATGGTGGCAGGTGATGCGCAGCGCTGGGCGCCGACCACGCGCGAGACAGCCGATCACAGCCTGCCGTTCACGGTGGCGGCGGCCTTGATGGACGGACGACTGTCGGCGGCTACGTACGCGCCTGACCGGTTGGTCGACCCGGTCACGCTCGCCCTCGCGCGTAAGGTACGCGTCGTGCGTTCATCGCAGCTCACGGCGCAGTTCCCTGAAAAACTGGCGATCCGCTTCACCGTGCGCTCGCGCGATGGAAGCGTCCTCAGACGCGCACAGGACTGGCCTAAGGGACACGCGATGAACCGCGCATCCGATGGAGAAGTGGAAGCAAAGTTCATCATGGCTTACGAGGAATGGCGAGGTGCGGCGGCTGCCAGGGATGCGCTGAAAGTACTGCGCGCGGCTGATCGTCTACCGAAGGCAGCGATGCTGGTTGACATGCTCTGCGAAGACCAGTGACTGCCCGAATACGCGGCGCGAGAAGCGCGCGTATGCTGCATTCGTCGCCATTCCTACTGAACTTTCCAGGCCATCCATGCAGAACGTCCGTGGGATCACCACCTTCATCCGTATCGTGCAGACGGGCAACTTCAGCCGCGCCGCGCGCGAACTCGGCATCACGCCGCAGGGCGCGAGCATCCAGGTCAAGCAACTGGAAGAGTGGACCGGCGTGCGTCTGTTCAATCGGAGCACGCGCAGGATCAGCTTGACCGAGGAAGGAAAGAGCTTCTACGAGACCTGTGTGACAGCGATCGGCTCGATCGATGCAGAGGTAGAACGCATGCGCGACTCGTCGCAGGAAGTGGTCGGCACGGTGAGGCTCGCGGCACCTGTAGGCATGGGGTCGCGCTTCATCGCGCCCTCGCTCGGGCGCTTCCTCGAAAAATACCCGCGCGTGTCGGTGGACCTGTTGGTGCAGAACCGTATTCCCGATATCGTGGGCGAGGGCATCGACCTGGGCATCTTGCCGCATCCGTTGCCGCACACGAACCTCGTGGCCCGCCGTGTTGTGACTTCGCCTTTCGTGCTCGTAGCTTCACCGGCATATCTTCAGCGGTACGGCAGGCCGATGGCCGTTGAGGATCTGGCGCGACATCGGCGGATTGACCTACGCAGCTGGATCACCAATACCGTGAGGCCGTGGCGCTTGCTGCGCGGTGACGAAGTCGTGGTGAGTGACGTGCGTGCGAGTCTAGTCACCAACGACGGCGACAGTCTCATCGAAGCGATCCTGAGCGGCGCTGGCATTGGCCTCATCACGATGTACCGCGTCGCGCCATACCTGCGTTCGGGACGGCTCGAGACTGTCCTCGATGGACTGGTCGAGGGGGATCTGAGTTGGTCGATCTACATGCAGCAACGCAAGCATGTGCCGCAGAAGATTCGGGTGCTATCGGACTACATCCACCACGTTCTCAGCACACACCCAGACCTGCAGGGGCGCGCGCCCGCATAGGGCACGCTACATTCGGTCAGTGCGACCGCCGTCGACGCGAATCGTTTCGCCTGTGATGAAGCTCGATTCGTCCGAGGCGAGGAACAGCACTACGTTCGCCAGCTCTTCGAGTTTGCCCGGCCGCTTGAGTACCGCCGCTTCGGTGCGCACGCGGATGTGCTCTTCTACCTCCTGCGGGTTGCGCGCAGCGCCAGTGAGCGGTGTGAGGAAGAAGCCCGGCGCCACGCAATTGACGTTGATACCGGTCGGCCCCAGTTCGCGGGCAAGGATCTGGGTGAGCTGGATCACCGCCGCCTTGGCAGAAGCGTAAGGGGCTGCGGCGCCGGCGCTCAGCGATCCCACGTGCGGCGTGGTGCCGGTGCCCAAGCTGGACGAGATGTTCACGATCTTGCCGTATTGCTGGCGCAGCATGTAAGTGGATGCAGCCTGCGCGCAGAAGAACACAGCTTTCAGATCCAAGCCAAGCACGGCGTCCCAGTCTTCGGGGCCCACGGCTCCAAAAGCACGGTAGCGAGTGATGCCAGCGTTGTTGACCAGGATGTCGATACGGCCGTGCGTGTCGACGAGTTCCTCCATGAAGTCGCGCAGCGCGCGCTGGTCTGTCACATCGACGCGATAGCCCTGCGCCTTACCGCCACGAGCTTCGATCTCGGCGACGGCCGTCGTCAGGCTTTGCTCGTTCAGATCCACGATGATGGCGGTGGCCCCCTCGTCGGCGAAACGCGTCGCGATGGATTTTCCGAGCCCGGAACCCGAGCCCGTCACCACCGCTATCTTGTTCTTCAAGCGCACTTTGCTGCTCCTTGCATTGATTATTGAACCGTGACCCGAAGGATAGGAGTCGACGGCTGCAATTGCACCCCGCATTCACAAGCTGTAGTTGAAAGTGCTTCAAGAGTCCGGTCGCACCAGAAAGGGAGCTGCCTCCCTAGCATTGCCCCTCAATAGAAAAACGGGAAACCTATGAACAGGATCGAAACGGATGCAGTGGTAGTCGGCGCCGGAATCGCCGGGCTGGTCACCGCCCTGCGGCTGGCTGAGCAGGGTGTGAAAGCCGTCGTGCTGGAGCAAGGCTCGCAGGACAAGTACCCCTGCAATACACGCATCGCGGGCGGCGCCTTTCACGTGGCGCACCAGGACGTGGCGGATGACCCTAAGATCATTCGAGACGCGATCATGAAGCGCATGGGCGACACCGCGCGCGACGACGTGGTGAACGCGTTGTCCGGTGACATCGGTGAGGCCGCGCAATGGCTGAAAAAAAAGGGCGTGCGCTTCATCAAGGTTGGCCACGAGTCGTACCGAAAGCACACGCTTGCACCGCCCATCTCAACCAAGGGCCGCAACTACTGGGAGGGTCGCGGCGGTGATGTGATGCTGCGCACCCTCGCTGGTGAGTTGGAGAAGGCGGGCGGAAAGATCCTCCGAGGGACGCGCGCGAAGCAACTCGTCATGCAGGACGGCAAGTGTGTTGGTCTTCGGGCTGAGCAGGAATCGAGCTTGATCGAGATCGCGGCACGCGCGGTGGTGATCTGCGACGGGGGCTTTCACTCCAACCTGGACCTCCTGCGCGAATTCATCAGCCCCGCCCCTGAGAAGCTCATGCAGCGCAACGCTCGCACCGGCAACGGCGATGGCTTGTGCATGGCGCGCGAAGCCGGCGCGCAACTCACAGGCCTTGACCGCTTCTACGGGCATGTGCTCGCGCAGGAGGCGATGACAAACGACGACCTGTGGCCGTTCCCGATGATGGACTTGGTGTGTGCGGCAGGCGTGGTGGTCGACGTCACTGCCCAACGCTTTCTCGATGAAGGCCTAGGCGGCGTGACGATGGCGAACGCCATCGCCCGCCAGATCGATCCGCTGGGCACAACGGTGATCTTCGACTCCGCGATCTGGAACGGCCCGGGCCGCGAGTACTTGATTTCCGCCAACCCAACGCTAGTTACAAATGGAGGCACTCTGCACACGGCGCCGGACCTGCGCGGCCTGGCTGCGAAGGTGGGCTTGCCGGCCGAGATGTTGGAGCGGACCGTATCGAACTACAACGCGGCGGTGGATGTCGCCGCCACGGAATCACTCGTGCCTCGGCGCAGTGCCGGTAGCCACCAACCGTGGCCGATCCGCCAAGCACCTTTCTATGCTGTAAAGCTGTGTGCCGGCATCACGTACACCATGGGCGGCATCGCTGTCGATGCAGAGGGACGCGTTTTGAATCCGTCGAACGAGCCCATGACGGGCTTGTATGCGGCTGGCTGTGCGGCTGGCGGCGTGGAGGGCGGCGTTCTGGAGCAGGTGGCCTACGTGGGGGGGCTCACTCGTTCCACCGTATTCGCGCTGCGGGCGGCTGACGACATCCTGCACAACCTCGTGACAGGCTAGTCAAATCGCAAGCGCTGCACCTCCTTACCGACCGCCCCGGTCGGCAATTTCGTTCTCGGTTTGTGGTTTCAAACAGTGGAACTGGTGCTTTTGTTCGAAACTTGGCGTAGAATATTTTTCATCGACGCACGGCGCTGTGCCGCATGGAGCATCAGATGGCTTTTCTGCGTACCTGCCTTTTAGAGGTCAGAAAACGGCATGGGCAGGATCTCCCGCCTCCGCTAGTTCCAGGCTGTTCAGGCCCGGCTGGCAGATGCGCAACCGATGACCTCGACCGCGCATGGGGTGCCCCGAGGCTCGCCATTTGTAACGCCCCTCCCGTGAGCGCTGCAGCCGTGCGCATTCAGAAACCACGAGCGTTCCCGATGGGCATGGGCAGGCCAGGCGCTCTCGAATCTGACCTGCCACGGCATGCAATTCAATCTCGCGAAAATTGACCTGGTGTCACTGCGGCTGGCGGTGCTGTGCTCGGAGACCGGTTCGCTCTCCGCCGCCTCGAGACGGGCGCACTGCTCCATTTCAGCAGCGAGTGAAAGGCTCAGCGCGCTCGAGGATGCACTGGGTCAGCGCTTGTTTGTTCGGGACCATCGGGGGCTGCGCATCACGGCTGCGGGTGAACTGCTGGTGTGCCACGGAGCGCTGATCCTGGAAAGACTACAGCTGTTGCACGGGCAGCTCGCGGCCCCCGAACTCGCCACGGCCGCGTTGGACGCAAGGGAAAATGTGGAATGAATACTGCTGACCTGGTGCTGCGCGGCCCCATGGTCCTTGAGAGGTCTCGGGCCTATTTTTTTGACTTGCGTGCTGGCTTTTCCCGGCGATAGCGCAATGCTTCGATCAACAGTGCCAGCGCTGGTGCGAGCTGGCGCCGATTGGCGTAGTACAGGTGATAGCCGGGAAACAGAGGCCACCAATCTTGCAAAACTGGCACAAGCCGGCCGGCCGCAATATGTGGCTGCATCAAATCCAAAGGAACGTAAGCGAGTCCCATGCCGTCCAATGCTGCTTGGAGCATCAGAAATGTGTTGTTGAACACGGTCTGACCATCCACCCGCACGTTAAGTTCTTGTCCATCCTTTTCGAAATCCCAGGCATACAGGCTGCCGTGAGTGGGAAGACGAAGATTGATGCAGCGATGGCTGGTCAGATCATGGGGCGTAGTGGGAATCGGTTTGCCGGCCAGGTACTCAGGCGACCCGGCCACCGCCATACGCAGATCTGGCGCGATGCGCACGGCAACCATATCCTTGTCAACGCGGTTGCCAATGCGTACGCCGGCATCAAAGCGATGCGCTGCGATATCGGTGAACGCGTAGTCCACACTGAATTCGAGCCTGATATCGGGGTATCCCTGCAGCATGGGCAGCAACCGAGGCCAGAGCACGGTGGCGATGGCGTGGTCGTGTGCAGTGATGCGTACCGTGCCGGCAGGCTTGTCACGCATGGCGCTGAGCGCGCCCAGCTCCAGTTCGATTTCATCGAGCCGAGGTGCAACGGTATCCAGCAGCCGCGCTCCGGCTTCCGTTGTCGAGACACTACGAGTCGTGCGTGTCAATAGCCGCACGCCCAAGCGGCGTTCCAGCGCAAGCATGGCGTGGCTAAGCGCCGAGCGGGACAGCCCCAGTTGTGCGGCCGCGCGGGTGAAGCTGCGTTCACGGGCCACCGTCACGAAGGCTTGCAGGTCATGAAGGTTCTCTTTTGCCATTGGTGAATTTTCTGCACAACCGTATCTCAATTTCACCGTCTTCTCAACCAATGATGCGCGCCATACAGTTTCATATAGGCGTGTGGCTTGGTTGAGAGCGTGAATTTCGAACGTCCTTCCAGTGGGCAGCCGCCCATGAGGACGGGTAGGACTTTGCAGAACTTTTCGGCGCAGACCATTGTTGATATCAAGAGGAGGCAAATGTGATCCACACCATTGCGAAGCAGCTATCGGCAACTTCGATGCAAGGAACTGGTCCTATGAATATCCATTTGACGATCAACGATCAAGTGCTCTCGGCGACCCTGGAGGAGAGTGCCGCTGCTCGCGAATTTCTTTCTCAGTTGCCGCTGACGTTGGAACTCGAAGACTATGCCTCCACCGAGAAGATCGCGCAGTTGTCCAAGAAAATTTCTACGGCGGGAGCACCAGCAGGCGTGACGCCTTCATCTGGTGATATTGCCTTCTACGCCCCCTGGGGAAATCTCGCCATCTTCTATCGAGATTTCGGGTACTCCGCTGGCCTCATCAGGCTCGGTCACATCGATGGCGACCTTCAGATATTGAGAACTCACGGCTCTCTAAGCGCGCACATCGAAGTCGCCGGGAAAGATTGACGCGCTAGACGTTGTCTACCCTCAGTATTGAAAGAACGCACTATGGAGCTCAAACGTGCTGGAACTGAACCCTCCATCAAAGGGCCAGCCGAGTGGTTCACCGGCATGGTCCGCATTGACCCCTTGAACAACCCATCCGCGCCGGCACGTGTCTCATGCGCCTCCGTCACCTTCGAACCGGGCGCACGCACGGCTTGGCACACCCATCCGCTAGGGCAAACGCTGATCGTCACCGCTGGCTGTGGCTGGACGCAGTGCGAAGGCGAATCCATCGTCGAGATCCGTGCGGGCGACGTCATCTGGTGCCCACCTGGCCATCGGCATTGGCATGGGGCTTCGCCGACCACCGCCATGACCCACATTGCGATCCAGGAAGCACTGGATGGCAAGAACGTCGAGTGGATGGAGCACGTCATCGACGCGCAATATCTCGCCGGCCCTGCGCGCGGCTGAGCCGCTTTGCATCACCATCAAGAAAGAATCTTCATGCACTCTCTCTTCAGAATGGCTCTGTGCGCTGCCGCCTTGCAGGCGGCCGTGACCATGGCCGCCGAGCCTCAGGCGACCACAACTGCTGGCGCCCAACTGATCACCCGCGCGGGTGATCAATCTTCGGTCGCCGGGCCAGTGGACTATTTTACCGGCCGTGCGCGGGTCGATCCGGTCTGGCCCGCCGACAAGAACATCAATGCTTCTGGCGGTCTCGTCACCTTCGAGCCCGGCGCGCGATCAGCCTGGCATACCCACCCCGCAGGGCAGCGCCTCGTGGTGGTTTCGGGTGTAGGCCTGACGCAAGAATGGGGCAAACCCATCCAAGAAATTCGTCCTGGCGACGTGGTGTGGTGTCCGCCTGGAATCAAGCATTGGCACGGAGCCGCCCCCGCGGTCGCTATGACCCACTTGGCTGTCACAGGAACGATGGATGGCAAGAACGTTACATGGATGGAGAAAGTCACCGATGAGCAATACAACGCCCGTTGAGCGTCGTAGGGCGCCTTTTTTTTCCGGCGCGCTTGCTTTGGCCCTGGGATTGGCCTCAGCGGCGAGCCTGGCCGCCGATACGCAGGAGATCAAACAGATGAATCAGATGCCAGCCAGCGCATCTAACGCTTCCGAAACCCTCACCGCCCGCCAACAGGCCATCGTGCCCATCGCGGCTTTTGGCGCGGCGGGCGACATCGCCAAGCTGAATGCCGCATTGAACAATGGGCTGGATGCCGGTATGACGGTCAGCGACGCCCGCGAAATCTTGGTGCAACTCTATGCCTATGCTGGCTTTCCGCGCAGCCTCAATGCGCTGGGCGAGTTGATGAAGGTGCTTGAGATGCGCAAGCAGCGCGGTATGCAGGATGCGCCCGGCAATGCGCCCAGCCGTCCGATCCCGAAGGGCGACGCGCTGTTGGCCGCTGGAATGGCCAATCAGACCAAGCTGTCGGGCGCTCCGGTCGAAGGACCGTTGTTCGAATTCGCGCCCACGGCGAACGAATATCTCCGCACGCACCTGTTCGGCGATATCTTCGAGCGCGACAACCTCGACTGGCAAAGCCGCGAACTGGCCACCGTGGGCATGCTGTCGGCATTGACCGGTGCAGAGTCGCAATTGCAGGCGCACATGCGCATCAGCATGAACGTGGGCCTCACAGCGGGCCAACTGCGTCAGCTCACCCAGGTGCTGGCCGCGCGCATGGACGCGCAAACAGCTCGCCGCGCGAACGAAGCGTTGGCGCGGCACCTGGCAACCCTTCCTGCCGGGAAGAAGCAAGAGCCCGCGTCATGATGCGGCTGGGTTGGCCCGGCAGAAAGTCAATGCGAGTGACCGTCGCCCAATTTTCGGATTCGCCTATCGATCGCACTCTACTGTCCTTGATGGCGTGCGTGTTCGTTGTATTCCTCGTCACGGGTGCGGCACTGCCCGCCTTGCCGCTGCATATCCACGGCGATCTTGGTTTCAGCGCATTCGTCGTGGGCCTCGTTTCGGGTGCGCAGTTCGCCGCGGCGCTGCTTTGTCGGCTGTGGTCTGGGACGGTTTCAGACCTGCGGGGCCCCAAGTTTGCTGTAGTGGCGGGCGTCGCATTGGCAGCGCTCGCTGGATTGTTTTACCTTGTGTCGACGCTAGTCTCTGGCGATCCCATCCTGTCGATCGCGATCCTGATCGTAGGCCGCGTGCTGCTCGGTGGCGCCGAAAGCTTCATCATGATTGGCGCGCAAAGCTGGTGCCTGTCGCTCGCGGGCGCTGGCAACGTGGGCAAGATGATCGCGTGGATCGGCACGGCCATGTTCGTCGGCTTGGCCCTGGGCGCACCCTCGGGGAGTTTTCTGTATGCGACCTTCGGTTTTGTGTCGATCGGATGGGCAACACTTGCCGGCGCCGCGGCAACCTGGTTGTTGGTCGTCTCTATTCCCGCTACTCGACCCGCGCCGCAAAGCCGCAAGGCTATCAAACAGGTTCTGAAAGCGGTTTGGATGCCTGGAGTGGCGATGGCTTTTTCCAGCCTGGGTTACGGCATCATCACGGCGTTTGGCGTGCTGCTGTTTGTCCAGAAGGGTTGGCAACCGGCTTGGTTGTCCTTCACCGCATTTGCCGTCGCCCTGATGGTCGCGCGTGTCTTCTTCGGTCCATTGCCGGATCGCCTTGGCGGCGCGCGCACCGCGATGATCTTCATCGCCATCCACAGCGCGGGACTCGCCCTCATTTGGCTCTCCCCCTATGCGTGGCTCGCTTTTTTCGGGTCGGCCATGGCGGGCTTCGGCTACGCGCTGGTGTATCCGGGCCTCGGTATGGAGGCCGTCGCTCGGGCACCGGTAGAGGCGCGAGGACTCGCCATGGGTGTTTACACGGCCTTCATCGACTTGGCGCTCGGCCTGTTCGTGCCGCTGCTGGGACTGCTTGCCAATGTGATCGGGCTAGCACAGATCTTTCTCATCACCGCGCTGCTCGCGCTTTGCGCCATACCGATCGCGGCATGGCTAGGTTCTCATCGGGCCCGCGGGATCGCGCCAGGCCTCGCATCGCGTGTCGGATAGCAATTGTAGGTATCCATTCAATCATTCAGCGGCTAGCCTTACAGATCAAGGACTTGGGAGTCAGCATGAGCGCTGTTGCATAACCCGAACTTCAGGCGAACCTTCCCTTACCCCAGACGCGGCTATGCCACGTGCACAGTCTCAGGCGCTCCCAGATTCGTGCACCTGTCGAGGATCGATCCTCCGTACCTGAAACTCGGTTTCCTGCCTTCGGAGGCCCCGCGCGATCACGCGCTCTCCCAGTCTCTTGAAGCACCCCGTCTTGGTCTCCACCAGGCTGCGGCGGTAATAGCCGATCCACTTCTTCCAGATTGAGCGGTGCGGTACTTCGCCCGCAGTGGCCTGCTCATTTTTCTAGCCTAACCATGATCGGGAGCCAATCCCGCGAGGTCATGCGACAACGCCCGCCAATATGGCCAAGCGAAGAAGATGGGGAGTGTCGTCAAGCTGTTCGCGTTGGATGATCTGTGGACGGCCTGTAGTCGATTGACGGACTGTGGGGAATGAGGATGCCTCAGCAAGGCCGGCTCGGGGCCTCGCTGAGGTGGCGCAATGGTCTCGCGCTGCTGCCGCCTCGCTAGTTTGATCTAGTCAGCAGGGGCATGCGTTTGCAACTCGCTCACTCGATCGAAGATTGTTTGCGGCAAGTCATGCTTGGTGAAAAACCCGAAACGACGCTCGACGGCTAGGCCATCAACGCCAAGGGTATTGGCCTATACGCGTGCAGTGCTCTGTAAGAGAGTCTTGGATACGGTATACGCCTCCAAACTGGTAGGGCCTCCTTCTCGGGCGATCCCGCTGTCCTTGACCCCCCCGAACGGGGTGTCTGCACCGCCAGCGCCGAAATGGTTGATGGATACCACACCGCATTCCAGCTCGCGTCCAATCCGGTCGGCTTCGTGCAGGGAGTTTGTGAAGGCGTAAGCGGATAGGCCGACGGGCAAGCTGTTCGCGATCTCGAGCGCCTCATCGAGGTGGTCGAATGCTACGCAGGCTCCGAGGGGGCCAAATGGCTCGACTTGCATCGAATCCGAGTCGATGGGCGCTTCGGCAATCAGGGTGGGGGCAAAAAAATATCCCCGGCTGCCGATGCGATGGCCGCCAGCGGCGATGCGAGCTCCTCTTGCCTTCGCATCTTCGACAATGGTCTGCAGGGCGGCCAACCTCCGCGCGTTCGCGACCGGTCCCATCTGACTATGTGGGTCGAATCCGTCACCAACCTGAATCTGCTGCGCCGCAGCGGCAAAGGAGTTTACGAATGCTTCATACGCTTTTCGGTGAACAAGGAAGCGTGTGGGCGAAGCGCAGATCTGCCCCGCAAGCCGCATCTTTGCCACTGCAGCCTGGCGTCCAAGCTTCGCGGCGTCTACATCCTCGCAGACTAGAACGGGAGCATTGCCGCCAAGTTCCATCAGGACCGGCTTCATTGCTGCTCCGGCTAGCTGTGTGATCTGTTTCCCAACGCCGACGGATCCTGTCAATGTCACCATGCGAACGGAGGGTGATGCGATGAGTGTGGACGAAATGTAGCCAGGGTCACCAAACACCAGGTTCAGTACGCCAGCTGGCAGTCCTGCTTCTTCGAAGCACTGAGCTAGCAAAACGGCGGCTCCGGGTGTTTCTTCCGCCGCCTTGAGGATGATGGAACACCCGGCCGCAAGGGCGCCACTGACTTTGCGTGCCGGCGCGCTGAGTGGAACGTTCCATGGGGTGAATGCGGCGACAGGTCCGATAGGCTGGCGCACGATCAGCTTTTGCATCCCCGGCTCTGTCGGAAGGATCATTCCGTAAGTTCGCGGGGCTTCTGCCATATCCCATTCGAAGAAGCTGATCGCGCGATCAACTTCCGCCTCCGCGTCGGCAAGCGGCTTTCCATGCTCTTGAGTGATCGTGCTGGCCACGAGTTTGCGACGAGACCGAAGCAGCTCCAGCGCACGATGGATCACCTGGACACGCGAGTGAACGGGCGTATCGCGCCATAGCCTGAAACCTCGTTCGGCGGACGCGATCGCGCGTGAGAGATCGTCTGGGCTGGCGTGCGGAACGGTCGCGAGACTGCTCTCATCACTTGGGTTGCGCACCTCGAGTTGTGACGTTTCTTGGAAGGTCCAACCGCCGTCGATGAACAGTCCAATGCGCGGATAAGGTAAGCGTTTTTCGGTGTTCATTGATTTGTCAGTTTCGTTTTTGTCAGACGAGATTTCTAGAGTGAGATCGAGTCTGTTCAATGTTTGTGCAGTCGTCTTGCCGGCATCCGTCTCAGCAGTTGCTGTCCAGACGGTAGAGGCGTTTGGCGGTATCCGAAAAAAGCAGCCGTCTTTCATCGGCAGAGCACCCGGCCGTGATCCTCTTGAACATGTTCCATAGAACGCCGTATGTCATGCCTGCCTTTTCCACAGGGAAGTTTGAAGACACCATGCAGCGGCCGGCACCAAATAGCTCGATGCAAGGTTCGAGGTACGGTCGCCATAGCGATGCCAGCTCTTCAGAGGAGGGGGGCTTCGCGGCGGAGGTGAAATCGAAGTTACCTAAGCACATTAGTAGCCCGCCTAGCTTGACCGAAACGTTCGGGCATTGTGAGAGATGCTTCATGTCCCTCAACCAGGACGCACGTATTTCGGCCTCCTTTCCGTGGTAGGAGGAAAAGCCTACCGGGCTGCCTGTATGAACCAGCACGATGCTCACGTTCGGATGCGCCCGCGCCAGCGCCGCGACATCGCGGATCTGTGGGTGGAAGATGCTCGCTTCGAAAAGCAAACCCTTCTCAGCGAGCAGCGAAATACCCTCGCCGAACTCAGGTCGAAGGTACAAGCCCGGGCCATCCGCGCAGAAGGAACCCCGCACTACGGGATCAGGATCCCACTTGGCGCGCTGCCGGATGCCGCGAAGCCGTCCGTTGGAAGCCTCGATATGCGCATCGACAGTCTCGCGCACCAAGCTTCCAAGGGTTAGGTCGGCGAAGCCAACGATTGCCGCGGCGCAGTGGACTGACGTGTAGCGGCCGCTGGCGGCCATCGCAGCCTGCCCAACGGCAAACTCGGTTTCCCCGACAGCTTTCAGGTTGTCTGGCCCGCTTACGCGATACATCGTGCTGCATTCGACGAAGACTGTGGCTTCGATTTTGTGCCCGCTCGTCGCCACGTCCTTCGCGAAATCCTCGACGAAGTACCTATTTCCGCCGTGATGCCAGAAGTGGACGTGTGGATCGACAATCGGCAGGTCCGGCTCAAGGGCAACTTCGGACTCCGCCTTCGCGAGCCACTCCTCGTTAGGGACGCGCGGGCTGCCGAACACGCCCGGATCAGTTGAATCACTCATGCTTTTTCTTCGCCCTCTTCAAACCTCGGATGCTTCACTCCTTGGGAATATTGAGCTCCTCAATGAGCTTGGAGGAGTCGGCCACATCTTTCGCGACGTATTCGCGGAACTCGGCCGGGGTCATGAATGACGGGTCGACGCCGTCCGCGTGAAACCGGTCCACCAATTCCTTGCTGCTCGTCGCGTACTTCAGCGCTTCGGAGAGTTTCTCGACGACCTCCTTCGGCGTGCCGGCTTTTACGATCAGGCCTAGCCAGTAGGAGTAGGTCATATCGATGCCCTGCTCGACCAGGGTCGGCACGTTCGGCAGAACGCTGATGCGGGATGAGCCGGTGACCGCAAGGGCGCGCATTTTCCCGGAGCTGATGTAGGGGGCGCTGCCAGCATAGCCGTCGGTCATTAGGCCGACACGCCCGGAAATGACATCGGGATAAGCTGCTGCTGCGCCCTTGTATGGAACATGCATGACGGTCACTCCAGCCTTCTTCATCAGCATCGCCGCAGCGAGATGAGGGGAGCTACCTATTCCAGGCGAGGCATAGGACAACTGTGACGTACCTGCTCGCGCCAGGAAGTCTTTGAGTGTCTTGTCCGGCTGCGCCGCGCCAAGTTCTACAACGACGGCACCACGAACCATCGGGCCCAGCGGGATGAAGTCCTTGAGGGGATCGTAGCCGGGGTTCAGTTTCAGGGCTGGCTGCGATGAAAAAACGTTCGATTGCGCAAGAATGGTATAGCCATCTGCGGGCGCGTCCTTCACCAAACGAGTGCCGAGGACCGTATCTCCCCCGGGCCGATTGTCCACGATGATGCTTTGACCCAGCTTCTCACTCATCTTGATCGCTACCAGACGCGTCGTCATGTCCATGGCGCCGCCCGCCGGGACGGGAACGATGATGCGGATGGGTTTCGTGGGATAGTTCTGTGCCCACGCGGGTAGTGTTGCAGCCACGCTGGTCACGAGCACGGTCAAGCCGCGCATCAAGACTGTTTTCTTCATATTTTTGTCTCCTCGCAAGCCCTTAGTTATCCCCGCACGACGACGTCGGCGAGTTGCTCGTAAACTTTCATCACCGCGACGCCGTCCTCGTTGCCGAGGCCGGCCGCGCGGGCAATCTGGTACACCTGCTGTGCAAGATTGCCCATTAGTAGAGGCACCTTCAGCGACTTCGCAAGCTGGGTTTGCAGCTCCACGTCCTTGTAGGTGATGTCCAAGCGAATGCCGTCAAAGTCGCGCTTGAGAACCCGCGGTGCCATGTATTCGAACGCCACGCTGTTCCCAGTAGCCCGCAGGATTGAATCGACCATCAACTTGGGGTCGAGTCCAGCCTTGGTCCCGAGCGCCAGGGCCTCCGCGCAGAGTACCCATCCCACCTGGCACAGCATGTTGTTGATAAGCTTCATCGTCGTGCCCTGACCGATCTGCCCGAAATGCACAATCTCGGATGCCATCGTTTCGAGTACTGGCAAGGACTTCTCGAGATGGGTAGCGCTTCCTCCCACATATGCTTTCAACGTGCCAGCGATCGCGCCTTTCTGCATGCCGCTCACCGGAGCGTCGATCAGGCCGATACCCTTGGTGGCGAGCTTCGCATGCATCGCGCGAAGTACTGCCGGATCAATCGTGCTCATCGAGATGATCACGTCGCCCTCTCGCATACCTTCAATCAGCCCTCCAGGACCGACGATGACCTCCTCCGCCTGTGCAGTGGTATCTACCATCGACACGACGATGCTTGCCTGCCTGGCCACATCCGCAGGCCCGGAGGAGGCACGGCCGCCGAGGCTGCAGATGCCATCCAACGTTTCCTTGAGAATGTCGTAAGCCACCAAGGATCGCCCTTTCTTTAGGATATTGGTGGCCATGGGATAGCCCATCATTCCGAGGCCAATGAAGCCTACGGTTTCGGTGCGATTGATTTTGTTCATGCGTTCTCCTATTGAAATATTTCGTCTTCGGGCGTGGCAATGCCTGCCTTGTTTGGGTTCGGCATCAATACAGCCCGCAACGCGCGTCCGGCAGTACTCAGTGATTGGGCTTCTTGTAGATCGTGTCGGGCTTTCCGAGGATGTCCGGTTCATGTACCAGCGCAACCCAGTCGGACGGGGCGACGTCCTCAATGCCGACGGAAATCCATTCTTCCGGGCATTGCAATGTGGACATGACCACGCGCGTCAACTCTTTCGCCAGTTTTTCCTTCTGCTGTTGGGTGCGACCGGCGTACATCTTCACGACTACGTGGGGCATTCGATTTCCTTTTAGTGCATGGGGAACGCACCAAATGTAGGAGTGCACAGATGCCGCGACTAGCTGGCAGAATCCGCATGCACTTATCGATCTGTCGAAGAAATGGCACGCGAAGACATACACGACCTAGTCTCTTTCGTGGCCGTAGCCCGCGAACGCAGCTTTACCCGGGCGGCAGCTCAGTTGGGTATTTCGCAATCGACGCTCAGTCACACCATCCGCACAATGGAGGAGCGACTGGGTGTCAGATTGCTCACGCGTACCACTCGCAGCGTCTCGTCTACAGAGGCGGGCGAGCGTCTGTTGCAAACTGTGGCTCCGCGTTTCGAAGAGATCGAAGCGGCGCTGGCCGCGCTAGTGGATTCGCGAGAAAAGCCTGCGGGGACCATCAAGATCACCGCGACCGACTACGCTGCGAACACATTGGTCTGGCCGAAGTTGGCCAAGACGATGCATGCCTACCCCGACATCAAGGTCGAAGTGGTCTCCGACTATGCGTTGACGGACATCGTGGCGGAGCGCTTCGATATTGGCGTGCGCTGGGGTGACATGGTCGCACGGGACATGATTGCCGTACGTATCGGACCGGATCGTCGAATGGTGATTGTTGGCGCCCCATCGTATCTTGCGCGGCGGAAATCTCCGACGACACCGCAAGAGCTTGTGGATCACGTTTGCATCAATCACCGGCTTCCTACGAGCGGTGGCGTGTTGGCGTGGGTATTGCGCCAGGGCAAGAGGGAGATGCAAGTCCGTGTGGATGGACAGTTCACTTTTGGTAGCGCTTTTCAGACCAGGGACGCTGCCTTGGCGGGCTATGGACTGGCCTATGTCCCGGAAGATCTGGTGTTGCCCTATGTGGAAGCAGGGCAGTTGCAACAGGTACTGGAAGACTGGTATCCCATCTTTCCCGGACATCATGCCTACTACCCGAGTCGGCGTCAGCCCTCGCGTGCGCTTCAGATTGTGATCGACGCGTTGCGCCATCGCACTTGAGACTTGATCATTCCTCCGCCGCGGCCGGAAGCGTGTGCTTCTTCGCGCCAGTCTGTCCGAATCCTTCGACGCATTTGCCCTGCTGCACGTCTTCCTATCAGACAGTCTGACTATTCAATCGCGTAGCGGCATCCCCTAGCGCGTGTGGAGTTGGAAATTCGGTGACCCATTCTTGAGCACCGAGGTTTGTCGTGTGCCGTGTGTACTCGACGAGACTGCTGTGGGCGGAAGCCCCAAAGCGACACTGATTTTGACGGCCACCGAGTGTGAGGTGCTCAAGGCCTTGGCATTGCGGTGCAAGACGGCAAGGTGGTCGCAGAGCCCTGCGCGTCACGCTGCAGCGGGTCAGCAAGTGGCAAGCGTGGTTCGTCGAACATCGACTCGATAGCTTGCTGAGCGCGCCGCGCTCTGGTGTGGTCAAAAACGATTGACGATAACCCGGTAGCCACAGGCTCGCAGGCCCATTCGGCCTCACCCACGGCGCGGACTGGCTTCGCCGCCGCCAGTTGATTCGGATTAGCGCCGCTTCGGGCTTGGCGGGGGTGTCACGCGCAGCGCGTTAACTACCAGCGAAAACGCGGGGGAGGGCTGTCGGCGGGTCGCGTAGTACAGGTAGTAGCCCGAGAACGGCGGGCACCAGTCCTCCAGCACGCGCACCAGTCGACCTTCCTCAAGGTGCGGTGCGAACTCGTCTTCGGGCAAGAATGCAATGCCCAGTCCTGCCACCGCCGCATCCACCATACTGGGCGACGTGTTGAAGATGAGTTGCCCGTCCACCCGCACATTCAGCGACCGGCCGCGGCGCTCGAAGTCCCAGATGTAGAGACCACCTGCAGTCTGCATACGCATGTTGATGCAATTGTGATTCATCAGGTCGCTCGGCCCCTTGGGCATGGGATTCGCAGCGAAATACGCAGGCGAGGCGGCAACCGCCATGCGCAACTGCGGCCCGATCGGCACTGCAATCATGTCCTTGTCGATGGTGCCGCCCATACGCACGCCCGCATCAAAGCGGTCAGCCACAATGTCCCGGAATCCATAGTTGATGTCGAACTCGACTTTGATGTCGGGGTATTCGAGCAGCAGGGGCGTGAGCTTGGGCAGCAGCGTCGTCCGAAGAATGTGCTCGCCACAGGTGATGCGCACCGTGCCGGCCGGCTTGTCCCGCATCTCTGTCAGTTCATCCAGTTCCGCATCGATCTCGTCGAAGCGGTGGCCGATGGCATTGAGCAAACGCTCGCCGGCAGCGGTGGGCGACACGCTGCGCGTGGTACGCGTGAGCAGCCGAATCTCCAGCCGTGCCTCCAGGCCGCTGATGGCTTGGCTGAGGGCCGATTGGGTGACGCCCAGCAGCGAGGCGGCGCGCGTGAAGCTGCCTTCCCGCGCCACCGTCACGAAAGAAAGGAGATCGTTGAGGTTGCGTTTGAGCATGACGGCAGTTTTACTGGGCTGATTGATTAATTGAGCTGATATGCCCTAGAAGTTTGCATTAGCTAGTCAAGCTGACTTCCAACCCCGAGCATCCCAGGCATGAAGTCGATACCGATGCCCCCGGGCTGGCCAAGATGCAAGCCCTGCCGGTTTCGTGACGCAACCGATGAAGGCGGAGAGAAGAATGGCAAATGCCGACCGAATACGCATCCATGGGGATGAAACCGTATCGCGCGGGCGCCGGAGCGTGATCCGCGGCGTTGCGGCACTGGCGGCGGCACCGCTGGCCTCGCTTCTGCCGGTCCTGCCGGCGTTCGCGCATCACGGGTGGCCTGGCTTCAACACGGACCACCTCATCTACATCGCGGGAACGGTCTCTTCGGATGGTGTCTGGGGTAATCCACACTCGCTCTTCGATGTAACTCTGGACAGCAACCTGCCTGCCCGCGCCCCCAAGCTGACGATTCCAAAGGAGTTGCAAGATCCCGAGGACAGTATCCGGGTCAATGCCGCTCTCTCGTACAAGGGCCCCCACAAGAAGCTGGAGATCATCATTGCGCCGCCGTCGTGGTCGGGCAGGTGGGGTCTGGGTCGTGCGCTGAAGATCGGGGAGCGTTTCCAGGCGGTCGGCTACATCAATCGGACAGACGACAGTCTGTTTCGGCCGGTTGTGTTCTGGTACGGGCATGACGCAGTGTCTGTGAACCAGGTGCTCGGTAACGCGCTCCCGGTACGAGCGCCGCTGCCGAGATAAGGCTTCTGCGACAGATGCAACCAGCAGGCCAGAAGCCGCAGTGCAAGACTCCGGAGGTTGGGTGATGTGGGCCGTGTTCGGGATCATCGTCGCCGCAGCAAATACGGGCGGCTTACGCCGCCTGCGCCACTGCACCGAGCGGAATTGAACGGACTATGCCCGACTTGCTCAACTCGTTGCTGAAGCTGTTGCAAGGCTCTGCGCTCGGAGAGGCGGTGCGGAGCGCCGAATACCTCTATCCCGTGCTTGAAGCCAGCCATATTCTTGGGATCGCTCTCCTTGTCGGTCCGGCTTTCACCTTCGACCTTCGGTTGCTGGGAGTCGGACGCCGCGTCGTGTCCGTAACGACAGCCGCGCGCAATCTGCTGCCCATCTCCCACATCGGCTTTGCCATCGTCATTATCACGGGCATCGCACTGCTCAGCGCGCAGGCGACCGTGGTTGCTGGCACCGGAGCTGCGCCGTGGAAGCTCGGCCTCTTGATCCTCGCTTGTCTCAACGTGCTGGTGTTCCACTGCGGCATCTACCGCCGCGTCAATGAATGGACGGATGCCGCTGCGACCCCGTTCGCCGCCCGCGTTGGGGCACGCGTGTCACTGATCGCATGGACTGGCGTGATCTTCGCTGGCCGGCTCCTCGCTTACACGTGATCCTCGGAGCGTCGGGATCGACTCCAACCTCTGTCTGTTGTTCGACCAGAACGGCATTTCTAGATGATTGATTAGTGGGGCTAATATTGCATAGAAGATTGCATTAGCTAGTAAAGCTGACTTCCAAGCCCCAACATTCAAGGAATGAAGTAGTCCATGCCGATGCCCTTGGGCTGGCCAAGACGCCGAGCCTTGAGCTTCATAGCCCGCGTCGACTTTGTCGCCGCACGCATCCCCTCCTATTGCCGTGCTCGCTGGACAGTGCGGCGTTTCCCACAGACATCCGGGCAAAGAACGAAGAATTTCATGACGATTCAAGCAGGTGAGACTCAGGCAGCTACCTTTTCTGCCCAACACGGCGCCGAAGCTAAGCCCGCCAACTGGAGTGGTGTGTTTGCGATGTCGCTGTGCGTCTTCGCACTGATTGCATCCGAGTTCATGCCGGTTAGTCTGCTGACGCCGATCGCTACAGATCTCCACGTTACTGAGGGGATGGCGGGCCAGGGCATTGCGATCTCTGGCGCATTCGCAGTGCTGACCAGTCTGTCGATCTCCGCGCTGGCCGGCAGCATGAACCGAAAGACGCTGCTGCTGGCGTTGACGGCGCTGATGGCTGTGTCCGGCGCCGTGGTGGCGATGGCGCCGAACTACCTGATCTACATGGTTGGTCGTGCGCTCATCGGCATAGTCATCGGCGGCTTTTGGGCCATGTCTGCGGCGACGGCCATGCGCCTGGTGCCCGTCAGCCAGGTGCCGCGTGCGCTGGCAATTTTTAATGGCGGCAACGCGCTGGCGACGGTGATTGCCGCTCCGCTGGGCAGCTACCTCGGCTCCGTCATGGGCTGGCGTGGCGCTTTCTTCTGCCTGGTGCCGGTGGCGGCGGTTGCTCTGGCCTGGCAGTGGATCAGTCTGCCAGCCATGCGGGCGCAGCAGCGCCCGCCGGGTTCTGGCAACGTGTTCAAGGTGCTGGGCAGTCGCCCCGTTGCCTTGGGCATGGCCGCATGCGGCGCCTTCTTCATGGGCCAGTTCGCCTTATTCACCTACGTGCGCCCGTTCCTCGAAACAGTGACGCACGTGAGCGTGTCCACGCTGTCGCTCATCCTGCTGGTGATTGGCGTGGCTGGTTTCGTCGGCACGGCGCTGATTGGCTCCATCCTTAAGCGTGGCCTGTACAGCACGCTGATCGTCATTCCAATCCTGATGGCACTTATCGCCCTGGCGTTGATTCCCACGGGAGTCCGGGTCGCGGCTGTCGTGGTGCTGCTGGGGCTGTGGGGCCTGATGGCGACTTCGGCCCCGGTAGGCTGGTGGAGCTGGATTGCTGAAGCCATGCCGCACAACGCGGAGGCCGGAGGTGGCCTGATGGTGGCGGTGATCCAGTTGGCGATTGCCCTGGGCTCGACCGTAGGCGGCCTGCTGTTCGACTCGACGGGCTACCGCAGCACTTTTATGGCGAGTGCCGCCGTGCTGCTGTTCGCGGCTCTCCTCGCCTTCCTGACCTCGCGTTCGCAAGTCCGGCAAGCGGTCTAAGCCGCACGTCACACCAGGAGAACCTATGGCCACGAGCCCCAGTACCCCTCGCAACGTCGGCCACCAACCGGCGATTGAGCATCGCCCCACGCGCAGCTTGAGGGCCATACGACCGCTGAGCCTGCTGTGCGGTCTATTCGTCCTCGGCGGGTGTGACGCTGCCCAGCCGGGAGCCTCTGCAGCTCCCACCGCCACTGCGGCGGTAATCGTCCAACCGGAGGAATCTCGCATGTGGATGACCGTCGGCGAACGCCGCTTCGCTATTACCCTGGCAGACACCGAAGCAGCCCGCGCCTTTGCCGCCATGCTGCCGCTCACGATCGACATGCCCGATCTCAACGACAACGAGAAGCACGCGGAGTTGCCGAAGCCGCTGCCGACCAATGCCAGCAGGCCAGGCACGATCGCCACCGGCGATCTGATGTTGTATGGGGCGCGAACCCTGGTCGTCTTCTATCTGACCTTCAACTCGTCCTACTCGTACACCCGCCTTGGCCGTTTGGACGACCCTGCTGGCCTAGCACAGGCACTCGGCAGAGGCACTGCGCGGATAACGTTCTCCAAGAACTAACGCTCAATGCCTGAGGCAAGCGGATGGTTGGCCCGTATGTCCCATCAACCTGAAGGCGGCGGAAGTCGCCGCGCAGTCGGGACTGACCTATGCCGTTCTGCACCCATTGTGGCTGAACGACAAGCCGACCGAAGAGTTCCAGTTGGCCCGCAAAGGCGAGGTCTACAAGGGCACGGAAACCTCACGCGCGAGCATTGGCTGGCTCATCGCCGAGATCGTGAAAAACCCGCAGCTTCATGCCAACCAGAACTCGGGCATCAGCCAGCCCAAAACCGACGGCGACAGGCCAGCAGCGTACCGCTGAGCGAACGCTACTGACCCTGCCGGCCTATTCACCAAGCACACAACGGAGAAAGTCATGAACGAAGCGACCCTGAAAATCACGAATATCAGACGGCGCACGGCCCTAGAGGGCTTCGCCCAAGGTGCCATCTTTGCTGGCCTGGCCGCGACCCTCGGGAGCCAGACGGCGTTGGCGCAAACGCCTTCGCCCACGAACGCGGCGAGCGGCCTGCGGCTGACGCAGGAATGGGACAAGGTCTTCCCCAAGAGCGAGAAGGTCGATCACCAGAAGGTCACCTTCAAGAACCGCTACGGCATCACCCTCGCGGCTGACCTGTACTTGCCGAAGAACCGGCAGAACCAGCGGCTGGCGGCAATCGTCGTCGGCGGCCCGTTCGGCGCGGTGAAGGAGCAGTCCTCGGGCCTGTACGCGCAGATCATGGCCGAGCAAGGCTTCGCCACGCTGGCTTTCGACGGCTCCTATACCGGGGAAAGCGGCGGCGAGCCGCGCAACGTCGCCTCGCCGGACATCAATACCGAGGATTTCATGGCGGCGGTCGATTTCATCGGCCTCCAACGTTACGTCGATCGCGAGCGCATCGGCGTCATTGGGATCTGCGGTTGGGGCGGTTTCGCATTGAACGCTGTGGCTGCGGATAAGCGCGTCAAGGCCGTCGTCGCCAGCACCATGTATGACATGACGCGCGTCATGTCCAAGGGCTACAACGACAGCGTGACTTCCGAGCGGCGCGCGCAGACGCTGGAGCAGCTGAGCCGGCAGCGTTGGGAGGACGCTGCGAGCGAGAAGCCGGCGTACCAGCCGCCTTACAACAAGGAACTGAAGGGCGGCGAAGCGCAGTTCATGGTCGACTACCACGACTACTACATGACGCCACGCGGCTACCACCCGCGGGCGGTCAACTCCGGCAACGCCTGGACGATCACCACGCCGCTGTCGTTCATGAACATGCCGATCCTGAACTACATCAAGGAAATTTCGCCGCGCCCCATTTTGTTCGTGCACGGAGAGAAAGCCCACTCGCTCTATTTCGCCCAAACCGCCTATGCGGCCGCCGCGCAGCCGAAGGAACTTCTGATCGTCAAGGGCGCCAGCCACGTCGATCTGTACGACCGCGTGGACAAGATTCCCTTCGATGCAATGACCAGGTTCTTCAACAAGTACCTGCACCGCTGATCAGCTTCGGGGAATGCACATGAACATTTCCTACGACTTTAAAGGGCAGGTCGCGCTGGTCACCGGCGCGGCCTCCGGCATGGGCCTCCATACGGCGCGCGCATTCGCCAAGGCTGGAGCAGCCGTCACGTTGTCGGATGTGAGCGAAGCTGCCTTGCAGCAGGCCGTGGACCAGATCACCGCGGAGGGCGGCAAGGCAATCGGCGTGATGTGCGACGTCGCCGACGAGGCGCAGGTCGCCGCCATGGTGGAACGCACCGTCGCCGCTTTCGGGCGTCTGGACGCCGCGTTCAACAACGCAGGCATCCAGATTCCCGCTTCGGAGATCGCGGATCAGTCCATCGAGGACTACGACCGCATCAGCGCCATCAACCTGCGCGGCGTATGGGCCTGCATGAAGCACGAGTTGGCGCAGATGCGCAAGCAAGGCAGCGGTGCAATCGTCAACTGCTCGTCCATCGGCGGGCTCACCGGCAGGGCACTGATCGCCGCCTACCACGGCACCAAGCACGGCGTGATCGGGCTGACCCGCAGCGCGGCGCTCGAATACGCCACGCGTGGCGTGCGCGTCAATGCCGTATGCCCGGGAACGATCGACACGCCGATGGTCTCGTCCATGTTGGACAAGGGGATGCTGTCAATGGATGACCTGCTGCGCGACCTGCCGATGAAGCGCCTGGGGCGCGGCGAGGAAATCGCCGATGCAGTGCTCTGGCTGTGCAGCTCGGGCTCGACCTTCGTCACCGGCCAGGCCCTGGCTGTGGACGGCGGATTCACCGTGTACTGATGGCCACGCCGGCAACCGTTGCTTGCACACAGAGAAAGAGAAGGAAGAACACAACATGATCAAAGAAAAAGTCATCATCATCACCGGCGCCTCGTCCGGCATCGGCGAGGCCACGGCCAAGCTGCTTGCAAGCCAAGGCGCCAAGGTCGTGCTCGGCGCGCGACGGGCAGACAACCTGAAGCGAATCGCCGACGAGATCAAACAGCACGGCGGCCAGGCCGTGTATCAGGAGCTGGACGTCACCAAGCAGTCCGAGAACGATGCCATCGTCAAGCTGGCTAAGGAAAAGTTCGGCCGCGTGGATGTCATGTTTCTCAACGCCGGCCTGATGCCGAACTCGCCGCTGTCCGCGCTCAGGACCGACGAGTGGCACCAGATGGTCGATGTCAACGTTAAGGGTGTGCTCAATGGGGTGGCGGCCGTGCTGCCCGAGTTCCTGGCGCAGAAGTCCGGCCACGTCATCGCCACCTCTTCGGTAGCAGGTCTCAAGGCCTATCCGGGCGGCGCCGTCTATGGCGGCACCAAGTGGTTCGTGCGCGACTTCATGGAAGTCCTGCGCATGGAGTCCGCCATGGAGGGCTCCAACATTCGCACCGCGACGATCTACCCCGCAGCCATCAATACCGAGTTGCTGAAGACCTTCACCGACAAGACGTCTCTCGACCAGATGCAGGGCGTCTATGACAAGTTCGGCATTTCGCCGGATCGGATCGCCAACGTCGTGGCCTTTGCGATCGACCAGCCTGAGGACACGACGATCAATGAGTTCACGGTCGGGCCAGCAAATCAACCTTGGTAAGGGGTGCTCCATGACTCCAGCATCTTTCCGCGAGGCAGGCCGCCAGCGCGGCGGCCTGCCGGGCGCCAAAATGCGTCCAGCCTTCATCGCCACCTTCTTGGTCCTGGGCATGGGCCTCGTGTCGGGAGCGTCGGCGCAGCAGGACAACGTCGCCGGGTTGGCCTACGACGCGCAGACGCGCAGCGCGGTGCCTATCCCTGCATCCGAGCGCGCCTTGCAGGCGGCCGTGGCCGAACCCTGGTTCAAGGTGTCCAACGAGGGCTTGATCCTCGAAGGGGCGATCTTCGACCGCAGTGGGAATTTGCTTTTTTGCGACGTGAGCGGGCGCCGCGTGTTGCGTCTGACGCCGAACAAGCGGTTGTCCACCGTCGTCACGCTGGACGCGCTCTCGCCGGGCGGCCTGTCCTTCCATCCGAACGGGCGTCTTTTCATCGCGGCACTGGACATTCCGAACAACCGCGGCGCGATCTTCGCGGTGAACCCGGATGGCTCGGGCCTGCAGGCGGTCGTACCACCCCTGGCCGGGTACATGCCCAATGATCTGGTGTTCGATGCACGCGGCGGCTTCTACTTCACCGATTTCAAGGGCAATGCGACCGAACCCAAGGGCGGCGTGTACTACGCCGCGCCGGACCTGAGCACGATCAAGCCCGTGCTGCCTCATCTCGCGATGGCCAATGGCCTGGCGCTCAGTCCCGACGGCAAGACGCTGTGGGCCACCGAGTTCGGCCGTAACCTGCTGCATCGGATCGAACTGGCGGACGCGACCACTATCGCGCCCATCGGCTCGGCCATCGCCTACCACTTCACTGGCCCCGCGCCGGACTCGATGCGGGCGGACGCCGACGGCAATGTGTACGTGGCGATCTACGGACAGGGTCGCGTGCTGGCTTTCAATCGCAACGGCATCCCCATCGGCCAGGTCCTGCTGCCCGGACGTGATGGCGGCCACAACCTGGCTTCCACCAGCCTGGCCATTCACCCCAGTAGGAACGATCTCTACGCCGTCACCAGTGACATGGACAAGGGCCTAGGCGCGACGGTGTTCCATGCCAAGGCGTTCAACAGGGGGCTGCCGCCGGCTTCAACCCAATGATCCGCCTTGACAACGCGGCGGGCCACTCGGCCGCTCGCGGCCTGAACGGAGGGCTCGTCCATGGACCGTCGAACATTTATCACCGGAGGCGCCAGGGTGGCCTCGGGTGTGGTGCCGACCGCGGCGACATCCTGGGAGCAGACACCGCCGAGCTCCCAAAAGGGAGACACCTGAATAGGGCGGGCCCATTGGACCAACCCAGCAGGAGGACCCCATCCATGCGCATCTGATTCTGACAACTCACAAGACGCGGAAGTAGCTGACACCGCATTGGTCGCTGCCACCCCTGGCCATGCCAAACGCCAACGCCTTTGAGCGTTACAGAAAGGATTCCACGATGAAACACCCCATCGAGACCGAACCTCCGGTCGAACTGAGCGCCGACGAAGCGGCGCTCCTGAGCGAGATGCCTGAGTTGGATGGCGTCGGCCAGTCGCGGCGCACCTTCATGATCAATTCCGCCGTGGGCGGCGTGGGCGTGTTCGCGGCGAACCTCCTGGCCCAGGAGGCCGCATTGGCGCAGATGTCGCTAGCCGAGGGGGCGTCCGTTGCACCAATCAAGGCGCAGAACGTCGTCCAAGTGGCCTTCCAGGTCAACGGCGTGCAGCAGACGCTGCAACTCGACTCGCGCGTTGTGCTGCTGGACGCGCTGCGCGAACGACTAGCGTTGACGGGGTCCAAGAAGGGGTGCGATCAAGGACAGTGCGGCGCTTGCACGGTGCTGGTGGACGGGCAGCGTGTCCTTTCCTGCCTCACCCTGGCTGCGACCCTCGAAGGGCGTGAAGTCACCACAGTTGAAGGGCTGGCTCAGGGCGACCAACTTCATCCGGTGCAGGCCGCTTTCATCAAGCACGACGGCTTCCAGTGCGGCTACTGCACGCCGGGACAGATTTGCTCGGCCGTGGGCCTGCTCGGCGAGGCCCGTCGCGGCGACGTCAGCCACGTTACCGCAGACGTCGGAAAGACAACGACACGCCTGACGGACGACGAAATCCGCGAGCGCATGAGCGGCAACATCTGCCGCTGCGGCGCCTATCCCGGCATCGTTGCCGCAGTGAAGGAGGCGCACTCAGGTCGCCAGACCGCCCAGACCTGGGCATTCGCCACTGAGATGCAATTGGCGTCGGTACGTAAGGAGGATGGCCATGAGACCGTTTGAGTATGTAAGAGCGGCCGACGTCGCATCCGGTGCTGCCGCGGTGGCGGGCGTTCCTGGCGCGAAATTTCTCGCGGGTGGGTCCAACCTCGTGGACCTGATGAAGGAAGATGTCGAGCGGCCCACGCGCTTGGTGGATATCCGCCAGTTGCCGCTGCGGCAGATCCAGCGCACCCGCGTCGGCCTGTCCGTGGGTGCGCTAGCGACCAACACCGAGACCGCCAATCATCCGCTGATCCGTGAGAACTACCCGCTGCTGACCCAAGCCATCGTCGCTGGTGCCTCGGGGCAGTTGCGCAATATGGCGACCAACGGCGGCAACCTCCTGCAACGCACCCGCTGCAACTACTTCTACGACACCGCTACGCCGTGCAACAAGCGCGAGGCCGGAAGCGGCTGTGGCGCGCGCGAGGGGCTGAACAAGATCCACGCCGTGCTCGGCTGGAGCGAAGCCTGTGTGGCGACCTACCCGGGCGACATGGCCAACGCGCTGTACGCACTGGATGCCAACGTGCGCATCCGAGCGACGGACGGACGTGAGCGACTAATCCCCATCGCCGACTTTCATCGCCTGCCGGGCGATACGCCGCAGCGGGATAACAACCTCGAACACGGGGAGCTGATCCTCGCCATCGAGTTACCGGTCTCGGCCGCGGAGTTCGCACGCAACTCCCACTACCTCAAGGTGCGCGACCGGACCTCTTACGCCTTCGCCATGGTCGCCGTTGCTGCTGCCCTGCAGCTCGACGGCAGCACCATTCGCCAGGCGCGTGTGGTGCTGGGCAGCGTCGCCCACAAGCCCTGGCGCAGTGCCGAGGCCGAGGCCGCGCTGGTTGGCCAGCGCGCGAACGAGGACACGTTCCGCCAGGCTGCCCAGGCTGCACTGAGCGGTGCCCGTCCGTTGGCCCACAACGCCTACAAGGTGGAACTGGGCCAACGATCCGTCGTGCGTGCGCTGATGCGCGCCGCGAGACTGACCTGAGCGTAAGGAGAATCGTCATGGCACGCTATCTCGGAAAAGAAACGACCCGGGTGGACGGGATCGCCAAAGTCACGGGCAAGGCCAAGTACACGGCCGAGTTCCAGGTTCCGCATGTCGCCTACGGCTTCATAGTGCTGAGCACGGTGGCCAAGGGCTGGATTGCCGCGATCGATACCCGCGAAGCTGAACAGGCTGCAGGCGTGGTGCGCGTCTTCACCCATCTCAATGCCGGCCGTCTGGGCAAGGCTCCGGCCGCCGATGCGCCGTCGCAATGGGCCTGGCCGCTGCAGTCGGATCGGGTGTTCTTCAACGGCCAGCCGATCGCCCTGGTGGTCGCCGAAAGCTACGAGCAGGCACGCCATGCGGCGCGCTTGGTGAAGGCTACCTACCAAGCCGAGGCGCATGTGACCGATTTGCACGCGGTAATTGATCGGGCGCAGCCGGATCCAGACACGGCCAAGGGCAAGCCGCGGGGCAACCCGACTGCCGCGCTCGAGGCCGCAGCGGTCAAGATCGAGTCGGAGTACCGCATCCCGATCAACCACCACAATCCCATCGAGCCCCACGCGGCGATTGCCTTCTGGGAAGGCGAACAGCTCACGATCTTCGACAAGACCCAGAACGTCTATGGCGTCCAGAAGCACCTGGCCGAAGGCTTGGGCGTGCCCGCCGAGAAGATCCGGGTGGTATCGCCCTTCGTCGGCGGCGCCTTCGGCTCCTCGCTCAAACCGAACTACTACCCGTCGCTCACCGCCATGGCCGCGCGCGAGCTTAAGCGCCCGGTCAAGGTGGTCCTTACGCGCGCGCAGATGTTCACAGGGCACGGTTATCGGCCGCAGACGATCCAGAAGGTCACCCTCGGCGCGGACCCAAGCGGCAAGCTGCAGGCCATCGTCCACGAGGCCTTCCACAACACCTCCTCCTTCGAACCGTTTTCGGACAACACCACCAGCTTTCTCAAGCAGGTCTATGCCTGCCCCAACCTGCATGCGCCGCTCAAGGTCGCTGCCACCGACCTCGCGACGCCGACCTGGATGCGCGCCCCGGGTGCGGTCAGCGGCATGTTCGCGCTGGAGAGTGCGATGGACGAGCTGGCCTACGCCCTGAAGATCGACCCGCTGCAGCTGCGCCTGATCAACTATGCCGAGGTCGATCCGGAAAGTGGAAAGCCGTTCTCCAGCAAGGCCCTGCGCGAGTGCTACCGCTTGGGCGCGGAGAAGTTCGGCTGGAAAAGCCGCAACCCCGAGCCGCGCTCGATGCGCGATGGCAAGCTGCTGGTCGGCTGGGGCATGGCGTCGAGCGTGTGGGGCGCCATGCAGATGCCCGCGAGCGCGCGCGTCATCTACCGCGCCGACGGCACCGCCAGCGTGACCAGCGCGACCAGCGATATCGGCCCGGGCACGTACACGGTGATGACCATGATCGCCGCCGAATTCCTCGGGCTTCGGCTGGACCAGGTGAAGTTCGAGCTGGGTGACACGCGACAACCCCAGGCGCCGGCCCAGGGTGGCTCGTGGACGACCTCCAGCGTCGGCTCCGCGGTGCGCGGCGCAGCGCTGAGCATCACCGCGAAGTTGCTGGATCTGGCGAACCGGGAGGCCGCTTCGCCCCTGCGCGGCATCGCAGCCACCGACGTGGAGATGCTCGACGGCCGCTTGCGCGCCAAGGGCGATCCGTCACGCTCCGTCGATATAGCCGAGGTCATGCGGCGCACGGGCACCAGCGAGATCAACGAGGTTCACAACTCGACGCCGTCACCCGAGCGCGCGAAATATGCCTCGCTGGCCCATGGCGCCCAGTTCGTCGAGGTGAAGGTCGATCCCGACCTGGGCACGATCCGGGTGACCCGCGTGATTGAGATCACCGCCTGCGGAAAGATCCTCAACCCGCTGGCCTCGCACAGCCAGGAGATCGGTGGCGTGGTCTGGGGCATCGGCATGGCGCTAGAAGAGGCAACCGAAGTGGACCACCGCACCGGCCGCATCATGAACGCGAGCCTACAGCACTACCACGTGCCGGTGAACGCCGACATCCACGCCATCGAGACCATCTTCGTCGAGGAAGACGACACCATCGTCAACCCGCTGGGCGTCAAAGGCATGGGCGAGTTGGGCATGGTCGGCATCCCGGCGGCCATCGCCAACGCCGTGTACCACGCCACCGGCAAGCGCATTCGTGACCTGCCCATCACTCCGGAAAAGCTGCTATGAATCCACCCAGTACGGCAACAAGGTCCACGGGGCGCCTCAGCCCCGGAAGCCCGACTCCGGAGGTGCCGCGGTCCTGGTCCCGACGGGTCGCCGCGCTCATTCTGTTTGCATTCGGTACGGTGCTCGCTGTGGGCGGCGCGATCCTGGCAGCGAACGGTGGCTCGCTCTACTACGTGGTCACCGGTTTGGCCTATGTCCTCAGCAGCGTCTTGCTCTGGCGAGGTGATGCGCGCGGGGTATGGTTCTACGGCGCGATGCTCGTCTGGACCGTGGCTTGGAGCCTTTGGGAAGTCGGCTTCTCGGGCTGGCAACTCGCCCCCCGTCTGATCGCCCCCTTCGTCCTCGCCGCCTTGTTGCTGCTGCCGTCCATCAGGCGGTTGCCGTCGCCTTGGCGGGTACGTGGCGGGGCCACCTTCGCTGGCGGCCTGGTCGCCGCGGTGGTGGTGGGCAGCGTTGCCCATAGCCTGGGCGCGGACACTGCGGTGCCCTCGCTGCGGCGCGGTGTCCAGGCGCAGGCGCCGGGACCACTGCCGCAACCGCTGGCGACGATCGAGCGCGACGACTGGCGGGCCTACGGCAATGACCAGGGCGGCACGCGCTTCAGTCCGCTGGACCAGATCAACACCTCCAACGTCTCCGGCCTGACCAAGGTCTGGCAAGCCGAGATGACGGCGACAGTGCCCGGCGAAATGAATGCGCTGCAGACGACACCCATCATGGTGGGCGGTACTTTGTACGCCTGCGACGGCAACAACGGCGTGCACGCCTTCGACGCTGAAACCGGGAAGGTGCGCTGGCGGCGCAACGTCTCTGGCGGCCAGGAGCCGTCCGGCAAGCCCTGCCGCGGTGTGGCCTACTACAAGGTGCCGGATGCCCCGGAGGGGAGGATGTGCGCCGAGCGCATCTTCGCGCCCAGCCACAACCCGACACTGGCGGCCATCGATGCACGCACGGGCGAACTCTGCCCTGGCTTCGGCGACAAGGGCCTGGTGGATCTTCAACAGGGCATCGAACCCTATCCGCATGGCCTGTTCTACGTCAGCTCGGCACCGCAGGTGATCCGCGGCAAGGTCGTGGTCGGCGGCGGCATCCCGGATGGCCAGTACTGGGGCGGCCCCTCGGGTGTCATCCGGGCATTCGACGCCGTGACGGGCGAACTGGCCTGGGCGTTCGATGCCGGTGTCCCAGATCGAATCGGCGCGCCACCGGAGGGGCAGGTCTATACGCCATCGCTGCCCAACAGTTGGGCGCCAATCAGTGCCGATGAGCAACTCGGCCTTGTTTACATGCCGATGGGCGGGGCGACGCCCGATGCGTTCGGCGGCATGCGCCGCCCATTCGATGATGACATTGGCAGCGCCGTCGTCGCACTTGACGCCGAGACAGGCCGGATGCGCTGGCGCTTCCAGACCACCCACCACGACATCTGGGACTATGACGTCGCGTCGCAGCCGACCTTGGCTAACCTGCCCACGCCGCAGGGCGTTCGTCCGGCGCTGATCCAGCCGACCAAGCGCGGCGAAATCTTCGTGCTCGACCGTGAGACCGGCGAGCCGATCAAGACGGTGCGGGAGTTGCCCGCGCCGCAAGGCGGTATCGCCGAGGGCGAGCGCCTGTCCCCGACCCAGCCTGAATCCAGCGACCTGCCTGCGTTCCGCGAACCCGACTTGCGCGAGAAGGACATGTGGGGCATGACACCGCTCGATCAGTTGTACTGCCGCATCGAGTTCAAGCGTTCGCGCTACGAGGGCATGTTCACCCCGGTCACGCTCAACAAGACCATCGTGATCGCTCCTGGCTCCATGGGCGGCGTCAACTGGAACGGCATCTCTCTCGACGCGGACCGCGGCATCATGATCGTCAACTGGACTCAGGTGCCCGACCGGCTCGAACTAATCACGCGCGAGGAGTCCACGCGCCGCAACTTCCAGATCGCGCCGGGCCTGGATGCGGGCGGGCAGACCGACCAGCCGATGCTGAACACGCCCTATGGCGCCTACCGCACCCAGTTCCTCTCGCCGCTGGGCTCACCCTGCACCGCGCCGCCATGGGGGCTGATCGCCGGCGTTGATCTGGTGAACGGCAAACTGCTCTGGTCCAAGCCGTTCGGCACCGGGCGCGACATCGGCCCGCTGAAGCTGGGTGTGAAGACGATGCTCCCTATCACCATCGGTACGCCCACTGCTGGCGGTGCGGTAACGACACGCGGCGGGCTGGTGTTCATCGGCGGCGCCGCCGAGCACACCTTCCGTGCGTTGGATGCCGCCACCGGCCGGGAACTGTGGAGCAGCCGTCTGGCCACCAGCGCCAATGCGACGCCAATGACCTACCGCAGCCCGGTCAGTGGTCGGCAGTTCGTGGTGGTCGCCGAAGGCGGTCGGCCTGCCTACGGCACCAAGCCAGGAACGAAGCTGGTGGCCTTCGCGCTGCCTGCGGCCCAGCAGTGAGGGCTCCGCCGATGCGTATCGCCGCGATAGCTTTGGTCATGCTGACGGCACTCGGCCTGAGTGCCTGTGCGTATCTACACAAGCCATTGGGACAACTGCCCCAAGGTGAGTGGCTCAGTGCCGTGCAGGCCTCGCCGCAGTACCGCGATGGCGCCTTCCGCAACGAAGTACCGTCCCCACCGCGCCCCAATGGTTTGGCCTTCGCATGGAGGGTGATACAAGGCCAATTTGCGGCCAAGGAGCGGCCCAGGCCCCCAGCACCCCTGCCAGCTATCAAAACTGACCTGGCAGCCCTGCCGCTCGATCAGGACATCGTGGTCTGGCTCGGACACTCGTCGTACTTCGTGCAAGTGGGTGGCAGGCGCCTCCTGGTTGATCCGGTGTTCAGCAGCTACGCAGCGCCGCTGCCTTGGATGGTGAAGGCGTTTGATGGCACGAGCATCTACAGCGTCGAAGACATTCCGGAGGTCGATGCCGTGCTGATCTCGCACGACCACTACGACCACCTCGACTACGCCAGCATGAAGGGTCTGCTGTCTAAGACCCGTGTGGTCATCGCCGGGGTGGGCAACGGCGCGCATCTAGCGCATTGGGGCTATCCGCCAGAGAAGATCCGCGAGATGGATTGGCATCAGACGGTGGAGCTTGCGCCCGATCTGAAGATCCACGTGCTGCCGGCACAGCATTACTCGGGCCGCTTCATGGATCGCAATCAGGCATTGTGGGCCAGCTTTGCGGTCGAGACGCCACAGCGGCGCCTGTACTTCAGCGGTGACACCGGCTTCGGTCCGCATTTCGAGAGTATTGCCAAGCGCTTCGAGAGCTTCGACCTGGTGGCGCTGGACGCAGGTCAGTACAACGAGCGCTGGGCCGATATTCACATGAATCCGGAAGAGGCGTCGCGCGCTGCCGAAATCCTGCGTGCACGCGCCTTGCTGACGGCTCATGCCGGCCGATTCACCCTGGCCCGCCATGCCTGGGACGAGCCTTTCCAGCGCGCCGCCGCTGCGAGTGTGGGCAAGTCCTATCGACTCCTGACGCCGCGCATCGGGGAAGCGATCCACCTGAGCGACGCTGGCCAGCAATTCCAGACATGGTGGTCTGGCATCGAATAGGCGCTTCAGTTCTCAAGACGGGAACAACCGACGCGGCTACTCAGAATCGATAGGCGGCATCACCCCCCAACTGCGCCCAGGCACCGGCTCAAATTAGCGGACGTTCCCCCTCGTTGACGATCACTGAGCCGGCATCACGTCGGTCTGCCAAATTGTCTATGTCTACGCGCGCGAAGGCACTGAGCGTGAGCGTCCTGTCGTTCCATATTGACCCGGGCCCGAGTCCGTGATCCTCAAGAGGATCGTTGATCCAACGGAGGCGACGCACTCCGCGAGGTTGAGGGCGGCCAGCAGCAGGTATTTCTCGACATCGGTGCGCACACGCAGCAAGGTAAGCGCGCGGTGATCCTGTCTTGACTACAGTCGCAGATCAGGCTGCCGACGGCACCCATCGATGCTGCAGCAGCTCGGCGACGCGACTGCCCGGCACACGCATTGAGGCAGTGAGGCTCCAGCAGGGCAACAGTGGGTTTCCATTGGACGATGTCATCGTCGGTGTGATCGATGCTGTCGGGCAGTGGAAGTTGCTGGAGATTCGGATCAAGCGGACGATCACCTTCAGCCCGAAGGACTAGGTTTTCATCAAGGTCGCCGGGCAGATCGCCGGCACCGGCTAGAGCGAACGCTTCAAGTCCTCGACGGTGGCGATGGCCATCGTCGCGAGCCGTGGCTCAGCCAAGATCGAGGGGCGTACTAGGACCCGCTGGCGTTGGCGTCATAGTTAGACGAAGAAGACTCCGCTCCTTAGGGTCTCGTCAAACGCGTCGTGCGTGTTGCTTCGGTAAAGCAGGCGAACTTGCCAAAGGTAGAACGATCGAACCACCTCTCCTTCGGCGGCAGGGAGCTCCCGGTAGGTCGTTCCGCGAGAGACCAAGGCTGCACCGCAGGCCCCACTCAGTGGCCCCGGACGCACCGGACCCCAGCCGGTATTCCAGTGAGCGTAGTCCGCCACCACTTGTTCATCCTCGAGGACCTCGAGCGTGGTGCCCACTTGACGCACCTCGGTTTGAGCAGTTCTCGCGAGCGTCGGCACGAAAAGGCGAGATGGATAGAGGTTCAATTGCAGGTATCCCATGCGACCAAAGTCCATCCGTCCGGCCAAGGGCAACGACCCCGACGGATCGTCCAGTAGCTGGTCGAGGGGCACTGCGCCCAACCAAGTCTTCTTGTCGAGCGGCGTCGTGGGCAGGCTTGGCAGCGAGGGCATGTCGCGCCAGAAGGAATCGAGATGCGCAGCCAGATCCTGGTCAGGCACCTCGCTGTCGCCGGCCTGCAGCCAGCGTACCAGCGACACCTCCGCGCAGCGTCCCATCGTCATCTCGACAGGAGTGCTGAGAGCGATCAGCTCATCGCCGGGGCGCTCGGCCGCTGCGCTATCGACGACGCTTCGCAGGATTCCCTCGATCGCGTTCGAGTCCCCGCTGAAGTCTCTCCGCGCCGGCACCCATGCCGGACGCGACGGCCTCAGCGCGGCCAGCGTCGGATGGATGGGCAAGGCCTTGAGCGCGCTGTGGCGTACGACACTGGGCGGCAGTCCCCACAACCGCTCCGCAACAGCCAAGGTGCGCAAGTAGGCAGAGATCGCACGAAGGGCGGCGCGGGCGGAGAATGGGCCCACGAAGCCCTTGCCCAGGGGCCGCGCAAAGTGCCAGAGGTCGCCCTGCAGGGGAGCCTCGGGATAGGCCCTCCCGTTTTGAGCCCATTCGAACGCCATCTGGCGAATTAGTGGAAGGTCGGTTCGAAGCTCCAGCCTGCTCAGCGTTGTCCGGAATATCCTGGCTAGGTCCACCCCCTGCACCCCATCGAAATCACCGGGCGTTTCGAAGTCATTCGGCGCCGCTTTGAGGTCGGCATCGAGCGCCTGGGCCGTGAAACCGAGCGCCTCGAGGAACAGATTGGACAGTAGTGACGGCTTTGGTGTGTGGGCTGGAAGGTCGGCATTCGGGGCACCGCCGTGTGCACTCGCCGCCATCCAGAAGATGCAGAGAACCTCGACGACTTCTGCTTCGAGCTTGCGCGAGTGCAGCAGCGTCAGCAGCGCGGCCTCGGTCTCGGCCGCCGTCGCGGGATCGCCTAGCCTGGTCACAAGCTCCTGAATGGTCCACCACCGGCCGGCCGGCGTCGGCCAGCCAAGACGAGCGATAAGAATTCGAAGGTCGTCCATCAAGCCCCCGGCGCGTCGGCAGCAGCCAGCTCAGTCCCCCAGCGCGGGAAGGTCAGTGGGAGAGTTCGGGTGTCTTCGAGCACGCAGTCGACCATGACCTGCGCGAACGCAACCGCCGCATCGATGCGTCCCTGCTTCGCGTAGAAGTACACCATGGCCTCGCCCGGCGCAAATCGCGGCCGCTCTGGTTCGCCGAACATGGCATAGGCCGTTTCGGTCACGAAGTTGTCGCACAACGTTGGATAGTACCGAACCACTAGGTCGAGCCGTGCGAGTGTCCTCTCATGGGGCTCGATGTAGCCGATCCAGGCACCGCTGTTGATCTGCGCGCTGACGAGGTACTTCCAAGCGGCCCTCAGTCCGCCCTGCTTGCGTCGGGTGTGAAAGGCATGGCCGGACAGGTGAAGCAAGTCACGGCCTCGACCTCGGTTGGACAAGAGTGAGTCATCGAGCGCTTCGAGGAGTCGTTTCCCCTGGCCCTTGGCGTCCCAGTGCCGATACCAAGCCTGAAGCGCCGCGTCCTCGTCGTAACCACCGCCTGACAGTCGATCGAGCAGGGCTTTCAGCTGCTCGGGCTCGAAGGTCGAGACGTCACCATCGAAGGGCTTGCCATCCGTGTTGGAGCCCGCGCGTTCCTGACGATCTAGCACGCCGATGTCCCACCCGCTGTGAGTCTTGAGTACCTGTAGCCGATCAGCGGCACTCGCGACGCCATCCTTGGCAAGCCGCTGTAGCAAATCGCCAACTTCCGGGTGCAGGCCCGTGCGCATCAGCGCATCGAGCGGCCAGCCGGCCTTCACGCCCTGCTCGACGTAGGCATTCAGGCTGTTCTCTGCCTGAGACCACTGCCCGGCGTCGACGTGCTCCTCGTACTTTGCAACCAATGCGGCGGGAGCCAGCTTGGACAGCAGCGCGTCGGCCTCAGCTAGCACATGCCGAGTGCCGCTGCCGTCCGTGTAGTCCAGCACCGAGTGGACTTGAGAGGCCACCTTCGCCAGTAGTCGACGCGCATCCTTCGGCGAAGCTTCGACCAGGAAGCCGATCGCGTCGAGGGTGTTGTTCAACGTCGGGTCCTTGCGATGCGAGAAGCCCGTTGCCAGCTCCCAGGTCTTCCGACAGAGTTCGCGCGCTGGCGCCACTAAACCATGCGTGACTGCGATCCCGCACAACTGCAGCGGCGTCTGCAGATGCACGCTGGTCTCCTGTCTGATCTCCGCATCGAACAGCTCGTGCTGGGATTGCACGAAGGCTGCCGCGGCCTCATCGGACATCTTCGTCAAGAGTCCAGCGGAGTACTGCTCGCGGAAGGACACAGCATCGAACCATTTGAATGCCCCTGCGGCGGCCAGCGTCGCGTCTGTCAGGTCAGCCGCCACGGAATGGCCCAACAGGATGCTGCCGAGACGGACGTCGCAGGCCACGTGATGCAGGGCTGCCCTGAAGTCATCGGCTGCTGATTGCCAGTCGTAGCTCTGTCGGAAATGCCGGAACTCCACCGGCGTCAACAGCTCATAGAGTTCGTGGAAGTCCACAAACTCGCCCCGCCACCAGTGATGCGCAACCTGTGCGGCGATGCCCGAGAGCGCATCCAGGAAGTTCGTGATGTTCTCTCGATCGGCGTAGACCGGTGCGCGCGCAAGGCTGAACTCGGGCTGCCCTTCCGCGGCTATGCAAAGGCTCAAGTGCACAGCGCTGAAGAACCAGTGGTGCACTAGCCTCGCGAGCTTCAGCTTGCGCTCGCGGTAGTCGACCCCCAGCCAGTCGATTGGAATCGAAGCGTTCAAGGTCGTCACGGCCCGCATGTGAGCTGACTCCAGGGCTGCAACAAAGGGCGTTCTGGCGAGTGCGTTGAAGTCGGGGCGCTCGACGACGCTCACGCCGATCTGAGCGGCGGCCCGGAGACAGGCATCGCTGACCACGCACTTGCGTCGGCCGTCGTCCATCGAGGCCGCGAGCGACATCAGCTCATCAAGCTGCCCGTCTGCGGCCATCAGCCGTACGCGCGGCAACCACCCCTCTGGGTGAGCGCGTGTCACGAGCTGCTTGAGCGTCTCCGGCGTGGTCCCCACTGCGCCCAGGCGCGCAAACGCACCCGCCAGGAAACGGAAGGCATCCAAGCCGTTGCCTGTGGCGTATTCGCTCGAGAACCGGCTCGCGCCTCGGAAGCGCAGAAGCGTCTCCTCGCCGCAGGCCTCGGCCATGATGTAGTCGCCGCGAGCTCTCAGCGCTAGACCCAGCGCCGCCACAAGTTTGATATCCGTCTCGTGTCTGGACGCGACGGCCTCGCGGATCACACCGTCGTCTGGCGCCAGCGTCCACGTGTAAGAGACCAGCCGGGCCATATCTTCGTCCTGCATCTGGTACTGACTGCCATCAACCATGCGAGCCTTCAGATGCTGCAGCCGATAGGCCTGCGCAAACTCGGCCTGATCCAGCGCAGCGGCCACGGCATCGGTGATCAACGTGTCGAATAGCGACTGCGGATAGCCTTCTTCCAGGCGCAGTAGGACCCAGTCTCGGGTCAGGCCTGCGATCAGGTGACTCGGATCGCCGAGTTGCGCCTGCACTGTCCACAGCCAGTTGACCCGCAATGCGTTGGGCGCCGACGTCTCCAGCCAGCGCGCGACCTCCGGACGCAACGCCGCGATGCGATCATCGTAGCCGTCGGTCGACCGCACGTGCACGGCCAGGCTCTCGTGGAAGACCTTCAGACCGGCGGCCGACGAATGAAGCAGATGCTCCACTTTTTCGATCTCCGGCGTCGCTAGCTTCATCGCGGTCGCGATCTCGCCGAACGAAGTCCGTGGCCAGAAGAACGGGAAGGCGCAAACCAATCGCAGCACATCCTTCAGGCTGGGCGAAAGCCGCTCCCACAGCGACCCATAGTAGAACTTCGCGTCCTGACTCAAATCTCCGGTGAGTTGCTCGACGGCCCATCGCGTGACATTGCCGCCGGCAAGCACCAACGCGGAGGTCGCGTAGATGACGTGCAGCGGATGACCGTTGGTCCTGGTGCGGAGCGCCGCCGCGGCATTCTGCAGCTCCTGCTCAGCGGCAGCCTCGCGTGCCGCGGAAACTTCAGGCGGTTCAGTCTCCTCCGCCTCCGCATGAAGTTCCGGCTCGTCGGGCATTTCGGGCTCGACGAGCTCGAAGCCTGTGCTCAACCGACCGGCCCGCACCGCTTGATGCAAGTACGAAAGGACAGCATCGCCGGACATGGCGGGAAGCGTTTTCCAACTCGCCTTCGGTGCCGCAATCAACAGGTCTGTCGGCAGTTGGGCGTCGTCCACCGGCTGGGTGCCCACGAGCAACACCAAGTTTTCAGGACACGGCACCAGTTGGGCGAACAGGTCCTCCAGAGGTCGTTTGTCCTCGGCATTGATGCGCCAGACATGATCGAGGCCGTCCAGAATCAGCACGAAGGGCTTGTCGAGCGTCTTGTAGTGCGCTGCAGCGGCTTGCAACAGCGCGTGCAGGCCACCCGATGTTCGGGGGATGGCCGGATGAAATCGCTCGATCTGCGACCGGATTGACTCCTCGACGACGTAGCTGTGCACGCGATCCCGACTGCGCTCTGTCGTAGATAGGAAGTAGTGGTGGCGAACCGTTGGAACGTCTTCGTCGGCGAGTGTGTCGCACAGCGCACTGAGGTAGGTGCTCTTGCCGCGACCCGGCGGACCGGTCAGAACGAGCACCTTGCCGGTTGAACGCAGTGTGTCCTCGACGAAAGCATCGTGGAAGTCAGCATCGGGCACCTCATAGCCCTTGGGGACCGCAAAGTCTTCCGGCAGCGGCGCAGGCGGTGTCGCCTGGAGGATCGCACGAAGGTCGGGCAGCGTGATCCAGCCGGACGGCGGCGGAGAGTTCTTCTGCGTCGCCCAGTTCAGGGCGATGTTCTTCAAGACGGCGATGCCCTCTGGCGTGCCATACATGCGCAGCCGTGCGTTGACCTCGTGCTCAAGGGTCTCGTAGCCCTTGTCACTGTGCTTGATTTGCAGTCGACCGAGAAACTCCTCACAGTTCTTCTCATCGCCGAGTTCGGCGATGAGCATCACGCGCCTCGGGTCCGCGACCTTTGCGAGATCGATCTTCCCCCCGGCCATGCAGGCTTCGATCTCGGCATCCGGCCGCCGGTTGGTCAGCAGAGAGAGATCGCCGATGCGGGCCGGGTTCAGCGACCTGTACGCGTCAAACCACTTTTTCAGCATCGAGCGGGACCGCTCCGTCTTGCCGGATTTCTCAAGAAGCCAATCCCAAGATAGCGGATGCGCATCAGGGTTCGGCGTGAACTTGACCTGCTTGAGGTCCTGCAAACCGTCCGCGCGCTCGACCACGATGTCGTCCAGACCCATCGGTGCATCCGCCTCAACGTCACACTCGAACTTGACCTTCGCGTACCGAGTCGGCGCGTCCAGCCAGTCGCACAAAAGCCGCAACCCTTGACGGTTCTGATAGATGTAGCCGGCGGAGGTGATCGCGGTGTTCTTGATGTTCTCAGTCATTGGTCACGGTCCCTTCCGCCGCAAGCACAGCGTCGGCCTGCGCCGAGAAATCAGTGATACGGGTGTCCGCCTATGGGGTATTGGAAGTGCGCCGTCATCGAGACACATCCCAGTGGATTCAGATAAATCGCCCAGCAGTGCGATGGGGTCCACATAGAAGTAGCCCTGGCTCACTTGCCTTTTTTGCGGGCGTCCCACTTCTCGTAGCAAGCGTCGAGCGAAGCCTTATGTGCGAGAGCTGACGGAGTTCTGCCTCTTTCCGCCCGTCCGCGCGGTTCCTCAGGCGTATACCTGCTCCTGAACTCCCCTGGAACGCACTGCTTTACGAATATGTCCATCTCAGCGTCGTCGCGGCGCCGATCCTCAGTGGCCGCCAGTCGGTCTGCCGTGCGCTTGTCCTCTGCGACACGTCTCGCTTCGCGGGCAGCGTCCCGGGCTTCCTGCGCCTCGCGCACACGTTGTGCTTCAGCGGCTTGTCGTTTTTCGACGGCTTGACGGTTCACCTCTGAGTCGCTGCGGCGTTTCTCCTGGAGCGCTTGCTGTCGCTCTTGCGAAGCCGCTTCACTTCGTTGGCTCCATGATTTACGTTGTTCAGCCGCCTCGCGATCTCGCTTGAACATTTCCTCGCGCCGCTGCTGGGCTTGCTCCCGTGCGAGTGCTGCGCTATCCGTTGCGGGTGTCTGTGCGACGGCGGTTGTGCTGAGGCTGAGAGCAAAAAGGACAGCCCAAAAAATTCTCATGAAGTCAGTGTCCTACTTGCGGGCTCTAAAGCGTGGGGTGAAGAACGACTGTGTTGTTCTTCTTGAAGTCATCGTCCCAGGTGAGCTGAACCTGGTACTTGGTGCGAGTCATCCCGAGGTGCCGCCAAACTCGTAGCTCAACCGATGCATGGACTGGCAATGTCTCAAGCGGAAACTTAGCCTCAATATCGTCTTGCTGAATGCAGTCAATGTCATCAGGGAAATCAATCCTGACATTGTGCGCAGTGGCCTTGCCTTTGTTGAAGATCTTGAGCCGCTGCACGCTTGCGCCGAGGCTGTAGAAGTTCGCACCCAGCTCGGCTTTCTTTAGGGCATCGGCTTCAGCCTTTTCTTTAGCAATCTGAAGCTGCGAAAGCCTGAAAGTTCTGTAGCCAAAAAGGATGCCAAGCCCAGCGACGAGGGCGCTGCCAGCGAACACGATCCATTCAGGCATCATTTGAAGCGAATGTTCTTACTGCCGCTGAAGGCCTTCTTCAGCGTGTTGTGCAGCTCTTGTTGCACGTCCCAGAGCACCTTGGCTTTCACTTCCTCAAGGTTGACTGCGACGTTCTCGGCGTTTTCCTGCCACAAAACCTCAGCAGTGAGCTCGCGACTGCAGCCTTGACACACCAGAAGGCGCGATTCACCAGCATCCGGGTTGGCATCCAAGAATTCTGTCCCGGCGCAGGTCGGGCAATGTGCCACGACTGTTCGATTGTGTTTACTTAAGTCCATGGTCTTCCACAGTTGAGATTATTTGGTAGAGGCGCCTTGCATGCTGGAAACGATGAGGTAGCTTGAGGTTGACTTGAGTTTCTTGGCGTGGTCCCTCATGACCTGATCACCCACACGAGAGTCGATGCTCTTCGCCCACTCGGTCTTTGTCGCTGCGCGTCCTTTCCGTCCTGAGCCCATTGCTGACTACTCCACTTCAGACTGAGAGCGCGTACCCGGTCAGCGTCCTCCTTGAAGAACTTGCGCATATCGTCGTTCTTTGTGGCGAGTTCTGACAGGAGAAACCTAGACCAACCGCGTCAGCAATGAGGCTTGAGAAATGGTTGGTCTGCTCGGTGCTTATGGCAACCCATGGGGCGTACCTGACTTTCGAAAGAACCTCTTGAAGCCCTCAAACATTATTCTCTCCCGTGCGCAACTACTCGGTGTGTTTCGCGAGCTCTTTCTTTGCTTGGCTGAGCTTTGTTGCGAGCGGAATCATTTCGGCTAGGTGCATGTCGCATTGTTTTGACAAACCAACACGACGGGCTTGAACGAGGCCCATGGCTTGGTCAGAGGTCATGCCTTGCTTCAAGAGCATGGCATACAGCTCAGAGGAAGCACCGTCCTTCTTCACCGCGTCTTGCTGGCAGGCTTTGTGGGTTCTAGCCTTGGCTGAGATTGATGCCTCAATCTTCGTTACCTCGTCGGTCCAATAGCTCTCCGGCATAAGCAGTTTCTTGCCAAAGCCGAAGAGAAAGACTGCCACGCTGAGAGGTAGCGCGAACACGAAGAGAGTGGGAATTCCTTGGGCCAACAGGGCGGCCAGTCCCTGAAAAGGGCGGGAAGCTGCCATCTGCTCATCGGCACCACTGCTGTTCGCAGGGCACACCGTCATTGTTGCCGTCCATCTTCACACTCGGGCAGTTCTTCAGGAAGTAAGTGGCTTCCTGGCAGGAGGTCATTTGCGAGCAGTACTTCCGACCATCGCAAGAGAACGTCGCGGCTTGAGGCGGTGCTGTGGTGAGCTTGAATGGTGCCGAAGGTTCAGCCGATCGCTCGGTCAGCCTCTTCACCTGGTAGGCCTCGTATCCCTTCCACGCCCCAAAGAGCAACGCGGCTATCACCAACAACCTGAGCATCTTTCCCTCCTGGGGCCCTTACGCCTGTTTACACTAGCTTACAGCCTTTTGTTTTCGTCGGGATGGAGGGGAAAGTCGTGAGCTTTGAACGCGAACGGGTCGCAAGGGCCTTTCAGACCGCTATGCGGGTGAGCCGCGCTGAGCTCTTTGAGGCGGAAGAGAGCTTGCCCGTGTCGCTGGCCGACTCCATTCATATCCCCTACCTCGGGTGGGTGGGACAAAACTATCGAGGCGGGACGGTGCTGATTGCCAAGAATCCGGGGGGTGGGGGCGACAGTCAGGTTGAAACCACGGCGCTAGACGCGAGGGTGATTGCCCGCTTCCGCTGCAAAGCAGATAGGCGCGGCTGGCTACATGCAAAGAAGGCGGGATGGGAATGAGTTCCTCATAAGCCACACAGTCGATAGCTGAAAACGGTGGCCGATCAGTGCGCAGGATCCATGCGCAGCCGGTACGCCACGCCATCGCGTCCGGGGTCGGCGCCGCCATGCAGACCGTCGGCCTGTACCTGCACGCCGTGCACCCAGCCGATGGTGTAGTTGTACGGGTTGCGGCCAATGGCGTAGCCCTGTGCTTCCAGCGCGCGTGTGGTGAAGCGCGGAATGCGGTTGCACACGTCGATGGAGTTGCTGGTGGACGAGAAGCGAGGTGCCGACACGGCTGCCTGCATCTCCATGCCGTGATCGATCACGTTGAGCAGCACCTGCAGCACGCCCATGGCGATCTGTGTGCCCCCCGGGGCGCCGAGCACCACGTCGAGCTCACCGTCCTTGAAGGTCATGGTGGGGCAGGACGAGGTGAAGCGGCTCTTGCCCGGCTGGATGCTGCCGGCGCGGCCCGGACGCGGGTCGAACACGCCCATGCAGCCGTTGTACAGAAAACCCATGCCCGGGGTGATGATGCCCGAGGGCATGGCCAGCGAGTGGGTCAGGGACACGGCGTTGCCGTCGGCGTCCACCACGCTCAGGTGAGTGGTGTCGCGCGGCACGGGTGCGCCGGGGTTCACGCGCTCCACGTTGAAGCGATGGCCCGCCCGAATCTGCTCGGCCACTTCGCGGGCCATGTCCTTGGACAGCAGCTGATCCAGCGGCACATCGAAGAACTTCGGGTCGCCGATGCAGCGGTCCTTGTCGATGGTCGCCTTCTTCATGGCCTCGCACACCCGCTGCAGATAGGCGGGACTGTTGTGCTCCAGGCTCGCTAGATCGAAGTGCTCGAGGATGTTGAGCATCTCCAGCAGCATGGCGCCGCCGCCCGGGGGCTGGTTGGTCGTGATGGTGCGGTCGCGGTAGCTGCCCACCAGCGGCGGGTTGCGCTGCACCTGATACCGGGCCAGGTCGTCGAGCGTGATCAGCGCCCCCAGCGACTGCAGGTGCGTCACCATTTTTAGCGCCAGGTCGCCCTGGTAGAACGGGCGCGCACCTTCTTCAGCAATTTGGCGCAGCACGGCAGCCATGCCTTCGTTGCGCAGTGGTGCACCGATGGGCTTGGGGCGGCCATCGGGGCGGCAGTACAGCTGGCGGCTTTCCTCGCAGTACTGCAGCCGCTCCAGGTTGCCGACGCGACCCATGGTGGGCTCGTCGATCCAGAAGGCGTGCATGCCGGGTCGCACAAAGTAGCCGTCCGCGGCCCAGCGGATGGCGGGCTCCACCACCTGCTGCCACGGCAGGCGGCCGTGCGCCTGGTGCATGGCCTCCAGGCCCTTGAGCGTGGCCGGCGTGCCGATGGACTGGGGGCCGATGTCGTTGACGCGGCCCTTGAGGATGAAGCCGAAGCCGTCCTTGGTTTCGCCCTCCAGCAGGTGCTCCCACATGTTTTCCCTGGCCGCCAGCGGCGCGGGCGAGTGGAAGTCGAAATATTCATGCACCTGGGCGCCCGGCAGGTAGACGGCGGCGGTGCCGAAACCTGCGATGCCGCACATCAGCGGATCGACCACGGTCTGGGCCAGCGCGGTGGCCACGGCGGCATCCACCGCGTTACCGCCTGCGCGCAGGATGTCGATGCCGGACTCGGCGGCCTCCGGCTGCGGGCAGACCACCATTGCTTCTTTTTTCATGAGGTGTGATGACGAACCCCTTGCTGCATCGGCGATACGGCAAGGGGTGAAGATGGAAGAAAAGGGGGGCGGTGCTTGTGCGGTCGCCGGCTTACTTGGCGCTGAGGTTCAGCGCTCCGAGCGTGGGCCCCCAGGCCTTGGCGTCACGCGCCGCCGTTTCCATGACCAGCGCGGAAGGGCCGGACATGGGGATCACGCCCATGCTTTTGAGCTTGGCCTGCACGTCGGGACTCTGGTGGAAGGCCGTCGTCGCCTTGTTGAGCTTTTCCACAATGTCGGCCGGCGTGCCGGCGCGCGCCACCACGGCACTCCAGCCCATGTTGTCAAAGCCCTTCACGCCCAGCTCGCCCAGGGTGGGCACATCGGGCAGCTCAGGGGTGCGTTGCGGCGACAACACGGCCAGTGGATTGAGCTTGTGGTTCTTGATGTGGGGCAGGGCGGTGCCATACACCGGTGCCATCACCTCGGTTTGCCCGCCAATGGTGGCCAGGATGCCGTCGGCCTCGCCCTTGTAAGGGATGTGGGTCATCGAAATGCCCAGGGCATTGGACACCAGCTCGACCGCCAGGTGGGTGGAGTTGCCCAGGCCGGCGGACGCGAAGTTCAGCTTGCCGGGCGCCGCCTTGGCTTTTTCCGTCAGATCCTTGAGCGTCTTGATGCCCGTGGCCGGGTTGGCCGACAGCACGAACGGCACCGTCGTCAGCATGGTCACGCCAACAAAATCCTTCTCGGGGTTGTAGGGCAGTGGCTTGTAGGTGAACTGATTGAGCACCATCAGCGACACGCTGCCCAGCAGCAGGGTGTAGCCATCGGCGGGCGCATTCAGCGCGTTCTGTGCGGCAATGAGGCCGCCCGCACCGGGCTTGTTCTCCACCACGATGGTGGCGCCAATGGCCTTGCCTGCGTGTTCGGCCCACATGCGCGCGATCGTGTCGCTGCTGCCGCCCGGGGCCTGCGACACGATCAGGCGCACGGGACGACTGGGGTAGGAGGCTTGCGCGAACACGGTGGTGGCCGTGGCGGCCGCGACCGCGGCACCCATCAGGATCTTATAGACGTTCGTGATTGCTTTGGGCACAGGGATTCCTCAGAAGGTCTGTCATGGAAGATGAAGTAATTTTCATGACAACCCCTGTCATTCACCTAGTGAAAATGCAAAATGGATGCATGAAGATTTACTCATGATCGAGCGTTCGGAAGGCCTGTCCTGGGCACGAGGCATCAAGGTCCGGCATCTGGAATCCTTTCTGGTGCTGGACGAGGCAGGCACGCTGACCGAAGCGGCGGCGCGCCTGCACATGACGCAATCTGCCATGTCGCACTGGCTGGCGGAGCTCGAACGCGTGGCGGGCACGCCGCTGGTGGTGCGCGGGCGCAAGGTGCAGCTGACGCCTGCCGGGCATCTGCTCAAACGCCTGGCCATCACGGTGCTGGGCGATATCGCCCGCACCGGCCTCGAAATGCATGCGGTGGCTGCGGGACGCGTGCCGCGACTGAACGTGGGCAGCGTCTGGGCAGGCATCGCCGGCGGCCTGCCCGAAGCCGTGACCGCGTTCCAGCAGCGCCATGCCGACGTGGCCGTGTCCATCCACGACGGCCTGTTCGATGATCTGCTCAAAGGTCTGGACACGCGTGCCATGGATGCCGTGATCGGCGTTCTGGATGCGCGGGCGCACCAACCGCAACTGGCGCACCACGTGCTCTTTGACGACCGGGTGAGCATCGTCATCGGCCAGGGCAGCAAGCACTGGGACAGCAACCAGCCGCTGGGCTTTGCCGACGTGCTGCGCGAGCATTGGGTGATGCCACCCCTTGGCACGCTCACTCGCATCCAGATGGATGCCTACCTCATCGAGCAACAGGCATCGTGGCTGGTGCCCAAGGCAGAAACCGCCTCGTTGGCCATGATGCAGGCGCTGCTGCAAAAGGGCGACTATGTCGGCGTGTGTGCGGAATCCATGGCGGACTACATGGCCTCGCTGGGACTGTTCCGCAAGGTCGCCATCGATTCGAACATCCGCTTCGGCCCCATCACCGTGGTGTGGAACCGCGAGCACGTCTCGGCCACGCTCATGGACTTCATTGCCTGCCTGAAGGCGCACGCGCGGGGCTTGCCTGCTGCACACGTGCAGGAGGCGCCCAGCGCTTAGCGGCTGGGCAAGGCAAGTGTCTCAGATCGAATCGGAAGCTTCGTAGACCACCACTGCCGCGGCCAGGTCCTCCAAGGCGGTGCCCACGGCCTTGAAGACGGTCCGCCCGTCACCATCGGCGCGTCCCTTGATCCGGCCCGTGGCCAGGTCGGCCAACTCCCCTGCCACATCGTCGGCGGCGAACACGCCGCGCGACAGGGGCCCGAGCAATTCGCCACTCTTTTGCAGCGCTTCTTGCGTATCGACAAACAGACGTGCACCCGCAAAGCAGGCGTCGTCGGCTTCGCGCATCTGCGGCGTGAAACTGCCGATCAGGTCGAGGTGGCTGCGAGGCCGCAGCCACGCGCCCTGCACCACCGGCTGCGTGGCGAGCGTGGCACAGCTCACGATGTCGACATCGTTCACCGCGTGGGCAAGGTCCGGCGCAACGGCCGCCTCGATGTTCTGCGCGCACAGCCGCGCAGCGAGTGCCTTCGCCGCAGATTCGTCGCGGTCCCACACCAGCACGCGTTCGATGGGACGCACGGCGCGGTAGGCCTCCGGAATCAGACTGCCGACACGCCCGCAGCCGACGACCAGCAGGCTGCGCGCATCGGCAGGCGCGAGATAGGACGCGGCCAAGGCCGAGGCGGCAGCGGTGCGGCGCGACGTGATCTCGTTGCCGTCGATCTGCGCCAGCGGCTCACCCGTGCTGGCGTCGTACAGCACATAGGTCGAGAACAGTCCGGGCAGGCCGCGTTGCGCGTTGTCCGGGAAGATGGTCACTGTCTTGATGCCCAGGTAGCGGTCGTGCTGCCACGCCGGCATGACCAGCACGGTGCGGGGCGAGGCGTCCGTCCCGGCCTGGAGCGAATGCGTGTGCCGCAAGGGCACCTCGCAGCCGGCGATGAACATCTCCCGAAGGGCCGGGATCAGGCGGTCAAAGGGCAGCGCACGGCGGGTGCTTTCGGTATCGATGATCTTCATGAGGTCGCGGAGGAAATCAGGTGAATGAAAGTGCCGGCCGTCATGCCTCGAGCACCACGTCTTCGAGCGGGATGGCCTGGCAGGCCAGGCACACGGCCGGGTCTTCCGGTTCGCTGCCGTGCAGATGGCGCACCTTGCCGCTCAACAGGCGCACGGCGCAGCTCTCGCACTGGCCCACACGGCAGCCGCTGGCCATCTGCACGCCGAGCGATTCGCCAAAGGTCAGTAACGTGCCCTGCCGGGGCGTCCACGTTGCGGGGGCGCGGCCTGAGCGCGCAAAGCTGACGGTGAAGCGCTGGTCGCCGTCGGTGGGCGGCGTGGTGGGCGAGCGGAAGACCTCGCTGAAGATGTCGAAGCGCGGAACGCCCCGCGCCACGAGGCCGGCGGTCACCGCGTCCATCATGGCCGGCGGTCCGCACAGGTAGAAGCGGGCGCGCTGCGCGATCAACGCGTCGTCCACCACGCTCGCGTCGATGAAGCGATCCGACTGGTAGTCGATGCCCTGACGCTCCTGCGGCTGTGGTGCGTTGTAGTGGTCGACAACCTGCAACTGCGGCAGCCGCGCGCAGTGCTGCGCAATGCGCTCGCGAAACGCGTGGGTCGTGCCGTTCTGGTTGGCGTAGTAGAGCCAGATGGCCGGCCCCTGCGCGCCGTCGGGCAGCGATTCGAGCAGGCTGATGAAGGGCGTGATGCCGATGCCGCCCGCGAAAAAGACCAGCGGCTGCGGCGAGTGGCGCGGCAGCACGAAGCCGCCGGACGGCGCCCGCAGCGCGAGGGTGTCGCCGACTTTCAACGCGCGGTGCAGATGGCTCGACACGCGCCCCTCGTGCGGCGTGCCGTCGGCCGAGCGGCCGCGCTGGTGGCGCACGGCCACGCTGTAGCTGCGCCGGCCCGGCACCTCGGCCGCGCCCGTGAGCGAGTAGGCGCGCGTGACCTGCGTGCCATCGCCCAGATGCAATTGCATCTCGATGTGCTGACCGGGTCGGTAATCGGGCAGTTCGCTGTCGTCGACCGGCTCGAAGTGGATGCCCAGTACACCGTCGGCCTCAGGCCGCAGTGCGCTGATGCGGAAGGGGCGGTAGCCGGACCACTTTCGCTGCCGCACCTCCGTGGCCGGGTCGCGTTCGATGTCGCAGAGAAACGAGCGATGCGGCACCGAGCCGCTCACCGGATCGCAGCTGTCGGCGGATATCAGCGCGTTGAAGTTGCTGCCCAACGCGCCTTCAATCGGCAGGCCGTCGCGGTCGAGCTCGGGGCAGCTCTGCCACCAGCCGAACTCGGCCACGATGACGTCGTCCGCCAGTTGGGGCGTGACGCGTGCGACGAAGCGGGCCTCGCCCACGCGCGTGCGGATGCGCATCCAGTCGCCGTCCACGATGCCTTTGGCGGCCGCGAGCGCGGGGCTCAATTCGGCCACCGGATCGGGCGCGCGCTTGCGCAGCGAGGCCAGACTGCGGTGCTGGCTGTGGCAATAGAAGCCGTTCTTGGCCGAACTCAGCACATAGGGAAAGCGGCCCTGGCGCGTGGCCTTCGCATCGCGCGGCGTGTCTGCCGGTTCGACGAAGGTGGCGACCGGCGGCTGGCCGTGGCGCAGCAGGGTTTCCGAATAGAGCTCGACGCGTCGCGTCGGGGTGTCGAAGCCGCGCACGCCGGTGGGCGTGGCGCGGGCGTACTTCTGCTCGCTCGCATCGATGGCGCAGGCCATGCCTTCGGGCCGGGCACGCAACTGGTCGACCGTGATGCCGAGTGGCTCGAGCATGTGGTTCCAGCCCGCGTCGAGGCTGCCACCGAAGAAGTCGCTCCCCATGCCCAGGCGAACGGCCAGATCGAACAGCACGTCGTTGTCGGCGCGCGATTCACCGCGTGGCGTCACCATGCGCTGGCGCAACTGCACCCAGCCGGCCGCACGGTCGTCGATCTCGAAGCCGATGCGCAGGCCTTCGCGCTCCCAGGGTGTGTTGACCGGCAGCAGGATGTCGGCGTACCGGGCGGCGGGTGTTTCGAACAAGTCGCAGTGCACGTGGAATTCGAGCTGCGACAGTGCCTGGTGCGCGAGCGCGCTGTCGGCCTGCGACACGGGCAGGTTGGTTCCGAAGGCCATCATCGCGCGCACCTTGTAAGGCTCGCCTTCGAGAATCGCGCGGTAGGTGTCGCGCGCCGTCACCCAGCCGTGCGCGGGAGGGCCGATCGGGCGCTGCGCCAGACCGAGGGCCTTGGCGCGCTGCGCGTCGGGCAGCAGTGAGAGCGAGTTGACGGCGTTGACGCGCGGACCGACGCGAACGCGGTTCGCGCCGATGCGGTCGAAGCTGCCGCACAACGCATACAGCGTGGCGACAGCGCGCTCGGCTTGCGTCGCGTTGGTGTGCTGGCCGATGCCAGTCCAGGCGTGATAGGCCACGCGGCGGCAAGTGCCGAAGAGGTCGGCGACTGCGTGCAACGAAGCTTCAGCAACGCCGGTGATGCGTTCGACATTCGGCGGTGTGTAGGCCGTGCAGCCCTGGGCCAGCAGTTCGAACGCTGGCGCACACGACAAGCGATGTGCGCCCACGTCGATCTCGACCGCGCCGCGCAGGCGGAAGTGGGCGGCGTCCTGGGTTTGCGCCGCCTGCTCGGTGTCATAAGGCACCGCGCAGCCAAGCGCGTCGTTCCATGCCATGAAGCGGTTGCCCTGGGCATCGGGCCACAGGTCCTGCTCGCGCAGGAAGTGTCCGTTGTCGCCGCGCACCAGCAGCGGGGCATTGGTCCATGCGCGCACGAAACCTTCGTCGAAGCGCGCGTCCGCGATCAGCAGGTGGATCAGCCCCAGCGCCAGTGCCGCATCGGTTCCGGGCCGCACGGGCAGCCAGGTGTCAGCCTGCCGCGCGAGCGCCGTGGGGCGCGGATCGATCACCACCATCTTCGCCCCGTTCGCGCGGCCTCGGCCGATCGCGTTGGCCTGCGCCAGCCAGGTGTTCGCTGGGTTGTGCCCCCACAGCACGATCAGTTCGGCCTGCGCGTAGTCGGCCGCAGGCATCCCGCAGCCGAAGGTGAAGGCGTGCGCGAAGTCCTTGTGCCAGTTGCAGACCTCGGTCGCGTAGCAGATGTTGGGACTGCCAAAGAGGCGCACGAAGCGCTCGATCCAATCGATGCTGTCCGTCAATGGCGTGCCGCTGGGCGTGGTCACAGCGAACACCACCGACTCGGCACCGCTCTCGGCCTTGATGGCACTCAGGCGGTTGGCGGTCTCGGCCAGCGCCTCGTCCCAGCCGATGCGCACCCAGCCCGGATCCGCTTCGGTCTTGGGCCTCGTGCGACGCATCGGGTAGCGCAGCCGGTGCGGGCTGTGCACCAGCTCGGGCGCGGCCTTGCCCTTCATGCACATCGCCTGGCCGGTGGGGTGCGAGGCGTCGGGCCGTACCGACACCAGCATGTCGCCCTGCACCTCGTTGAGCGTGCCGCAGCGCGAACGGCAGAGTGTGCAGTAGCCCTGCTTGGTTTGCGTGGGCGCCGTCGTCGTCATCACTTGCATCCGGTATCTGCGTGACTCAAGGCATCACCGGCGCGACATAGCTCAGCGTGCGACCGAAGGCCCAGAGCATGAAGAGCACCAGCGGTGCATGCACCAGCAATTGCAGGAACGTAAAGCCCACGATGTCGCGTGCCTTCAGCGACAGCACGCCCAGCAGCGGCAGCATCCAGAACGGGTTGATCAGGTTGGGTAGCGCCTCGGCCGCGTTGTAGACCTGCACGGCCCAGCCCAGGTGGACCTTCAGGTCGTTGGCCGCTTGCATGACGTAGGGCGCCTCGATGATCCACTTGCCGCCACCCGAGGGAATGAAGAAGCCCAGCACGGCGGAATACGCGCCCATCACCACGGCGAAACTGTCGACGTTGGAGATGCTCACGAACAGATGCGCGATGCGGTCCGACAGCGTGATGCCTGCGTCGCCCTTGGCGGCGGTCAACATGGCCGCGATGGCGCCGTACAGCGGGAACTGGATGATCACGCCCGCCGTCGACGGCACTGAGCGCGACACCGCGTCGAGAAAGCTGCGCGGGCGCCAGTGCAGCAGCAGCCCGATCATGAGGAACAGCAGGTTGTAGGTGTTGAGGCCCGAGATCGCGATCAACGGGCTCTTGGTCATGAACTCCTGCGCCAGCCAGCCGAAGCCCAGCGCGCACAGGAGCAGCGTGAGCAGCGGACTGCGCTCGAACCACTCGCCGGGGCGGCGCTCGGCGGACTCGGGGGAAGCGGGCTTGGCTTCCGTGAGGTCCACGCCCAGGTCCTGCGCCGTGACCGCGTGCTTCGCGTCAGGCGCCGACCACAGCGCGATGGCCACCGACACGACCATCAACACCAGCGCCATGGCGACCGACTGCCACAGGAAGATGGTCTGGCTGAACGGGATCACGCCGGTGATGTCCAGAATGCTCTTGGGCAGACTGCTGGCATTGGCCTGCAACTGCGCTGCCGACGAACTGAGCCCCAGCGCCCAGGTCGCGCCCATGCCGAGGTAGGCCGCCGCGCCGCCGGCGCGGTAGTCCATGCGCAGGTCGAGTCGGCCGGCCAGCGCGCGCACATAGAGCGCGCTGAAGATCAGCGAGATGCCCCAGTTGAAGAGCGACAGGATCATGCTGATCGCCGCCACGTACGCGATGGCCTGGCGCCCCGACACGGGCAGTGCGGCCAGCTTGCGGATGAGTCGCGCCGCCGGCGGCGAGGTCGCCACCACGTAGCCGCCGACGGCCACCAACGCCATCTGCATCGTGAAGACAATGAGGCTCCAGAAGCCGTCGCCGAAAGACTTGGCCACCGCTTGCGGGCTCGACCCGTTCAGGAGCGCGGCGCCCGCGACCACCACCACGGCGATGGCCGCGAACACGAAGGCGTCGGGAAACCAGCGCTCGGCCCAGGCGGTGAAGCGCAGGCCCAGGCGGCTCAACAGCCCGGCATCGGTCGAGGCCTTCTGGGGCACAGGAGGGTGGGCGCCGTGTCCGGCGGAAGTGTGTGATGTCGATGGCATGGGGGTCTCCTGCTACGGCTGCTGGAACGGTGGGCGTCCTCGTCACACGCCTGACATGGCGTGCTGCCCGGATGTTAGGAATTGCCATCGATAATTCATAATCTCTATTTTCAATAGAGCGATATAGGATGTATCTATGTCGATAACGATCAAGCAGCTGCAGCACTTCGTGGCCGCAGCGCACACGGGGCAGGTGTCCCGCGCAGCCCAGCGCTGCTATGTGAGCCAGCCATCGCTGACCACTTCGCTCAAGAACCTGGAGTCGACGCTGAAGGTGCAGCTCTTTACGCGGCACTCCGACGGGTTGCGGCTCACGGTGCAGGGTGAGGGCTTTCTTCGGCACGCGGAGCACATGCTGCACACGCTCGATGCGGCGGTGGAGGAGACGCGCAACTCGGTGTCCTCGGTCGAGGGGCGGGTGCAGATCGCCATCACCGACACCGTGTCCGAATACATGCTGCCCAAGATCATCGGCGCGATGCGCAGGCAACTGCCGCTGGTCGAGTTCGAGCCCGTGGAGCGCAACCGGCTGGAGATCGAGAACGGCCTGCGCAGCGGCGAGTTCGACCTGGCCGTGGTCCTGGTGTCGAACCTCTCGCGCGCGCCGGATATCCGGCGCGAGAACCTGCTGAAGTCGGAGCGCCGTCTGTGGACTTCGTTCGACCATCCGTTGGTGGCGCAGAAGTCGGTGTCGCTGCGCGAGATCGCGCAGATGCCCTTCGTGCTGCTGGACATGGACGAGCACGTGGACACCGTGGGCCGCTACTGGAGCGCGATGAAGCTCAAGCCCAAGGTCGTGTTCCGCACCAAATCGATCGAGGCCGTGCGCAGCCTCGTCGCACAGAACGTGGGTGTGACCATCCTGTCGGACCTGGTGTTTCGCCCCTGGTCACACGATGGCGGGCGCATCCGCAGGACAGTGGTGTCGAGCGCGGTGCCCTCGATGGACCTGGGACTGGCCTACCGGCGCGGGGCTGTTCTGTCCGAGGCCACGGCAGCCTCTGCGAGTACCTTGCGGTTGCTGGCCAAGACACTGACGAGAGAATCACAACCGCGGACGGACGACGAGCCACTGTAGCTTTCGAATGGGCCGCTTCAGTTGCAGGTCCAGTGCTCGCTGATGCACTTGAAGGTTGGCCGACCGTAGCCGGTCGGGCGGAAGCTTCGGCACCGCTTCGCGGCCGCCGAGCCCGGTGCATCACGGTCACTCGGTGGCCATCCGACGTGATCAGCTCCACTGCCGCTCATGGGCGGCGACACGCATGGCAGGCGTGGGGTGAGCGACAGCTACCGGCAGTTGTCGCCCAGTCGCCGAAGGCGGGCTTATCGCAAGCCAGAAGAATCGCGTCCAGGACCGCGTCTCTGGCAGCCTCATCGGCATTGTCCCGGCAGGCCGCGCAATACGGGCAGCAGTTGCTGCGTTCGCACAGGATATTTCAGAACAGCCGGAATTGCGGTGTGTCACCCTGTTAAGAAGAAGGAAGGGGGCGGTTCGCACTGCGCCGACCGATCAGGCGGGGCCGGCTTCAGCCACGCGTAACCGGTAGAGGCCGACGTCGACGAGCCCCGCGCGGAAGCCGGCCTCGCAGTAGGAGAGGTAGTAGGTCCACAAGCGCTTGAACGCGGCGTCGAAGCCGAGTGGCTCGATCTGCGGCCAGGCGGCGAGGAACCGGCGACGCCACTCTGCCAGGGTTCGCGCGTAGTCCTTGCCGAAGCAGTGGGAAGCCTCGATCACCAACCCTGCGCGTTGCGCCTGTTCCGGCAGCACGCGTGGACTGGGCAGCATGCCGCCGGGAAAGATGCAGTGCTGGATGAAATCGGTCCCCTGGCGGTAGCTGTCGAACTGCGCATCGGCGATCGTGATCGCCTGCAGCACCACGACGCCACCGGGCTTGAGGCGCTCGCGCAAGGTTGCGAAGTAGGTGGGCCAGTAGGCCTCGCCGACGGCCTCGATCATCTCGATGGACACGATGCGATCGAACCGGCCCTGCACGTCGCGGTAGTCCTGCAACCGCAGGTCGACCCGGTCGGCCACGCCCCAGTCCTGCGCGCGTTCGCGGGCGAAGGCCAGTTGCTCGCTCGACAGCGTGACGCCGGTGACGCGCGCTTCGTGCCGGCGGGCCAGGCTCGCGGCCAGCGTTCCCCAGCCGCAGCCGATCTCGAGCACATCGCCCCCTTGCGGGGTGTCGAGCATGTCGGCGATGGCAGCGAGGCGGCGCGCCTGGGCGGCTTCCAGCGTGTCGTCGTCGGCATCGCTGAACATCGCGCTCGAATACAGCATGCTGTCGTCCAGCCAGTGCCGGTAGAACGCGTTGCCCAGGTCGTAGTGGAACGCGATGTTGTGCCGGCTTCCGCGCCGGCTGTTGCTGTGGGTCAGGTGCCGCAGCCGCGCCGCCCAGCGCGCCAGCCCGCGCCCCTTGAGCAGCGATCCCCAGGCCGACTCGTTGGCCAGGCCGAATTCGAACAAGGCCAGCAGGTCCGGACTGTCCCACTCGCCATCGCGGAACGACAAGGCCAGGCCCAGATCGCCTTGCAGCGCCAGGCGCAGCAGAGGGCGCCAGCTCAGCAGGCGCAGGCTCGCGTGCGGCCCGGGTTCGCGGCCGACCACCTCGATGCACCGGCCGCCCGGAAGGCTCAAGCTCAGCCGGCCGAAACGCGTGTGGGCCAGCAGCCGGCGCAGCGGCGAGAAGACCGGCGCGGCATCGAGGGCAGGGGCGGAGGGGGTGGTCAGGCTCATGGGGTCTTGTTCGAAGGAACGATGGTGAGGTCGTGGTCGGGGGCAGCCGGTCGCGGATGCAGCGGCACGCGCTTGATCCACAGACGCAGGGCCTGCCAGTGGATGGCGGCCACCACCTTGAGGGTCAGCAACGGATGCGTGATGAACACGCGCAGCAGCGCCAGGTCGTTTAATGGCGCACGTTGGCCGTCGAGCCGCGCGTTGAGCACGGCGCCAGCCGCGTCGTGCACGCTGATGCCGACCGAGACCGCCTCGCCCGGCGGTGCGATGCGAAAGCGGTAGTGCAGGTCCATGCCGTTGAAGGGGGAGACGTACATCTGCTTGTCGCAGTGCTGCTCGACGATGGGCGCGCCGTCGTCAGCGACGGGGATCAGGTAGCTGTGCCGCTGCCCGAAGGTGTTGTTGACCTCGTACAGGAGCGCCTGCAGCGCGCCGCCGGGTGCATGGCAGAACCAGACGCTGAGCGGGTTGAACACATGGCCGAGCAGTCGCGGCATGGCCAGCAGCCGGATCGCGCCGCCGGTTGGAAGGCCGGCCTCGCGCAGCCGCGCTTCCACCTGGGCCCGCAAATCGCGGCCCGAACCGTCGCCATGGTCGGCGGCATGAAAGCTGAACAGGTTGAACCGGTCCACCGAGAAGCAGCGCAACCGGGCGTGCAGTTGCGGCAGTTCGTCGATGTCGATCAGCAGGTTGTAGACCCGGTAGCTCAGCCGATGCCGCTTCGGCCGCAGCCGCTGGTGCATGACGCGGCCGATGTAGAGCGCCGAGCCTTCGTGCGCGTTCATGAGGCGACGGTCTGCGCGCCTTGCGGCAGATGGATGCGTCCGGACTCCTGCGCCACGCGCCAGGGCCGGCGCACGCCGCCGAGCGCTTCGGCGACGGCCAGGCCGGCCTGCAATCCGTCCTCGTGGAAGCCGGCGCCGAAGTAGGCGCCGCAGAACCAGGTGCGGCGCTGGCCCTGCAGCTGCCACAGCTGGCGCTGCGCGGCCATGGCCGCGGCATCGAACAGCGGGTGGTCGTAGACCTCGGTGCGGATCAGGTGCTCGGGCCGCGGGTCGATCGCCGGGTTCAGGGTCAGGAACAGCGGCTCGGCCGCCGCGCCCTGCGGCAGGTGGGGCTGCAGCCGGTTCATCCAGTAGGTCACCGTCGGGGCCGCCCCGCTGCCGCGCGTGCCGAGGTAGTTCCAGCTCGACCACACGGCGCGCCGCGCCGGCATCAGGGCCGGGTCGCGGTGCAGCACGGCCAGGTTGCGGCTGTAGGGCAGGGCACCGAGCAGGGCCCGCTCGGCACCGGTGGGCACGTCGAGCAGCGCCAGCGAGCGGTCCGCATGGGTGGCCAGGACCACCTGGTCGAAGCGCTCGGGCCACCAGCCGGCGCTCGTGCGAAGCCGCACACCCGCCGGCTCGCGATGCAGTTCGAGCACGGCCCGGTCCAGCTGGATGCGGTCGGCGAAAGGCTGGCTGAGGCGCCGCACGTATTCGCGGCTGCCGCCCACCACCGTCCGCCAGATGGGGCGGCCGCTGATCTGCAGAAGCCCATGGTTCTCGCAGAACCGCACAAAGGCGGCAACCGGATAGCGCCCCACCTGCGCCGCTGGCGTGGACCAGATGGCCGCAGCCATGGGGTAGAGATGGTCGTCGCGAAACGCGCGGCCATAGCCGTGGGCATCCAGGTAGTCGTCGAGCGCCTGGTCGCCTGCGACCTGCGCATCGCGCGGAGCCTCGCGGTAGAACCGCAGCAGGTCGCGCAGCATGGCCCAGAAGCGGGGGCGCGCCAGGTTGCGCTTTTGCGCGAACAAGCCGCGCAGGTCGGTGCCGGCGTATTCGAGCCCGCCGGCGTCCAGGCTCACGGCGAACGACATGTCCGAGGCCGCGGTCGGCACGGCCAGGTGCTGGAACAACGCGGTGAGGTTCGGGTACGCGGGCTCGTTGTAGACGATGAAGCCGGTGTCCACCGGCACCCGGCCTTCCCGGCCCGGCGCGTCCACGGTATGGCTGTGGCCGCCCAGCCGGGGCTCGCTCTCGAACACCGTGACCTCGTGGCGCTGGGACAGCAGCCAGGCGCAGGACAGGCCCGAGATGCCGGTGCCGACGACGGCGATGCGCTGGCCGCCGGGCACTGAAGCAGGCATCGGCACGGCGGCAGGCGGGGCGAGAAGGGGCAGCATGGGGAGCCTTTGGCGAGTCTTGCTGCCCTGTACGCAGAAAACGGCCATTTGGATTACCCGCGTGCCGCTGCGATGATCCGAACGCCGCTCCCTTGCGTATGACAGGACATGGCCGTTGCTCCCGATCCGTCCAACCCCAGTGCGGGCACTCCGGTGCTCCGCGGTCGCCGAGCGTCCGTCTTGACCGTTGTCTCCCCCGATTCCCAGCCGTCTCCCCGCGCCGACGATCTCTGGGCCCAGGCGATGGTGGCTGTGGCGCAGCGGCAGGACCGGGACGCGTTCGCGCAGCTGTTCTCGCATTTCGCGCCGCGCATCAAGCACTACCTGATGCACAGTGGCAGCCCGGCCATCCAGGCCGAAGAGCTGGCGCAGGAGGCCCTGGTCACGGTCTGGCGCAAGGCCGCGCTGTTCGATCCGGCCCGGGCGGCCGCCACGACCTGGATCTTCGCCATCGCGCGGAACCTGCGTGTGGACGCGCTGCGGCGGCGCCAGGGTGTGCAGTCGTCTGAGGACGCGTTCGACTTCGACCTGCTCCCCTCGGACGACCCGGCCGTCGAAGACCAGCTGCACGACGCGCGCCTGAGCGAACGCCTGCGCGGCGCGCTGCGCCAGCTTCCGCCCGAGCAGCAGCAGGTGCTGCACCTTTCCTATTTTGAAGACGCGCCGCATGCCCGCATCGCGGCCCAGCTGTGCATTCCGCTGGGCACGGTGAAGTCGCGCGTGCGCCTGGCGGTCGCCCAACTGCGCCGCCTGCTGGAACATTGACGATGGACATCCGACACCACCCCGACGACGACCTGCTGCTGGCCGGGTCCTCCGGCCATTTGCCGGCCGGCATGCGACTGGTCCTGGCCAGCCACCTGGAACTGTGCCCGCTGTGCCGTGAGCGCGCGCGCGCACTCGATGCCGTGGGCGGCATCCTGCTCGACGGCCTGGAGGCGGCCCCGATGGCCGACGACGCGCTGGCGCGCACCTGGGCCCGGATCGATGCGCACGAAGGCGCTGAACCCGCCCCCGTGCGGGTCAGCGCGCCCCCGCCGCTGCCGCCCGGTGCGCGCTGGCCGCGCGCGCTCGCTCATTGCAGTGCCACGCCCTGGCGCTGGATCGGCCCCGGCATGCGCTGGAGTCGCGTGACAGTGCCCGAGGCCCCGGAGGCCAACGTCTTTCTGCTGCGCATCGCGGCCGGCAAGTACCTGCCGCAGCACACGCACCAGGGGCAGGAGTTCACCCAGGTGCTGCACGGCCGCTTCCACGATGGCCGGGCCTTGTTCGGCGCCGGCGATTTCGATGCGGCCGATGCCGAGATCAACCATCAGCCGGTGGTCCAGGACGGCAGCGAGTGCATCTGCCTGGCCTCGCTGGACGGCCGGCTGCGCTTCGACGGGGCTATCGCGCGTTTCTTCGGCGCGCTGGTCGGGATGTGAGGCGCGCCGCGACCCACGCCGACACGCCGCTCACGGCCGTGCCCCATGCCAGGTCGGCGGCAGTGACGACCCAGGGCCAGTCGCGCAGCGTGGCCTGGTTCGTCAGGTCATAGGTCGCGTAGGCCACGAGCCCGAGCAGCGCGCCGCGACGCAACGCCACGGCGGGCTCGCCAGCCTCCAGTGCCGGCGCGATCGCCAAGACGACCAGGCCGACCAGGTAGAGCGCATAGAACAGCGCCGCCGCCGTCCAGTCGACCTGCGGCGCCATCAGCGGACCGAGCGCGGGCTGGTACAGGCGCGGTCCCATGACCGACAGCCAGACGGCGTCCAGCACCAGAAAACACACGAGCGCCCACAGGTAGGCAGCGAGCAAGGTACGCGGGGATGGCTTCATGGGGTGCTCCGTGCAGGAGAGGTCAGTCGATAGCTCAGTTGGCGATCGCCCTTGGCGTCAGCGTCGAGCCCGATCCAGCGTCCGCTGTCGGCGGCATACCAGATGCGGATGCGCTGCTGCGCCGCCTGCAGTCGCCAGCCGCGCGCCCGCACGGGCTGACCGCGGACCTCGAGGGTCGCATCGGGCAGCGGCTCGAAGCGGACCGGCTCGACCTTGCCCGTCTGGGGATCGATCAGGCGCTGTTGTTTCACCAGCCGGGGATTCCAGTAGGCAAAGCTCATCGCGCAGTTGCCGTCGAAGCGCTGCGCGATCTGCTGGCGGGTGCCGTCGTCGTCGGTCTCGGCGCGCAGCTCACGCAGGCAGTCTCCGGCCCAGCGCTCCTCGGCCTGGTGCCGGTAGCGGTAGACAGGGATGCCGAGCATGCGCACGGTGAACAGGGCACGACTGTCGACGCTGCGCGTCGCCGCCGTGCCGCCGACGACAAAGCGATGGGTCCCGATCGGCTTGCCATCGAGCATGGCGGTGAAGTGCCATTCGCCGGCTTCCTCGTCACCTTCCTGCGCCAGCGCCAGGCAGGTCGCCAGTGCCAGCATCGGCCCCAAGGCCCGGTGCTTCATGGACGGGCGCCGCGCCGCGGCGGCCAGGGAATGAAGGCGCTGGTGCGTGCCGCGTAGCTGCGGTAGGCGGGCCGGCGCTCGGCGATGTCGTGCTCCAGCAGCGCCACGCCCGACACCTTGAGCAGCAGGACGGTCATCAGCAGCGGAGACACCAGGCACCACGCCACCGCCCATCCGCCCGCCGACAGTGCTGCCAACCCGAGGCCCCACCAGACGCAGGCCTCGCCGAAGTAGTTGGGGTGGCGCGACCAGGCCCAGAGGCCGCGGTCCATCACCGCATCCTCGCGGCGCGGGTTGCGCAGGAAGCGGGCGAGCTGGGCGTCGGCCACGGCCTCGAAGACCACACCGCCGCCGGCCAGCAGCAGGGCCAGCACATCCAGCCAGGACAGGGGCGACGGGTGCGCGAACGCGGCCAGCAGCGGCCAACCGACGATCCATGCCAACACCGCCTGGAGCCCGAACACGAGGTAAAGGCTTTTCAGTCCGAAGTGTGGTTCGTTGCGCGCACGCATGGCTTGGTAGCGGCGGTCTTCGCCGTGGCCCCAGTTGCGACGCCCGATGTGCAGCGCCAGCCGGCAAGCCCATATCAGCAGCAGCCCGAGCATCCAGACGCTACGGGCGTCGAGCGCGCGGGCATGGGCGCCGGCGTAGGCCAGGGCCGGCGCCGCGATCATCAGGGGCCAGATCCGGTCCGCCAGGCTGGCGTCGCGCACCACGACGCTGAACACCCAGACCGGCAACGCCAGGCCGAGGGCGATCGCCAGACCCAGGCATGCGAGCGACAGCATCACCGTTTCTCGAACAGGTAGTGGCCGACCCACCACTGGCCGCCCTCGGCGTAGCCGAACAGCTCTTCCACCGAAATGAAGAAAAGCCGCCAGCGGGTCCACCACACCGGCGCGTCGCGCTCTCCGTAGACGGCGGCCAGCAGGGGCATGAGAGTGGCCCGCCGGGCGTCCATGCGCGCCAGCCAGGCGGCCGAGGTCCGCGCGTAGTGGCGGCCATCCCAGCGCCAGCGGTGCAGCAGGCGCAAGTCGTCCTGGCAGCGCAGGGCGAGATCGTCGCTCGGCATCATGCCGCCGGAGAAGAAGTGGCGGCTCATCCAGTCGCTGGCATCGCGCTCCTCGAACGGGTAGGGCGCTTCGCGGTGAACGAAGACGTGCATGAAGAACCGTCCCTGCGGTTTCAACCAGCGGGCCACAAGCGAAAAGGCGCGCGGCCAGTTGCGCAGGTGCTCGAACATCTCCACCGACACCACCCGGTCGAAGCGATCGCCGGTCTCGAAATCACTGAAATCGCAGGTGATCACCTCGAGGTTTTCCAGGCCGCGTGCGGCGGCCTCGGCCGCAATGAACAGCCGCTGCGAGTGCGAATTGGAGACCGCCGTAATGCGGGAGCGTGGGAAGTGTTCGGCCATCCACAGGCTCAGCGAGCCCCAGCCGCAGCCCAGCTCCAGAATGCGCAGCCCGTCTTCCAGGCCGGCGCGGGCGCAGGTCTCGGCCAGTGCCGCCGCCTCGGCCTGCTCGAGCGTCTGCACTCCTTCAGGCCACCAGCAGCAGCTGTACTTCCAGTGGGGCCCCAGCACGCCTGTGAAGAACTCGGCGGGCAACTCGTAGTGCTGCTCGTTGGCTTTTTCGGGCAGCAGGGCCAACGGTGCCTCCCGCAGCCCATCGAGAAATTTCTCCGAACGCAGGGCAACGGCTTCCGGGGCGCCGCTGTCCAGCTCGACCAGGCGCTGGCGCAGCAGCCGCCGCACGCCCAGCCGAACGGCGCCGTCGGGCACCAGGCCTTGTTCAACCCAATGGATGGCAGTGGAGGTGCTCGAGGCTTGGGGCATGGCGGTGGGTGCAGGAGGAGAGTCTCTTCTTCCTACGCCAGGCCGGCCGCAATGGATCACTGTTCGTCGGCTTCAGCGCACGGGGACTGAGGCGACGGTGCGAAGTACGGCGGTCGGACACTTGGCGGCGTCACAGGCCAGGCCCACTATTTCTGGACAAACTGGACATGCACCGCGAGAGCTGCGAAGCGGACGTAGCTGCGCTGGTCGAGGCCGGTGCAACCATCTGGGAGCTTTCCTGCGGGACGGACGGGGCACATGCCCCCAGTTGGGGGCCGCCGTTCTTGCACCAATGAAATAGTTCGACTTTAGTTTTCAGACGACGCGTTGGAAGCAAGCCGGGCGCCGTTGGTTCGACGACGTGATGGCGATCTTTGGAGCAATAGCGCCCAAGAAAAAGCCCGCACAAAGGCGGGCAAGGACGGCCCGGGAGGGAGGCGGGAGAAAGCATGGGCCGCCGAGGTCAGTCTAGCGGCCGAGTTACCCGCTCGCTGCTCTGCGGAAATGTGCTGCATTCGTTGCGGACCTCAGAAAATGGCCCTCCGGATGGGGCCCATCTGGCGCTAGCTTTCGCCGTGAGCGGTCAGGGGCGCTGCTGAATCCTATCCGCGAGCATCTGTGAGACGAATCGCAAGTATTTCTCTATTTCGCGGTCGCCCTTCGGACCCTTGCCAAACAGGTGATCCAAAAGGGGCTGAGCTGTTGGGATGAACGCCGAAACGCTAAGTATCGTCAGGTGGATATGTCGCGGATCCACGTCGGCTGGAGAGTCGTCCAAGAGCATTGCTGTCAGCTCCATGGCACGTCGGCTGATTCGCTGCAGCGAATTTCCTGTCTTACCCTGCGACCCGTTGACATCCTCTCCGTGATAGATCTCCGACAGCGCCAGCCGCTCGAAGTGGGGATGTTCACGCATGAATTCCAACCGAAGCAAGAGCCGCTGATACACGCGCTCGGGTAGCGGCCCGCGTGAAACCAACGCCGCTTCCATGCGGTCCTGCAACTGCCCCATCAGTTGCTCGGTCGCTTCCCTGAGAACCCCCCTCAGGTCACCAAAGTAGTAGCGCACCAAGGTGCGAGTTACGCCGGCGATGCCTGCGATCTCCAGGATGCTCAGGTGCTCCGGCGCTCGCGTCTTCAACAGCAAGATCGTGGCGTCGAGGATGCGCTGTTGCCCCACCGCTGCATCGGCAGCAGGGCGGCCGCTTGCGCGGGGAGCTTTACGTTTGGGTGTGACCTTCTTTGACGGGGCGTTTTCAGTGGGCATGCGGGGTGGAGATCCATGAGCAGGATTGCATGCGCAAGGCTATCACCCCGACGAATCTGGCAGAGGTGGGTGCGCGCACGGCGCGCTTGTCAACGGCCGCGTGAACAAGGAGGTCGGGCCTCAATCCCAAAAAAAGATCGCTGTACGGACAGTGTTTTCCCTGATTCATTTAATTGCCACTAGTGGAAATATCGGGTCCTCGAGTGCTCTTGCTGCGCTGTCGAGCGAAGCACCAACTGATTCGCAGACGGGCAACCGACAGCTGCGGCTGCGTGCTGGTAGTCGAAGAAGTCGTTTGCCTTGAGCTTCTGACCTTTGTTCCAGCGTAAGGCTGCATGCATGCTTGTCTCGATGTGGAGTGTGCGCAGAGTCGCCTTGCCGCGCTCTGTTTTCATGGCGGCGACTAGCAATCCGAGACAGTGCCGTTCGATAGTCTCGTATTCGGCGGTGTCTCTTGCCGGTCTTTGTCTCATAGACGGCGGGACCATGTCGCGCAGTATCTCGGCGGCACGACCTGCGTAAAGGTCCAGCACGCCGACGAGTTCATGCTCATAGACTTGAGCGAAGCTCTTGAGGGTTGCCGCGCGCTTCGTGCAGGAGCCGCATGAGTGCCGGCCCATCGATGAGCCGGATATTGCGGCCTTTGGCGAAGGCGGTGGCCTCCTGCGTGAAGCGCCCGGAGGTCACGACGAAGCCGCCCGCTGCGCCGTGTGCGGCCATCACGCCATAGAGCTCCCGTACCGTGGAGACGCTGACCTTGAAGGCTTTCCATCGCTTGCATTGAACGAAGGACTTCTCTCCGGCCTTGGTGAGAACCAGATCCACGCCACCATCGGCTCCGCCACCACCGACCTCCTTGACCGCATACCCGCGTCGCCGGAATCCTTCACCGACCAGCAGTTCGAACTGCTGCCAGGACATGTCCTGCAGCGCGTTGGCACGGCTGCTTGCGGAGGTCGTGTCGAACAAGGCGCGCCGCCGCTGCCGGCGTACCGCCGACATGACGGCGTTCGCCGAGCAAGGCATCTCGCTGATGCCATCGCGGAGCGCTTGGGGTCCCAGGACGGGCAAGTCCCCTGACGTGGGTCGTGGCCTATTGCTGGACGAAGACCGGGGAACAAGGCGGGGAACAAACCAACGAGAGAAATCCAGATTTCCAATAAACGCAATCGTTCTAGGGCATCATTCGGTAGACCCCAGCCCACACAACGACCCAGGGCGTTCACTGAAATTCAGTGAACGCCCTTTTCATTGGCGAGGCGGCTGTCGGTTGTGCTTCGCCGCCTCACTCAGCAGGCGGCTTCGTTCGGACGACCCCCGCGGTCTCATCGATGGGGTGCGCCCCACATCCCCCTAGTCGATCGCGATCTTGTTCTTCTTCACGAGGTCTGCCCAGCGCCGCATGTCGGTGTGGATGTAGTCGGCGGTCTGCTTCGCGCTGCTGGCTTCGGGAAACATGCCGAAGTTCTCGAAGCCTTTCATCACCTCCGGGTCCTTCAGGGCTTGTGCCACCGCTTCGTTGAGGCGATCGCTTCGGTCTGCCGGGAGGCCCGTGCGCGCAGCGAGAACGAACCACTGACTGGCCTCGAAGTTGGCGATGCCGGCTTCCCTGAGTGTCGGCACCTCGGGCAAGGAGGCAGAACGGGTCGCCGTGGAGACCCCGTACGCCTTGAGCTTGCCGGACTTGATGTGCGGCAGCACGGGCGTGATGCCCAGCACGGCCAGGGGGAGCTGTCCACCGATCACGTCCGTCACCGCCTGGTTGCCGCCCTTGTAGGGCACATGCGTCATCGTCACGCCTGTTAGTGCCTGGATGAGTTCCCCGGTCAGGTGCTGGCCGGTGCCGTTGCCGGAAGAGCCGTAGCTGTACTTGTCCGGGTGGGCGGATGCGTCTGCGAGCAGGGCCTTGAGGTCCTTGGGGGCATCGGGCCGTGCCGGTCCTACGAGAACGGTGGAGCCTTTGGCGAGCATGGCGATGGCGCTCATCTCCTTGCCGATCTGCGGCATCGGGATGCTCGTGAGTACCGGGCCGGGAACCGTCACCAGGGTGTAGCCATCGGCCGGCTGGGTTGCCACATACCGCAGCGCGAGCGAGCCCGTGGCACCGGGCTTGTTGTCGACCACGATAGGCTGGCCGAGCGTCGCCTCCAGCTTGCGGGCGACAAGGCGCGTGACGACATCGACGCTGCCCCCGGGTGGGTAGCCGACGACCCAGGTGATCGCTCGAGAGGGGTACTTCTCTTGCGCGAGCGTCGCAGAAGACGCCAGCGCTATGAGTGCGCAGAAGATCAGAAAGAGGCCTCGGCGGCCGCCTGGATGCTTGGACATGGAGTGAGCCTTCTGGGACGGTGGAGAGATGCGCGAGCGCGCCGGGGATTCCGCGGCCTCAGTCCGGCGCTCCCGGTGCCGTGTGAGGATGTGCTGCCGCACTCTGATGAAAGGCGCGGACCATCCGCTGGATCGGCCCCAGGACCCACGTGTTGTAGACCAGCACATCCGACTCCTCCTTGGGGTCGCGCGTGATGTTGAAGAGATAGGGCGATTCGAGCTTGCCCTTGCCTTCGTTCACCTCGGGCTCCCAGTAGAAGTGCAGCTTCCAGTCACGCCACTTCACTGCGCGCAACTCGTTCTTGATATGGAAGAGAAAGCCCTCGCGCAAGGACTTCTGTTCGCCTAGGAAAAAAGGCATCTGATCGATGCCATCGATCGGTCTGTCCTCGGGAATGCGGGCGCCGCCCGCGCGTGCCAGCGTGGAGAAGAGGTCGGTGACGTGCACGATCTCGTTGCTCACCCGGCCCGCGGCGATCTTGCCCGGCCAGCGCACGATGCACGGCACGCGAAGGCTGCCTTCCATGGCCGTGTGATAGGTGCCGCGCCAGGGGCCGGCCGTGCCGCGGTAAGGGGCGCGGAACTCGGGGCCGTTGTCGCTCGCGAAGATGAAGAGGGTGTCTTCTGAGATGCCGAGGCGCTCGATCTCGTCGATGACCTGGCCCACGCGGTGGTCCATCTCGACCATGGAATCGGCGAAATCGCCATGGCCTGTGCGACCCGCGAAATCGCGGTGAGGCAGGGTGGGGAAATGCAGGTGCGTGAGCGGCAGGTACAGGAAGAAAGGCTTCTGTGCCGCGTGGTTGCGCTGGATGAATTCAAGGGCCCGGTTCGTCAGCGTCTCGTCGATGCGCCGGCGCGAATCCAGGTTGTATTCCTCGACGTTCTGCGAAGGCGCACCGGCACGGCCCTGCATGATGTACGGGATGTCCGCCACGCTCGGGTCGTAGCCGACACTGGCCGTGAACTGGCTCTCGTCCGTGGTGCGCGGAATGCCGTACCACTCGTCGAATCCCCGGTCGCTCGGGAAGCGGCCTTGCACATCGCCCAGGTGCCACTTGCCGTAATGCGCAGTCGCATAACCCTGTGCCGAGAGCAACTGCGCCAGGGTGATCTCGCGGCGTGCCAGGCCCTGAGGCAGGCCGGGCGGCACCGATTGCAGGCAGCCCGTACGGATCGGATGCCGCCCGCTCATCAGCGCGGAGCGCGTCGGCACGCAATCGCTCTCGACATTGAAGTTCTGCAGCAGAAGGCCTTGGCTGGCGAGCGCGTCGATGCGTGGCGTGGGCGCGCCCCGCAGCGCCCCGCCGCCGTAGCAGCCGAGCTCGCCCCAGCCGAGGTTGTCGGCCAGGATGAGAACGATGTTGGGTGGGTTCATGGAGGGACTCATTGCGACCGCAGTCTAGGAACGGCTAGGATTCGGGTGTTTCCATTTAGGAAGTTTTCGTTAACTTTTATTCATGTCCTTCTCGGCACGCGACCTCGACTACTTCCTGGAAGTGGCGCGCCATGGGCAACTGGCCCGTGCGGCAACCAGCCTGACGGTGACGGCCGCGGCGCTTTCCAAGGCGATCCGCAGGCTGGAGGACGAGATGGGGCTCGGTCTCTTCGAGCGCTCTGGCCATGGCATGACGCTCACGCCGTTCGGCGTCGCGTTCCGCGAACGTGCGCAACGCATGAAGTCCGAGCACGACGAGGCGCTTCGTCATGCGGGCGACGTCCGCGCAGGACGTGCCGGGCTCATCCGCGTGGGCGCGACGCTGGCGGTTCTGGATGCCGTGCTCTCACCGGCGCTTGCGGCCCTGCAGCCCCGTCGCCCGGGCATGCATGTGCGCCTGGAAGTGGCGTCTTCGGACGAGTTGATCGACTGGACGCGCCAGGGCCTGCTCGATGTCGCCGTGATTCCGACCTATGAATCCATGCCGCACGGCCTGGTGCATGAGGACCTCCTGACCGATGCGCTCGTCGCCGTGGCGCGCGTGGGGCATCCGGTCTTCGCGCGTCGCCGTCTCGCGATGGGCGATCTGTCGAAATTCTCCTGGGTGCTGCCGTCCGTTCATTCGGCTGCACGCGCGAAGCTGGACGAGGTATTTCGCTGCGCGGGCGCGACGCCGCCGCAAGGCGCGATCGAGGTGCACTTCAATGCGTCCTGGTCGCTGCCGGTGCTTGCGGCGACCGATCTGATGGGCATCGTCCCGGTCTCCGTGCTCGCACTGCCCCAGGCGCGTGGCGTCAAGGTGATTCCCGTCGACGCGCTGTCGATTCCGAGGCGCATCTCGCTTTTTTCACGTCCGAATACCTACCGCTCCCCACTCCTCGAGGAGTTCGTGCAGGCGCTCAAGGCACTGGCGCCGGCACAGCGAAGCAGCGCGGCGCGCAAGGGCTGACGGGCGCTCGCTGAGGTTGTCTTCAGCTTGCGATCGTCGCCTTCACCGGCCAGTCGCGCAGCTTGCCCGGGTTCAGCAAGCCCATCGGATCGAAGCGCTTCTTCACCTCGATGACTTCCGGCGGCAGCGGCCCGCCGGCCTTGCCGTCTTCCACGATGTTCACGTGTGGGTTGTTGATGTGCACCTGGTGCGTGCGGTGGATGTCGATGATCTCGTTCAGGCGATCTTCGGTGCTGAAGCGCACCAGCTGCAGCCCGCTGCAGGTCAGCAGCCCCGCCGCGTTGCGCAGGAACTCGACGTGCATCATGACCTCGCCGCCCAGCAGTTTCTCCATCTCGATGACCTGCTCGACATGCCGGCCGGGGATGAACCCGCTTTGCAGGTAGGTCAGCGTCGGGTCGATCTTCAGCGCGTGCAGCGTCGTGTGGTTCCAGGTGAACTCCATCAGCGTGCGGTTGCTCTTCTGCACTTCGGCGGCCGTCTTGCGATAGCTCACGGTGCCGCCGTGCGCCTGCACCAGCAGCATCATGGCCGGCTCGCTCTGCTCGGCCACCAGCGACAGCACGGTGTGGCAGCCCTTCGGCAGGTGCGTCGCCAGCTGCGCGAGGTGGTCGGCGATGGGCGCCGCGAAGAAGGTGACGCCGCGCTTCACGATGCCCGGCGCATGCGCGAGCTTGTCCGCGAAGTTCAGCGCGTTCTCGAAGTCGTCGAAGGTCACCAGCGTCTCGAGCCACGGATGCGCGGGTGCCAGTGCGATCTCCAGCTCCAGCACGAGGCCGTTGGTGCCCCACAGGTGGTGCATGCGCATCGCCTCGGCGCCGCGCAGCTCGACCACCTGCGGCTCGGCCTCGATGGTCATCGCGCGAATGCCCAGCACATTGCCGGGGGCGCCCAGCGGCCCGTAGTTGATCGAGCCCACGCCGCCGAAGCCGCCGCCGAACAGGCCGCCCAGCGTTGCGCTGCGGTAGGTCGAGGGCACGCAGCGCATCTCCTGGCCGGTGGGCTTCGTCTGCTTCTCGAGTTCGCCCAGGCGGATGCCGGCCTGCGCGCGCGCCACGCCGGGCTGCACCCACAGGCAGGCGTTGTAGCCCGTCATGTCGAGCACCACGCCGCCGGCGAGCGGCGTGGTCTGGCCGTAGTTGCCGGTGCCGCTGCCGCGAATGGTGATGGGCACGCCGCGGCGTGCGCAGGCGCCGACCACCGCGCGGATGTCTTCTTCGGTGCGCGGGCGCACCACAACGTCGGCGCGCTTGTCCTTCAGCTGGCGCGTGAGCACCGGGCTGAACCAGGAGAAGTCCTGCGAGAGGCGCGTGACGCGGCCTTCGTCGGTGATCCAGTCGAGGTCGGGGAGTTCGAGCAGCAGTTGTTCGATGGCGGAAGCGGGAGCGTTCATGGTCGATTTCAATCCTGGGAAAGTTCGCTCGCGTGCCACGAGCCCAGCGCCACCTTGGTGAGCCAGGCCATCAGCACGAAGAGCGCCACACCGGTGAGGGAGATGAGCAGCAGGGCCGCGAACATGCGCGGAATGTTCAGCTGGAAGCCCGCCTGCAGGATCTGGTAGGCCAGCCCCGCGCCCGAGCCGCCGGTGCCGGCCACGAACTCCGCCACCACCGCGCCGATCAGCGCCAGGCCGCTGGAGATGCGAAGGCCTCCGAAGAAGTACGGCAGCGCGCTCGGAATGCGCAGACGCACCAGCTGCTGCCAGCGCGTGGCGCGGTTCAGCTTGAAGTAGCTCTGCAGGTCGGGGTCGATGCTGCGCAGGCCCAGCGTGGTGTTGCTGATGATGGGAAACAGCGCCACCAGCGCCGCGCACACCGTCATGGCCGCGACCGGGTTCTTCACCCAGATGATGATCAGCGGCGCCACGGCCACGATGGGCGTGACCTGCAGCAGCACCGCGTACGGAAAGAGGGCGGTCTCGATGCGCTTGCTCTGCACGAACAGGAACGAGATCAGCACGCCCGCCACCGTGGCCAGCGCGAAGGACAGCACCGTGATCTTCAGCGTGACCAGGAGCGCGCTGCCCAGCGGCGCCCAGTCGGTCACCAGCGTCTGCACCATTAGCCAGGGCGAGGGCACGAGGTAGGGCGGCAGCTCCATCGCCACCACCATCCATTGCCACAGCGCCACCAGCACCACGCCGATGAGCACCGGGTAGAGCACGCGTTGCACGCGCGGCTGGCCCAGCAGGGGCGTCGCGGGTTTCGTCGCTGCCTTCATGGCGCGGCCTCCTCTTCTTCTGTGGTGCTGGCGCGCAGCAGGCTGTCCTGCAACTGCTTCGCGTGGCGCGCGAACGCGGGCGTGACCATGAAGTCGGCCTGGCGCGGGTAGGGCTCGTCGATCTGGAACTGCTCGACCACGCGACCCGGTCGTGCGGCCATCATCACCACGCGGCTCGAGAGGAACACCGCCTCGTGGATCGAGTGCGTCACGAAGATCACCGTGAGCTTCTTCTTGCGCCACAGCTCGAGCAGGTCGGCGTCGAGCTTGTGGCGCGTGATCTCGTCGAGCGCGCCGAAGGGTTCGTCCATCAGCAGCAGGTCGGGCTGCGTGACCAGGCCGCGCGCGATCGACACGCGCATCTGCATGCCGCCCGACAGCGCACGCGGCAGCGCACTGGCGAACTTCTCCAGCCCCACGAGCGCGAGCGATTCCGTCACCCGCGCGTCGGCCTCCTCGCGGGGCACGCCGGCCAGGTCCAGCGGCAGCCGCACATTGGTCTGCACGCTGGCCCAGGGCATCAGCGTGGGCGACTGGAACACGAACGACATCTTGTGCGGGCAGTCGTGCAACTGCGCCACGGGCTTGCGCCACACCAGCAGGCGCCCGTCGCTGGGTTCGAGCATGCCCGCCACCATCTTCAGCAGCGTGCTCTTGCCGCAGCCCGAGGGGCCGAGCAACGTGACGAACTCGCCTTCGGCGATCGACAGGTCTACTGGCAGCAGCGCCTGCGTGCCGTTGGGGTAGGTCTTCTCGGCCGAGAGGATTTCGACGGCGGGCACGGCGGGCGCCACCGGCGGCGCGAGGGTGTGGGGTTCGATGCGGTTCATGGGCGGCGAGGTTCAGGGCAAGACCTTGGCGTCCTTCACGAACTCGGTCGTGTAGGTTTTTGCGAGGTCCACCTTGGCAGGGTCGAGCAGCTTGGAAGCCACCAGGAAGTCGTAGCTCGCCTTGGCGCGCGCATCGGTGATCACGCCGATGCCGAGCTTGGCCGCGTCGCCGCCCGTGACCATGCCCATCTCTTTCAGCTTGGCCACGCTGTAGGCGAGCTGGTCGTCGGTCATGTTGGGGTTGTCCTTCTTGATCAGCGCGTTGGCCGGTGCCGGGTCGGCCAGGTAGCTCTTCCAGCCTTCGGCCGAGGCCTTCACGAAGGCGGCGACCTGCTTGCTGCGCTCCTTCACCGTCTTGTCCATGCACGACACGGTGACCGCGTAGGAGGGGTAGCCGTGGTCGCTGAACATCAGCACCGTGCTCTTCACGCCGGCCTTCTGGATGGCGTAGGGCTCGGAGGTGAGGTAGCCCTGCTGCGCGGTGTTCGGGTCGGCCACGAAGGGCTGGATGTTGAAGGTGTAGGGACGCGTCTGTTCGTCCTTCAGGCCGAAGCGGGCCTTGAGCCAGGGCCAGTAGCCGCGGTTGGCCTGCGCGCCGATCAGGAGCGTCTTGCCCTTCAGGTCCTCGAACTTCTTGACGTCGTCGTGCGCGATCAGCACCTGCGGGTCCTTCTGGAAGAAGGCCGCCACGTTGACCACGGGCACGCCGCCTTCGCGCACCTGCATCATCTGGATGTCGCTCGATCCCATGATGCAGTCGGCCTGGCCCGCGGCCATCATCTGCGTGATGTTGACCTGCGGGCCGCCCATGCGGATGGTCACGTCCAGGCCGTGCTTCTTGTAGATGCCCTGCGCCACCGCCTGGTAGAAGCCGCCGTGCTCGGCCTGCGCATACCAGTTGGTCATGTAGGTGAACTTGTCCTGGGCCTGTGCGGGTGCGACGGCCGTGAGGAGCGAGAGCGCGGCGGCGCCGGCCAGGGAAAGAGCGAAGGAACGCATGGTGGGGACCTCTCGAAGGCGGGATGAAAAAGAAGAACGAAGCCGTTGCAAGGAGCGCGCCTCAGGCGGGCTCGAATGACTGCTGGATGAAGCCCTGCTGGTGGCCGCGCTCCCAGGTGGCTTCCTCGCGCACGACCCAGCGCAGCGCATGAAGCTCGGTCAGCGCCTGCGCCCAGCTGTCCGAGAGCGTGTCCAGGATTTCGAGGCCCTGTTCGCGCGTGGCGCTGGTCGGGTCGCCGATCACGCCGCTGGGGCCGAAGTCGCGCGCGGTCCAGGCGCAGGCCGGGCGGCCGTCGGCCGACAGCAGCTTGATCGGGAAGGGCGGCGGAAAGTTGGCCGCCGCGCGTTCCATGTGCACGGTGTCGGGCGCCAGCGCGAGCATCAGCGCGGTTTCGGAATGGCCCGCGTGCATCGCGAGCTTCTTCTCCTGCTCGCTCACCTGCCGGCTCGCCGCGCTGGGCAGGCGCGACACGCCGTGCGGCACGATCACGAAGTCGCCGTGGCGCAGGCGCAGTTCGCGCGCCGCCATCTCCAGCACCTGCGGCTGGCCGCCGTGTCCGTTGGCGAACAGCAGCTTGCGAAAGCCCGAGCGATACACCGACTCGCCGATCTCGATCACGGTCGACAGCAGCGTGGTGCCCGTGAGCGTCACCGTGCCGGGAAAGTGCAGATGCTCTTCCGACTTGCCGTAGGTGATCGGCGGCAGGGCAAAGGCGCGCACCTCGGCCGGCAGTTTCTCCAGCGCCTTGCCCATCACGCCCGAGGCGATCACGCTGTCGACCGAGCACGGCAGGTGCGGGCCGTGCTGCTCGATCGCGCCGCACGGCAGCACGATGACGGTGTTCTCGCGGTCGGGCAGCGCGGCGATTTCGGTCCAGCTCAGGTAGGGCAGGAAACGGTGGGGCGGGATGTAGCCGTGGAGCATGGGGGTCCTTGCGTGTTCTTTATTCAGGGAAGAAAGGCGATGCATCGCCGTGCGTCACACGGCCGTCGCGCAGCACCACGCGGGTGGCGCTGCGCGAGGGCCAGCCGTGGCGGTCGGCCTGCGTGAACAGCACCAGGTCGGCTTTCGCGCCGACCAGCGTGGGCGTCGTCGTGGCGGGCGTGCGTTCCAGCCAGTCGCTGCGGCACAGCGCCTGCGACCAGGTGTCGAAGGGCTCGTCGAGCTGCGCGACCAGCGCGGCCGTGCCCAGCGCCTCGACGGGGTCGAAGCTGCCGAGGCGGCAGAACGGGTCCTGCACGTTGTCGCTGGCGAACAGCAATGGAATGCCGCGCGCATGCGCCTCCTTGACCAGCGTGATGCCGCGCTGGCGCGGCGTGCGCCCGGTGACGGCGTCCTGCAGCAGCAGGTTGGTGGCGGGCAGCGACACCACGGTGATCGGCGCGCGCGCCACGGCGTCCAGCGTGGCGAAGGCCTGCGCCTCAGGCTGGGCCGCCAGCGCGCAGAGGTGGCCGCAGACCACGCGGCCTTCGTAGCCGATCTCGCGCAGGAGGCGCGCGGTGGTCTGCAGGCCCACGGCCGAGGCGTCGAGTTCCTCGTCCACGTGCAGGTCGATGTCGAGCTCGCAGGCCTGCGCCGCCACCAGCAGGTTGCGCAGCGCGTTCTCGCTCCAGTTGGTGGAGTGCACGAAGCCGCCGAGCAATGCGTGCGGTCCGGTGGCCTTCACCTGCCGCGCCAGGCGCAGCGCCTGCGACGCGTCTTCGAACAGGGGCAGCTTGATGAGGGCGACCTGCTCCAGCCGCACCCGGCCGGCCCATTCCTGCGCCAGCTCGGCCATGACGGGCCAGGCCGTGGGCAGCGTGTCGGGCTCCCACCAGTCGACGTGCGTGCGCACATGGGCGGTGCCGCATGCCCAGGCCCATTGCAGGCCGCGCGATGCGCGCTCGCGCACGTCGGCGGGCGTCCAGTGCACGCGGTCGGCCAGCATCGCGTCGATCGCGCCGAGCAGGCCGGGCTGCACCTTTTGCATGCGCGCCAGCGTGAACGCCTTGTCCAGGTGCGTGTGCGCGTCGACGAAGGCGGGGAGGGCGAGCGTGCCGGCAAGGTCCCAGCCGGCGCCCGGCGTGATGTCCCTCGCGGGCTGCACCGACCAGACGCGGCCGGCCTCGATGGCGATGCGTGCGAGTTCCGGCGCCCCGTGGCGCTGCGGCCAGTCGGCGGGCAGCAGCCAGCGCGGCAGCCGTGCGTTGTCCAGCAGCGCGGGCGCGTTCATGCGAAACGCGCCTCCACCGGGCCTGCGGGGGCGCTGGTTTCCATCGATAGACAGCAGGCAACGCGGACGTGCATGAATTTGACCAATCAATCAGAGCAACTGGTCAGGTTATGCAAGCGACGTGCCAGTCCGGGTGCACCGGACTGGGGAGGCGGGCGTCAGCCCGCGGCTGATGCGACTACGTTGCCTGGCGCGGCCAGAGCCGCACCGCCAGCGCGGCGGCGGCCGTGGCGGTCGCCAGCACCGTCACGCCGGCCCAGCCCCAAGAAGCGAGCATCAGCGCGCCCAGCGCCGAGCCGGTCGCCATGCCGATGAACATGCTGGTGAACAGCACGGCGTTGAGCCGGCTGCGCGCACCGGGCTCGATGCCGTAGACGATCGTCTGGTGGGCGATGAGCGCCGCCTGCATGCCCAGGTCGAAGCCGATCGCGGCCAGTGCCAGCAGCCACAGCTGCGCATGCGGCGCCATCAGCGGTGCCAGCCCCATGGCTGCGAACGACACCAGCGCCAGCCCCGCGCCCAGGCGCGTCACCAGCTCCGGTCCGCGCCGGTCGGCCAGCCGCCCGGCCAGCGGCGCCGCCAGCGCGCCCGCCGCGCCGGCCAGGCCGAAGGCGCCTGCCGCCGCGCTGCCCAGGTGGAAGGGCGCGCCGTGCAGCATCACGGCCAGCGTCGACCAGAAGGCGCTGAATCCCACGGCCAGCAGCGCCTGGGCCAGCGCCGCGCGGCGCAGCGTGCCGTGGCGCGACCACAGCGTGCCCAGCGAGCCGAGCAGGGCGCCGTAGGCCAGGTGCGTCGTCGGCCGAAAGCGCGGCAGCCCGCGCCAGGCCGCGGCGCCGATGAGCGCGATGCTGGCCGCGGCCGCGATGAACATCGCGCGCCAGCCGAAGTGCTCGGCCACGAAGCCACTCACCACGCGCGACAGCAGGATGCCCAGCAGCAGCCCCGTCATCACCGTGCCGACCGTCTTGCCGCGCGTGGCGTCGGGCGCCAGCGTGGCGGCGGCGGGCACGAGGTCCTGCGCCATCGTGGCCGCCAGTCCGATCGCGAGGCTGGCCGCGAGCAGCACGCCGATCGACGGTGCCGCGCCGGCCACCAGCAGCGCGGCGCACAGCGCCCCTGCCTTGATCAGCACGATGCGGCGCCGGTCGAAGCGGTCGCCCAGCGGTGCCAGCAGCAGGATGCCCAGCGCATAGCCCAGCTGCGTGAGCGTGGGAATGAAGCCCACCGCGCGGGTGGAGGCGCCGATGTCGGCGCCCAGCACCCCGAGCATCGGCTGGGCGTAGTAGAGCGAGGCCACCGAAAGGCCCGCGCCGGCGGCCAGCAGCAGGATCAGCGAGGCCGGCAGGTCGTGCCCCTGCGCCGTGCCCGGTGCATGCGTAATTTGAATGGAAGACATGGTGTTAACCCTCGATTATCGAAGCAAGGGTTGGAATGTGCCCGTTGTGGTCTTGGCTTGGTAGTCCCGTGGATCGCACAATGCCCATACGCCAAACGCATGAACAAGGCCATGTCAACTTCACCTGCCGTCGACCGCATCGAGCTGATGCAGACCTTTCTTCACATCGTCGAGGCCGGCAGCCTGTCGGCCGCCGCGCTGCAGATGGGGGCCACCCAGCCCACCGTGAGCCGTCGCCTGCAGGCGCTGGAGCGCTCGCTGGGCGTGCGGCTGCTGCGCCGCTCCACGCACGCCATGAAGCTCACGGAAGACGGCGAGCGTTGCTACGAGCGCGCCAGGGAGCTGATCGCCGACTGGCACGCCTTCGAGGCCGACCTGCGCGGCGTGGGCGACGAGCCCGAGGGCACGCTGCGCGTGGTGGCGCCGCATGCGCTGGGCCAACTGCTGCTGGTCGGTCCGCTGGCCGAGTACCTGCGCGCCTATCCGCGCGTGTCCGTCGAATGGCTGCTGAACGACCGCCGGCCCGACTTCATCGCCGAAGGCGTCGACTGCGCGATCCAGGTCGGCGAAATGACCGACGCGATGGCCGTGGCGGTCAAGGTCTCGGAGGTTCCGCGCGTGGTGGTCGCCGCGCCTTCGCTGCTGGAGGGGCGTTCACCGCCCGCGCACGCGACGGAACTGGCCGAGCTGCCGTGGCTCGCGCTGCGCACCTTCTATCGCAACGAGGTGCTGCTCACGCACCGGCCGACCGGCGAGATCGCGCGGGTGCCGATCCGTCCGCGCATGAGCACCGACAGCCTCTATGCGCTGCAAAGCGCGGCGCGCATGGGCCTGGGCGCCTGCCTGGGCTCGGCCTGGCTGCTGAACGAAGACATCGCCGCCGGACGCTTGGTGCAGCTCGTGCCGCAATGGCATGTGGCGCCGCTGCCCGTCTACCTGACCTACCCGCACGCGCGCTTCCAGCCGGCGCGCCTGCGCCGCTTCATCGAGATGATGCGGCTTGCACTGGCCGACCCGACGGGCCAGGTCTGGGAGGCGCGCGTGGCCTGAGCGAGGCCGGCGCGCAGTTCAGGCCTTGATGCCGCAGCCGCCCAGGACGAATGCCACCAGTTCCCGCGCGATCGGTTCGCGGTCGATCGGCGCCTCGGGCGGCAGGCCGAGCATCACGCGCGTCTGGATCGCGTAGTCGGCGTAGCTCTGGGTCATGGCCCAGATGTGCATCAGCAGCAGGCGCGCATCGAGCGGGCGCATCTGCCCGCGCGCGATCCAGCCGTTGATGATGTCGACCTTCTTCTGCGTCCACGCCTGCGCGTTGGGCCAGTAGCGGTCGAGGTTGCGTCCGCCGTCGAGCACCTCGCGCGTGAAGATGCGCGAGATCTCCGGGTTGTCGAACGCGTGGTCGAGCTTCTTGCGGATGTAGTCGCCCAGCACCGTGGCCGGGTCGCTGGCGTCCTCGAACGAGAACACCACCTTCCAGGCATGCAGCACCTGCATCAGCAGCTCTTCGTAGAGCTCTTCCTTGCCGGCGATGTAGTAGTGCAGCTGGGGCTTGGTGAGGCCGGCGCGCGCGGCGATGGCCTGGGTGGAGGTGCCCTTCAGGCCGTGCAGGCTGAACTCGGTCACCGCCGCCGTGCGGATGGCCGCCATGATGCGTTCACGCCCCGGCCTTGCGCGCGACAGCGGGCCGTCGGGGGCGGGCATTTCTTGGGCGATGGCGGGAGGCACAGGGGCGGTGGCGACGGTCATGGGCGTGGGAGGCGCGGCGTGCGCCCGGCCGATGGTAATCCTTGGCCCGTGGCCCTTTCTTGCGATGAGTGCGCCTGCGCCTTTCTCGATGGGCGATGAAAGGTGACAGCGGTCGGCATCGAGGCGTTTCCCTGAGCTATTTTTTTCTTCCCCTTGCCTCTACCAGCGCCGAACCGCTGTCGAAACGTAGTGTGCGCAACGCAGGTGAAGTCAGAGTGAAGTCTGTGCAGGCCTTGCGTGAACGGATCAGAGGCCGTCCAGTTCGCCCTTGACGTGCGTGCGCGTGTCGCCGCCGACCCAGACCTGGCCGGCGTCGTCGCGGGTCAGGTGGATGCGGCCCTGCCGGCCCAGGCGTGTGCCCTGCGCGGCGACATAGTCGTCGTGTGCCACGCCGGTGGCGAAGAGCCACTGCGCGAGTGAGGCATTGAGGCTGCCCGTGACGGGGTCTTCGACGATGGCGCCCAGATGGTCGGTGAAGAAGGCGCGCACTTCGAAGGCTGCATCGCCGCCCTTCGCATGAGGGCCGACCACGCCGACGTCGATGCGCGTGGGCCAGCGGCGGGCCGGCTCCAGAGACAGCACCTTCTCGGCCGACGCCAGCCGGATTCCCAGCCAGCCGGGGCCGTTGTCGATCCAGGCGGCGTCCTGGATGTCGTTGGCTTCGATGCCCAACAGCCGCCGCGCGTCGTCGAGTTCGGCCGGGGTCGGCGCGCCTGAGCGGATCAGCGGTGGCGCGGCGAACGCAAGCCGTCCCTGGTCGCGCCGGATCTGGACCAGCCCCGCACCGCACTCCTGCGTGATCACCGTGGCTTGTTGTCTGGGCGCGGCCTGGCCTGACAGCCAGGCGTGGCAGCTGCCGAGCGTGGGGTGCCCGGCAAAAGGCATCTCCCGGTCCAGGGTGAAGATCCTCACGCGGTAGTCCGCCTCCGGATGCGTGGGTGCGAAGACAAACGCGGTTTCCGAGAGGTTGAACCAGCGCGTCAGCTGCTGCATGTCATGCGTGGCGAGGGCGTCGGCGCCGGTGACGACCGCCAGTGGGTTGCCCGAGAGCGGGCCGGCGCCGAAGACGTCGACCATGTGGACGGTGATGCTCATGCGTTCGGTCTTTCGCTGGGGTTCATTGAATTCAGTTCTGCGAGGCCAGCAGCTTGAGCCCCGCGGCCGCGAACACCGCCGAGAGCACGCCTTCGATCCAGCGTCGCAACCGCGCATACAGCGCAATCATCGAGGCGGTGGAAAAGACGATCGCGTAGCCGCCGAACACCATGATGCCGAGAAGTACGCAGCCGCCCACGATCGCCGGCAACCCGCCGGCGGGGGCGTCCTGGCGCACACCGAGCGAGATGATCGCGATCCACGACATGATGGCTTTCGGGTTGCCGATGTGCATGAGCACGCCCTGGCGGTAGAGGGTGCGGTAGCGCAATGCGCCGCGTTCCGCGCTGTTCTTCACCGCGTCGGCGCCAGGTCGCATGGCGGACCGGCCCGCGCGAAAAGCCAGGTACAGCAGGTAGAGGCCGCCAACGATCTTGAGCACGACGAGCGCCTGCGCATACGCGGTCAGGACCGCGGAAACGCCGGTCGCCGCCAGGATCGCCCAGAAGAGCGAGCCCGTGACCACGCCGGCCGCAAGTGCGAGCGCGGGGCGGCGGCCGTCACGCATCGCGGTGCCCATGATGGCCATGTTGCTCGGCCCCGGGCTGGCGGTGGCGATGAGGTACGTCCCGTAGACGAGTGCGATCTGGCTGACGGCCATGCGGGTGCTCCAAAACCAAGGGTGTCTTCAGCGGCCTTCAGCGCGATGGAGGCCGAGGAGTGAAAGTTACACTATTGGAATATTCAAAAAGTGTCACGTGACACTTTTATTTGCGAGGTCGCGCACGTGCTCCTTCGATCCTCCTGGACGCCCCGTCTGGCCAGCAACGGCACGAATGCCACCGAGCGGGTGGTGCTGGCCCTGGCCGACGACATCGTCGAGGGGCGGCTCGCAGGCGGCGATCGCCTGCCTGCCCATCGGGACCTGGCGAAGACGCTGCAGATCGGCCTGGGCACCGTGACGAAGGCCTATGCCATCCTGGAGCGCAGGGGCCTCACGCGCAGCGTCAAGGGCCGGGGCACCTTCGTGGCGATCCACCAGGCGCACGGCGACCGGCAGATCGATCTGTCGTCGAACGCGCCGCCGGCCGCGCTCGGTGCGCGCGTGCTGGCGCGAACGTTGACGGGCATCGCGCGCAAGATCGACGCGGATCACTTCAACCTGTACGCGCCACCCGGCGGGCACCTGGAACATCGCCGCGTTCTCGCCCGCTGGCTCGAGACGATCGGCCTGGCCGTCGATCCGTCGCAGCTGGTGCTGACCAGCAGCGCACGCCAGGCGCTGTCGCTGGCCTTCGAGCTGGTGTGCGGGCGGCAAGGCGTGCTGCTCACCGAACGGATCACCTATCCCGGCGCCCTCGCGCTGGCCCGGCGCAAGGGGTGTCGCATCCAGGGCGTCGAGATGGACGCGGAAGGGATGGTGCCGCAGGCGCTCGCACAGGCGCTCGACGGCGCGGCGCCCGCCGGTGGCACGGCGGTCTACCTCACCCCGACGCTGCACAACCCGACGACGGCCACGATGAGCGCGAAGCGACGGCGGGCCATCGTGGCGGTGTGCCGCCGCGCGGGCGCCTGGATCATCGAAGACGGCGTGTACGCGGCGGCCTCCGACGGCCTGCCCCAGCTGGCCACATTGGCGCCCGACATCGCGTTGCATGTGAACGGGCTCTCCAAGTCGCTCGGCCCGGGATTGCAGGTCGGCGTGCTGGCACTGCCGCCCGACCTGTGCGGCCCCGCGCAGGCGCTGCTGCAGGACGTGCCCATGGCGCCGTCGGCGTTCTCCTGCGCGGTGGTCGACGAATGGCTGGCCACCGGTGTGGTCGCCTCGGTCCAGCGCGATCTGCGCCACGAGGCCCGGCGGCGTTCCCGGCTGGCCGTCTCGCTGCTCGCTGCCGGCGAGCTGGTCTGGCATCCCGATGCCTACAACGTCTGGCTGCCGATGCGGCGCGATGCCGCCGAGGGTGTCGTGGCCGCGGCGGCGCAAGCCGGCGTGAAGCTCACCCCGCCGCAGACCCTGATGGTGAACCCGAAGGACAAGGCGAGCGGCCTGCGGATCTGCCTGGGCGGCCCCGGCTTCGACGAGCTGACCGGGGCCCTGGCCCTCCTGGCCACCTTGCTGAAGCGAAGCGCCTGACGCGGCGCGGACCTCAGACGACCGGTGCCGGGGCGCCGTCGGTGGGCACGCTGGCGTGCCGGTCGTCGGGCGGTGCGGTCACGATCGAATCGAGGGCCGGCTCGGCCTTGCGAAGGCGTGCGAGATCGGGCCGCGGCCGGCGCAGCCGCGGGTCGGGGGCGAAGGCCTGTTCCATCGCCTGCGCGGCCGACAGCAGCGCGAGGTCGCCGCGAAAGCGCCCCACCACCTGCAGGCCGAAGGGCATGCCGCGCTCATCGGTGCCGCACGGCAGGCTGATCGCAGGGTGGGTGGTCAGCGTCACCACGTAGGTCAGTGCGAGCCAGCGGTAGTAGTTCTCCTGCGGGCGGCCGTCGATCTGCAGCGCGTGCGACTGCGTCCAGGCAAAGGGCGAGACCGGCGTCGTGGGCGAGAGCACCAGGTCGTAGTTCTCGAACACCTTCTGGAAGCGCTGGAGGATGCGCGTCTGTTCCGTCTGCGCCCAGGCCGCGTCCGGCAGGCTCATGCGCGCGCCCATCTCGTAGTTGCTGCGCGGGTTCGGGCCCAGGCTCTCGGGGGCGCGTTCGTAGGCTTCGCGCATGCCGGCGACGAAGGCCTCCGCACGCAGCACGTCGAAGCAGCGGTGCACCTCGCCCAGGTCGAAGCGCACCTCGTCGCAGGCCGCAAAGAGCCCGCGCATGGCGGCCATGCGGTCGTGCATCGTCCGGCGGATCGACGGGTCGACATCGCACAGGCCGAAGTCGCTGGTCCAGGCCACGCGCAGGCGCGACAGGTCCAGCGGTGCGGGCCGCGCAAAGGCCGTCGCATCCAGCGGATAGCTCAAGGGGTCGCCCGGATGCGGGCCCGCCGTGGCCGCGAGCTGGAGGCAGGCGTCGGCCACATCGCGGCCCATCGGACCGACCACCGAGATCGGCGACCAGCCCAGGCTCTTGCGCACGCTGGGCACGATGCCCGGCGACGGCCGCAGGCCCACCACGCCGCACTTGGCGGCCGGGATGCGCAGCGACCCGCCGGTGTCGGAGCCGGTGCACACCGGCAGCATGTCCAGCGCCAGCGCCGCGGCCGAACCGCCCGAAGAACCGCCGGCGTTGAGGTTGGGGTCGAAGGGATTGCCCGTGGCCCCCCAGACCGGATTGCGGCTGTTGGCGCCGGCGCCCATCTCGGGCACGTTGGTCTTGCCCACCACGATCGCACCGGCGGCGCGCAGGCGGCGCACCAGCTCGATGTCGTTCGACGGCACATGGTTGCGCAGGGCGGGGGTTCCCATGGTGGACAGCAGGCCCGCCGTCGGCTCGAGGTCCTTCACGCCCAGTGGCAGGCCGTGCAGCAGGCCCAGCGGCTCGCCGCTCTTCACGGCCCGCTCCGCCGCGCGGGCCTCGGCGCGGGCGCGCTCGTAGCAGGTGGCGGTCACGGCGTTGACGAAGGGGTTGAGCTGTTCGATGCGCGCGATGCAGGCCTCGAGCAGTTCGACCGGCGAAAGGGCGCGGGTGCCGATCAGCCGTCGCAGCTCCACGGCGGAGAGTTCGACGAGTTCGGAGGAGGAAGAAGAGGAAGCTTGGGTCATGGCTTTCGGAATGTGCCGCACTCAGTCGGCCTGGATGTTGGCGCGCCGGGCGACGGCGCGCATGAGTGGCAGTTCGCGTTCGATCTGCGCGAGCGAGGCGGCGGCGCCGGCGAAGGCCGGCTCCGCGCCCTGGGCCTGCAGGGCCGCCTGGGCCTGGGGCGTGGCGACGATCTTGGCGAGCGTCTTCTCCAGCCGCTCGCGCACCGGCGCGGGAGTGCCCTTGGGCGCGACGACCATGATCCAGGTGTCGGCATCGACCTCGGGGTAGCCCGCCTCGGCGAAGGTCGGGACCTGCGGCAGCTGCGAGGAGCGCTGCCGGGTCGTCACGGCGATCGCCTTGACCTTGCCGCCCTTGAGCTGCGGAATGGCGGCGGTGACGGTGTCCACCGAGAACGGCACCTGGCCGCCGATCAGGTCCGTCATGGCCGGTGCGCTGCCTCGGTAGGGCACGTGCATGATCTTCGCGCCCACCGCCTGCAGGATGATCTCGCCGGTGAAGTGCGAAGACGTGCCCGTGCCGAAGGACGCGTACGAGTACTTGTCGGGCGCTGCGCGCACCGCGCTGGCGAACTCCTTGACGGTGCCGATGGGCACGTTCTTGTTGGCCAGCAGGATCAGCGGAATGCGCGCGACGATCGCGACCGGCTCGAAGCTGCCGAGGGCGTCGTAGGGCAGGTTCGGGCGGATGGCCGGGTTCATCGTGAGGGTCGAGCCCGAGCCGAGCAGCAGCGTGTAGCCGTCGGGCGATGCCTTGGCCACGAACGCGGCGCCGACCGCCGTGCCGGCACCGGGGCGGTTGTCGATGAGCACCGGCTGCCCCAGTTCCTCCGACAGGCGCTGGCCGACCAGGCGTCCCACCGTGTCCGCACTGCCGCCGGGCGGGTACGGCACCACCAGCGTGACGGGGCGCGTCGGGTAGGCCGACTGCGCCATCGCGGGCAGGGCCATGCCGAGGCAGGCGGCCAGGCCCGCGAGGACGGCACAGCACCAGCGCCGCTGCGGCGCTTGCGAACGGGGAGCGTTCATTGACAGGGTCCTTCCGTAGAGCGAAGAGAAGAGGGGGAGGGGAAATGCTGGGGCACGCCCTGCGGTGTAGCAAGCACAATGATTGGAAGGTTGCGTTGCTGCTGGCGCAACGCAGACCACACCGATGAAATCTCCCACTTCCAAGCCTCCCGCCCCCGTCCGCACCGGGACGCGGACCGAACGCCCGATCAACCAGCGCGTGCTCCAGGAGGAGTCGATGCGCTACTTCCTGGAGGTGGCGCGCGTCGGCTCGGTCACCGAGGCGGCCGTGCGGCTGAACGTGGCGCCGTCGGCCGTGAGCCGCCAGATCGGCCGCATCGAGCGCGAACTCGACACCCTCCTGTTCGAGCGCCGCGCCCGCGGCATGGCGCTCAACTCAGCCGGCGAGCTGCTGGCGGCGCATGCGCGCCGGGCCTGGCTCGACATCGAGCGCGTGACCGACGACATCCTCGCGCTGCGCGGCCTGCGCAAGGGCGAGGTGCGCGTGGCCGCGACCGAGGGCTTTGCCTACGAGTTCCTGCCGGCCCTGGTGGCGGCGTTCCAGGCGCGCTGTCCCGGCATCCGCTTCTCGCTCGACATGTGCGTGCAGCGCGAGGTGGCGCGCCGCGTGCGCGAAGGCCTGGTCGACCTCGGCGTGACGGTGAGCCTGGGCTCGGAGCATGGCCTGGACGTCGAGATCCGGCACCCCTCGCCCGTGTGCGCGGTCATGGCGCCTTCGCATCCGCTGGCCGAGCGGCGGCAGGTGTCGCTGGCGCAGGTGGTCCATTACCCGCTCGCGCTGCCGGCGCCCACGTCGACGCTGCGTCAGCTGCTCAACATCAGCTGCGCCCGCCAGCGCCTGCCGCTGGAGGCGGCATTGACCAGCGACCACCTCTACCCGCTGGTGCACTACGCGGCGCACGGCCAGGCCGTGACCTTCTGCGGCGAGCTCGCGCTGCGCCAGCAGCTCGAGAACGGCACGATCGTGGCGCGTGCCTTGCGCGACCGCGAGATGAACGAGCGGCATTTCGAGGTGCAGAGCATGGCCGGCCGGCGCCTGCCCGATGCGGCGCGCGCTTTCGTCGAGCACCTGCGCGAAGTGCTCAGCGCCTGATGCGAGGCGCGCCGCCGAAGCTCAGTCGGCCGTGATGTTGTTCGCCTTCACGACGGCGCCCCACATCTTGTACTGGTCGCGGGTCATCGCGCCGAGCTGCTCGGGCGAGCCGCCACCGGGCTCGTCCCCGCGATCGACGATGCTCTTGACCACGGTCGGCTCCTTCAGTGCCGCGTTCATGGCGCTGTTGGCCTTCTTCACGACCTCGGGACTCAACCCGGGCGGTCCGTACAGGCCGATGAAGGAGATGATGCTGAAGTCCTTGATGCCGCTTTCCGCGGCTGTGGGCACGTTCGGCAGCATCGGCGAACGCTTGTCGCTGGTCACCAGCAAGGGCCGCAGCTGACCCGACTTCACGAACGGTGCGACGACGGAGGTGGCGTCGAACATGGCGTCGAGGCGGCCGGCCATCAGGTCGACCATCGCCGGGCTGCTGCCCTTGTAGGGCACATGGTTCATCGCCGGGTTGCCCAGGCGCTCGCGCAGCAGTTCCATGGTGACGTGGATCAGCGAGCCTGCGCCCCCCGTTCCGTAGTCGATGCCCTTGCCGCTCTTGGCACGCGACTTCACCTCTTCGGCGAACTGCGCGTAGGTCTTGATCGGCGACGTGGCGGGCACCACCAGCACCAGCGGCGACTGCAGCATGATGCCGATGGGGGTCATCTTTTGCGGATCGACGATGCCGAGCTTGGTGTACACGTGCGGCATGATCGTCATCGAGCCGTTGCCCACCAGCAGCTTGTGGCCGTCCGGCGGCGCCTTCATCAGTTCGACGGACGCGATGTTGCCGTTCACGCCGGCCTTGTTGTCGATGACCACGGGCTGGCCGAGCGCGCCCTGCATGCCGTTCGTCAGCACGCGGCCGGCGAAGTCGGTCTGCCCGCCGGGCGGAAAGCCGATCAGCAGCGTGATCGATTTGCTGGGCCAGGCCGTCTGCGCCCACGCGGGGCTTGCCCCGAAGGCGCCCAGGCCGAGTGCCGCGGCACCCAGGCAAAGAAGCAGGCGCCGCGGCGCTGCACGAAGGGGCTGGGTGGCTTGGATCATGAAGTCCTCCGATGGGTCGTCTGTGGCAAATCGCAGCGCGCCCGCCCGTGGATCGACGCACGGGCCGGGGCGCTGCCCTGCGGGCTCAGTTCACGGCGAAGCAGTACATCAGGCCGGCACTGCCGCTTTGCTTGAGCTGATCGACGCTGCAGCCCCGCGTGCCGTGCGACGCGTTCCACGAGGCGTTGGCGACCGGGTCGGGGTTGGTGCCCTTCTTGTCGTGGTGGCCGACGATGGCCGAGCCGTCGACGCTGCGCGTCCAGTTGCCGCAGGTGGTGTCCTTGCCGGCGGCGGCCGGCGCGAGCGTGCCGTCGGGGCGCGAGCCGGTGAGGATGTCGTGCCGGTTGACCGGGTCGCCGAAGCCCGAGACCACCTCGCCCTTTTCGGTCAGCGACGTGTCCTTGCCGAGCTTGGCGTTCGCGCTGTGCAGGTCGGCCACGCTGGTGGCCACGACCACGCCCTTGGCATTGCGCCACGGCCCGGTGCCGATGCGGTCGCGCGCGTTGACGGCCGGCTGGCCGCCCGCTTCGGCGGCGCTCAGGTAGGCGCGCCAGGTCTTGCCCCCCGCACCGGCGCTCGCGGCCAGCGCCTGGCACTGGCGGTCCGCGCCGGCCAGGCCGCCGAGGTCGCCGCCCTTGCCGGGATTGGCACTCGTGATGAAGAAGCTCATCGGGTTGGCGTCCTTGCCCGAAGACATGGCGCCGCATGCAGCGAGGAGCGCGACCGCCGAGGCCGCGGCACCCCATGACAGAACGGAACGATGGCGCATGCGAGGTCTCCTTGGAGTGGTTGGAGTTGGCGAGGCTACCCGCTTCGCACACGCAGCGTTCCCCTCGACAACCCGCACACACGCTGGCCGTGGGCGAGGTGGTCGAGGGGGCGCGTGCTCAGGGCGTCAGCACCGCGGAGCCCGCGATCGCATTCGCCTCGGCCGCGCAGTCGGCCGCGGGCGGGGTGCTGTCCGGGCGGCTGCGTGCCTGCGCGATCTCATTCTTCGCCGCGCTCATCTGCGCCGTGAACACCGGGTTGGCATGCAGCCGGCCCACGGTGGCCGCGCCGATCAGGCGTCCCGCCTCGATGTCGCTGCGCCAGTGCACGCCGCAGATGCCGCGGCTTTGCGCGAAGGCGCGGCCCCGCTGCAGCAGCGCGTCCGCGCGCTCCGGCGCAAGCTCCGTCAGCACCAGGGCCCAGGCCCAGCCCAGCGCCGAGTGCCCGGAGGGGTAGGAGCCGTCCTTGGCCAGGTGCGCTTCTTCCTTCGGCGTGCAGCTCGCGGCCTTCAGTGCCACGAAGGGCCGCGTGCGGTGGTACTTCTCCTTGGCCTTGTAGGTGGCGCCGCCGGCATCGGCCAGCGTGCGCCGCAGCAGCATGTTCAGGTGCGGCGTCTGCTGCTCGGAGATGCGCACGCCCAGCGCACAGGAGAAGGTGGAGGCCGCCTCTGGAAAGCGCAGGTTGGCATCGCGCACCGCGAGCGCGCCGCGCGGCGAACCCTGCAGCGCGGTGAGGCTGCGGAACGCGGCGACGTCGGCCGCCAGCGCGGCCGAGTTGGCCTCGGGCGGCGGCGGCAGCAGCGCCAGGCTGTCGGGCATCTCGGCCGAGGCCAGGTAGCCCTTGAGATAGCCCGAGCCCGGGCGTGTTTCGCCGACGTCGGCGGCCGAGGTGGTCGGCGCGGGCGGCGTGGCGCAGCCGCCCGCGAGCAGGGCCGCCACGAGCAGCGGCGACAGGTGTTTCAAAGCCATGGGTACCTCCTTTCGCATGCGCTCAGAACGCGTGGCGGATGCCGAAGTCGTAGCCCATCGACGAGCGCGGTGCCCAGCCCGCGGCCTGCGCGGTGCCGCCCGTGAGGTAGGCGGCCGAGCCGCCGGTGATGGCGCCCATCACGCCGGGGTTGTTCCAGCCGTCCTTGATGCGGATGCGCGACACCGAGGCATACAGCGCGGTGCGCTTGGACAGGTTGTGCACGTAGCCCAGCGAGATCTGGTTGGCGGTGGTGTCGCGGTTGCCGTTCAGGCCCCACAGCAGGCTGTTCAGGTCGGTGGCAGCGGGCGCGCCGTTCTTGTACTTCACCGAGGCGTACGACGCGCGGATGAGGCCCGGGCCCACGGGCACGGTCACGCCCAGCATGTAGCCGTTGTACTTGTCCTTGCGCGTCGTGGTGTTCATGAACGGAACCGTCAGGCCCGGCAGGTTCTGCAGCGTGCCCGTCTCGTTCTTGTCCTGCACGCGCGAGACCTCGGCGAACAGCTTGGCGGGGCCGAAGTTGTACGACGCGCCCAGGTTCAGCGCGTTGATCTTGCGCTCCTGCGTGGCGGTCGCGATGCCCAGCGCGTTGAGCGTGGTGCTGTCGGCGGCCGTGCTCTGGCCGTAGGCGATGGCCATGTCGAGCGGCCCGCTGGCATAGCCCAGGCGGCCGCCCACGTAGCGGCCCTTGGCCGATGGCGTGCCGGGCTGGTCGCTGCGCTGGGTGTTCTCGTGCAGCGTGTACTGCAGCTGGCCGTAGACACCGCCCAGGTTCGGCGGCAGGAAGTAGCCGATCGAGTTGCCGGTGCGGATGTAGTTGTCGGTCGACGCCACCACGGAGCCGGGGCCGGCGATGGCGGCGATGCGGCTGTTGATGTTGGCGATGAGGTTGGTGCCCACGCCGTTGGTGCCGAAGGGATCGAAGACGGTGTCGTTCCAGAAGGTCGCGGCGTAGTCGCGGCCCAGGCGCAGTTCGCCGAACGGGCCCGACAGGCTCATCGTCGAGCGGCGGTTGAAGTTGGTGATGCCCTTGGCGCCGTCGTCGTTGGTGATGCCCGACTCCAGCCAGAAGCTCGCCGCCAGGCCGCCACCGAGGTCTTCCGTGCCGCGAAAGCCGACGCGGCTGCCCGCATAGCCCGAGTTCGACAGCGCGGTCTGGCTCGTCTTCGCACTGCCGCCCGCGGCGTTCGCCGGCGGCAGCGCGAAGGGGTTGGGGCTGTGGTACGTGCTCTTGGACGTGTAGCGGCTGATGCCGACGTCGACGATGCCGAACACCGTGACGGACGATTGCGCCGACGCGGTACCGGCGGCGGTGAGGAGAGCCAATGCGGCCAGGGAGTGATGTTTCATGGCAGGTCTTGCTTTGCTTGCTTCTTCAGGGATGAACGAGTCCGCTGGTGCGCATCGCTGCGTTCCAGGGCTCGGGTGTTCCGAAGGGCGGATGCCCTTCGGGGACTTCGGGAAAAAGGGGGGCGGCCTCTAGCCGCGCGCGCAGGGCGTGTGGCCGCGCATCACGGCATTCGCATCGCGTCGCGCGAGCCGCGCATGCTGCGCAGGGGTCTCGTCGTTCGCGCATCGCGTCGCATGCGCGACGCGAGAAGCCGGATCAACGAACGCGCCGTGGTGCTGCGAAACAGCGTCAGGCGTGCAGGCAGGGAACGTGCATGTCTCACTTAGGGAGTTCCTCGTTGTTCTTTGATTGGCCGGTCCTATGATAGGAATCGCTGCTCTTCGAATCCGTCAACCAGGCAACAGTTTTTGCTGAGTCATCCCATGGAATACCCGCAACCCGTATCGCAGAGCACAAGGGAAGAGATCGAGCACGGGCTGAGCACGTGCGCGGTGTTTCTCGATTGGCCGAAAGACCGGCTGCGCGAGTTGGCGAACGCCGCGCGCGCCAGGCACTACCGGCGCCGCACGCCGCTCGTGAGCCGCGGCAACCACCAGCGGGAGGTGTTCGTGATCGTGTCGGGCTCGATCGAGATCGCGGCCACCAACGCGGCCGGCGACAAGTACATCCTCTCGGTGCTCGGGGCCGGCCAGATCACGCGCATGGTGCATCTCATCGACGACATGCAGCCCATCTTCGCCTTCGATGCGCGCGCCGATTCGCACATCATCCACATCCCCGGTGCGGCCATGCGGCGCATCCTCGATGCGGAGCCGGTGCTGTGGCGCAGCATCGCGCAGACCATGCTGCGGCGCTATCGCCTCAGCGCCGAGATCCTGCAGGACCAGGTGCTGGGCTCGGTGCGCCGGCGCACGGCGATCACGCTGCTCAACATGGTGTATCGCTACGGGGACGCGAGCGGCGCGCCGTGCGACACCGAGCTGCGCGTGTCGCAGACCGACCTGGCGAACATGCTCGGCGTGTCGCGCCAGACCGTCGGCAAGGAACTGGCGCAGTTCAAGGACGAGGGCGTGCTCGGCTGCAACGAGGGCTACCGCCTGGTCACCGTGGTCGACCTGCCCCGGCTGCACCGCATCGCCGCGGAAGACTGAGCTGAAGCCTCAGCACGGCGCGCAGCTCAGGCGGTAGGCGTGCGGGCTGGTGCCGGTCCAGCGCACGAAGGCATGCCGGAAGTTGGCCGCCTCGCTGTAGCCCAGGCGCTCCGCGATCTCCTCGGTGGTCATGCGGGTCTTGCGCAGGTACTCGATGGCCAGCCGCAGGCGCACCTCGTTGAGGATCGACCGGTACGTGGTGCCGTGCGTGGCGAGCCGCCGCCGCAGCGTGCGCGGCTCCAGCGCGAGCGTGCGGGCCATCGACTCGATGCTCGGAAAACGCCACGGCATCTGCTCCACCAGCGTGCGGCGCACCGCCGCGGCGATGCCGCCGGCATGCGCGAGTCCGGCCACGAATTGCTGGCAGCTCTCGCTGGCCATGGCGTGCGTGAGCGGATCGTGCAGGCGCGGCGCGCGCGTGCACCAGGCCTCGTCGAACTGCAGCGCGTTGTCAGGCTGGCCGAACTGCACGGGGCACTGGAACCACGCCTCCCAGACGCCCGCGCCGTGCTCGGGCGCGGGGCAGGCCAGGCGCAGGCCCGTGAAGCCGAAGCCATCGCCGTACAGGTCGCGCGCCAGCGTCAGGTGGGCCGCGAAGGTGAAGGCCAGCGCAAAGCGGTAGAGCGGGTCGCGCGGGTCGGGCGACACCAGCACCTCGAAGCTGCAGGTGCCGGGCGCGCGCGTGGGGTCGTGGTGCATGTCGGCCAGCGGCCCGATGGCGCGGCGGTAGGTGATGGCGAACTCGATCAACGCGCTGAAGGTGGGACTGCTCTGTAGCGCATAGCCCCACATGCCGTAGGCCGTGAGGTGCATGCGCGCGCCGGCGCGCAACGCCACCGTGGGGTTGCGTGCCAGCGCGAGCGCATTGCGCAGCACGGTGACCGTTTGCGCATACGACACGCGCGTGCCGGGCGTGCGCAGCGCGGCCTCGTCGAGCTCGCTGCCGGCCAGGGCCTGTGCGGCGGGGATGCCGTCCGAGGCCAGCGTGGCGACGACCGCGGCGATGCGCTGCGGGGTGTACACCCGGAGTTCGAAATCGGGAGGCGGGTGGTGCACGGTTCTCGAGAAGCGGAGCAATCAGTCCAGCGTGACGCCTGTGGCCCGCGTGAGCTTCAGCGACACGGGCAGGAACGCCTTGTAGGCCGCCGAGGCTTCGGCCGGCGTGTTGCCGATGGGCTCGGCGCCCATGTCCTCGATGCGGCGCTGCACCTCGGGCTGCTTCACCACCGCGGCGACTTCGCGGCTGAGCTTCTCGACGATGGCGTCGGGCGTCTTGGCCGGCACCAGCAGCGAGGTCGGCGCCATGAGCATGAACATGTCGTCCTTGTAGCCCTGCTCGGCGAAGGTCGGCACCGTGGGGGCGGCCTTGGCGCGCTGCGCGCCCGGCACGGCGATGGCGCGCAGCTTGCCGGCCGCGACGTAGGGCTGGAAGGTGCTGATGGAACCCACGGTCATCTGGATCACGCCGCTGAGCAGGTCGACCGCCATCGGGCTTTCGCCCTTGTAGGCCGCGTGCAGCGTCTGGGTGCCGTAGGTCTTGTCCATGAAGACCTGCATCTGGTGCGGCTGCACGCCGGGGCCCCAGGAGCCCATCGCGTACTTGCCGGGCGCCTTGCGCACGGCCTCGACGAGGCCCTTGAAATCCTGCGCCGGCACCGAGGGGTGCACGACCATGATCGTGCGCGTGCTCGCGATGTCCGACACGTGGCGCAGGTCGGTGCGCGGGTCGTAGGGCAGCTTCTTGTACAGCGCCAGGTTCGCCGCGATCGGGCCCGGCACCGACAGCAGCACCGTGTAGCCGTCGGGCGCGCTCTTGGCCACGTAGTCGGTGCCGATGATGCCGCCGGCGCCGCTGCGGTTTTCCACCAGCACGGGCTGCTTCAGCCGCTTGGCGAGCCCGTCGCCCACCAGCCGCGCCAGCGCGTCGGCCGAGCCGCCGGCTTGGTACTGGACGATGATGCGGATCGGCTTGCTCGGGTAGTCGGCCTGCGCCAGGGCGGCGCCGGCCGCCAGGTGGAGCCCGACGATGCACAGGCCGGGCGCGCGCAGCGCGCGGAAGCGGGAACGGTTCATGAAGTGAGTGCCTTTCGGGTGGGAGACGATGCGGTCGGTGCGGTCAGGGCAGGCGCTTCAGCGCAGGCGGTGCCCAGCGCCCGTCGAGCACCGGCGCCTGCGGCACGTACAGGCGCAGGTTCATGCTGAAGGGGCCGGCGGGCGCGGGCAGCCAGTTCGGGGCCTTGGCCGGGCCCGGCGACGCATGCTGGATGTACAGGTCCAGCGAACCGTCGGCGTTGAAGGCGAGCGCGTCGCGGTCGCCGATGGCGTAGCGGTTCAGCGCGTTGTCGACGAAGAACTGGTCGGGGCCGTACAGCGTCAGCGACCAGAACGCATCGGCCGGCGGCAGCTCGTGCGCGTCGAAGTGCAGCACGTAGCGCGCAGTGCCCGACAGCGGCTGGCCTTCGCTGTCGCAGACTGAGCGCGGGTACATCGCCTCTTCGCGCGGCAGCGCGCCCAGGCCGGCGTAGGCGACGAAGGCGCGCGCCAGGTAGTCGTTGCCGTAGACGCCCACGTTGCTGCCGAGGCTCCAGCCGTTGCGCACCATGCGCATCGCCGGCGCGCGCTCGAGCATGCGCCGGTAGGCATCGGGCGCGGCACGCGTCAGGGCGCGCTGCACGGCCTCGGGTGCTTCGGCCAGTGCGAAGCCGCGGCCGGGGACGAGGCCGATGCGCTCCATGCGCAGCAGCAGCGCACCGTCGGTGGCATGCGGCGGGTTGCGCTGGAGCAGTTCGGCGAAGAGCGCGAAGAAGTCGCCGGCGCCGAGCGTGGCCACCTGCTCGACGGGTGGGCGCATGTCCATCGCTGCATCGACGTGGCCGGCGGGCGGGTCATGGGGCTGGCCCCAAGCGGACAGCGGCACGGCCTCGAAGCCGGCCTGCAGCGTGTGCACGTGGGCGTAGTCGGCCGCGCCGTTGGTCTGGATGCGCCCCACGATCCAGCCCACGTCCGTGGGGCTCACGATGGCGCGCACGCCCTCGGGCAGCGTGCCTTTCCAGCGTGGGCCGACGAGCGCGAAGTGGCCGCCGCCGTTGCCGTTGGTGCGCGTGCCCAGCGTGGCGAACACGTCGGTCCACAGGTCGTAGAACGGAATGACGTGGTAGCGATCGCCCATGTCCGGCAGCGTCAGCACCAGCGGCTCGTCGCCGACGTCGTACCAGATGTTGGAGTACAGCGTGTCGGCGTTGGGACGCACCACGTCCTTGAAGCCGGCGTCGGGGTAGGTGGGCACGTGCACGAAGCGGTTCATCGGCCCGCGCACGCGCGCGCCGTCGGGCTGCGCGACGTTGGTGGCGACGCGGCGCGTCAGCTCCATCACCACCATCGGATAGGCATAGGTGTAGGCCTCGATGCCGATGGCGTAGGCGTCTGCTTCGGTGATCAACGTGCTCACGACTGGACCTCCGCATAGCGCAGCCAGACGTCGTGGATGCGCCCGTCGAAGCCGAACGGCGCACGGTCGAAGTACTCGGCCGCCACCGGCGAGCCCAGGTCGCAGCCGACGTCGAAGGTCTCGCAGGCCGAGAAGATGGCCGTCACCGTGACGCCGATGTCGCACGTCGCCACCTGCACGCCGTCGACGCGCAGCACGGCACGCGCGGGCCGCTGGGGCGCCGTGCCGTCGCTCATCGTGAACTCGACGTCGATCGCATGGCGTCCGGCGGCGATGCGCGCGGGCGAGCGCGCCTTGAAGCGGTACATGCCGAGCATGTTGTATTCGTAGGCCAGGTGGCCGTCGTCCAGGTACAGGCAGATGCCGCCGTTGAAGCCACCCAGCGCGAACAGCACGCCGCTCGCGCGCTCGCCCAGCGTGGCATCGACGGTGGCCGTGTGGCTGCGCGTCTTGATGTTGGGCGCGCAGTTCTCCGGAATGCGCGTGATGTCGCCGCTGAAGTGCCACGAGGTATGCCGGGGCGCGATGCGGTGCTGCGGCTTGAGCGTCAGGTGGTAGATCGCGCCCAGCGGATAGACGTGGTTGATGCCTGCCTGCACGGCAAACATCTCCTTCATCTGCGCCAGCTTGGCCGGCTGCGCCTGCGCCAGGTCGTGCGCCTGCGCGTAGTCCTTCGCGACGTGGTACAGCTCCCAGACGTCGTTGTCAGGGTCCCAGGTGGCCAGCCCGGGTGCAGCGCCCGCGACCCAGGGAATGCGCGGGCCGAACACGCCCGCGGTCCAGCCGTCGTGGTGCACCATGCGGCTGCCCGCGACCTCGAAGTACTGCACGCCCTTGCGGCCCTCGGCCTGCGGATGGGCGAAGGTGTAGGCCATCGAGATGCCGTCCAGCGAATCCTGCCGCACGCCGTTGAGCTCCACCGGCGGCGTGATGCCCAAGATGTCGTAGAGCGTGGGCGCGATGTCGTTGACGTGGTGGAACTGCGAGCGCGGCGTGGTGTCGGGCCGGATGCCGCGCGGCCACGACACGACCAGCGGCGTGCGCGTGCCGCCGAAGTGCGCGGCGATCAGCTTGGTGCTCTGGAATGGCGTGGAGCCGGCCCAGGCCCAGCCGGCGTGGTACATGTTGTCGGTCTTGCGGCCACCCAGTGCGTCGAGGCCGCCCAGGCCTTCCAGCAGTTCGAGGTGCTGCGAGATCTTGGTGGAGATGCGGTTCTGCGCCAGCAGCTCGACCACGGTGCCGTTCTGTCCTTCGGCGCTGCCGCCGTTGTCGCTGAACACGAAGAACACCAGCGTGTTGTCGCGCAGCCCGAGCTGCTCCAGCTCGTCGACGACCTTGCCGATCTGTGCATCGGTGTGCTCCAGGAAGCCGGCGTAGACCTCCATCAGCCGGCGCTGGAACGGGCGCTCGGCCTCGGGAATGCTGTCCCAGCTGGCGAGCGTCTCGGGCCGGGGCGTGAGCTCGGCGGTCTCGGGGATCCAGCCCATCTCTTTCTGGCGCGCGAAGGCGCGTTCGCGGTAGGCGTCCCAGCCGTCGTCGAACTTGCCCTTGTACTTGTCGGTCCATTCCTTGAAGACGTGGTGCGGGCCATGCACCGCACCGGGCGCCCAGTACATCAGGAAGGGCTTGTCGGGCGTGATGGCGCGGTGGCGGCGCAGCCAGCCGCAGGCCTTGTCGGCCATGTCCTCGCTCAGGTGGTAGCCCTCGTCGCGCGGCGGCTCGATGAGCGTGGTGTTCTCGACCAGGCGCGGCTCGTACTGCGAGCTCTCGCCGCCCAGGAACCCGTAGAAGTGATTGAAGCCGTGGCCGGTGGGCCAGCGGTCGAAGGGGCCCATCTGCGTGGTCAGGTTGGCCGGCGTGTTGTGCCACTTGCCGAACGCGGCCGTGTTGTAGCCCCAGGCCCCGAGCACCTCGGCCAGGGTGCCGGCGCTCTTGGGAATGACGCCCACGTAGCCGTCCCAGTCGGTGGCGTATTCGGAGATGTGGCCGTAGCCCACGCGGTGCGCGTTGCGCCCCGTCAGCAGCGACGCACGCGTGGGCGAGCACACGCCGCAGTTGTGGAAGGCGTTGTAGGTGATGCCGCTGCCGGCCAGCCGCGTCAGCGTGGGCGTGTGGATCTCGCCGCCGAAGGTGTCGGGGTGCGCGAAGCCGGCGTCGTCGAGCATCACGATCAGCACGTTCGGTGCGTCGTCGCGCAGGTGCGGCACCGCCTTGCGCCGCTCGTGCGTGGACTCCGACAGCTTGCGCCCCGCGATGCTGGCACTGGGCGGCGCATCGAAAGGCAGGTGGCTGCCCTGGCCGGGCAGGGTGTTGAAGCCGCCGAGCGTGGCGGACGGGTTGGATTTTTCTTGTGTCATGGGGATGTTCTCCGGGACGCACGGGGGCAGGGCCCCGGCGTCGTGGTGGATGGAGCGTCAGTCCAGCGTGACGCCGATGGACTTGACCAGGGCGCTCCAGTCCTGCAGGTCCTGGCGCAGGACTTCCTTGAACTGCTCCGGCGTGGGGCGCGGCAGGTCGGTGAAGTTGAGTTCGCGCAGGCGCTGGATCACGGCCGGGTCCTGCAGGGCGCGGTAGATCTCTTCGTTCAGGCGCTTGACGATGGCGGGCGGCGTCTTGGCCGGCACGAAGAAGCCGTACCAGGTGTAGTTCTTGAACGGGAACCCGGCCTGCGTCATCGTGGGCACGTCGGGCAGCATCGGCAGGCGGTCGGGGCCGCTGTAGGCCAGGGCCTTGACCCGGCCGGCCTTCACCACCTCGATGGTGGAGGAGATGTCGGCGAAGCCGGCGTCCACCTGGCCGCCCATGAGGTCCTGCACGCAGGGGCTGCTGCCCTTGTAGGGCACGTGCAGCAGCGAGATGCCGGCCTGCTTCTTCAGGCTTTCCATCGTGAGGTGGCCGCCCGAGCCGTTGCCCCACGAGCAGTAGTTCAGCTTGTCGGGGTGGGCCTTGGCGTGGGCGACGAAGTCCTTGAGCGTGTTCGGCGGCAGGTCCTTGCGCACCAGCAGCAGGTTGCCGCCACGGCCCACCTGCGCGACGGGCGCGAAGTCCTTGAGCGGCTCGTAGGGCAGCTTCTTGTAGAGCGCCGGGTTGATCACCATCGTGGCGGCGTAGGTGAACAGCACGCGCGTGCCGTCGGCCGGCCCCTTGGCGACGAAGTCGACGCCCAGGATGCCGTTGGCGCCGGCGCGGTTGTCGACGATCACGCTCTGCTTGAAGGCCTTGCCCAGCACGTCGGCGAACAGCCGCGCGATGAGGTCGGTGCCGCCGGCGGGCGGCGTGGGCACGACGATGGTCACCGTCTTGCCCGGGTACCCGGCGCCGTCCTGCGCCGTGGCCGTGCCGGCGAGGGCGAGAAGGGCCAATGCGGTGAGTGCCGGCCGCAGCAATGTCCTGTTCACGGGAATGTCTCCTTGGGAATGGGTCGCGCAGGCCCCGCGCCTCTGGGCGCGTCCCCGTTGCTACACGGGGAGGGACTGCGTCTCCATGCTAGGAAACAGCGGCCATCGATTCCGTCAACCAGCCGACAGATTCGCCGACACCGGCTCGGGGAATACCCTCTGGCTCAGCCGGAGGCGGGCTGCATGCCGACCGGCGAGGGCGCGTTGTCGTTCCGTGGTCGCGCGCACCCTCGACGGGGTGCTTTCATGCGCCCAGCTTGCGCGCGATCAGGTCCTTCATGACCTCGCTCGTGCCGCCGTAGATGCGCTGCACGCGCGCGTCGGCATGCATGCGTGCGATCGGGTACTCGACCATGCAGCCGCAGTCGCCGAACAGCTGCAGGCATTCGTCCAGGGTCTTGCCCTGCTGCGTGTAGGGCTAGGCCGCCAATGCCACCGAATGCTGCTGCCAGTCCCCACGCTCCAGCAAGGCGGTCATCGTGGAGACCGGTGCGTGCTCGCGCACGGCCGGAATGACCTCGTCCGCCTCGTCCGGCGATCCGACCAGCACCGCGCCGACAAGCCGGCCCTCGGCGACCACCAGCTTGCGATAGATGCCCTGCGCAGGCTCGGACTGCGTCAACTCGAATTCGCCGGGCCGCGCGGCGTGCACGGAGCCCGCGGAGCGGACGTCGATGCCCGAGACCTTCAGCGCGGTCACCGGCACATGGCCGCGATAGACGCGCTTGCCGCCCAGCGCATTGACGGCCGCGATTTCTCCCTGCTCGGCAGCCACGGCCCACAGGGGGATCGAGTGGCCCTCGAACTCGGCCACATCGCCCGCGGCATAGACATGGGGGGCACTGGTGCGCATCTGTGCGTCGACGATGATGCCGCGGCCGAGCGCCAGGCCGGCGGACTGCGCGATGTCGACGTTGGCGCGCACGCCGGTGCACACCACGACCACGTCGGCGGGAAGCTGGCGTCCGTCCTTGAGCACGAGCCGCGCCACGCGGCCCTCGTTGCCCGGCTCCAGCCGCGCGGCGTCGGCACCGGTCATGACATGGATGCCCTGGGTTGCGAGGTGCGCTTCCAGCAAGGCGCTGGCCGGGGTGTCGATCTGCCGGTCCAGGATCTGGCCGCTGTTCGACAGCACCTGGACCTGCGCCCCGAGCTGCGCCAGCGCCTGCGCCGCTTCCAGGCCGAGCAAGCCGGCGCCCAGCACGACCGCGCAGGTGCCGTGGAAGCGCTGCATGTAGTCGCGGATCGCCATCGCGTCGTCGGCATCGCGCAGCACAAAGCTGCCTTCGATGCCGTAGCCGTCGATCGGCGGGACCCATGCCGAGCTGCCCGAGCACAGGATGAGCCTGTCGTAGCCCAGCGTCTCCCGGGTCGCCAGCGTGAGCTCGCGACGCTGCGTGTCGACGCCCGACACATGCGTGTTGAGCCACGCGGTGACACGGTGTTCGGCATACCACTGCTCGGGCAGCAGGTGCAGGCCCTGGACACCCGTCGGCATGCTGATCAGCTTGGCGATGGCCATCCGGTTGTAGGCGTTGTGGTTCTCGCGGCCGATGAGATGGATCTCGCAGTCGGGGTGGCGGCGCCGCACATGGTCGGCCGCGGTCAGGCCGGCCACGCCGTTGCCCACGATCACGACACGGCGGATCGACGCATCGAAGGGCACGACTTCGGGCTTGCGTGTGTCGCGCGCCGCCGGGGTCGCCTCCCGCTTCAGGTCGATGCGGATGGGCCCGGCATTGCGGATGCGCGCCATGCAGGCCAGGCGCGTGCCGTCGGCGCAGCCGAGCCGGGCCAGCGTCGCCCGTTCGTCGCTGCCGATGGGGGCGAGCCGTTCGCCGCCCGCCACGACGGCGATCGGGTCGGCGCCGCACACGCCGGAACGACAGCCGGCGTTGATGGGGGCGCCGCAGTCCTCGAGCGCCTCGAGCAGGGTCTGGCCCTTGCGGATGGGGGTCTTCATGCCGGTGGGGTCGATGCAGAGTTCGGCAGGCTGCGTGGACGCATCCGCCGGTGCGGCCGCAGCGGCCTCGTTCTCCGGCGGGGCCGCAACCGGCGCCTTGCGCGCGGCGTCGTTCGGGCCGCGGTGCAGCCGCATCGTCTCGATGACGATCGGCGCCAGCCGGGAACCGTCCCGGACACCCTTGCGCAGTTCACGGCGAAGGAACAGGCGCTCGACATGCAGCGACCGCGCGATCCACGTCAGGCTCGCGATGATCGTCAGGCCGCGCAGCGTGGCGACGACTTCGGGGGCGATGGCCATGCCGCTCAGGCTGCTCAAGGTGCTGACGACCAGCGGGGCGGTGAACCAGTAGTACAGCGAGAACGCGGCCGCCGCGAAGAGCACCGGCGACAGGTTGCGCGTCTTGCTGCCCAGCAATTCGATCAGGTTGAAGAGCGTCAGGCTGGCCGCCATGTAGACCAGCATCTGCATGACCGTGGAGACCGGGCCGATCTCGGCGGGCGAAGGCACGAGGTAGTAGCCGAGGATCAGGCCCGGAAAGACGCCCGCGAAGAAGCTGCGGAAGTTGCGGTACGCCGGGTTCGGGTCGTACTGGTCGGCCAGGTAGGCCGCGCCGGGGTTGAGGTCGTAGCAGTTCTTGGCGCAGCCCACGCACGGTTCGCAATGCGTGTTGGCGATGCGGATGAACGGCGTCTGGCCGTACAGCCGCTGCACCGGCAGCAGGGGGCAGATGCTGCTGCACCAGCCGCTCTTGCCCTTGAACAGCAAGCCGCCGATGAGCGCCGCCCCCATGGCTGCCGCCAGCAGGCCGGCGGTGGCCATGCCGTTGCCGTTGAACAGCAGCTTGCGCGCGACGACCGCGCAGATCAGCAGGCCGATGCCGATCGGAAATGCCGCGCCCTGCGACAGGCGGCGGCTCGTGAGTGCGCGCGTGATGCCGAGCCTGCGGGGGATCTGGTTGATGGCGGCCAACGGGCAGACGTTGCGCCACAGCCCGGGTGCCAGCATGAACACGAGCGGGAGCGACGGCACGATCAGCCCCCAGAACAAGGGCATCGCGATGGCGGGCCGCAGCGCCAGCATGACGGCCAGGGCCAGGGCCGAGGCGATGCTCACCACGCGCAGCGCGCGCCACACCGCTTTCGGCACGATGGTCGGCAGCTGCATGAAATTGGCGAAAACGAGAGCGGGAGAGGGCTTGAACATGGTTCGGTGGTACCTGCGTGAGAAGGTGTCGCCATTCATGCCCCGGGGGGACGCTGCGACAGTGGTGGCGCCATCGGTGAGTGATGGGGCTCTGCGAGTGGTGCGATTCTGGCCAGTCGCACGTCTTAAGGTTGCTATCTTGTGTGCGGCACGCTTACGAGTCTGAAGACGATGGGCTCAGGTATTCAGGCGGTAGCCGACCCCGCGAATCGTGCGGATGATCTGCCGCCCGAGCTTGCGCCGCACGTTGGACAGGTGCACTTCCAGGGCGTTGCTCGTGGGGGCGCCGTGGATCCCCTGCACCAGCAATTCCACCTGGGCCTTGGGGACCGTGTGATCGAAGCGCAGCGCCAGCGCCTCCACCAGGTTCCATTCCCGCTCGGTCAGCGCGACAGGCATGCCGCAGCGGACCGTCGTCCGGCTGCCCAGGTCGAACTCGACGTCGCCGCACCGCACGCGCGGCGTTGCCAGGCCCGCGGCCCGGCAACGCAGTGCCCGCACCCGCTCGGCCACCAGCTCGGGGCGGCACGGCATCACCACGAAGTCGTCCGCGCCTGCGTCGAGGACCTCGGCCTGCGCGGTCGGGCCGGGCGCTCCCACCATCAGCATCAGGACCGGCGTGGTGATGTGCTGCACCCGCAACAACCGGACCCAGTCGAGTCCCGATCCGTCGGGCAACTGCGAGCTGACGAGCAGCACGTCGTAGGACTCGTTCTCCAGCACGTCGATGTCGCCGAGCCGCTCGACGCTGTCGATCAGGAACCCGTTCTTGCGCAAGTGCGTGAACAGGCCGTCGTCAACCCGCGCGCGATCCTGAAGCAGAAGCAGTCGCATGGCGTCACCTGCATGTTCAGCGCCGTCATGGCCGCGAGCAGTCGCTGGTGCTGTCGGTACGTGCCATGGCATGCCTCGTCATTGGCGAGCCGGCGTTCTCCTGGACACGGAGACGGGCGCCGCGCTGTCGACCGGGGTGCGGCCGTGGGTTGCAAGCGCGGCATCGATGGCGTTCAGGTCCTCGGGCACCAGCGTGCCGTTGGCCTGCCGCAGCTTGAGATTGCCGAGCAGCACCGAATAGCGCGCCACCGCCAGGTCGCGCTTGGTCTGGAAGAGCTGGCTCTGCGCGTTGAGCACGTCGATGTTGATGCGCACGCCCACCTGGTAGCCCATGCGATTGGCCTCCAGCGCGATCTGGCTGGAGACCTCGGCGGCTTCGAGCGCCTTCACCTGGCCGGCGGCCGACACCAGCCCCAGGTAGGTGGCGCGGGTGGCCTGCGCGACGCCGCGGCGCGTGGCCTCGAGCAGCGAGCGCGACTGGTCTTCGAGCGCCAGCGTTTCCCTGACGCGGTTCTCGATCGCGTAGCCGGCAAACAAGGGCAGGTTGAGGGAGACGCCCACGGTGAGGGCCTTGACCCGCGAGCGGCCCGGCGTGGTGTTGGTGCCCTGGGGGTTGTTCGTGACGTTGTAGCCCAGGGTCGCATCGAGCGTGGGCAGGTGGCCGGCCTGCGCCTTCTGCACCTCGAGCCCGGCCACGTCCAGGCCCAGGCGGGCCTGCTGGATCGCAGGGTGCCCGGCGTCCGCGTGCGAGGTCCAGACCTCGATGTCGGCGGGCGCGAGCGGAGGCAGCATCACGGGCGCCGCCAGCGGCACGGGCACGCTGCCGGTGCTGCCGACGAGCTGGTCGAGCACGATCTTCTTCACCTGCAGGTCGTTCTCGGCGGCGATCTCCTGCGCGATCACCAGGTCGTAGCGGGCCTGCGCTTCGCGCGCGTCGGTGATGGTGGTGGTGCCGACTTCGAAGTTGCGCTTGGCCGAGGCCAGCTGCTCGGCCACGGCCACCTTCTGCGCGCGCACCAGGGCCAGGCTGTCCTGGCTGGCGAGCACGTCGAAGTAGGCCTGGCTCACGCGCACGATGAGGTCCTGCTCGGCGATGGTGAGCACCATCTGCGCCACCTCGGCCTGCCGCTGGCCCTGCTCGTAGGCGGCCCAGTTGGCGGGGCGGTACAGCGGCTGCGTGGCGTTGATGCCGACGCTCTGGGTGTTGAACCCGCGCGTTGTCGCGCTGCCTTCCGTCGAGAGGTCCTGCCGGGTGTGCGAGGCGCCGGCCGACAGGCCGACGGTGGGCAGGATGCCGGCCCTGGACTGCGCCGCCCGCGCCAGCGTGGCCTCGTACTGGGCCCGCGCGCCCTGGTAGGTGGCGTCGTAGCCGCGCGCCGACGTGTAGATCTCGACCAGGCTCTGGCCATGGACGGGCCACGCGAAGCTCGCTGCGAGCACGGCGCCCCACGCCGGGACGAGACGCTTCCCGGTGGCGGGGGCCCGTGAGCCCTGTCCACCGGGTGGGGGTCGGCGCAGGCGCTGGTTCAGACCGTGCTCCGAGGGTCGGCCTGCAAGATGGCGCCACCCGCGCGGCGAACCGCGGCCGGGCTGCGATCGACATGCAGGATGGCGGCCACGATCTGCTCGGGCGCCGCCAGCGCCGGCGCCATCGACCAGCGGTCATAGACGTCGTTGCCGATGCGCACCATGCCGGTGTGGCGATTGATCTCCTTGTCGACCTTCGGGTCCGGGTCGTAGAAGCCCAGGGCGAAGCGCACGAGGTCGATGTTGCTCCGGCTCCCGGTCAGGAAAAGCCAGCCCGGGTTCACGCTGTGCATCTCGGCGTAGTCGGCCAGGTGCTCCACGGTGTCGATCTCCGGGCGGATGGTGATCGAGTACATGAAGATGTCCCGGCCCACCCGAGAGGCCAGGCGCTCCTGCACGCGCAGGAGGTTGTTGGTCATGAGCGGACAGATGCCTTCGCAGTCCGCGTACATCATGTTGATGGCGACGATCTTTCCACGGACCAGGTCGTCGTAGAAGTTCACCTTCGCCCCGGTGTGGGCCTTCAGTTCGACGTTCGGCATGCGACGCCCCGGGCGTGCAGCCGTTGCCGGCGCCTCGGCGGAGGCGGGCAGGCCGAACGCGTACAAGGACGCGACGCCCAGTCCGGCGATCAAGTGTCTGCGGTGGTTCATGAGAATCTCCTGAAAGTCATCGGCGTTCTTCACACGATGTCGAAGCGAACCATCATTGCGTGGTCCTCGTGGGTGAGGTTGTGGCAGTGCATCAGGTACTTGCCCGAGAAATCGCGGAAGCGCACGAGCACCCTCACGGTCATGAGTTCGCCGACGACGAAGACGTCCTTGCGTCCGCGCTCGTTCACGGGAATGGTCAGGCTCACGCCGTTGACGCTCTTGCTGAGAATCCGTCCTTCTTCGAAGTGCACGTGGATCGGGTGCTGCCAGCCGTTGTCGGGATTGATGAACTCCCAGATCTCGGCGGTGCCCCGGGTGATCCTGGCTCTGGCCGTGAGCGAATCGAAGAACAGCCCGTTGACGTTCCACATGCCGCTGTTGCGCGCGAACACCCAGGTGCGAACCGGCAGGGCCGCGAGTTCACTGGCACTGGGCAGGTCGCGCAGCGGGCGCAGCACGCTCGGCACCACGCTCAGGTCGGGCGTCGGGGGCTGGCGATCGACGATGAACTTGAGCACGCGCGTGCCCGGCGACTGCACCACGCCGGGTTTGCGGGTGTCGACCTGCGTGAGCTGGTTGACGAGGTACAGCGTGGTGTTCAGCGGGAATCGCGAGAAGTCCACCACGATGTCCGCGCGCTCGGCCGGGGCGATCCGCACCCTCAGCTGGTTCAGGATCGGTGCCGGCAGCAGGTTGCCGTCGCTGGCGATCTGCGTGTACGGGTACACGATGGTGCCGCCCGTGTTCTGCAGCACGAACTCGTAGAAGCGCGACGGCCCGACGTTCAGCAGCCGCAGCCGGTACTTGCGGCGTGCGACGCGCAGCACCGGCTCGATCTTGCCGTTGACCACGATCTTGTCGCCCAGCACACCCTCGGGGTTGAGCTCGTCGAAGGTCAGCCGGCCGCCCGAGTCGAACCGCTTGTCCGAGAAGCTCAGGGGGTAGTCGTACGCGCCGCTGGGCAGCCGCAGCCCCGTGGTCTCGTCGCCGGTGTCGAGCGCGTCGAAGACCATGTAGCGCCCGAACATGCCCTTGAGCACGTTCGGTGCCGTCACGCCTTCCGTGTGGTCGTGATAGAAGAGCGAGCCCAGGGCTTCGCGCGAATCGCCGAGGCCGCCGAACTCGTCGAAGCCGGCGTAGAGGTTGGGGTAGAAGTGGTCGTTGAAGGTCCCCGGCGCGGTCAGCGTCACGCCGCCCTGGACGGCGCTGTAGAAGTCGCTCGCGTAGCCGTCGCTCTCCGACGGCGTGTGCATGTTGTGCAGGTGCGTGCTGATCTCGGGCGAGCCGAATCCCGTGTGGTTCTGCGGCAGCTGGTTGCGGATGCGGCAGATGACCGACTGCCCGTAGCGCGCGTGGATCGTGGGGCCCGGCGTGGTCACCCCTGGCGTGTTGCCTTCGTAGCCCCAGATGGGCTGCGGGGGGTAGTAGGGGTTGTTGCCGTTGAACAGCCAGGCCGGGTTCTCCTTGGCCGTCAGCTGGTACAGCAGCGGCGTGCCGGCCTTGCCGGGCACGGTCAGTTCCGCGTAGCGCTGGTGCGGTGCACGACCGCACTCGCCGCCCGCGATGTTCGCGTTGAGGGTCGGGGCCGGGGTCAGCGTGGCCAGCGGTGTGAGCGGCGTGACCTGGTTGGGCAGGTCCTCGACCCACGGTGTCGTCGGCGGGCTGGGCGGCAGGGGCGTGGGTTGTGCGCGGGTCTTGCCCGGTGTCAGGACCAGGGGGGCGGCCGTGGCTGCCAGCGAGGCCTTCAGGAACGTGCGTCTCTTGCTGTGGGCGACAGGCGTCACGGGGTCGTGGTGATTGGAATCCTTGCGCATGATGTATTCCCCTCGTTGACAGAGAACAGCCCCGCTACATCTGCCGTCCCGATCGGCGGATGGTGGAGGTGATGGGCTCGATGACGTACTGCAGCGCGGTCTGCGAGACGCCCGCGATGTAGACCTCGGCGGGCATGCCCGCCTGGAGCTTGAAGTCGCCGATGGCCCTGAGCGACTCGGCGTCGGCCAGGATCATCACGCTGTAGTAGGGCAGGTTGGTCTGGCGCTCGATCAGCCGGTCGCCGGCGACATAGGTCACCTTGCCGGTGACCATCGAGGTGTTGCGGTACTTGAAGGCGGTGAACTTCACCCGCGCGCGCTGGTTGAGGTGCACGTTGCTGATGTCTTCCGGACGGATGCGCGCCTCGATCATCAGCTGGGCGTCGCTGGGCACGATGTCCGCGATCGCCTCCCCGGGCCCGACCACCGCGCCGGGCGAGGTGAACTTCAGGTCGATCACTTCGCCGCTGGCCGGGGCCACGACGACCTGCCGCTGCGCCGCGTCGTTCGACTTGCGCTGCTCCTGCTCGATCTCGCCCAGGCGCTGCGTGGTGGCCTTGAGCTGGTCGCTCGCGGCCTTCACGTAGTCGTTGCGGATCGACTGGATCTTCAGGTCGATCTCCACCAGGCGCTGGGCGGCGCGCGCCAGTTCCGTGCGCCGCTCTTCGAGCTTGGCCGCGTACTCCATCACCACCGACTCGAGCTGGGAGATCCGGCTCGACGAAATGAAGCCTTCCTGGATCAGCCCGCGGTTGGCCTCCAGGTCCTGGCGCTGCAGGACGAGCGAGTTCTGCGCCTGCGCGATCTGCGCGTGCACGGCGACGATTTCCTGCTGCACGCGATCGCGCTGCGTTCTCATGAGCGAGGCCGCGCTGTCCAGCGAATGGCGCTGGGCCTGGAACAGCGCCGTCTCCTTGAGCAGGGCCTGGCCGATGCGATCGTCCTGCCGGGCCGCGCGCAGCAGGTCTTCGGGGAAGGCGAGCGTTTTCGCGACGGACTGCTCGGCCTCCAGGCGCACCAGCATGGCACGCTCCAGATGGACGCGGTAGCTCAGGCGGTTGCGGTCGGCGTCCACGCGCACGTCGCCCAGGACCAGGATCGGATCGCCGGCGTTCACATGCTGGCCGTCGCGCACCATGACTTCGCGCACGGTGCCGCCTTCCAGGTGCTGCACCGGACGGCGGTTGAGGTCCACCTTGACGAACGCGGGGGCCACCACCGCCATCGAGAGCGGGGCGAGGCCCATCCACAGGCCCAGGGGCAGGATCGCGCCGAGGATGACCCAGCATCCGCTTCGCGCGAGGCGTCGTGCGTGCTCCCGGCTGCTGCGTGGGGCTGCAACGGGAGGCATCGGGAGTGTGGCGGTGCTCATGGTGCGGGGTCCTTGTTCGCAACGGCGGCGCGACGCTCAGGCGGCCTTCTGGTCCACGATCGCCTGGGCCTGGCGCTGCATGTCGCGCATCACCTCGCTCGCCGGGCCGAACTGCTGGATGCGGCCCGCGGCGAGCACCAGGATCTTGTCCACGTGGGCGATCAGCGACGGGCGATGGGTGACGACGACCGAGGTCACGCCCGCCTGGCGCAGGCCGCTCATCGCCTGGGCGAGTGCGACTTCTCCCGCGCCGTCCAGGTTGGAGTTCGGCTCGTCCAGGATCACCAGCTGCGGGTTGCCGTACAGCGCGCGGGCGAGCGCGATGCGCTGGCGCTGGCCCGGAGACAACCGCGAGCCGTGTTCGCCCACCGGCGTGTCGTAGCCCTTCGGGAGGGTCAGGATCATGTCGTGCGCATTGGCGCGCACGGCGGCGGCAACCACCGCTTCGGAGTCCACCTTGTCCAGGCGCGCGATGTTGTCCGCCACGCTGCCGTCAAAGAGCTCGACGTCCTGGGGCACGTAGCCGATGTAGGGGCCCAGCTCTTCGCGCGGCCAGTACGACACGTCGGCACCGTCCAGGCGGACCTTGCCGCTGCTGGGGCGCCACACGCCCGTGAGCACGCGCGCGAGGGTCGACTTGCCGGCCGCGCTCGGGCCGACGATGGCCAGGGCCTCGCCCGGCGCCAGCGCGAAGACGATGTTCGAGAGCACCAGGGTCTCCGAGCCGGCCGCGCGGTACGAGATGTTCTCCGCGCTCAGGCGTCCTTCGGGGCGCGGCATGGCGACATGCGGCTCGGTGCGCTCGAAGTCCTTCGACAGTTCCTGCAGGCGCCCGTAGGCCGCCCGCGCCTCGATCAGCGTGCGCCAGCTGCCCACGAGCTGCTCCACCGGCTGCACCGCGCGGCCCAGCAGGATGCTGGTGGCGATCATCACGCCGGCGGAGGCCTGCTGGCTCAGCACCAGGTACGCGCCCAGGGCCAGCATGAGAATCTGGATGGCCTGGCGCGCGGCCTTGGTCCCGGCGGTGAACGCCACGGTGCTGCGGCTGGCGCTGGTCTGCATGGTCGCGATCTGGTCCTGCAGCGCCCGCCAGCGCACCAGCAGGCGCTGTGTCATTCCCAGGGCCTGCAGCACTTCGGCGTTGCGCAAGGAACTCTCGACGTATTGCGCGGCGCGTCGCCCTTCGTTCTGCAGGGTTTCGAGCGACCGGCGGCTGATGCGGTCGTTGAGCCAGGCCAGGCCGAGCATGAGGAGCGCGGAGAACGCCGCGCCCAGGCCGAGCGCGGGGTGGAACATCCAGATCACGAACACGTACACGAACACCCAGGGCGCATCGAACACCGCGATCAGGCCATTGGCGGAAAACACGGCGCGAAGCGCGGCCACGTCGCGGATTCCTTCTGTCCTCACGCCGCTCGGGGCGCGTGCGGCGCGCTCCACGATGGCGTTCACCACCGGTGGGGAGAGTCGCTCGTCCACCATGATGCCCACCACGTTCTGCAGCCGGGTTCGCAGGTAGTCCAGCAGCAGCAGGATGAACAGCGCCACGCCGGTCCCGGCGAGCAGCACCAGCAGCGTTTCATGGCTGCTGGTCGAGATGACCCGGTCGAACACCTGCAGGGTGAAGAACGCGGGCACCAGGAACAGCAGGTTGATGAAGAAGGAGAACGCCGCGATGTACAGCAGCAGCGGTCGCAGTTCCATCCACAGGGTTTTCATGTGCGTCTCCTGTGGTTCTGTGGGGCGTTGCTCAGTTGACCTGCGGGTCCTGGGCCGCGGCCTGCGCCGCGGCTTCCAGCGACTTCACCCGCCGCACCAGCCGGTCGATGGTCACCATCTGCGCCGAGTAGGCGCGCGACAGCTGCTGGGTCGCGTCGCACAGGCCCTGGATGGCGACGCTCAGCTCGTCCTTCTTCGCGTTGACCATGCCGATGCGCGACATGATCAACGTCGCCACCTCGCGCGGGTCGGAGATGGAACGAGGGGCCTGCTGCGGGCTTGCGTTGTTTTTCTCGTCCATGTCGTTCTCCGTGGTCAAGGTCGTTGAAACGTCGGCGGTGCTCATGCCGACAGCACGAAGTCGGCCTGCGTGATGGTGTTCGTTCCCACCCCGTTCACGCCCATCAGCAGGATGCTTTCCAGGCCGTCGAACTCGACCAGCGTGTCGGCGCCCAGGTCGGTGATGGACACGTTGGCGGCAAAGTTGCCGGCGTTGATCCCCATTGCGGAGATGTTCAGCCGGTCCTGCCCGTTGAGCAGGTTCCCACTGGCATCGAAGCCGAGGATCGTGTCGTTGCCGAACCCCGGCGCGAACACGAAGACGTCGTCTCCCGTTCCGCCGTCCATGGTGTCGTTGCCCGTGCCGCCGGTCAGCCGGTCCGCGCCCGCCCCGGTGCTGAGGGTGTCGTTGCCGCCACCGCCATCCACCACGTTCGCGGCATTCAGGAGGGCCACGGGCGCGAAGCTGATGTTGTCGTTGCCCTGGCTGCCGATCACGTTCTCCACCGAGCTCAGCGTGTCGGTGCCGGTCTCGGCACTGGTGGCGGAGGTCGGCGTGACCGTCGCACCGGCCGAGGTGGCGGACAGGTCGTAGGTGTCGTTGCCGATGCCGCCGGCGTAGCTGTCGTTGCCGTCGCCCACCGTGGCGATGAAGGTGTCTGCGCCCGCATCGCCGTCCACCGTGTCGCTGTCCAGCCCGCCGGTGAGCCTGTCGTCGCCTGCCTGGCCGTTGATGGTGTCGTTGCCCGAGCCACCCAGCACGATGTCGTCGCCGGCGCCGGCACTGATGGTGTCGTTGCCGCCCTGGCCGTCGATGAAGTTCGCGCCGCCATTGACGACGATGATGTCGTTGCCCTGGCTGCCGATGATGTTCTCCATCGTGTTGAGCGTGTCGGTGCCGATCTGCGCGCTCGTGGCGAGGTTGACCGTCACCGTCGCGCCGGCCGTGGTGGCCGACAGGTCGTAGGTGTCCACGCCGGCCCCGCCGACATAGCTGTCGTTGCCGTCGCCGATCGTCGCGACGAAGCGGTCGTCGCCGCCGCCGCCGTTCAGCGCGTTGGCACCGGTGTTGCCGGTCAGCGTGTCGTTGCCGGCGCCACCGGTCACGTTCTCGATGTTCGCCACCGATTCGAAGCCCGTGGCCGTGCCGGTGGCCAGGTTCACGGTGACGGCCGTGGTCGTGGCACCGTAGCTCAGGGTATCGACGCCGCCCTGGAGGTCGGCCGTGACCGCCTCGACGTCGGTGACGGTGCCGCCCGCCAGGGACGCGATCGCCGTTCCCGTCAGCACCACCGCGAGCGTCTGGCCCAGCGCCGTGCCGGCGATGGTCAGCCGGTCGTTGGCACCCGCGCCGCCGTTGATCGTGTCGGCGCCGTCGCCGACGAGGTAGTGGAAGAGGTCGTCTCCCGCGCCGCCGCTGACCGTGTCGTTGCCGGCGCCGCCGGTGAGCGTGTCGTTGCCCTCGCCACCGGTCACGGTGTCGTTGCCGCCGCCGGCGTCGATGACGTCGTTGCCGCCCTGGCCGTCGATCACGTTCGCGCCGCCATTGACGACGATGCTGTCAGCGCCCTGGCTGCCGATGAAGTTCTCGATGGAGGACAGCGCATCGGTGCCCGTCTGCGCGCCCGTGGCGGTCGTCGGGGTGATCGTCACGCCTGCGGAGATCGCGGACAGGTCCAGCGTATCGGTGCCGCCGCCGCCGGTGTAGCTGTCGTTGCCGTCGTTCACCGTCGCGACGAAGCGGTCGTTGCCGCCGCCGCCGTTGAGCACGTTGGCCAGCGCATTGCCCACGAGCACGTCGGCGCCATCGCCTGTCGTCACGTTCTCGATGCCGGCGATCGAGGTGAAGCCCGAGGCCGTTCCGGCCGTGAGGTTCACCGAGATGGCCGCGGCGCTCGTGTAGGTCAGCGTGTCGACGCCGGCCAGCAGGTCGGCTGTGACCGACTCGACATTGCTCACCGTGCCGCCGGCCACCACCGTGAGCGCGGTGCCGTTGTAGCTCACCGCCAGCGCGTCGGCCGCCGCCGTTCCGATGACGTTCAGGGTGTCCAGCCCCGCGCCGCCGTCGACGGTGTCCGTGCCTTCGCCCATCGTGTAGTTGATGGTGTCGTTGCCGGCGCCGCCGGCGATGCTGTCGCTGCCCGCGCCGCCGTCGATGAGGTCGTCCTGGCCGAGGCCGTTGATGGCGTCCGCGCCGCCGCCGCCGAAGATCACGTCCTGGCCTTCAGTGCCCGTGAGGACCTGGGCCGCGTTGTTGGCCGCGATGAAGTCGCCCGTGACCACGGTGGCCGCGGAGCGCACCGTCTCGAGCGCGCCCGCATCGTCCGTGAAGCTCACCGTCAGGCGCAGTTCGCGGTTGACCTGGTCGGCGCCCGGCGTGAAGGTCGCCAGGGTGGCGCCCGCGATGGGCGTGAACCCGGCGCCGCCGCCGCCGACGCCCGTGTTGACGGCCTGTTCCCACTGGTAGCTGAAGACGGCGCCCGTCAGCCCGTCCACGTCGCTGATGCCGAGGGTCGATGCCGTCAGCAGCTGGCCTTCGGTCGGCGTGGTGTCGCTGATCGTCGGCTGCCCGGTGGCCGCGGCGTTGAGGGCCAGCGGCGCGGTCGTGGCGGAGTACACGTTCTCCAGCACGTCGTTGGCATCCTTGTAGACCGCCCGCACGCGCAGCGCCAGGCCGAGCTCGAAGGTCCGCGGCGTGAAGCTCGTGCCCGTGGCCCGCGCCACTTCGCCGCCGGCGTTCTCGATCAGGATGTCTTCGAAGATGCCGGGGCGGACCTCGGCCTGCCAGAAGTAGGCGATGGGGCCGGTGATCGCACCGTCGGGGTTGGTCGCGCTGACGTTGTCCGGATCGGTCACGCCCAGGGCCGACACGGTGAGGGTCGCGCCCAGGGTGGGCGTGGTGTCGCTGAGGGTCAGCTGGCCTTCGGGATCGAGGTTGAAGCCTTCTTCCGCAATGAATGCCGCGCCATCGGAGAACTGCAGGCGTTCGATGTTGCGCACCACGTCGATGCCGTCGGCGCCGGCCACGCCGTCCACCACATGGCTGATGCGCCAGACATCGTTTTCGAGGAAGGTGATCTCGTAGTTGCCGAAGACGTCCGAGAAGACGGCCGTGTCGAAGTCCGGCGCATCCGACATCAGGATCTCGCGGGCAATGGTGAGTTGACCCGGGTTGTAGGTGCCGTCGAAGACGCGCCCCTGCAGCTCGAGGTCGGTCATGGTGTCATAGCTCGCGATCTCGGCGCCCGTTCCGTCGGCGTTCTCCCGCACGCTGATGCGCACGTTCAGCCAGGCATCGCCGTCGATGATGTCGTTGCCGCCGCGGCCCTCCAGCAGGTCGCTGCCGCCGCCGCCCAGGATGATGTTGCCGGCGAACGAAGTCACCGGTCCGTCCATCTCCATGCCGACACCGAGCACCTGGTCCAGGAGGCCCTGCAGTCCGTCGATGAGTTCGATGTGGGTCAGCACGCTGCCCGTGGTGCCCGACAGCGCCATCGCGGCCGCATCGTTGTCGTCGCCGCGCAGGACGTCGGCGTGCGCAGAGCCCGACATGCCCTCGACCGAAGTGAACCGCGCCAGCACGGTCGCGTTCGAGATCGGCACGGGCGTTTCGTCGAAGGCACGAAGGAACAGGTCGGCCGTGACGCCGAAGGCATCGTCCTTGAACCCGGCCCAGTCGAAGCCGGAGCCGCCTTCGTAGCGGTCCACCTGGCCGCCGTTGCCGAACATGATGTCGTCGCCGCCTTCGCCGTCCATCCGGTCGGAGATCGAGTTGCCGATGAAGACGTCGTGGCCCACCACCTGGTCGCGGGCGAAGGCGTCGAAGTTCTCGCCGGCGCTGCCGTCGGCCATGCCTTTCTCGATCCAGTCGTCGCCTTCGTTGCCGAACACGAACTCGTTGCCGCGGGCGCCGAGGATGAAGTCGTTGCCCGTGCCGCCGAACGCCTCGGACGGGTCTTCGCCGGTGACGATGAAGTCGTTGCCGTGGCCGCCCAGGATCAGGTTGATGCCGTTGCCGCCGTGGATGGCGTCGTTGCCGTCGCCGCCCTGCATGTTGTCGTCGCCACCCAGGTCCGTCATGATGTCGTCGCCGGCCCCGCCGAAGACGAAGTCGTTGCCATCCCCGCCTTCGAGCCGGTCATTGCCGGCGTCGCCCCACAGCGTGTCGTCGCCGATGCTGGAAATGATGGTGTCGTTGCCTGCGGTACCGCCCAGAACGACGTGGTCCTCGCCGCTGTACTGCAGGTAGTTCGGATCGGCCGCTTCGGTACCGGGGTTGTTGCGCAGCACCAGTGGCGTCAGGCTGCCCTCGGCCGTCGGATCGTCGCGCCCGTCGAGCCCCAGGCCCGTGAACTGCCGGGACGGGTCCACCTCCAGCGTGAACCCCGGCGTCGTGAAGATGTCGCCGGGCAGGTGCTCGACATCGGTGTTGGCCATCACCAGCCGGGCGAAGGAGTTGTTCTCCAGCTCGGTGAGGAAGTTCAGGCCCTGCGTGCGCTCCAGGTAGTAGAAGCGGTCGCCGTCCTGCAGCTTCTCCATCTGCTCCTCGAAGACGAAATTGAAGGTCGAACCCAGCAGGCCGCCGAACGGCATCTGCTTTTCGGCCAGGCCGCCGATCCACAGGTCGATGTCGTCGACGCCGGTGGTCGTGATGCCGGCCTCGTCCGCGTAGGCATTGCGTCCGTACAGGAAGTCGAGCCGATCCTCCGGCGCACCGATGCCGCCGTAGACCAGCGCCACCGCCGCCGCGCGCTTCTCGATCAGGGTGTCGGCGGCGGCCAGGCTGGCGTGCACGCCGTAGGCCGCAATGAAGTTGACCACCGAGGCCTCATGCTTGATGTGCTGCATGAAGTCGACCCAGTTCGCGTAGGGCTTGAGCTGGCTGTCGCCGGTCACGCTGTAGAAGTCGCGCCGCGCGGCGTTGAGTGTCGGCACGCCGGTGTCGCGCCCGCGCACGATGTTGATCGTCGCCAGGTCGAGCGGCAGGCCGAGCAGGTTGTTGCGCAGGGCCTCGGTCACGAACTCGTCGATCTCGTTGCCCTGTTGCCGCGTGAGGCCGCGCGCGAGCGCGCCGGCCGCTTCATCCGCCGTGATGCCGCTGGCTGCGAACGCGAGCGGATTGAGGAAGGCCTCGATCAGCCCGAGCTGCTGCGTGGGGTCGGCCGTGCCGCCGATCACGTTGAAGTCGACGTCGAAGCGGTCCACCGTCTCCGTCAGCATCGAGTGGCCGAAGCGGTACACGGTGTGGGCGAACTCGGCGACGATCGACGGATCGATCTCGGTGTCGTAGACCTGGGTGGCGGCAAAGAAGATGTCGATCTGCGGCTGCACCTTGCGCGCGAATTCCTCGAACACGAGGTGCTGGTACTGCATCTCGGTGCCGAAGCGGGCCGCCTGGAACAGGCGCTCGCCGTCCCACGAGCCATCGGGCAGGTGCCATTCGGCAATGAAGGCCGCGTCGCCCGACGCCATGATCACTGCCTTGGTGTGTTCGACCAGCCGGTTGTGCTCGGCGTGGAACACATGGTGAATGCTGGTCAGCGCGATGTTTTCGTTGACCCGGCCGTCGCCGGCGATGTAGTGCGCATCGAGCAGTTCGTCGTCGTAGAAGCCCGCGGCCGGTGTGCCGCCGATCTGGTCGTCGGCATCGGCCGTCAGCGCGACGCCCTGGCTGTTCACCGGGTTGGCAGTGTGGGCGATGTCGGCCAGGAACACGTGGCCCGTGCGCACGGCCAGGCTTGCATCGATCGGCGCGCCCGGCGAGCCCGAGGCCAGCGTGCCGCCGGCCTGCAGCACGATCTGCGCGAAGCCGGTCACCGGGTCGGGAATGAAGTTGCCGTACTCGTCGGCCGCCAGCAGCGGCAGGTTGAGCGCGTCGGCATTGTCCAGCGCGATGCCCAGCAGGTCGCGTGCCTGCGCCTTGACCACCGCCCAGGTGGCCATGCCGCCGAGTTCGATGTCGTCGCCGGTGCCGAAGATGCCGTCGGCACCGAGGTCGCGGTTGGTGATCAGCCGCCCGGTGGCGACCGGCTTGCCTTCGGCGTTGAGCTCGTAGGCGCGCAGGAAGACCTGGTGCGAGGGGTGCGACGTGTAGGTCTGGTTCTGGTCGATGAAAGGCGTCGTGAGGTTCGTGGCCTCGTGCGTGGTGTCGTCCGCGGTGCCCATGACGCCGTCGGCGCCGGGTCCGGCAACCTGGGTGGCGCGCGTCAGCACCAGGAAGTTGCTGTTGCTGCCCGACACATAGAGCGGATCGTCAGGCTGCAGCGGGACGAAGATGGTGCCGTTGCCGCCCTTGGCCACGAGGTCCAGGCCGTGGTCGAAGAACTGGCCGAAGAAGGTCATGAAGGCGTTGAACGGCGCCGACAGGCCTTCGTCCGGCGCGGTGTTCGGAATGACCAGCAGGGTGCCGACGGGAATCGCCACGCCGTCCAGGTCGTACAGCACACCGTCCACCAGCGTGCCCAGGCCCGCGTCGACGAACGCGCTCACCGCCGCCGGGTTGTTGCTCGTCATGTCGACGATCAGGTTGCTGATGATGCGCGGGTCGGCGTCCACCACATTGCCGCTGGGGCCGTAGTCCGTGTTGGTGAGCGTGCCCCCCGGGCCGAGGTTGATGCTGTCACCGTCCTGGTCGTTGCGGAACACCGGATCGACCAGGCGCGGGAACACCTGGTCCGCGGCGCCAAAGCCGGACTGGCCCTGCACCAGGTTGTTGTAGGAGCCGTCCACCGTGCGAAGGCCGAGCGGCGCGCGCGCGTTGTCCAGGATGTCGGTCAGCGCCTCGCCGTTCGCGTGCCGCTCCGAGATCTTGATCTGCTCCAGGATGAACTGCAGGTCGGACTGCAGGAAGCGCACGCCCGCGCTGTCGACCAGCGCGGAGGAGGGCGGGGGCGCCGGCGGCACGACGGCCGCCACGCCGGTGACCGCCGCGGTGGGCGTGGAGTACACGGTTTCCAGCACGCCGTCGGCATCGCGGTAGACGGCCCGCACCCGGATGGCCAGGCCGTCGAAGGGTGCGGTGACCCGGAAGGTCGTGCCGTTCACCGTGGCGGGCTGGCCGCCGCCCAGGTCGATGATGTCGCGGAACACGCCCGGCGCGCGCGTCGGGTCGGCCTCGTACTGCCACGTGTAGCTGATCGGCCCGGTGACGGTGCCGCCAGGATTGTCCGCATCGGTGAGGGCGGCCGACACGCTCAGGAGCTGGTTGATCTGCGGCGTGTCGTCGCTGATCGTGACCGAGCCGCCCGGTGCGTTGTTGCTGCCGGACAGCAGCTGGACGGCGTCGGAGAACTGCAGCCGCTCGATGTTGCGCAGGATGTCGGTGCCGTCGGTGCCGACGTTGTCGGTGACGGTGGTGCGGCCGTCGGCGCCGGTGGTGACGGTGTAGTTGGCGCGCAGCCCGGAGAACATCGCGGTGTCGTAGTCGGCGCTGTCGGACATCAGGATCTCGCGCACGATGCTGAGCTGGCCCGGGTTGATCTCGCCCGAGAGCATGCGCGGCACCAGCTCCTTCAGGCTGTCGACGCTGGTGAGGCCGGGCACGCCCGAGACGGCGATGCGTACGTTGAGCCAGGCGTCGCCGTCGATGATGTCGTTGCCGCCGCGGCCCTCGATGAGGTCGCTGCCGTCGCCGCCCAGGATGATGTTGCCCTCGCCGAACGAGGTCATGCCCGCGGGCAGCAGGCTTTGCAGGCCGTCGATGAGCGCGATGTTGGTGAGCACGCTGCCGGTCCAGCCGGCCTGCAGGATCTCGACGGCGTCGGCGTCGTCGCCGCGCAGGAAGTCGGCGAAAGCCGATCCCGACAGGCCTTCGGTGAAGGCGAAGCGGTCCATCATCGCGGCGTTCGAGTTGACCACCGGGGGCACCACGAAGTCGTTGACGATCATGTCGGCGGTCACGCCGTACTTGTCGAACTTGTAGCTGGCCCAGTCGAAGCCGGAGCCGCCGTCGAAGTGGTCTTCGCCGTCGGAGCCGGTGAAGATGTCGTCGCCGCCTTCGCCGATCAGCTCGTCGAAACCGCCGCCGGAGATCAGGACGTCGTTGCCGATGACGCTGTCTTGCACGAGCGGGTCGAAGCTGTCGCCCGTGGTGCCGTCCTGGGTTCCCAGCTCGATCCAGTCGTGGCCCTCGTTGCCGAATGTCGGCAGGTTGCCCTTGCTGCCCAGGACGAAGTCGTTGCCCTGGCCGGCAAAGACTTCGGAGACGTCCTCGCCGGTGATGATGAAGTCGCTGCCGTCCCCGCCGATGATCAGGTTCGCGCCGTTGCCGCCGTGGATGACGTCGTTGCCCTCGTTGCCCTTGAGCACGTCGTCGCCGCCGCGGTCCGTGATGATGTCGTCGCCCGCGCCGCCCTCGACCTGGTCGTTGCCGTCGCCGGACTCGATGCGGTCGTTGCCGCCGTCGCCGTAGATGGTGTCGTCGCCGATGCTGGCGATCAGGGTGTCGTTGCCGGCGGTGCCGCCGAGCACGACGTGTTCGTCGCCCGTGTAGCGCAGGTAGGTGGTCTCCACGGCCGCGGTCGTGGGATCGTCACGGATCACCAGCGGGGTGAGTTCGGTGCCGCCCTCGGTCGGGTCGCCGTGACCGTCCACGCCGATGCCGGTGAACTGGCGCAGCGGGTCGACTTCGAGGATCAGGCCCGGGGTCGAGAAGATGTCGGCCGGCAGGTGCGTCGCGTCGGTGTTGAGCATCACCAGCTTGGCGAAGGTGTTGTTCTCCAGTTCGGTGAGGAAGTTGAGGCCGGCCAGACGGGAGAGGTAATAGAAGCGGTCGCCGTTCTGCAGCGCCTCCATCTGCGACTCGAAGACGAAGTTGAAGGTCGAGCCCAGCAGGCCGCCGAAGGGCATTTGCTCTTCGGCCAGGCCGCCGATCCACAGGTCGATGTCGTCCACGCCCGTGGTGGTGACACCGCCGACCATCGCGTAGATGCCCGTGCTGTTCAGGAAGGCGAGCCTGTCGGCTTCGTCTGCAACGAAGCTGCGCTCCGCGGCCGTGCCGGCGTTGAGAACCACGGTGCCGCCGAAGACGAGTGCGGCCGCCACGGCCCGCTTCTCGGCCATCGTGTCGACGTCCGCGGCGGTCAGCGCGCCATGCGTGCCGTACGCCGCAATGAAGTTGATGACGGAGGCCTCGTGCTTGAGGTGCTGCGTGAGGTCGACCCAGCTCGTATAGGGCTTGAGCTGCGGGTCCGCGGTCGAGGTGTAGAACTCCCGGCGCGCTTCGTTGAGCGTGGGAATGCCGGTATCCCGGCCGCGTGCGATGTTGATGGCGGCGAGGTCCAGCGGCAGACCCAGGAGCTGGTTGCGCACTGCGTCGGTGACGAACTCGTCGATCTCGTTGCCCACCTGCCGGGTCATGCCGCGCACGATGGCGCCGGCCGCCTGCTCCGGTGTCAGTGCGCCGTCGTTGTTGAACCCGATCGGGTTGAGGAAGGCATCGACCAGCGCGAGATCGCTCGACAGGAAATTGGGGTCCAGCCGGTCCACGGTCTCGGTCAGCATCGTGTGCCCGACGCGGAACACCGCGTGTGCGAACTCGGCGACGATCGCCGGGTTGATCGTCGTCTGGTAGTTGGTTTCGGCCAGGAACTCGTCGACGGCCGGCTGCATCTTGCGCGCGAACTCTTCGAACACCAGGTGCTGGTACTGCATCTCCGTCGCGAAGCGCGCGGCCTGGAAGATGCGCTCGCCGTTCCATGAGCCGTCGGGCAGCTGCCATGAGGCGATGAACGCAGCGTCGCCCGTGGCCAGGACGGTGGCCTTGATCTCTTCGGCCTGCCGGTTGTGCTCGGAGTGGAAGACGTGGTGGACGGAGGTCAGGGCGATGTTCTCGTTGCCGCGGCCGTCGCCGGTGATGAAGTGGCGGTCCAGCAGCTCGTTGTCATAGGTGCCGGGTTCCGAGAGGCCGACGGCCGAGTCGCTGTCGGGCGCCAGCACGCCGCCCACGAACACGGGCGCCGCGGCATGCGCGATGTCGTTCAGGAAAGCATGGCCGGTGCGAACGCCCACGCTGGCATCGATGGGCGCGCCGGGCGTGCCCGAGGCGAGCCCGTTGCCGTCCGGGTCCAGCGGCCCGCCGACGTCGGCGGCGCGCAGCACGATCTGCGCGAAGCCGGTCACGGGATCGGGGATGAACTTGCCGAACTGGTCCGTCGCCAGCAGGGGCAGGTCCAGCACGTCGGCGTCGTCGAGCTGGATGCCGAGCATCAGCGCCTGCGCCTTGACCTGGGCCCAGTTGGCAAGACCGCCGTCGGCGCCATCGAGCAGGCTGCCCGTGGCCACCGGACGGCCGTTGGCGTCGAGCACGTACTCGCGCAGGAACACCTGGTGCGAGGGATGCGAGGTATAGGTCTGGTTCTGATCGACGAAGGGCGTGGTCTGGTTGGTCTGGTCGCCGTTCGCATCGCGCGTGGCGCGCGACAGGATCATGAAATTGGGGGCGCCGGGGGCCGTACTGAACAGCGGATCGTCCGGCTGCAGCGGCATGAAGATCATCTCGGTGCTGCTCTTGTTGACCAGGTCGAGGCCGTGGTCGAAGAACTGGCCGAAGAAGGTGAACCATGAATTGAAGGGCGCCGACAGGCCTTCGTCGGGGCTGGTGTTCGGAATCTCCAGCAGCGTGCCGGGGGGAATGACGACGCCCTGGAGGTCGTACAGGACGCCGGCTGCGTCGAGCGTTCCGAGGCCCGCGGCCACGAAGGCGCTCACCGCCGCGGGGTTGTTGCTGGTCATGTCGGCGACCAGGTTGCTGATCAGCCGCGGGTCGGCATCGACCACGTTCCCGGCGCTGCCGTAGTCCGTGTTGGTGATCCCTGCGAAGGCGTCGTCCTGCTCGTTGCTGTAGGTCTGCGGCACCAGCTGCGGAAACGGGTTGTCTGCGGCACCGAACTCGCTCTGGCCCGGCATCAGGTTGTTGTACGACCCGTCGACCGTCCTGAGGCCGAAGGGCGCAAAGGCGTTCGGGACCAGGCTGGCGGGGTCCGCTCCCGCTGCTTGTGCTTCCGCAATGAGAATTTGTTGAAGAATGAATTCGAGATCGGACCTGATCAGCGTGGCCATTTCTATTCTCCTCAAGACGAACGACTTTCAATGCAGCCCCGGTCCCGCCTACATGGCGAAAAGGCTCATGTAGCGTGGCTCAGGAGTGACCGCGCGCCTGGAATTGCCAGCCGCGGGTTTTTCGAGGAAGTGATGCAGCGCGCGACCCGGTAGCGGTCACGCCTGGGGAGCGACTAGGATCGTCGTCGGCCGCTCAGGCACCGCAGCGGGGCGGTGCAGCAAATATCCATTGCGCGATGCCGGTCAGGCGCGATGCCGGCATGGAGATGAAGCCCGCATTTCATGCGGACCTTGATTCGACACTTGTTCATGCGATACCCCCACCATGGATCCTGTCAAAAAGAATCTAGGTCGGCGCGCCGAAAGTCGTTGCCGCTTGTAAGCGGACGGCAACCGGTGGTCGATTGGTTGTCTTCGAAAACGAAGGTGCTAATTATGAGAGGCCATCTTCAGGAATGCAACTTTCTCACATACAAATTAACTGACGAGAACCTGACTACGCGCGCCAGAGCCAAAAAAAAACAGCGACCGCGGCGACACCGGCCGAAATCAGGGCGATCAGCGCCATTTCCGCATGGCCGCCATTGCTTTTTTGGGACGCCGCAGCGAAAGCGGGAGGGCGTTCATTGCCGTGTGGCGGGCTCGCGAAGGGGCTGTAGACGGCGGAGCCGGGGCGCTCCGGGTCACCGCTTCCTGTTGTGACCGCCGGATCGTCGGGAGAGGCCGTCACCACGGCCGCGTCGCTTGCGACTTCGCCGTCCGCAACGCCGCCATCCGGGTTCTCGTGCGCCGCAACGGCCGCCGACGTCGCTTCCGTCGCGATCGCCAGGTCGGCGCACATGACCTGCGTGGCCCAGGCCGCGACAAGCATGGCCTGAACGAAGGGCCGCTTGTCGAGCGCGCGACGAGGGCGCGATCCGGCGGCGAAGGGGCAATCGATCGGGGTCATGGGTCGCTGCCGTTCAGATCAGGCCCGTGTGAACGGCGAAGTTCACCGCCTGGGCGCGCGAATGCACATGCAGCTTCTTGTAGATGCTCTTGATGTGCACATTGACGGTCTGGCCGGTGATGCCGAGCTTGGCGCCGATCTCCGCCGAGACGTAACCCGAGGCCACGCAACGCAGGACCTCGCTCTCTCGCGGCGTCAGTGTCATGTCGCGCGATGGCGGCCTCGGCGGCGACGGCGCCTTGTCGGCGACCGGCTCGCGGGGGTGGTAGTCCAGGCGGTGCAGCAGGCGCCGCGTGAGTCGGGGCGTGATTGCGGCCCCGCCGTTCACCACGTGCAGCACGGCATCGGCGAAGCTCTGCAACCAGGCGTTCTTCAGGAGGTACCCCATGGCACCCAGTTCGAAGGCGCGCAGCACGTGGGCATCGTCCTCGAGCGAGGAGATCACGATGACCTCGCTGCTGCGGTGCAGGCGGCGTGCCTCGGTGATCAGCTCGAAGCCCATCTCGTCGCCCAGCTGCAGCTCGAGCATCAGCACGTCGAAGGTGTGCGTGGTCAGCAGCCGGCGTCCCTCGCGAACGCTGTCGGCCTGGCCTTCGAGCTGGATGCGCAGGTCCGACAGCAGCTCCTGGGCGATCACCCGGCGCATGTACTCGTCGTCGTCGACGAGCAGCACGCGCACCGGCGATTTTTCCTGGCCGATCAGGAAGTCCGGCCACAGCCTCGCGGCGGGCGCGCAGACGCCGACGGAGGCCTTCTCGCCAGAGCTGATGAGCCGGTGATCAAGCATGTGCCTGCCCCGGTTGGCGTGAGCGACGCAGGCCGGTCGTTGCGAGCGTGGGCGGGGAGACGCAAAGGTCGTCCGTCGAGCGCTCCGGGGCCACTTTCCCCATCGGCGGCAAAGCAGGTTGGGGTTTCATACATTTTCAATAGAAAAATGAAAGGCAAGTGCCGAATTGAATGTTTTCTGTGAGTTTTAATTGAAATTCAATTCAGCCCGAGGCTTGTGCAATCCTATGAACTTGACGGGACGATTGCGCGGGTCTTTTGCTCCTGTTTGTGGAAAGACATGAGTGTTTCAAAATGGAACTACCTGAACCATGACGTTCGATATACCTAATTTCTATGTTTTTGAGGCGGATCGTGAAAAACGACGCATTGTTCGCCAAGTGAGCAATGCTGGTTGAAAAGTGGAATGGGTTTATTTATGCGAGGAAATTTTGAAAATAATGAAATTAATCAAATATGAAATTCATTTCTGATTGGGTATTTGGTGTTTGGTGAAATAAAATACTCAAAAAACCAATTGAAACCGTGGAAATAATTTGATTATTGAAATCCCGATGATATTTGAATTGAATGAAATCTTCTATTAACCAAATTGCCTGCTATCCGATTTTTATTTTTGTGATCTATTCTCTCGTTTGATCATGATTTTTCAATTCGATTGAAATTCAATTTCTTTGAGGTGGCACGAAATACGGTGCCGAATCTTTTCCTCCTCTGCCACTCCGGTGCGCTCCCGCACGCCAGCTGATCGCAGCAGGCGGTGATCGGAAAAGCGGGGAAATGGCGGGGCCTGAAGGGGCATGCCGACGCTGAGCGACCCGCAGTGGGCGCCTCGAAGGACGGGGCGGGCAGGGCGCTGTCAGTGCGCCATCGCGTCGAGGTGGTGCTTGACGGCGTAGATGTACAGCTCGAGCCGGTTCGTCACGCCGAGCTTCTGGTAGATCGACGTGAGATGGTTGCGCAGCGTGTGCTCGGTGACGAAGGCCTGCCCGGCCAGGGTCTTGTTGGAGGCGCCGCTGCCGTGCACCACGGTGCGGACGATGTCGCGCTCCTTCTGGGTCAGGCTGGCCTGCCTGACGGACTCGGGGTCGGCTTTCGGCGGCTTCTTCACCGAGGTGAGTTCCGAGAGCACGCGGCCCATGGTCGGGGCGTCGACGCAGAGCTCGCCGTGGTGCACGCGCTCGATCGCGTCGAGCACCTGCTCGGCCGAGGCGTCCTTGCGCATCACGCCGCGCGCGCCGCGCAGCACCGCGAGGTCCAGGGTGCGCTGCTCGCGTTCGCCGGTCAGCACGACCACGCGCGAGACCTCGTTCGACAGCAGCTGCGGCAGGATGTCCAGGGCGCAATGGCCGTCAAGGTCGAGGTCGAGCACGATGACGTCGGGGGCCAGGCTCTGCGTGTGCGCCACGGCTTCTTCGCAGCAGCTGGCGGTGGCGACGACCTTCATGCGCGGCTGTTCGCCGTCGATCAGCCGGGACAGGCCCCACAGCATGGTCTGGTGATCGTCCACCAGCAGGACGCCGATGGGATGGGCTTCGGTTTGCATGAGGGGCTCCTCGGACTGTTGTCGTGCTTTTGGGGGCTCAGATGGGGATTTCGATCAGCACCTCGGTGCCGCCGCCCCGGCACCGGCTGACCTGCGCGCGGCCTCCGAGCGCCGCTGCGCGGTCGCTGAGGGAGCGTGGCCGGAAGGGCGCGAAGTTCTCTTCGTCGCCTTCGTTCTCGATGCGCAGGTGCAGGCAGCCATTGCGGCAGCCGATGCGCACGCTGCCGCGGCGGGCCTGCGTGTGCTTGCAGATGTTGTTCAGGCCTTCGCCCACCATCTGCAGGACCTCCGCGGTCATGCGGTCGTCAAGACGCACGTGGCCTTCGACGTTCACCGAAATCTCGATGCCGTAGAGCCCCTGGATGCGGGCGGCCTGGCTGTACAGCTGGTGCAGCACGAGGCCGCACGAACTTTCCGGGCCGGCCTTGACCGCGCCCGCGAAGCGCCGCAGGTCGGCGATCACGCCGCTCGCCACCTCGGCGAGCTTGTCCAGGTCCTCGAGCAGCGGGTTGTCCGCGGCGGCCTTCTTGCGCAGTGCGCACAGGCCCATGCGCAGCCCGATGTAGGGCTGCACGGCGGTGTCGTGCAGGTCCAGCGAGATCTTCAGGCGCTCGGTCGCGGCCGCTTCGGAGGCCATGCGGTCGAGCACTTCGATGGTCTCGATGACCGGGAAGATCTGTTCCATGAGGTGGGCGAGGAACAGCGCGTCGGACTTGCTGAAGTGGCCGTTGCGCGACGAGATGAACACGCGCCCCTCGCCCAGGCGCAGCGGCAGCGCGGCGCTGATGAACGCGCGGGCCTCGAGCATGGTAGCCACGGCGGCACTGCGCTTGGCGCCGTCGCGGCCCTCGGGGCGCCAGCCGATCGCGCCGGGGCCGTGCATGTGGCTGCGCGCAAAGAAGTGGTTCAGGGGCCAGGGCAGGCGGTTGCTCAGCACGGTGTGCGGATGCTCCAGCGCCATCAGCGGCGACTCGGCGATGCCTCCGAGCGTCTCGACGCCGACGTGCTCGCAGGTGTCGTCCTTGCGCAGCGTGCGCAGGGTCCAGTTGCCGGTGGCGGTGTCCCGCGTCATGAGGATGCAATGGCTGGCCTTGAAGAAGGCCAGCGTCTTTTCCATCGTGCGGGCGATGGTGCGGCCCGCGCCGAAGCGCGGGTTCGACAGCTGGCTGATGTCACCCAGCAGGGCCAGGCGCCGCTGCAGGATGAGCTTGGAGCCGCCCCAGTGCACGATCATGTGTCCCAGCGCCAGCAGGAAGGTCGTGCGCATCAGCAGCTGCGGCGCGTCGTCGCCCGTGCTCGAGCCGAGCCCGCAGGCGGCGAACGACGCGACCGAGACGATCGTCACGCGGGCGCCTTCCTCGAAGCCCCAGCGGAACGAGGAGGTCAGGATGGCGAAGAAATAGAACAGGAAGAAGAGGCTGTGCACGCCGCCCGTCACGAAGACGATCAGCGTGAACCACATCACGTCGGACCAGTGGACCGCCTTGCCCTGGACATGGCGCCAGCCGCCCTGCGTGCAGGCGTGCACCAGCACGCTGTGCAGGAGGTATCCGCAAAAGGCCAGCCAGACCGCGCTGGCCACCGGTTGCCGCGTGGGCCCCGCATCGACCGCCATGGCCAGCACCGCCGAGATCGACAGCACCAGCCGCATGCGGGCGGCCATGAGCGCATCCGTCGACAGGCTGCTGTCGAGGCTCGGGGCGGAGACGGGGGCGCGCATGGCAAGACATCCTTCGCATGAACTGTTTCATGCACGGCAGGGGCCGACGTTCGGTGGTAACAGCCTGGCGTTCATTTCTTCGGGCCAATAACGCGGTGTATGTGAAGGTTTCACATTACTTCTTTGGTACTCGAAATGAACCTTGTGGGCGATCTGTGACGTCTGTTGCGCTTGGTTTCAATTGTGTCGTGGGCAGGCTTTTTTCATCGCTGTACGAGGCGCTTTCGCTGGGCCGGGGGCTGCCGCACGGCAAACGGGTACCCGATTCATGGAGGTGTGGGGCAAGGGGGCGCGAGGGGCGATGTTCGTGCGCGCCGGACGCACCGATCCCGGCGCGCCAGGGCTGGCACGCCGGGCGTTCGACCCGAACCCGGATTCAGCCCCGCCGTGGCACCAGCGCCGTCCGTCCCAGGGGCGTGACCCGCAGGACGGTGGCCTGGCGCAGCTTCTGCCGGGCGCGGCAGATCGGGGGGAGGGTGGCTTCCACCATGCCAGCGGCTTCCAGGACCGCCACGGAGTTGATCTCCGACGGGTCCTCGGTGTGCAGGGGAAAGGTCGAGTTGCCGATCCTGCGCAGGTAATCGAGCGGCATCACGCTCCATTGGGGGCGTTCTTCATGCACCGAGGCGCCGTTGCCGCAGAGCGTGGCGATCTCCGCGTGCCCTTCCTCCGTGATGGCGAAGACCTGGGCGCTTTCGTACCGCTGGTAGCCGAAGTTGTCGACATGGAACTCGGCTTCGATGAGTCCGGTGGCGACCAGCACCGAGGCATGCCGGATGTCCGCGTCCGCCGTGAGCATGACCGGAAAACGCTTGTTCATGAGCCGAAGAAGAAGGACGAGCGGCATGCGGTACTCCTCGCAGTGTCAGCGGTGCCGGCTGGTCCGGCGACGAACAGGCGCCCGATGCGCAGCCCCGCACAGGGAGGCATCCGTCAGGCGTGGGCCTGCGATGCCAACGGGGAGCAACGGTCGCACTGAACTCGCGGGAACAGACACGGAAGCCACCAATGTAAGAAATGTGATTTTTTCACTTTAGTCCCTTTTTCGTACTTTCGCCACGGGTTTGGAGATAGATGGCCGAAGGTGCTATCCGGCCCGCGTGCGCGCAGGCCGACGCCCGCCGCGGTGCGGCGCGTCGAACTGGAACTGGATGTGTGTGAAAGCCCGGCTTCGCCTGCGGCCAGAAGGGGCGGGCGATGCGACCGGGCGGCGGGGCGCTGCGCTGCCGCTTCAGGTCAGGGGTTGAATGTCACCCGCTGCGCGATGAGAACGCCGTCGACCACCCGGTCTCCCACGACGGTCACGCGCTGGCCGTTGGCCAGGTTCGCGGCGGTACCGTTCTCGAAGGTGGTACCCGGTCCGCTGGCGTCCACCGGCTGGCCCTGCACCCGGAAATAGGCCGAAGACTGGTAGCCGCCGATGGCGCCGATGAGCGTGAACGAGGCCGGCCCGCCCGTGCCCGGCACATGGCGGATGCGCAGCTTCTTGACGACCAGCACCCCGCCGGACATGAAGCCGTCGACCTCGACCTTCACGCCGTTGCCGAGCGAACCGACGGGGCCGCCCGTGATCTGCGCATTGGTGGCGTCCACCGGCGTGCCCAGCACCTTGAAGGCGCCGCGCGAGACGAAATCAGTGATGTCCCCCGCGAGTTGCAGTGCGATGCCGTTGCCCGTCGGTATCGCGTACCAGCCCGCCACCTTGGTTGCCGTGAACGCGTTGCCGACCGGCGCGGCCGTGCCGCGGGCGCGCACGATGACACCGTTGGCCAGCGACGAGGCGTCGATGCCCGCGAAGCTGGCGCCGCCATAGCTGACCGTCAGCTGGCCGAGCGTGAAGGTCTGGTTCATCACATTGAGGTTCTGGATGGCGCCCGTCACCAGCGGGGCGGTCAGCGTGGGTGCGGTCTGCACGCGGGTGGCGCGCAGCGTGCCCGGCGCACCGGGCAGGCCCCACACCTGGACGAGGCTGCCGTCGGCCACATTGGCAAGCCCGTTCGCGTCGGCCCAGACCGTGGCCGCATCGATGCTCACGCTGATGCCCATGACGACGAAGCTGCCGGCGCCCACGTCGATGCGCGAGACGGCGCCGCGCAGTTCGGCGCCCGAGACGACCTGCGTCGCGATGCCGCGGGTGAAGTCGGGGTCGACCTTGCCGGCGACCCGCGCGCTCATGCCGATCTGGAGTTCGGTGGCGTCCTCGACGGTGATGGTGGCCGTGTCCGTGGTGTAGCGCAGGCCGTTCAGGATGATGCTGCCCAGGCCGTCCGCGGAGCCGATGCCGGCGGCGTCCGCAGTCACGCCGGTGCCGCCCGAGCCGACACCGGAGCCGTCGGTGTTGCCGTTGCTGGCGGTGTCGCCGGAGCCGCCCGTGCCGGCGTTGCCCGAGCCGGACCCGGTCCCATCCCCGCCTGTGCCCGTGCCCGCGCCGCCGGGGCTGTCACCGCCGATCGCAGTGCCGGTGCCCAGGCCCAGGTTCCCGGTCGAGGCACCACCGCCGCCTCCGCAGGACATCAACAGGGCCATGAGGCCGGCGCAGAACAGGCCCAGCAGGAGGCGGCGGGGTGTTTGGATCGTGCTCATGAGGGGCGCTCGCTTTCAGAGGACGCGGGCGGGGGCGGCGTGCCCTCGTCCTCGTAGTACGTGTAGATGCCGACACGGATTCGTCCATTGGCGCGGGCCGGCGCGCGGCTGACCGCCTGCGCCATTTCCTGCGCGAGCTCGTGGTGCAGGGCGGACCAGCGGTCGCGCACCAGGCGGTGGATCTGTTCGCAATCGTTCAGCGACAGCCCGCGCGCGTACACCGCGCGTTCGAGCATGCGGGGCTGCTCGCCCAGCGTGTTGGCGACGGCCGCCAGCAGGTGGTCCCGGCCGTTGTCGCCCAGGAAGGCCAGCATCGATTGCAGGTCCTGCACGGGCACGAAACCGTCGGCGGTGAGCTCGGCCATGCCCTCGTTTTCAGTCACCATGTTCAACCGGATCAGCTCGTCGAGGATGGTGCGGTGGTGCACGTTGCCGCGGCTGCTCAGGCGGGCGACCGCCTCGAACGAGGGCGCCGTGTGGCCCGAGGTGACGGGCAGGCGCCGGAACGAAGCGTCTTCGGTCAGCATCTGCAGCCACAGCGTGAAGGTCTTGGCTGCGGCCGACAGTTCGGTGTGGGGCAGGGGGTCGACGGTGGAGCGGACCTTGGCGGTCACGGCCTTGCGGTTCAGGCCGGTGGTGACGGACAACTGGCTCAGGTTGGGCTTGGGAACGCCCTGGCTGCGCCAGGAGTGCTGCGCCTCCTCGATCAGCAGGTCACGCAGCAACTCCTCCAGGTGGGGGTGCTTGACCCCCATCGCGAGGGCGAGCTTCACCACGGGTCGAAGGATGCGTGAGCAGGCCGCCAGGGCCCATTCCAGCCGTTGTTCCATGACGCGACGTGTGTAGTCCTGAAAGTGCAATGCCGACAGGATCGGAGGCGGCGCCCCGACCACCATCAACGCCCCATTGTCCTGCGCACCGCGCTGCAGTGAAAGCTTTGGACTGCGGTTTGACGGCCAGTGAGCCAAAGTTTCATGTTCGGGCGCGGGGCGACCGTCCGGCCGGTGCTGCCAAGGCCGATCGGCCGACGGGATGGCCAGGTTGCCTATGTCGCCCTGCAGCGTGCCCGCCGCAGGGCGCGCGCGGCCCGGACGACACCCAGGGTCGGCCCTTTCCCACATGCGGGCCCCGCGCCGGAGGCGACAAAGACATCTCTGTTTCTTTGCATGTCTCAAGGAGCCGAGATGGCCAATGCAAACCCCCGAAAGAACGACGCGGCCGGCACGACCGCCGTCACGCACCGCACGGTGCAGATCGATGGCGTCGAGGTCTTCTATCGCGCGGCCGGTCCGGTGGGTGCCCCGGTGCTGTTGTTGCTGCACGGCTATCCGTGTTCTTCGTTCCAGTACCGCGCGCTGATGCCGGCGCTGGCGGACCGCTGGCGCGTGGTGGCGCCCGATTTCCCGGGCTTCGGCTACAGCGGCACGCCCGAGGAGAACTTCGTGTTCGATTTCGATGGCTACGCGTACTTCCTCGACCGCTTCACCGCCGCGCTCGCGCTGCGCCGCTACGCGCTGTACCTGCACGACTACGGTTCGCAGATCGGCCTGCGCCATGCGATGCGGCGGGCCGGGCGGGTGACGGCGCTGATCGTCCAGAACGGCGACATCTACGAAGACACGCTGGGGCCGAAGTACGCGGCGATCCGGGCGTACTGGAACGACCCGAGCGAGGCCCATCTCGCGGTGCTGGAGCGCGCCGTGAGCGAAGAAGGCTTTCGCGACGAATTCATCGGAGAGGTGTCGTCGCGCGTGGCCCCGCGGCTCGCGCCCGATCTCTGGCGCCTTCACTGGCCGTTGATGGACACGCCCGCGCGGCGCGGCATTGCGCTCGGTCTCATGAAGGGCCTGAAGGACAACCTGCGGTGGTTCCCGCGCTACCAGGACTACCTGCGCACGTACCGCCCGCCCACGCTGATCCTGTGGGGTCCGCAGGACGGCTACATGCCGATCGAGGCCGGCCGTGCCTACCTGCGGGACCTGCCCGACGCCCAGTTCCACGCGTTCGACGACGGGGGCCACTGGCTGCTCGAGACGCACTTGGCCGAGGTGCTGCCGCCGCTGCGCGATTTCCTGGGGCGGCACCTGCCGGTGCCGGCGTTTGCATCCACCCGGACGATCGAAGGCGTGCCGCTATGAGCGTCGCCACCATCGCGCGCATCTGGCGCGGCCGCGTCACGCGGGGCCGCGCCGATGCCTACGAACGCTACCTGCTGGCGGAAGGCATTCCGCCGCTGCGCAAGACGGCGCTCGCGGTGCAGCTGTTTCGCGAAGACCGCGCCACCGAGACCGAGTTCGTCACGACCTCCTACTGGCCCGACGTGGCCGCGATGAGCGCGTTCACCGGCGGCGACCCGAATGGGGTGCACCATCTGCCGCGCGATGCGGAGTTCCTGATCGAACTGCCCGAGAGCGTCGAGGTGCTGCGCATCGTCGTCGACACGTGGACCTGAAGCGTCAGGCTGCCTCGAGGCCCGTCGGAAAGTGCACGCCCGCGCGCTGCGCGGCCTGCACGATGTGCTGCGTCATCGCCTGCTGCGCCAGCGCCGGGTTGCCTTGCGCGAGCGCCTCGATGATCGCCATGTGCTCGTCGTAGGTGGCATGGCGCGCACCGCGCTTGTAGAAGGGCAGGCGCTGGCTCTCCTGCATCACCTCGGCGCTGTTGCGCAAGATCTCGGCGATGGCCTGGTTGCCTGCGATGCCGATGATCTGCATGTGGAAGTCGAAGTCGAGCTGCGTGGCCTGCGTGAAGTCGCCGGCGTCGATGCACTCGCGCATGGCTTGCGCGTTGGCGCGCAGCGCCGCCAGGTCGTCCGCTTCGATGACCAGGCAGGCCAGCCGCGCGGTGAAGTTCTCGACCGCGAAGCGCAGCTGGTACACGTCCTGCAGCGAATGCGAGGTGGCGAACTTCCAGGCCGGGGAGGCGGCCGGCGCCTGTTGTCCGCCGTCTTCGGCCACGTACATGCCCTTGCCGGGGCGCGGAATGACCAGGCCCGTGCCCTGCAGCGTCGACAGCGCCTCGCGCAGCGAGGTGCGGCTGATGCCGAGCTGCTCGGCCAGGTCGCGCTGCGAAGGCAGCAGCCCGCCGGCCGCGTAGGTGCCGTCCGCGATCCGCTGCTGGATCAGGCGGGCGGCGGTGGCGGCGACGGCGGGGGAGGCGAGCATGGGCGGTTTTCGGTGCGAAGTGCGGCAGTGGCGGGAGCTGGAAATCTTACTGTGGCCGCACCCCGGGCCTTCCCTACTTGTTGACCAGCTTGGCCGGCACCGTCCAGGTGAGGAAGGCGCCGAACAGCAGCACGCCGGCCAGCACGAACAGGGCGATGTCGGTGCTTTTCGTCGCGTCCTTGATCAGGCCGATCATGTACGGGCTCACGAAGCCCGCCAGGTTGGCGAAGGAGTTGATGAGCGCAATGCCCGCCGCCGCGCCCGCGCTCGACAGGATGGCAGTCGGCAGGCTCCAGAACAGCGGCGACGTCGCCAGGCTGCCACCCGCGGCCAGGGCCAATGCGGCCAGCGAGAGGTACACGTTGTTGCTGAAGATCGCGCTCAGCGTCAGGCCCAGCGCGCCGCAGCAGAAGGGCACGATCAGGTGCCAGCGGCGTTCGCGCATGCGGTCGGAGCTGCGGCTCACCAGCAGCATCGAGACGATGGCCACGGCAAAGGGAATGGCCGTGAGCAGGCCGATGTTCAGCGCGCCCGACACGCCCGACTGGCGCACCAGCGTGGGCAGCCAGAAGGTCAGGCCGTACTGGCCCATCACCGTGCAAAAGCAGATCAGCGCCATCTTCACGATGCGGCGGTCGGCGAACAGCGCGCGCAGCGTCATGTGGCTGGTGCCGCCCTTGGTGGCGTTCTCGGCGGCGATGTTGCGTGCGAGCACGGCCTTTTCTTCGGCCGTCAGCCAGCGTGCGCCCTGGATGCTGTTGTCGAGGTACACGATGACGAGCAGGCCGATCACCAGCGAGGGCAGCGCCTCGATGAGAAACAGCCACTGCCAGCCGCGCAGCCCGCCCATGCCGTGCATGGCGTCCATGATCAGGCCCGACAGTGGTCCGCCCAGCACGCCCGACACCGGAATCGCGCACATGAACACCGCCACCATCTTGGCGCGGCGGTGCGAGGGAAACCAGTAGGTGAGGTACAGGATCATCCCCGGGTAGAAGCCGGCCTCGGCCGCCCCGAGCAGGAAGCGCAGCACGTAGAACTGCGTGGGCGTGGTCACGAACATCATCGCGGCCGAGATCAGGCTCCACGTGATCATGATGCGCGAGATGGTGGCCTTGGCGCCGATGCGGTGCATCAGCAGATTGCTCGGCACCTCGAAGAAGAAGTAGCCGATGAAGAACAGCCCCGCGCCCAGCCCGTACATGGCTTCGCTGAACTGCAGGTCGCTGAGCATGTTCAGCTTGGCGAAGCCGACGTTCACGCGGTCCAGGTAGGCGGCCACGTAGCAGAGCGTCAGGAACGGCATGAGTCGCCATGCCACTTTCTTGTAGAGCGCGTTCTCCGCTGCAGCAGAGGTGGTGGCCGGCTGCAGCGGCGCATGAAGGGTGGTGGTTGACATGGCGGTCCTCGAAGGCGTCGATGGGTGGATTAACTGGTATTACCGGTATGATTTAACGCGACCGAGACCTTAAGGCCTCATGCGCCATTGGACACTAGCGATTTCCCTGACGCCGGGAGATTGACTGAGTGGATGTATCGCAAGGATACTGGTAATACCAGTTGGACCAAAAGCCGAGGAGTTTCTGTTGACGATTGCCAGCCCCACTTTCCTGCCCCCGGCGCCGGGCACGCCCGCGACGCTTGCGCTCGTTGCGCAGCCGCTGACGCGCGAGGCGTTCGCCGCGTTCGGCGACGTCATCGAGAGCGCGCACGCCCGGGCGATGCCGATCAACGCGGGCATGACCACGCGCTTTCACGACCTGGCGCGCGTGGACCCGGGCCCCGGCGACAGCCGCGTGCTGGTGAACATCTTCGAGACGCAGCCCTACGCGATGCCGCTGCAGGTGGGCATGCTGGAGCGCCACCCGCTGGGCAGCCAGGCCTTCGTGCCGATGGACGGCAGCCGATTTCTCGTGGTGGTGGCGCCGGCGGGCGACACGGTGCGCGTGGAAGACATCCGCGCCTTCGTCACCGACGGGCGGCAGGGCGTGAACTACGCGCGCGGCGTCTGGCACCACCCGCTGGTGGTCACGCAGCAGCCGGCCAGCTTCGTGGTGATCGACCGCGGCGGGGCCGGGCCGAACTGCGACGAGATTCTGGTGCCGCCGGCGTGCGTGGTGCGCGTCAGCCTAGCGGGCTGAGCGCGCGCCATCCCTGCGGCCATCGCCCGGCGGCTGCGCCAGCGTCGCAGGCACCGCGACGCCGACTTGCGGTCATTGGCGAAAGAGGCCTACACCGCCGGGAGCGCCCCGGTGAAACCTTCGGGCCATGGGTGAACGCCATGCGCAATCCAACGAAATCGATGTTTGCCGGAAGCCTCGCCATCGGGGTCCTGGGTGTCGCGGCGCTCGTTGCCGGGCCGGCTGCCGCGCAGTCGGCCGACAAGCCGCCGCCACCGCCGGTCAAGCCGCAAGCGCAACCTGGCCCCGACCCCGAGCTCCTCGTGAAGCCGCCGCCCCATGGCCATCCGCGGCTGGTGAAGCCCGCGCCGCCCGACCGCGACCCCGGCATGGTGAAAAAGCCACCGGCGGACGCGAAGCCGGCCGGCGAGGACAAGCCCCGCGCGGACGACCCTGGCGCGCCCTCGCGCCAGGACGACTGCCGGGGCACCGCCGAGGACTGCAGGCAGAACTCCCCGCGCTGACGTTTCGAACGGAAGGACACGCCTCGCCATGAAATGGTCGAGTCGCCGGGCTACCTGCGCAAGACCTGCGACCGCGAGAGCGGGTTGGCGCTCATCGACATCGACGCCTGAGCGGTGCGGCCGGGCGTCAGCCCTGCGTGATGCGGCGGGTGGTGCGGTGGCTCACTGGCACTGGAACAGCACGCCGGATTCGGCGGGTGCCTTGCCGAGCCACTTCGGGTCCTGTCCCTTGGCGCTGCAGTAGTCCGAGGCCTGGGTGTAGGTCATGGCACGCAGCACACCGTCGCGGAAGGGAACGATCTGGTTGGGCGGCGTCGAGCAGCCGGCAATGACCAAAGCCAGGGGAAACAGTGTGATGCGCCAGTTCATCGGGCCATTCTAAAGAGGTCGTGCAAGCGCATGAGCCTGCGGCCAGGGCAGGGCGGGTCGGCCCGCGCCGGCTTCTTTTTGCGAGGGCACGGGGCTATAGTCTGCGAGCACTGCTGCAGCCCCTTCCGATCCCCAAAGGACGTTCGTGCCGGACTCTCTGACTTCCACGCTCACCAGTTACTACGATGCGGTGCCCTACGACTCGCACCCGTTTCCCCAGTCCGCCGTGGAGCACTTGGAAGCCCTGGCCTTCCTGTTCGGACTCGAGGCGCCGCCGCCGCAGAAGGCGCGCGTGCTCGAGCTGGGCTGCGCCGCCGGCGGCAACCTGATTCCGTTCGCGGCGCGCCATCCGCAAGCCCAAGCGGTCGGGGTCGACCTGTCGCGCGTGCAGGTGGCGCAGGGCGCCGCGGCGCTCGACCAGGCGGGGCTGTCGAACATCGAGCTCAAGGCCTTCAACATCGCCGACATCGACGCCTCGTTCGGCCTGTTCGACTACATCGTCTGCCACGGCGTCTACAGCTGGGTGCCGGGGCCGGTGCAGGACGCCATCCTGCGCGTGTGCGCCGAGAACCTGGCGCCCAATGGCGTGGTGTACGTGAGCTACAACGTGTACCCCGGCTGGAAGGCGCGCGAGATCGTGCGCGACGCGATGATTCTGCGCGGTGGCCCGCGCGACACGCCCGAAGAAAAGCTCTCGTACGCGCGCGGCATGCTCGAGTTCCTCGAACAGTCGGCCCGGCCCGACAGCGTGCTGCGCAAGACGCTCGAAGAGACGATGCCGATCGTGCGCAACTCCGGCAACTACTACCTGCTGCACGAGTTCCTCGAGCCCTGCAACGAGCCCTGCTATTTCAAGGAGTTCGTCGCCCGTGCCGAGGCGCGCGGGCTGGCCTACCTGTGCGACGCCGAGCCCTCGACCATGTTCGTGCAGAACTACGGCGAGAAGGTGCGCGACCCGCTGCTGCGCGAGTGCGGCGGCAGCCAGGTGATGATGGAGCAGTACCTCGACTTCCTGGTCAACCGCACCTTCCGCCAGACGCTGCTGGTGAAGCAGGGCAACGCCGCGAACATCCGCTACCGCCTCGAGGTGCCCCGCCTGCGCGCGCTGGAATTCGCCGGCGTCTTCCGCGTCGATGGCGGTGATGCGCTCACCATCGACACCCGCGAGCAGCCTTGCACCGCGCTGCGCGACCTGAAGGTCACGTTGCGGTTGCCGGCGCACAAGGCGGTGGCGCAAGCGCTCGACGCGAGCTATCCGTGTTCGATGTCGACCGAGGCGCTGCTGGCCGCGGTGGTGACGCTCACCGGCGAGCCGCGCGCAGCCGTCGAGCCCATCGTGCTCGCCATGCTCGAGGAACTGCTGATCCTCGGCGCGCTGCGCATCCGGCGCACGCCGGTGCCGGCGGCTTCTGCCGTGTCCGCGTTGCCGCAGGCGCTGGCGCCGGTGCGGCGCGCGCTGGCCGGCGTGCCCGCGTCGCAGGCGACGGCCGTGCTCTGCAACCAGTGGCACGAGCCGGTGTCGCTCACGGTGCTCGAACGCAGCCTGTTGCCGCTGCTCGACGGGGCGCACACGCATGAGGCGCTGGCCGCCTTCCTGCTCGACGAGGTGCGCGCCGAACGCCTGCGCTTCCTGAAGGAGGACCAGCCGCTGACCGATCCGTCGGCGCTGCACGCCTTCGCGCAGGAGCAGGTGGCGCAGGCGCTGCAAAGCCTGCGGCGCAAGGCGCTGCTCACGGCCTGACGGACCCACGTTCCATTCACCCCTCCCTCATTCTTCATCCAACGCACAGAGGAGACTTTTCCATGCAGCACTTCAAGTGGACCCCCACCCTGCGCGCTGCCGTCGCGGCCGCGCTCACCCTGGCGGCGGCCGGCGGCTCGCAGGCCGCGTCGCAGGCGCCGGTGGCGGCCGAACACGGCATGGTCGTGAGCGCGCAGCACCTGGCCAGCAAGGTCGGCGTCGATGTGCTCAAGCGCGGCGGCAACGCGGTCGATGCGGCCGTGGCCGTGGGTTATGCGCTGGCGGTGGTGTACCCGGCGGCGGGCAACCTGGGCGGCGGCGGCTTCATGACCGTGCAGCTGGCCGACGGCCGCAAGACCTTCCTGGACTTCCGCGAGAAGGCACCGCTGGCCGCCACGGCCAACATGTACCTCGACAAAGACGGCAACGTCGTCAAGGGCCTGAGCACCCACGGCCACCTCGCCGTGGGCGTGCCGGGCTCGGTGTCGGGCATGGAGTACGCGCGCGAGAAGTACGGCACCATGAAGCGCGCCGACCTCATCGCCCCCTCGGTCCAGCTGGCCGACAAGGGCTTCGCGCTGGAGCAGGGCGACATCGACATGCTGCTCACCGCCACCAACGACTTCAAGAAAGACCCGGTCTCCGGCGCCATCTTCCTGAACAAGGGCGAGCCCTTCGCGGTCGGCCAGAAGCTGGTGCAGAAAGACCTCGCCAAGACACTGAAGGAAATCAGCGCCAAGGGCACCGACGGCTTCTACAAGGGCTGGGTCGGCAAGGCCATCGTGGCGTCGAGCCAGGCCGGCAAGGGCATCATCACGCAGGCCGACCTCGACCAGTACAAGACGCGCGAGCTCGCGCCGGTCGAGTGCGACTACCGCGGCTACCGCGTGGTGTCGGCGCCGCCTCCGAGTTCGGGCGGCGTGATCATCTGCGAGATGCTCAACATCCTGGAGGGCTATCCGCTCAAGGATCTGGGCTTCCGTTCGGCGGAGTCGGTGCACTACCAGATCGAAGCCATGCGCCACGCCTACGTGGACCGCAACAGCTACCTGGGCGACCCCGACTTCGTGAAGAACCCGCTCGATCGCCTGCTCGACAAGGGCTACGCCGCCAAGATCCGCGCCGCCATCGACCCCAAGAAGGCCGGCGTCTCCAAGGACATCAAGCCCGGCGTGGCGCCGCATGAAGGCAGCAACACCACCCACTACTCGATCACCGACAAGTGGGGCAATGCGGTCTCGGTCACCTACACGCTGAACGACTGGTTCGGCGCCAAGGTCACGGCCGACAAGACCGGCGTGCTGCTGAACAACGAGATGGACGACTTCACCTCCAAGATCGGCGTGCCCAACATGTACGGCCTGGTGCAGGGCGAGGCCAACGCCATCGCCCCGGGCAAGCGCCCGCTGAGCTCGATGAGCCCGACCATCGTGTCGAAAGACGGCAAGCCGGTGTTCGTGGTCGGCACGCCCGGCGGCAGCCGCATCATCACGGCCGTGCTGCACACCATCCTGAACGTGGTCGACTACGGCATGAACGTGCAGGAAGCTGTCGATGCACCGCGCTTCCACCAGCAATGGCTGCCCGACGTGACCAACGTCGAGACCTTCGCGATCAGCCCCGACACCCGCAAGATCCTGACCGACATGGGCCACAACCTGGGCGTGCCGCAGCCGGCCAACCACCTGGCGGCGATCATCGTCGGCGCGCCCTCGCTGGGCGGCAAGCCGGTGGGCGCCAACCGCTTCTACGGCGCCAACGATCCGCGCCGCAACACGGGCCTGGCGGCAGGCTACTGAACCTGCGGCACACTTGAAGGCGGTCGTGCCCCTGTCGGCACGGCCGCTTTTTTCATTTCTCATGCACCTGCAAGACATCCTCTATACCCAGGGCTTCGGCACCCGCCGCGTGTGCGCGGGCCTGGTCCAGCAAGGCCACGTGAGCATCGCCGGCGCGGCCGTGACCGACCCCTTCGCCGACCTCGACCCCGAAGGCCTGCTGTTCACCGTGCAGGGCACCGAGTGGGCCTGCCACGAGAAGGCCTACCTGATGCTGCACAAGCCGGCCGGCACGGAGTGCTCGCAGAAGCCCTCGACCTACCCGAGCATCTACACGCTGCTGCCGTCGCCGCTGCGCCTGCGCCCCAACAAAGGCGCGGTGCAAGGCGTGCAGGCCATCGGCCGGCTCGACCAGGACACGACCGGCCTGCTGCTGCTGACCGACGACGGCCAGTTCATCCACAAGATGGGCTCGCCCAAGCACCATGTGCCCAAGGTCTACGAGGTGACGGCCAAGCACCCGATCGACGAGGCGCAGATCGCCAAATTGCTGGCCGGCGTGGTGCTCGACGACGATCCGAAGCCCGTGCGCGCGGCCGCCTGCGAGTCCGACAGCCCACTGCACCTGCGGCTCACGCTCACCGAAGGCAAGTACCACCAGGTCAAGCGCATGCTGGCCGCGGTCGGCAATCGGGTCGAGGGCCTGCATCGCTCGCGCATCGGCGGCCTGGCGCTGCCGGACGACCTGGCGCCGGGGCAATGGCGCTGGCTCACGGCCGAGCAGGTGGCCCAGCTGCGCGCGCCCGTGCCCCGGGCCGCTTGACATAGGTCAAGGCGCCGGGCGCAACAGCGGGTGAGGGCGCGCCGGCGGTCAGCTGTTTGTCGGGTTCGACCGTTAAGATTGTTAACCCTCTCCCGGAACCTTCCCTTGCGACTCCCTGCCCGCCCGAACGGCCGCATCGCGGCCTTCCTGCTGTCCTGCCTGTGCCTGACAGCCCTGGTGACCCTCCCCGCCGCGGCGGCGCCGCCGGCCCCTCCACCGGTTTTTGTGCTCAATTCGCTGGACGCCAGCGTGAGCGTGATCAACCCGGTCGACTGGACCGAGAAGCAGCGCATTCCCACCGGCAAGGAGCCGCACCACATCTACATGACGCCCGACGAGAAGTCGGTCATCGTGGCCAATTCGGCGGGCGATTCGCTCACCTTCCTGGACCCGCGCACGGCCGAGGTGCAGCGCGTGGTGTACGGCATCATCGATCCGTACCAGCTGCAGTTCTCGCGCGACATGAAGTGGTTCGTCACGGCGGCCAACCGCCTGAACCACGTCGACGTGTACCGCTGGGACGGCAAAGACCTGAAGCTGGTCAAGCGCATCGCCACCGGCAAGACGCCCAGCCACATCTGGATCGACAACACCAGCACCGTGGCCTACGTCACCATGCAGGACAGCGACGAGCTGATCGCGGTCGACCTGCCGACGCAGACCATCCGCTGGCGCATGGCCACCGGCGCCATGCCGGCCGACATCTTCGGCGCCCACAACGACAAGACGCTGCTCGTGGGCCTCACCGGCAGCGACGGCGTGCAGGTGTTCGACGTGGCCGGCGCCCAGCCCAAGCTGGTCGGCAAGATCCCCACCGGCAAGGGCGCCCACGCCTTCCGCTCGGCCGGCGACGGCAAGACCGTGTTCGTGAGCAACCGGGTGGCCAACACCATCAGCCGCATCGACCTGACCACGCTGAAGGTCGTCGCCAACTACGCCGTGCCCGGCGGCCCCGACTGCATGGACGTGTCGGCCGACGGCAAGACGCTGTACGTGACCTCGCGCTGGGCCAAGAAGCTCACGGTGGTCGATCTCGCGAGCCAGAAGGTCGTGCGGCAGATCAACGTCGGCCGCTCGCCGCACGGCGTCTGGACCCTCGACCATGCCAAGCGCATCTGAGCGCGTGCGCGGCTTGCGCACCGCCGGGGTGGCCTTCGCCGTCGCGGCGCTGGCCTGCGCCACCGTGCCGGCGGCCGGGGCCCAGGAAGCCGCCGCCTGCGACAAGCCGGTCTACCTGACGCTGGACACCGGCCACATGGGCATCGCCCCGCTGGTGGCCGACGTGCTCAAGCGCCAGGACGTGCGCGTCACCTTCTTCGCCGCCGCCGAGCGCACCCAGACCGACGGCGACAGCCTGGACGACCACTGGGCGCCGTGGTGGAAGGCGAGGGCGGCCGAAGGCCACGAGTTCGGCTCGCACACCTACGACCACGCCTACTGGCGCGGCGACGTCAAGGGCACGCCGCCCAGCTTTCGCATCAAGCCGTCGGCCGGCCCGCAGACCGGCAAGGAGTCGGTCTGGAGCGCGGCCCAGTACTGCGCCGACATCCGCAAGTCGTCCGACCGGCTGGCCGCCATCACCGGCAAGAAGCCGCTGCCGCTGTACCGCGCGCCGGGCGGCAAGACCTCGCCCGCTTTATTGGCGGCCGCCAGGGACTGCGGCTACGCGCACGTGGGCTGGTCGCCCGCCGGCTTCCTGGGCGACGAGCTGCCCAGCGAGGCCTTCAGCAATCAGAAGCTGCTGGCCCAGGCGCTGGCAGGCATCCGCCCCGGCGACATCCTGCTGGCGCACCTGGGCATCTGGTCGCGCAAGGACCCGTGGGCGCCCGCCAACCTCGAGCCGCTGATCGTCGGCCTGAAGGCCAAGGGCTTCTGCTTTCGCACCCTGCGCCAGCATCCGGACTACCGCGCCTGGATCGCCTCCCATCCTTGATTCCTGAGTTTTCGCCGTGATCGACTGGTTGACCGACGTTTTTTCCGCCATGCAGGGCTGGCTCTTCGAGACCGCCGTGCAGCCGCTGGTGTACGCCATCGGCCTGGGCGGCTGGGCCGAGGACGCCTTCGACGCCACCGGCTGGCTGCTGGTCGGCGTGATCCAGATCCTCGTGCTGCTGGCCGTCATCGGCCCGCTGCAGCGCTGGCGCGCGGTCGAGCCCATGACCGACCGCCGCGCCATCCGCACCGACGTGCTCTACACGCTGATCCACCGGCTGGGCCTGTTCCGGCTGGCGCTGTTCTTCACGCTGCAGCCCCTGTTCGACGACCTGCTCGGCAGCCTGCGCATGGCGGGGTGGGGCACCTTCCACCTGGACGAGGCCTGGCCCGGCGTGACCGACGTGCCGTGGGTGGCTTTTGCCATCTACCTCGTGGTGCTCGACTTCGTCGGCTACTGGATCCACCGCGGCCAGCACCAGTTCAACTGGTGGTGGAGCCTGCATTCGCTGCACCACTCGCAACGCCAGATGACGATGTGGAGCGACGACCGCAACCACCTGCTGGACGATGTCATCCACGACACGCTCATCGTCATCGTGGCGCAGCTGATCGGCGTGGCGCCGGGCCAGTTCATCGCCGTCGTGGCCTTCACCCAGCTCAGCGAGAGCCTGCAGCACGCCAACCTGCGGCTGAGCTTCGGGGCCATCGGCGAGCGGCTGTGGGTCAGCCCGCGCTTTCACCGGCTGCACCACAGCATCGGGCTGGGCCACGAGTCGCACGGCCGGAGCACGCTCGGCGGCCACAACTTCGGCGTGCTGCTGCCCTGGTGGGACATGCTCTTTCGCACCGCCAACTTCGAGAACCGCTACGACCCGACCGGCATCCGCGACCAGGTCGAGCCCGGCGCCGACGGTCGGCCGCGCGACTACGGCCAGGGCTTCTGGTCGCAGCAGTGGCTGGGGCTGAAGCGGCTGTTCGGCCGCGCCTGATCCACCCGCAGGCCCGGCGGCTGGCGGGCCGGGGCCTTGCGCTATCCTCGAACCTCATGCGCCTGCTCCTCGACTCCTTCTGGCGCGCGGTGGCCTATTGCATGCTCCCGCGCGTGATCGTGCTGTCGCTCCTGCCATTGGCGCTCATGGTGCTGCTGGCCGCAGGGCTCGGCTACTTCTACTGGGACGCGGCTGTCGCCTGGACGCGCGAGGCCCTCGACGCCTGGCCGCTGCTGTCCAGCTTCTGGGCCTGGATCGGGCGCCTGTTCTCCAGTGACGTCACGGCCGCGCTGGCGCCGCTGGTGGTGGTGTTCGGCGTCACGCCGCTGATCGTCGTGCTGTCGCTGCTCATCGTGGCCGGCTTCATGGCGCCGGCGCTCACCAAGCTCGTGGCCGAACGGCGCTTTCCCACGCTGGAGCAGAAGAAGGGCGCCTCCTTCTTCGGCAGCGTGCTGCGCTCGCTCGGCGCCACCGTGCTGGCGCTGATCGCTCTGGTGGTGTCGATGCCGTTGTGGCTCATTCCGCCGCTGGTGCTGATCCTGCCGCCGCTGATCTGGGGCTGGCTGACCTACCGGGTGATGAGCTTCGACGCGCTGGCCGAGCACGCCAGCCCCGAGGAACGCGCCGCGCTGCTGCGCGCCCACCGGTTGCCACTGCTGTGCATCGGCGTGCTGTGCGGCTACCTGGGCGCCGCGCCGAGCATCGTCTGGGCCTCGGGCCTGCTGTTCGCCGCCGCCTTCTTCGTGCTGGTGCCGATCGCCATCTGGATCTACACGCTGGTCTTTGCTTTCTCCGCGCTCTGGTTCGCGCACTACTGCCTCGACGCCCTGACCCAGCTGCGCGCCCAGCGCGCGGCGCAGCAGCCCGCGGCCGGCAGCGGCGACGCGCAGCAGACGCTCGAGGCGGCCGAAGCCACCGAGGCCAACAAGGCCGCTCTTTCTCAATGGAGTTCTCCATGACACGCGCATTCGGTCTCATCGTCGTCGGCGACGAGATCCTTTCCGGCAAGCGGGCCGACAAGCACATGGCCAAGGTCATCGAGCTGCTGGCCGCGCGCGGCCTCCAGCTGGGCTGGGCCGAGTACGTGGGCGACGAGCCCACGCGGATCACCGCGGCCCTGATGCGCGCCTTCGCCTCGGGCGACATCGTGTTCTCGACCGGCGGCATCGGCGCCACGCCCGACGACCACACCCGCCAGTGCGCCGCCCAGGCCCTGCGCGTGCCGCTGGCGCTGCACCCCGAGGCCGAGGCGCTGATCCGCGAGCGCATGCAGGACACGGCCCTGGAGCAGGGCGTGCCCTACGAACCCGACCGGCCCGACAACATCCACCGCCTGAACATGGGCGTGTTTCCGCAGGGCGCGTCGATCATCCGCAACCCGTACAACAAGATCCCGGGGTTCAGCGTCGAGCACGTGCATTTCGTGCCGGGCTTTCCGGTCATGGCCTGGCCCATGATCGAGTCGGTGCTCGACAGCCGGTATGCCGATCTGTTCACCCGCAACGCCATTGCCGAGAAGTCCGTGATCGTTTTCGGTGCGATGGAAGCCACCCTCACGCCCCTGATGCAGGCCATCGAGCAGGCCCACGCCGGCATCAAGGTGTTCAGCCTCCCCAGCGTGGATCACCCGCAGTACGGGCGCCACATCGAGCTGGGCGTCAAGGGCGACCCCGCGAAGCTCGATGCCGCCTATGGCCAGCTCATCGAAGGTCTGCACACTTTCGATGCGAAGCTTGGCCCTGAATTGGTGCGTTAATCTGCATTGCACCAATTTGGTGATTTTTTCCTTTTCCGGCAGCCCCTGGGCCGTCACCCGGGCCTCATCCGGCGGGGTGACAATGGCACAGAAACTGCATCCTCCCGTCCCTGTATTCCTAACCACCATCCAACTCAGGAGAAACTGATGGCAAAGACCGTCGCCGATGTACTCAAGCTCGTCAAGGAAAACGAGGTCAAGTTCGTCGACTTGCGCTTCACCGACACCCGCGGCAAAGAGCAGCACGTGACCGTGCCCGTGTCGCACTTCGATGAAGACAAATTCACCTCGGGCCACGCGTTCGACGGTTCGTCCATCGCCGGTTGGAAGGGCATCGAAGCCTCGGACATGCAGCTCATGCCCGACCCGAACACCGCCAACATCGACCCGTTCTTCGAAGAAACGACGCTGATCCTGACCTGCGACGTGATCGACCCGGCCGACGGCAAGGCCTACGAGCGCGACCCGCGCTCGCTCGCCAAGCGCGCCGAGGCGTACATGAAGGCTTCCGGCCTGGGCGACACCGCCTACTTCGGACCGGAACCCGAATTCTTCGTGTTCGACGGCGTGCGCTGGAAGAACGACATGTCGGGCTGCTTCGTGAAGATCGAGTCCGAAGAAGCCTCGTGGAACACCGACAAGGAGTTCGAGCACGGCAACAGCGGCCACCGTCCCGCAGTCAAGGGCGGCTACTTCCCGGTGCCCCCGGTCGACAGCTTCCAGGACATGCGCTCGGAAATGAGCCTGGTGCTCGAATCGCTGGGCATCCCGGTCGAAGTGCATCACCATGAAGTGGCCAACGCCGGCCAGCTCGAGATCGGCACCCGCTTCAGCACGCTGGTGCAGCGCGCCGACTGGGTTCAGCTGCAGAAGTACGTGATCCACAACGTGGCCCACGCCTATGGCAAGACCGCCACCTTCATGCCCAAGCCCATCGTCGGCGACAACGGCTCCGGCATGCACGTGCACCAGTCGGTCTGGAAGGACGGCAAGAACCTGTTCGCCGGCGACGGCTACGCAGGCCTGTCGGACTTCGCGCTGCACTACATCGGCGGCATCATCAAGCACGCCCGTGCCCTGAACGCCATCACGAACCCCGGTACCAACAGCTACAAGCGCCTGGTCCCCGGCTTCGAAGCCCCGGTGAAGCTGGCCTACTCGGCCAAGAACCGCTCGGCCTCGATCCGCATCCCGTTCGTGGCCAACCCGAAGGGCCGCCGCGTCGAAGCGCGCTTCCCCGATCCGCTGATGAACCCGTACCTGGGCTTTGCCGCGCTGCTGATGGCCGGCCTGGACGGCGTGGAAAACAAGATCCATCCGGGCGAAGCCGCCAGCAAGGACCTGTACCACCTGCCGCCGGAAGAAGACGCGCTGATCCCGACCGTCTGCCACAGCCTGGACCAGGCCCTGGAGCACCTGGACAAGGACCGTGCGTTCCTGACCAAGGGCGGCGTGTTCACCGACTCGTACATCGACGCGTACATCGACCTCAAGATGCAGGAAGTCACGCGCTTCCGCATGGCGACGCACCCCGTCGAGTTCGACATGTACTACTCGCTGTAAAAAGCGCCACAACGAGCCCGCCCCGGCGGGCAAGTAAGACAAAAGGACGGCCCCGGCCGTCCTTTTTCCTTGGTGCGGAACACCCTGTCGTGAGCGGGCCCGAATTGCATCAAAATGCGCGTTTGTCGCGCCCTCTCCGGATCCAAATGAAGACTGCTTCCCTGATTTTCCTGGCCGCCGCCTCGTTCGCCACCGCCACGGCGGCGCTCGCGCAAGAGCGCGTCTGGCGCTGCGGCAACGAGTACACCAACAACGCGACCGTGGCCCAGCAAAAGGGCTGCAAGATCATGGAAGGCGGCAACGTCACCGTCGTGCAGGGCACGAAGCCCTCGGGCGGCGGTGGTGGCAGTGCGTCGTCGTCGGGCTCGGGCGGTTCGGCCGCGCGCGCCCCGGCGGGCAGCCCGCGCGTCGAAGGCGTCGACCAGCGCGCCCGCGACGGCGAGGCGCGTTCGGTGCTCGAGGCCGAGCTGCGCAAGGCCGAGGCCCGCCAGACCGAGCTCAAGAAGGAATACAACAACGGCGAGCCCGAGAAGCAGGGCAGCGAAGGCCGCAACTACCAGAAGTACCTGGACCGCGTGGCCGAGATGAAGGCCGAACTCGCGCGCAACGAGAGCGACATCGCCGGCATCCGCCGCGAAATCGGCCGCCTGCCCGGCAAGCCGCAGGCGCAGTAAGCGGCGCGCAGTCCATGGTGTTCGGCAAGAAGGCGACTGGCGCCAATCCGCGCTTTCGCGCCTTCGACCTCTTGTCCACGCTGATCGCGGTGGTCAACAGCGACGGCTCGGTGCTGTTCGCCAATGCAGGCCTCGAAGACGCGCTGGGTACCTCGCGGCGCACGCTCGAGGGCTCGCAGTTCGGCGCCTGTTTCCATGAGCCGCAGGTGCTGCGCACCGCGCTCGACGGCGCCAGCAGCAACGACTTCGCCACGCTGCGCTACGAGGCCTTTTTGCGGCGCGTGAACCACGAGCTGATGCCCGTGCAGGTCACGCTCGCGCACGGCGACAAGAAGGGCGAGCTCATCATCGAGATGTCGCCGCTGGAGCAGCAGGTGCGCCAGGACCGCGAGGAGCGCCTGATCGACCAGGCGCAGGCCAACAAGGAACTCATCCGCAACCTCGCGCACGAGATCAAGAACCCGCTGGGCGGCATCCGCGGCGCGGCGCAGTTACTGCAGATGGAGGTCGAGTCGCGCGACCTCATCGAATACACCCAGGTCATCATCCACGAGGCCGACCGGCTGCAGACGCTGGTCGACCGGCTGCTGGCGCCGCACCGGCGCCCGCACGTGGTGGGCGACGTGAACATCCACGAGGTGTGCGAGCGCGTGCGCTCGGTCATCCTGGCGGAGTTTCCGCGCGACCTGCACATCGAGCGCGACTTCGACGTCTCCATTCCCGAGTTCCGCGGCGACCGCGAGCAGCTCATCCAGGCCACCCTCAACATCGCGCACAACGCGGCGCAGGCCCTGGCCGAGCGCCGCGCGGCGGGCGACGCGCAGATCACTTTCAAGACCCGCGTGGCCCGCCAGGTGATCTTCAACAAGCAGTGGTATCGATTGGCACTGGAATTGCATGTCATCGACAATGGACCGGGTGTGCCGGACACGATCAAGGACCGCATCTTCTATCCGCTCGTTTCGGGCAGGGAAGGCGGGACCGGGCTGGGACTGACGCTTGCACAAACTTTTGTGCAACAGCATCACGGCGTGATCGAGTGCGACAGCGTCCCGGGCCGAACCGATTTCAAGATATTGATTCCGCTGCCCTAGCGCAGCCCCGGCAACAGAGGAGATGCATGAAGCCGATCTGGATAGTTGATGACGACCAATCGATACGCTTCGTGCTCGAGAAGGCGCTGCTGCGCGAAGACCTGCCCACGCGCAGCTTCACGAACACACGCGAAGTGCTGGCCGCGCTCGAACAGGCCGAAGGCGACGAGCAGCAGGGCCCGCAGGTCCTGGTGAGCGACATCCGCATGCCGGGCGGATCGGGGCTCGACCTGCTCGACAAGATCAAGGCCAAGCACCCCGGCCTGCCGGTCATCATCATGACCGCCTTCTCCGACCTTGACAGCGCGGTCTCGGCCTTCCAGGGCGGCGCCTTCGAGTACCTGCCCAAGCCCTTCGACCTGCCGCGCGCCGTGGAACTCATCCGCCGCGCCGTCGACGAAAGCCAGCGCGAGGAAGTGTCCGAAGAGCGCATGGTCGCCGCGCCCGAAATGCTCGGCCAGGCGCCCGCGATGCAGGACGTGTTCCGTGCCATCGGCCGGCTGTCGCAGAGCAACGTCACGGTGCTCATCACCGGCGAATCGGGCTCGGGCAAGGAGCTGGTGGCGCGCGCGCTGCATAAACACTCGCCGCGTGCCAACGGCCCCTTCGTGGCAATCAACACAGCCGCCATTCCGAAAGACCTGCTCGAGAGCGAACTCTTCGGCCACGAGCGCGGCGCCTTCACCGGCGCGCAGACCATGCGCCGCGGCCGCTTCGAGCAGGCCGAAGGCGGCACGCTGTTCCTCGACGAAATCGGCGACATGCCCTTCGACCTGCAGACGCGCCTCCTGCGCGTGCTCAGCGACGGCCACTTCTACCGCGTGGGCGGCCACAACTCGGTCAAGGCCAATGTGCGCGTCATTGCAGCCACACACCAGGACCTCGAGCAGCGCGTGAAGCTCGGCGGTTTCCGCGAAGACCTGTTCCACCGACTCAACGTGATCCGCCTGCGCCTGCCGGCGCTGCGCGAGCGCGGCGAAGACGTGCCCGCGCTCACGCGCCACTTCCTGCAGCAGAGCGCGCGCCAGCTGGGCGTCGAGCCCAAGCGCATCTCCGATGCGGCACTCGCCAGGCTCGCGGCCTTCAATTTCCCGGGCAACGTGCGCCAGCTCGAGAACATCTGCCACTGGCTCACCGTGATGGCGCCCGCGCAGCTGATCGAGTCGAAAGACCTGCCGCCCGAAGTGATGGCGGGCAGCGGGGCGGACGTGCATGTGGCGGTGGCCGAGGTGGCGGCGCCCGTGCAGGCTGCTGCGGTGGCTCCGCTGGCTGTCGAGCGCGATGCGTCCGCGCCGGTGGTCGCCGCGCCCGAAGGGGTGTCAGGTGCCCCCGCCGGCCCCAGCGCCTGGGAAAGCGGCCTCGAAGCCGAGGCTCAGGCGCTGCTGGCCGCAGGCCGCACCGACGTGTGGGACGTGCTCACGCGCCGCTTCGAATCGCGGCTCATCCTCACCGCCCTGGCCAACACGCGCGGCCGGCGCATCGAGGCGGCCCAGAAGCTGGGCATCGGGCGCAACACCATCACCCGGAAAATCCAGGAACTCGGTATCGAATGAAAAGGCCCTCCCAGGGCCTTTTTTTTATTACCGGCTGCGCTGGCCGAGCGTGAGGGAATCGAGCTGGAAATTGCCGCTCTTGTCCCAGAGCCAGGTGTCGACATACGTGTGACCGCCCAGCTTGCCGGGGCTCGGCAAGGGCGAGGTCGCCTTGACCAGCTCCGCGATCATCGGCGGCACTTCGGGCGCATGGCTGGGCACGCGGCTGAAGGTGACGTTGGTGACCTTGCCGTTCGCATCGATCTCCGTCTCGACCACCACCACCGCGTACACCAGCGGCGGGATCTTGCCCTTGTAGATGCGGCTGGCATACGCCTTGTAGATGTGGCGCGCGCCGGTCTTGCGGTAGGTGCGGATCGCGGGCGTCTGCGCGGTGATGAGCCGCACGGTCGGCACGTCGCGGCTGCCTTCGGTGGCGGTTGCGCCGCCGGGCGATGTGCTGCCCGTGCCGCTTTCCGATCCACCGCCCGGCTTGAGCACCGAGCAGGCGGCCAGCGCGAGCGCCGCGGCGGCGATCGCGGCGGAACGGGCCAGGCGTGCGGCGATCGGCGTCGTCATGGCCGTCAGGCGCCCGCGCCGAGTTCGAGCACCACCGGGGCGTGGTCGCTCGGCTTTTCCCACTTGCGCGGCACGCGGTCGATGACGCAACCCTTCACCAGCGGCCGCAGCGGCTCGCTCACGAGGATGTGGTCGATGCGCAGGCCGCGATTCTTCTGGTAGCCCAGCATGCGGTAGTCCCACCACGAGAAGCTCTTTTCGGGCTGCTCGAACATGCGGAAGCTGTCGGTCAGGCCCAGGCCGAGCAGCGCCTTGAAGTGGTCGCGCTCTTCGGTCGTGTGATGGATCGTTTCCTTCAGGCCCACGGGGTCGAAGCTGTCGCGGTCTTCGGGCGTGACGTTGAAGTCGCCCAGCAGCACGAGGTTCGGGTGCGCAGCGAGTTCACGCGCGATGTAGGCGTGCAGCGCGTCGAGCCACTTCATCTTGTAGGCGAACTTCTCGCTGCCCGGCTCCTGGCCGTTCACGAAGTAGCCGTTGATCACGCGCAGCGGGCCCGAGGGCGTATCGATGGTGGCGGCGATCACGCGCGACTGCTCGTCGGCGAAGTTCTCGATGTTCTTCACCACGTCGCGCACCGGCGCCAGGCTGAGGATGGCGACGCCGTTGTAGGTCTTCTGCCCGAACACCGCCGCCTCGTAGCCGGCCGACTTCAGCACCTCGAGCGGAAACTTGTCGTCGGTCATCTTGAGCTCCTGCAGGCACAGCACATCGACCGGGTTGGCGATGAGCCAGTCGAGCACATGCTGCAGGCGCGCGGTGAGGGAGTTGACGTTCCAGGTGGCTATTTTCATGAGGGCTCTGCGTATTCGGTTATCGGGGGGCGGTCGTGCGTTCGCAGCCGGTCGGTGAGGTCTCTGTGCAGGCGAAAGAAATGGCCGCGCCCAGACCCGGAAGGAAGGCGTGTCGGCAGCGAGACCGCGACAGTGATTTCCATCGCGGTATTTTGCCTCGCTGGATCGGGATGCCGTGTAAGCGAAGGCGAGGGGCGCGGAACCGCCGACCCGCCCGCCGGCGCTAGGGCTGAAGGTACCAGCCCAGCTCACCCTGCAGGAACTGGGCAGCCTCGGGCGGCAGATCGTCCGAATCGAAGAAGCTCGCCACGGGCCGCTCGACCACGATGCGCCCCGCGTGCAGGTACGCCACGCGCGTGGCCAGGCGCTTGGCCTGCCCGAGGTTGTGCGTGCTCATCACGATCGTCACGCCGCTGTGGGCGACTTCTTCGATGAGGGCCTCGATCTCGTTCTTGGCGCCAGGGTCCAGGCTGGCCGTGGGCTCGTCCAGGAACAGGATGTCCGGCTGCAGCGCCCAGGCGCGCGCCAGGCCCAGGCGCTGCTGCTGGCCGCCCGACAGCGAACGCGCCGAGCGCTCGGCATGTTCGAGCAGGCCCACGCGCGCCAGCGCCAGGCCGCAGCGCTCGCTGCGTTCGGCGGCCGGCACGCCCGCCAGCCACAGGCCCACCCACACGTTGCGCCACACCGACAGGCTCAGCAGGAACGGGCGCTGGAACAGCATGGCCGCGCGCGGCAGGCGGCCTTCGGGCCGCAGCGGCAGGCGCTCGCAGCGTCCTTCGCAGGGCAGCAGCCCGTGCAGCAGCCGCAGCAGCGTGGTCTTGCCCGAGCCGTTGGCGCCCACGAGCACGAGCCGGTCGCCCCGGTGCAGGGTCAGCGAGGCCTCGTCCAGCGCGATCAGTGCGCCGAAGCGCACCGTGGCGCGCTCGAGCCGGATCAGCGGCACCGTGCCGGCCACGGCCGGCGTGTGCGGGGCGGGCGCGCGGCGCACCGCGCGCGGCTTCGCCGGCGGGGCAGTGTTCAGCGGACGCGTGGCCAGCCATTGCAGCAGCCCGATGGCGCCGTTGACCGCACCGACCACCGCCAGCAGCACGATGCCCAGCGCCAGGGCCAGCGCGAGGTCGCCCTTGCTGGTCTCCAGCGCGATGGTGGTGGTCATCACGCGCGTGACGCCGGCGATGTTGCCGCCGACGATCATCACGGCGCCGACCTCGGCGATGGCCCGCGCGAAGGCCGTGAGCAGCACGGTGGCCACGCCCATCCGGTCGTGCACCAGCATCAGCAGGGCGGTGGCCAGCGGCCCGGCGCCCAGCGAGCGCAGCTGGTCGCCGCCGTCGGCCAGCGCCGCCATCACGAGCCGGCGCGACAGCGCGGCGATCAGCGGCGTGACGAGCACGCTCTGCGCCACCACCATCGCCGACGGCGTGAACAGGATGCCCAGTTCGCCCAGCGGCCCCGAGCGCGAGAGCAGCAGGTACACCAGCAGGCCCACCACCACGGCGGGCAGGGCGAGCAGCGTGTTCACCAGCCACACGGCCAGCGCATGCCCCGGGAACCGCGCCACCGCCAGCCAGGCGCCCAGCAGCAGGCCGAACAGCGCGCCGATCAGGCAGGCCGTGGCGCTCACCTGCAGCGAGAGCGCCGTGATGCGCACGAGTTCGGGGTCGGCGCTGGTGATGAGGTGCCAGGCCAGCGCCCAGCCTTCGGTCACGGTGTTCATCGAAAGACGGCCTTCATCGCCGACGCGAGGCCGTGCGCATCGCGTGGCCCGGCCCCGTCATCGACCGGCGCGCCGTTCACTGGCCTGCGTTCGGGAAGAAGAGCTGCTCGCCGCCGATCTTGTACGCGGCGATGGCGGCCTGCCCGTCGCGCGACACGACCCAGTCGGAGAAGGCTTGCGCCAGGTCTTTCTTCACATGCGGGTGCCTGGCGGGGTTCACGACGATCACGCCGTACTGGTTGAACAGCTGCTTGTCGCCCTCGACCACGATGCCCAGGTCGGCGCGGTTCTTGAAGTTGAGCCAGGTGCCGCGGTCGGACAGCACATAGGCATTGGTCGACGCCGCGATGTTGAGCGCCTGGCCCATGCCGCAGCCGCATTCCTTGTAGCCCGCCGGCTTGGCCGCGGCCAGGTCGATGCCGGCGAGCTTCCACTGGCGCAGCTCGGCCGCATGCGTGCCGCTCTTGTCGCCGCGCGAGACGAAGGCGCCGCCCGTGGTGCCCAGGCGCTTGAGCGCCGCCGCGATGTCGTTGCCGCGCACGCCGGCCGGGTCGGACTTGGGCCCGATCAGCACGAAGTCGTTGTACATGACCGGGCGGCGCGGCAGGCCGAAGCCCTCGGCGACGAATTTCTCTTCGGCGGGCTGGTCGTGCACGAACAGCGCGTCGGCGTCGCCGCGGCGCGCCATGTCCAGCGCCTGGCCCGTGCCCACCGCCACCACGCGTACCTCGGTGCCCGATGCTTTCGTGAACTGCGGCAGCAGGTGCTTGAACAGGCCCGACTGTTCCGTCGAGGTGGTCGATGCCAGCACGATGAACTTGTCCTGTGCGTGCGCCATCGGGGCGAGCAGCGTGCCGGCGAGGGCGAGAAGGGTGAAGCGTCTGCGCGAAGCCATCGTCATCGTGTCAGTCCTCGAGAGTGAAAGAAAGAAGCGGTTCGGCCATCAGGCTGCGGCATCGACGCGAAAGCCCAGCCGGCCCAGCGCTTCGCGCGCCGCGGCCGATTGCAGCAGCGCAATGAAGGCCTGCACCGGTGCGCGCGCAAGCCGTGCCTGGGGCACCACGAAGTCGTAGCGTTCCTCCTGCACGGGAATGAAACCCAGCCCGTACTGCCGCGCGACCGTGTCGATGGCCAGGCCCCAGTCGGCGCGCTGCTGCGCCACGGCCACCGCCACCGCGTTGTGCGACTTGGTCTGCACGCCGTAGCCGGGCGGTTGCGCGCCGCCGAGCAGGCGGTCGATGAGGATGCGCGTGCCGCTGCCGGCGTTGCGGTTGACCATGGTGCAGCCGGGCTGCGCGGTCGCTGCGGCGATGGCCGCTGCGGCGTCCAGGCCCTCGAAGCGCGCGTCGCCGGGGCGATGGACCACGCCCTGCATGCGGCCGTAGCCCGTCACCAGTTCGAGGCCCGGCGTGAGCAGCGGCCGGTTGTAGACGCCCGTCGCCGGGTCCATCAGGTGGATGCCGGCCACGTCGCATTCGCCGCGCTTGGCGGCCATCAGCCCGCCGGTGCTGCCCACGTTCATGGCCTTGATGCGGATGCCCTGGCGCATCAGTTCGCCGGCCAGCCAGTCCAGGCCCACGCAATGGCTGCCGATGAAGATCAGGTCGGCGGCGTCCAGCCCCTGGCCCAGCAGCTGCACCTGCACGGGGGCGCCGGCATCGACGATCTCGGTGTGCTGGCCGATGGTGATGAAGCCGTCGGCGCTGCTGAAGGTGGTGACCGAGCCCGAGCCCTTGCCCATCGGGTAGGCGGCCACGCCGTCGTCGGTGGGCACCAGGCCCACCAGCAGGTACTCGGTGCGGCCGCGCTCGGAGTTCACGCGCATCGGCAGCGTGGCCGCCACGTGCGCATGCCGCTGCGGCGGCCGGCCCGCGAAGGCGCGGATCACGGGCGCCAGGAACTCGTGGAAGGTGAAGACCGCCGAGGTCGGAAAGCCCGGCAGGATCACGACCGGCTTGCCGCCCGTGACCGCCAGGCACACCGGCTTGCCGGGCTTGAGCGCCACGCCGTGCGCCACCACGCCCGGGTCGCCGAGGGCGGCCACCACGCGGTACGACAGGTCGCCTTCGCCCTTGGATGTACCGCCCGAAAAGACCACGGCATCGCATGCGAGGCCCCGCGCGAGCGCGGCCGACAGCAGGGCCTCGTCGTCGGGGATCACGCCCAGGCGCACCGGCTCGCCGCCCAGTTCCTCGACCGCGGCGCCGATGATGGCGGCGTTGGAGTCGTACACCGCGCCCGTGGGCAGCGGCGCACCGGGCGCGACGATCTCGTTGCCGGTGGAGAAGATGGCGACGTGCGGCTTGCGCCACACGGTGACCTCGGCCAGGCCCAGCGCCGCGAGCACGCCGATCTCGCGCGAGCTCAGCACCTGGCCGGCGCGCAGCACGGTCTCGCCGCGTGCGATGTCGGTGCCGGCGTAGCTGACGTTCTCGCCGGCCGTGGCGGCGCGGCGCACCTGCACGCTGCCGTCGTCGAGGTCGGTGTGCTCCACCATCACCACCGCGTCGGCGCCGCGCGGCAGCATGCCGCCGGTGGCGATCGCCGTGGCGTGGCCGGGCGTCACTTCGCGCCGCGGCACGATGCCGGGTGCCAGCGTCTCGCCGACGAGGGCCAGCGCGCGGACCTGTTCTTCCATCGCGCCCCAGGTGTCGGCGGCCTGCACGGCAAAGCCGTCGACGTTGGAGCGGTCGAAGCCGGGCACGTCGATGGCGGCGACCGCGTCGTCGGCGAGCACCCGGCCCAGTGCCGCGTGCAGGGGAACGGTCTCGCGGCCCAGGGGCGCGAGGCTCAGGTGTTCGCGGAAGCGGCGCTCGGCCTCGTCCCGCGTGACGACATCGAGAAATTGCGATTGGGCTTTCACAGGCACTCGTACAGATGAACAGTGACGTCGGTTCCGGGCCCGAAGCCTTCGCTTTCGGCGGGGGCGATCACGAAGCCGTCGGCGCGCGTGGTCGAGCTCAGCACCGAGGCGCCCGAGAGCGCGAGCGGCTCCACGCCGTCGGCGCCGATCTTCACGCGCACGTAGTCGACGCGCCCCACCTGCGAGACGATCTTGCGCGCCACGGTGGCGCGCGTGCGCGGGTAGGGCCAGTCGGCGGGCCGGCCGCCGAGCAGGCGGATCGCACGCCCGGCAAAGAAGTCGTAGGCGCACAGGCAGGAGACCGGGTTGCCCGGCAGCAGGAACACCAGCGTGCCGCCGATGCGCCCCATGCCGGCCGGGCTGGAAGGCCGCATCGCGATGCCGTGGATGGCCAGCTCGCCGAGTTCGGCCAGCAGGCGCGGCGCGTGGTCCTCGGCGCCCACGCTGGAGCCGCCGGAGATGAGCACCACATCGGCGCCGGGCGCGGCCAGGGCCTGCGCGATGATTTGCGGGTCGTCGCCCAGGCGCTGGTGCGACTCGAGCAGGCCGCCGTCGCGCGCCACGAGGCCGCGCAAGGTCACGGAGTTGGCGTCGTAGATCTCGCTCGGGCCCTTGGGCGTGCCGGGCGCGCGCACTTCGTTGCCGGTGACGAGCAGCCGCACGCGCGGCCGGCGCACCACCTGCAACTGCGCCAGGCCGAGCGATGCCACCAGCCCCGCGTCCTGCGGGCGCAGGCGGCGGCCCGTGGCCAGCGCGGTGCTGCCGCGCGCGATGTCCTCGCCGATGTGGCCCACATGCTGGCCCGGCGCGACGGCGCGCGTGATGGCCAGGCGCCCGTCCTGCTCGCTTGCGTATTCGGCGGGCACCACGGCATCGAGCCCGCGCGGCACCGGGGCGCCGGTCATGATGCGGATGGCGGCGCCCGCGGGCACCTCGCCTTCGAAGGGGCGGCCGGGCCAGGCGTGGCCCGCGATCGGGAACTCGAGCGGGTTGTATTCGCCGGCCCCCGTGGTCTCGCCGCCGCGCAGCGCATAGCCGTCCATGGCCGCGCGGTCGAACTCGGGCACCGCGATGGGCGCGATCACCTCCTGCAGCAGCACCCGCCCCGTGGCCTCGTCGACGGCCACGGATTCACCGGGCAACAAGGGCGTGTGGGCGTCGATCCAGGCGAGGGCGGCGGGCACCTCGGCGCGCTGCGTGAAGCCGCGCATACGCACATCGGTCGAGGCAGTTCGTTCGGGTGTGGGCATCGGGGCCAGTATAGAAGTTGGAGGTCGCCGGCGTGGTCGGGCATGGCACCCGACAGCCATGCGCAAGGGCGGCCGTGCCGGACCTTGCCGGCGGGCCATTTGCGGTCGTTTTTTCTTCAGCCGCGTCCGCGCACGCGCGGTGCGCCGTCGGCTTACTTCTTGGGTGCGGGATTCGTCTGCGCCGAGGTCTGGTTCGAACTCGGCGGCGACGCGGCCGTGGGGGCCGGGGAGTGGGCGCCCGATGCCTCGATGGGCTTGGTTTCAACCTTGGGGGCAGCGGCGTAAGGCCCCGGGTCCACGCAGGGCGGCGTGGCCACCGCGGCCGGTGCCGGCTTGCCGGCGGCCTGCGCGCTCGCGCGGTACTTGGCGGCGACCTGGTCCTGTGACTTGCACAGCAGGTAGCCGTCGGTCTTGGCGCTCCACGCGGTGCGGGCCGCGGCCTCGGCGGCCTTGGCCTGCGCTTCCGGCGTGGGCGGGGGGAGCTTGGCGACAGCAGAGGTCGCAGCGAGTGCGCACAGGAGAAGGGTCAGCGTGTGCTTCATGCGGAGGTTCCTTGCTGCGCCGTCGCCGGCCGTGCGGGCTCGGGTGCGCCGGCCGGTTGCGAGCGCTGCGCGGGGATCTTGCCGGCCTGGATGTCGTCGTACCAGAGCTTGTGGTGCTCGCGCGCCCAGGCCTCGTCGACATAGCCTTCGCGCATCGCCTTGTAGGCGCCGTCCATGCCCAGCGTGCCGATGTAGATGTGGCCCATGATCATCGCCATCATGAGCAGCGTGGCCACCGCGTGCACCATGTGCGCGACCTGCATCTCGCCGCGCGTGTAGACGAAGCCGGGCAGCAACTTGTCCAGGAACAGGCCCGAGGCGATGACGATGCTGCCCAGGAACAGCACGCCGCCCCAGAACACCGCCTTCTCGCCGGCGTTGAAGCGGTGCGACGCGGGCTCCTTGCCGCCGAACAGGCCGCCGCCATGCCGCAGCCAGGTGAAGTCGTCCTTGCTCGGCCAGTTGCTGCGGATGAAGGTGAAGATCATGAACAGCGTGGTCACCACGAACAGCGGCCCCACGAAGTTGTGCACCGTCTTGAGCACGTAGGCGAGCCAGCCGAACAGCGTGCTGCCCAGCACCGGCAGCAGGAAGAACTTGCCGAAGGCCATCACGATGCCCGAGATCGCGAGCGTGACGAAGGCCAGCGCGTTCGACCAGTGCGTGGCGCGCTCGAAGGGCGTGAAGCGCTCGATCTTGCGGCCGGTTTCGGTGCCGTGCAGGCGGATCGGCCCGCGTGTGAAATAGAAGATGGCCAGTGCCAGCAGCGTCACGAAGAGCAGCGCCGCGCCGTACGGAATGATCCAGTCGTTGCGCACCTGCCGCCAGGCCTCGCCCGCGTTGGTGAAGCGCGAGCCCGGGTACTGCACGAAACGCTGGATCAGGTTGCCGGCCTCGGGCGCCTGGCTCACCGGCAGGCTGCTGTAGCCGGTGACGCCGCCGCTCACCTGGCGCCACATCGGCGCGTTGTTGCCGGGCTGCACCTTGTTGCGCTCGCCGTTGGTCTGGTTGAGGTAGTTGGGGTCGGCGCTGGCCTCGGGCTTGACGTCGAAGATGTTCTGGCTGCGGATGCCGCCCTCGGCCTTCGGTGCCGCTGCGGCTGTGGAGGCTGCGGCAGGCGAAGCAGGCGCGGGCGCTGCGGTCACGGCGCCGCTCGCGGCCGGGTTGGCCTCCTGGGCCGGCGCCACCGCCGCCCAGCCCAGGAGCGCGGTCGCCAGCAGCGCGTGGAACGCGTGCCTGGTGCGAATGGTGACGCTCATGCGGCCTCCGGTTCAGTTTTCTCGGGTGTACTCGTTCTGGCCGTTGGAGCGCGTCTTGATCTGCTGCTCCCACGCCGTCTTGTCGCCCACCTTCCAGCCGGGCGCGGTGAAGGCGGTGCCGGTGTTGGCCTGCGTGCCCGTGCCGCTCCAGGGCACCGCGTCGTGCTTGACGCCCTCGGCGTTCGTCTGCGGCTTCTCGCTGCAGGCCGCCAGCAGCATCGCGCCCGAAGCGAGCGCGACGAGCATCACGACCGCGCGCTTCACTTGGTGCCTCCGGTGGGCGGCGTGCCGGCCTGTTGCGAGCCGTAGGCCGTGCCCCAGCCCCAGACCTCGGCGCCCGTGCCGCGGTGCACGACGCGGGTGCGGAAGATGTCGGCCACCACGTCGCCGTCGCCGGCCAGCAGGGCCTTGGTCGAGCACATCTCGGCGCAGGCCGGCAGCTTGCCTTCGGCCAGGCGGTTGCGGCCGTACTTCTCGAACTCGGCTTCGGAGCCGTTGGCTTCGGGGCCGCCGGCGCAGAAGGTGCACTTGTCCATCTTGCCGCGCGCACCGAAGGTGCCCTGCGACGGGAACTGGGGCGCGCCGAAGGGGCAGGCGTACGAGCAGTAGCCGCAGCCGATGCACACGTCCTTGTCGTGCAGCACCACGCCTTCGTCGGTGCGGTAGAAGCATTGCACGGGGCACACCGCCATGCAGGGCGCGTCGGAGCAGTGCATGCAGGCCACCGAGATCGATTTCTCGCCCGGCAGGCCGTCGTTGAGCGTGACCACGCGGCGGCGATTCACGCCCCAGGGCACCTCGTTCTCGTTCTTGCAGGCCGTGACGCAGCCGTTGCACTCGATGCAGCGCTCGGAATCGCAGACGAACTTCATTCTTGCCATGGTGATTCCTTATGCTTTCTCGATGTTGCAGACCGTGGTCTTGGTCTCTTGCATCATGGTGACGCTGTCGTAGCCGTAGGTGGTGGCGGTGTTGATGGCCTCGCCGCGCACGATGGGCGCCGCGCCCTTGGGGTAGTAGGCCAGCAGGTCTTCGCCCTGCCAGCGGCCCGAGAAGTGGAAGGGCATGAACACCGTGTCGGGCCCCACGCGCTCGGTCACCAGCGCCTGCACGTTGAGCTTGGCGCCCGTGGGCGTGTGCACCCAGGCGCGCTCGCCGTTGCGGATGTTCTTCTCGGCCGCCACCTTCGGGTTGATCTCGATGAACATCTCCTGCTGCAGCTCGGCCAGCCAGGGGTTGGAGCGCGTTTCCTCGCCGCCGCCCTCGTACTCCACGAGCCGCCCCGAGGTCATGATGTAGGGGAACTTCTCGGCGATCTTGTCGGCGATGTTCTTCTGCTGCACCGTCTTGTAGAGCGTGGGCATGCGCCAGAAGGCCATCTTGTCGTCGTGCGTCGGGTACTTGGCGACGAGGTCGGGGCGCGTGCCGTAGATCGGCTCGCGGTGCTGCGGGATCGCGTCGGGAAAGTTCCACACCACCGCGCGCGCCTTGGCGTTGCCGAAGGGGTGGCAGCCGTGGTTCTTCATGAACACGCGGATCATGCCGCCCGAGCTGTCGGTCTTCCAGTTCTTGCCCTCGGCCTTGGGCTTCTCGGCCTCGGTGAGTTCGTCCCACCAGCCCAGCTTCTTGAGCAGCAGGTGGTCGAGCTCGGGGTAGCCGGTGGTGATGTCGGCGCCCAGCGAGTGGGAGCCGTCCTCGGCCAGCAGGTTCTTGCCGTTGCGCTCCACGCCGAAGTTCGCGCGGAAATTGCCGCCGCCGTCCATCACGTGCTTGGACGGGTCGTACAGGTTCGGCGAGCCGGGGTGCTTGAGCTCGGGCGTGCCGTAGCAGGGCCAGGGCAGGCCGAAGTAGTCGCCCGAGATGTCGTAGCCGTTGACCTTGTCCTTGACCGCCCCCTTGGCCCGCAGCGTGCGCACGTCGAAGGCGGCCATGTTGCGCATGTGTGCCTGCAGCCGCTCGGGGCTCTGGCCCGAGTAGCCGACGGCCCAGCAGCACTTGTTGATCTCGCGCAGGATGTCGTCGGGCACGGGCTCGTCCATGCCCTTGACCTTCTGCATCTTGTAGTTCTTGCTGAGCTCCTTGCCGAAGCCCAGGCGGTCGGCGAACTGCTGCATGATCATGTGGTCGGTGCGGCTTTCCCACAGCGGCTCGATGACCTTCTCGCGCCACTGGATCGAACGGTTCGACGCCGTCACCGACCCGCTGGTCTCGAACTGCGTGCACGCGGGCAGCAGGTACACCGCACGGTTCGCGTTGGCGTCCTCGGGCCGGCCCGGCATCGCGGCCATGGCGGCCGTGGCCGAGGGGTACGGGTCGACCACGACCAGCAGGTCGAGCTTGTCCATGGCCCGCTTCATCTCGAGGCCGCGCGTCTGCGAGTTGGGCGCGTGGCCCCAGTAGAAGACGCCGCGCAGGTTCGAGTCCTGGTCGATGAGCTCGTTCTTCTCGAGCACGCCGTCGATCCAGCGCGACACCGTGATGCCGGGCTTGCTCATCATCGCGGGCGAGGCGAAGCGGCCCTTGATCCATTCGAAGTCCACGCCCCAGGTGGCGGCGAAGTGCTTCCACGAGCCTTCGACCAGGCCGTAGTAGCCCGGCAGCGAATCGGGGTTGGGGCCGACGTCGGTCGCGCCCTGCACGTTGTCGTGGCCGCGGAAGATGTTGGTGCCGCCGCCCGAGGTGCCCACGTTGCCCAGCGCCAGCTGCAGGATGCACGAGGCCCGCACGATGGCGTTGCCGATGCTGTGCTGCGTCTGGCCCATGCACCACACCACAGTGCCGGGGCGGTGCTCGTGCAGCATGGTCGCGACCTTCAGCACCTGCGCCTCGCTCACGCCGCAGGCCTCCTCGACCTTGTCCGGCGTCCACTTGCTCATGACTTCCGCGCGCACTTCTTCCATGCCGTAGACGCGGTCGTTGAGGTAGCGCTTGTCTTCCCAGCCGTTCTTGAAGATGTGGTGCAGGATGCCGAACAGGAACGCGATGTCCGAGCCCGAGCGGATGCGCACGTACTCGTGGGCCTTGGCCGCCGTGCGCGTGAAGCGCGGGTCGACCACGATCATCTTGCAGCCGTTTTCCTTGGCATGCAGCATGTGCAGCATGCTCACGGGGTGCGCCTCGGCCGCGTTGGAGCCGATGTACATCGCGATCTTCGCGTTGCGCATGTCGTTGTACGAATTGGTCATGGCGCCGTAGCCCCATGTGTTCGCCACGCCCGCGACCGTGGTCGAGTGGCAGATGCGCGCCTGGTGGTCGCAGTTGTTGCTGCCGAAGAAGCTCACGAACTTGCGCAGCAGGTAGGCCTGTTCGTTGCTGTGCTTGCTCGAGCCGATCCAGTAGATGGCGTCGGGGCCGCTGGCCTTGGTGAGTTCCTTCAGCTTGGCGGTGATCTCGTCGAGTGCGGTGTCCCAGCTGATGCGCTCGTACTTGCCGTTCACGAGCTTCATCGGGTAGCGCAGGCGGTACTCGCCGTGGCCGTGCTCGCGCAGCGCCGCACCCTTGGCGCAGTGGGCGCCCAGGTTGATGGGCGAGTCGAACACCGGCTCCTGGCGCACCCACACGCCGTTCTCGACCACCGCGTCGGACGCGCAGCCGACCGAGCAGTGCGAGCATACGGTGCGCTTCACCTCGATCTTGCCGGCGCCGATGGCCGTGGGCCGGCCGTCGGCGGCCTTGGCCTTCTGGATCAGCGTGAGCTGGCTGGCCGCCAGGCCCACGCCGACGCCGAGGCCGGAGCGCCGCAGGAAGGCGCGCCGGTCCATGGTCGGCAGGGCGTTCGCGAGGCCGCGCCGCAGACTGTGAACGAAGGGCGACGCGTCGGAGGCCCGCGGGCTCGCGGTGCCTGGGGATTTTCTGGTCAGAAGCACGGGGTCTCCTCAGGCTGACGTGGTGGCGTAGTAACGCTTGACGTGTTCGCTCAGGGAATAGCCGCCGCCGTTTTCGGGCGGGGGCGGCAAAGAGGGGGCGACGGCGGCGACGGGTGTCTCGGCCATGTTTGGCAGCGACGTGACGGCCACCGCAGCGGCGCCGGCGGTGGCGGCACCGATGAAGAATCCGCGGCGGGAGGCCGGCTTGATGCCGGTGTTTTGGCTGTCCTGCATATTGACTCCAGGAGTGGCTGGGCGCGACGAGAGAGGGGAAACCCGGTCGGCCTTGTGGATACTAGACCAGCAACAAGGTGTGAGCAACCTGAATACCCCTCGCATTCGTTCGCTTCAGTCCAGCATGTCGAAGGCCTGCGCCTCGACGTCGCCGAATGCGCGGGTGAAGGCGGCGAGCGCCGCATAGAACCGCGCCTTCGGATGCTGCAACACAGCATCGCACAAGGCGGGCAGCCACGGCTGGACGTGTCTGGAGAACATCGCCTGTTGCTGCGTGAGGTTGGCCACCGCCACGTCCTCGCCGGCGATCAGGTAGCGCATGACCTCGAACAGGCAGGCGATGTGGTCCTCGGTTTCGTAGGTGGTCTCGGTGCGCGCCAGGCCCAGCTTGTCGAGGTCGTGGCGCAGCTGCACGAGCGGCTTGTCGTTGAGAAAGCCGCTCAGGTAGTGCGAACCGAACAGGAAGACCTCGGGCTTGCCGATGCCGCCGAAGAGCGCGTCGTATTCCTCGTGCGCGGCGGCCGCGTCGGTGTCGCGCGCGATGCCGACCAGCTGGCGCCACGGCTCTTCCAGGAAGGCGCCCGCGGCCGGCGCCTCGGTGGGCGCGACCTGGAAGGCCTCCAGCAATTCGGCATCGGGCGCGGCATACCACAGGCGCGCGAGCAGGCCGTAGAGCTCGGCCCGGGCCACCTCCTCGTCGAGCGCGGACGTGGCGGGAAAGGTCTGGCTCATAGCGGGGCGATCTTCACTTCGTTGGTGGCGCTGTACAGGTCGATGACGCGGCAGTCGCTGCACATCTTGAGGCGCTCCAGCGCTTCGCCCTGGAACATGGCATGCCCGGCCAGCTTGCCGAGCATGGCCTCGATGGCTTTTTGCGTGCCGAAGGGCTTGCTGCAGCGGATGCAGGCCCAGGGCTTGGCCTCGTTCAGCAGCACCTGCTGCTTGCGCTCGGGCGCGGCCAGCAGGCGCGGCACGAGCGAGACGGCGTCCTCGGGGCAGGTGGTTTCGCACAGGCCGCACTGCACGCAGTTCTTCTCGATGAAGCGCAGCTGCGGCGCGCTCTGGCTGTCCAGCAGCGCACCCGACGGGCAGGCGCTGACGCAGGCCAGGCACAGCGTGCATTTGTCCTTGTCGACCGCGACGGCGCCCAGCGGCGATCCGGCCGGCAGCGCGAAGGCCAGCGGGGCCTCGGCGGGCGCCTGCAGGGCCGGGGCCGCGCCCATCAGGTGGTCCAGCGCCATCTCGAGCCGGTCGCGCTTGTCGGCGCCGACGGCGAAGCGCGCCGCCGTGGCCGGCACGCGCTGCGTGGTCGTGCGCAGGCCGGCCAGCGCGGCGTCCAGAACAGCGGGCGAATCGGCCTCGATCACGTGGAAGTGCGTGCCGGTGTAGCCCAGGCCCAGCAGCAGCGCCTGCGCGACGTCCCGCTGTTGCTTGAGCGCCGCGAGGTACTGCGGCGCCTCTTCGCCGGTGCACAGCACGGCGACCTGCGAGGCGCCGAAGGCGACGGCGCTCAGCCACAGGTCGATGCCGGTGCTGGCCGCATGAAAGAGGTCGACCGGCATCACGCGCGCCGGCACGCCCTGGGCCTTGCCCAGCTGCGCCTGCCGGCCGAGCTGTTCGAGCAGCGCCTGGCCGCCTTCCTGGCTGTGCAGCAGCAGCGCCGCATCGCGTCCGCCCGCCGCGGCATAGGTGCCGAGCAGCTTGCGCAGCTTCAGGCCCTGGTCGGGCGCGCGCGGGTAGGTGTAGCCCAGCGCGCCCGTCGGGCACACCGTGGTGCAGGCGCCGCAGCCGACGCACAGGTTCGGGTTGACCACGATGCGCTGGCGCTGCGGGTCGCTGCTCACGGCGTGGGCCGAGCACACCTCGACGCAGGCGTTGCAGCCGACCACCTCGTTGCGGCTGTGCGCGCACAGTTTCTGCTTGTAGTCGAAGAACTTGGGCTTCTCGAATTCGCCCACCAGCTCGCGCAGGCGCAGCAGCGTCTGCAGGCCCTCGGCCTGCGCGACGCCGCCGGGCAGGTGGAAGTAGCCCTGCGGCGGCGCGTGCCAGTCGATCTGCGGCGCGGCGCCGAGGTCGAGCACGAGGTCGAAGGCCGCGTCGAGCGCCTGCGGCGCGCGGCTGAAGTTGATGGCGCCGGCCACGCTGCAGGCGCGTTCGCAGTCGCGGTGCGAGGTGCAGCGCGCGTTGTCGATCTGGTAGTCCAGCCCGATGGCCTGCTCGGGGCAGGCGACCACGCAGGCATTGCAGCGGGTGCACAGGTCGAGGTCGATCGCGTTGTCGCGCGTCCAGCGCAGCGTGAAGGCGCCGAGCCAGCCGGTGAGCGCATCGATGCGCCCGGCGATCACCGGCCAGCGGCGCGCCTGGGCGCCACCGTCTGCACCGGGGCCCTGCGCGAGCAGGGTGACGTCGAGCGTGTCGCCGACCAGCGCCGCGGCGCGTTCGGCGGCGTCGAGCGGGCCGATGATCAGCAGCCGGCCCTGGCTGGTGTAGCTCACGGTCGAGACGGGGTCGGGCTCGGGCAGGCTGGCGGCGGCCAGCAGCGCGGCGATCTTCGGCATCGCGCTTTTCGCGTCGCGGCTCCAGCCGCCCGTCTCGCGGATGTTGATGAAGCGGATCGGCGAGGTGGCGTTGGGCGTCTGCGTGGCGAGTTCGCCGAACAGCCGTTTTTCCTGGGTGCAGGCGACCACGACGTCGTCGCCGGACTGGATGGCGCGCTGGAAGGAGGTCGCCTCGCGGCGGCACAGCGACGAATGCAGCGGGAGGGTTTCAGCCAGTGCCGCGCCGAGCGTCTTCGGCTCGAGCGGCATCGTCTGGTTGCAGTCGCAAATCAGCGTGGTGGTCATCGGTTTCTTGGCTGGCGGGTTGCTGCGTGGCAACCGGCGGGCTGGGAAGCGTTGCGGGATCCTGGGACTGTGCCACGTCCGACGTTTCGACGCCGTCGGGGGTTTCCGGGGGAATGTCTTCGGGGGCTTCGTCGAAGAGCTTGAGGAACTTGGCGCTGGCCATCTGGCGCAGCACGCTCTCGGGCACGGGCGTGGACTGGGAGTAGTCGTCGACGTAGGTGTCGAGGCCGTCCATCACGTTGAAATGCGGATCGGCAAAGAGCTTGCGGAAGGCCGCGTTCTTGACCTCGGGCGCCACCTGCTTCGTGAGGAAGGGCTTGAAGTCGGACCTGATGTCGAGCGCATCCACATCCGCGAGCGTCAACGGCGGCGCGGTGTCCTGCTCGCCGTCGGCGGCGGGGGGCTCGGCGAGCGCGGCGGGTGCTGGCACCGGCGCTGGCGCCGCGACGGGTTCCACGGCCGGCAGGGTCTTTTCTTCCACGGCGGCCTCGGCCGCGCGCACCTCCTGCTTGCGGCGCGACCAGCGTCCCAGGAAACCTTCAGACATCGCCCGCACCCCGCCCGCGTTTCTTCTCGGTCGTCACGCTCGCGGCGTTGCCGAAGCGATCGACCAGCGAGCGGAAGCTCTCGGGCCGCCGGCGGCGCTTGGGCTCGACCACGTAGTGCTCGTCGACGAAGGCGCGCACCCAGTCGACCACCTCCGCGGGCGCCGGCACCTGCTCGACGGTTTCCTGCGCATCGAGCCAGCGCCCGGCCTCGTAGTAGCTGAGCGTGACCACGACCGGCCGCGGAATGGGTTCCGTGGAAAGCGTCGGTTCCTCGTCCATGCGCCACAGCACGAACCAGCACGGGGTCGGCGTGATTGCGTTGAGGTGGTAGCCCTCGGCCTCGTCGCGGTACAGCTCGACCTGGAAGCCGGGGTGCAGCCAGTGCTGCTCGCCGTCGTCGTCGCGCAGGAGACGCGGCTCGGTGCCGAAGCCGGGCTCGTCGGGCAGCACGCTGTCGAGCGTCCAGCGCCAGGGCTGCCAGTGGCTCGAGGGGCCGTGCAGGCGCTCGCGGCGCATGACCACCGCGACGTCGAGCGTCGGGCGGCCCGTGGGCGCGGTCGCGGGAGTGTCCGAAGAAGGCATGAACGAACCATAGCCGATGGCGCGCCCGTTCGCGAGCAGTACCCCTTCGAGCTCCGCTCGCAGCGGTGGCGTAGGATTCCGCATGGCCCCACGTGAAGACGACGCAGAAGACGACACACCGCTGGCTTTCGATGCGGTCCCGCTGCCCCGGCGCGCCGGCGCGCCGCGCCTGAACCCGGCGCGCGGCCCGCTGCTGCGCCGCATCGAGATCGTCGACCAGCACGGCGAGCGCCGCGACATCGACATCCCGGCGGAGCGGCCGTTGACCGTCTTCGTCGACAAGCGCGAACTCGTGACGCTGATGACCCTGGGCGCCGCGCCCGAGTTGCTGGTGCTGGGCTACCTGCTCAACCAGGACCTGGTGCGGCGCGCCGACGAGGTCGAGAGCATCGACGTCGACTGGAGCGTGGAGGCGGCCGCCGTGAAGACCCACCGCGGCATCGCGAACCTCGCCGAAAAGACCGCGCACCGGGTCGTGACCACGGGCTGCGGACAAGGCACCGTCTTCGGCGACGCCATGGCGCAGATCGGCGCCGTGCGGCTGCCGGCCGCGCAGTCGGCGCGCATCGCGCAGGGCACGCTGGCGCGCATCCTCGAACAGATGAAATCGCGCAACAGCGTGCACCGGCATGCCGGGTCGGTGCACGGATGCGCGCTGTTCCGTGGCACCGAGATGCTGGTGTTCGCGGAAGACGTCGGACGGCACAACGCCATCGACACCATCGCCGGCTGGATGGCGGTGCACGGCATCGACGGCGGCGACAAGGTCTTCTACACCACGGGCCGCCTGACGAGCGAGATGGTGATGAAGTCGGCCCACATGGGCGTGCCGATCGTCGTCTCGCGCAACGGCGTCACCGCGATGGGGCACGAGCTGGCCACCAAACTCGGCATGACCTTGTTCGGCCGCGCGGCCAACCGCCACTTCCTGTGCTACTGCGGGTTCGAGCGCTTCGACGCCGAGCCGCTGGCGCAGGCGCTCGTCGCCGACTGAGGGCCCGCGCGGCTTAGCCGCGCGCCACGTCGATCACCGCCTTCGCGAACGCCTCGGGCGCCTCCTGCGGCAGGTTGTGGCCGATGCCGCCGCTGACCAGCCGGTGCTCGTAGCGCCCCGAGAATTTCTTCGCATACGCGCTGGGCTCCGGGTGTGGCGCGCCGTTGGCGTCGCCCTCGAGCGTGATGGTCGGCACGCCGATCACCGGCGCCTGGGCGAGCCGGTTCTCCAGCGCCTGGTACTTCGCCTCGCCCTCGGCCAGGCCGAGGCGCCAGCGGTAGTTGTGCACCGTGATCGCCACGTGGTCGGGGTTCTCGAAGGCGACGGCGCTGCGTTCGAAGGTGGCGGCGTCGAAGTTCCACTTCGGCGAGGCGAGCTGCCAGATGAGTCTGGCGAAGTCGTGGCGGTTTTTCTCGTAGCCCGCGCGGCCGCGCTCGGTCGCGAAGTAGTACTGGTACCACCACTGCAGCTCGGCCTGCGGCGGCAGCGGCGCCTTGCCGGCCTCCTGGCTGCCGATGAGATAGCCGCTGACCGACACCAGCGCCTTCACGCGCTCAGGCCACAGCGCGGCCATGATGCACGCGGTGCGCGCGCCCCAGTCGCAGCCGGCCACGGTGGCGACGGGGATCTTCAGCGCGTCCATCAGCGCAACGATGTCGACGGCCACCGCCGACTGCTGCCCGTTGCGCGGCGTGTCGGCCGACAGGAAGCGGGTGGTGCCGTAGCCGCGCAGGTACGGCACGATCACGCGAAAGCCCGCGGCGGCCAGCTGCGGCGCGACGTCGACGAACATGTGGATGTCGTAGGGCCAGCCGTGCAGAAGAATCACCGGCGCGCCGTCGGCCGGGCCGGCTTCGTAGTAACCGATGCGCAGGCTGCCGGCGTCGATGCTCCTGAGGGGTTCGAGGCGACGGGCGCCGCCTGTGCTGACGGATTGGGCGAAGGCGGGAACGATCGACGTGAGCTGCGTGGCGGCGAGGCCGAGTGCGGCCTTGCCGAGGAACGCGCGGCGTGGCAGCGAGGGGGAGGCGGTCATGGAAATCTCCTGGGATGCGAAGGGGGACGGCGCGATTGTTCGGCGGGGAATCCACCTGCTGATCGGCTTGTGTATGCCTCTGTATCCGCGCCGGTTCCGGCCACACTAAATTTCAAACGCAGGCGCGCAAGACCGCTTCAACGAAACGTGGTGTGTCGATGTCGGGCCGGGATACACAGGCATACGCAATGCCCGTTGCGCGACCAACGTGCAGCCAACAATCCGCCCGTCATCCACTCATCGCCCGAAGGAAATCCCCATGACGCGCCCTCGCGGATTCAAGAAGCTCTGGTTCGCGCTGCTGTTCTTCGCGGGCGGGTTCGCGCACGAGGTGCGCCACCCGACCCAGTGCCAGAGCGTGGCGTCGGTCAGTCTCTCGCTTCGACCGCCGAAGCGAGCACGTAGCCTTCGCTGCGCACGGTCTTGATGTAGCGCGGCTCGCGCGCGTCGTCGCGCAGGCGCTGGCGCAGCCGGCTCACGAGCAGGTCGATGGAACGCTCGAAAAGCTCGGCCTCACGGCCCTGCGTCAGGCTCAGCAGCTGGTCGCGGCTGAGCACCTTCTGCGGGTGGTCCAGGAACACGCGCAGCAGCCGGTACTCGGCGCCGCTGAGCGCCACCATCACGCCGGCGTCGTCGATCAGGTGGCGCGCGACCGTGTCGACCTGCCACTCGCCGAACCCCAGCTTCTGCGAAGGCTCGACGGTGCCCATGTTGGGCGGCAGCATGCGCGTGCGCCGCATCACGGCGCGGATGCGCGCCAGCAGCTCGCGCGCGGAAAAGGGCTTGGCCAGGTAGTCGTCGGCGCCCATCTCCAGGCCCAGGATGCGGTCGGCTTCCTCGCTGCGCGCGGTCAGCATGAGGATGGGCGTGGCCTTGTACTTGCCGGTGCGCAGGTCGCGGCACAGCGTGAGCCCGTCTTCGCCGGGCAGCATCAGGTCCAGGATGATCAGGTCGAAGGGCCCCGACGCCTCGAGCGCGGCGCGCATGTGGCGCCCGGTGGGCACCGCGACCACGCGCAAGCCGTTCTTCACCAGGTAGGTGGTGAGCAGTTCGCGGATGTCCCGGTCGTCGTCGACGATGAGGATGTGGTCGGAGGTCTTGGGCGTCATGGCAGGGGAGGCATTGGCGGCACGGCGCCGCAGCCGCAATGTAGCGTTCCGGCGGCGCGCCGGGGGTGGCCGTGGAAACGTAGTGTGTGGATGTACGGGCCAGATACACAGGCATACAGAAGGCGATCCGGCAGGGGGCGGGCGGCCCAACAATCCGTGCGTTTTCCAACCACCCTGCACTCAAGGAACCCTCATGACCCGCATCGACAAAGTCCTCTACACCGGCAAGACCCACACCTCCTCGGGAGGCCGCGACGGCGAGGCGCGCAGCTCCGATGGCCGCCTGGACATCAAGCTCTCGTCGCCCGGCAGCGCCGGCACCGGCACCAACCCCGAGCAGCTGTTCGCGGCCGGCTGGTCGGCCTGCTTCATCGGCGCGATGGGCAAGGCGGCCGGCAAGATGAAGGTCGCGCTGCCGCCCGACCTGGCCGTCGATGCCGAGGTCGACCTGGGCACGGCGGGCGGCGAATACTTCTTGCAGGCGCGCCTGAACGTGAGCCTGCCGGGCCTGGACCGCGAGGTGGCGCAGGCCCTCACCGAGGCCGCGCACCAGACCTGCCCCTATTCCAAGGCAACCCGAGGCAACATCGACGTTGCCATCCACCTGGTGTGAGCCCGCTGCGCTGACGACGCATCGCCACGCCGCCTGACGAAGAAGCTGTCCATGCCCACTTCCGCGAATCCCGTTGCGAATCCGACCGGTAGTGCGCCGCGCTGGCGCCGGCTGCTGCCCGGCTCGCTGTTCTCCCGCGTGACGCTGATCATCGTGGTGGGCCTGGCGATCGCGCAGCTGCTCACCTTCGCGGCGATCCGCTACGAGCGGAACATGGCGCTTCGCGAGCTGATGATGATCGGCATCGAGCGCGACATCGCGAGCTCGGTCGCCATCCTCGACCGGCTCCCCGCGGCGGAGCGCGCCGGCTGGCTCGACCGGCTGGAACGGCGCAACTACCGCTTCGTGCTGGGCGGCAGTGCGCAGGGCAGCGTGCCCCGCTCGGAGGCTTCGCAGCAGTTTGCCGCGGCCATCGTCGATGCGATGCGCCCGTTCCCGGTCGTCAAGGTCGGCGAGGTGGCCTGGCCGCCCGAAGGCCTGCAGATCGAGGTGCGGCTGGGCGATGGCTCGTCCGTGGTCGTGCACGCCATGCGCGTGGGCATGCCGGTGTCGGGCTGGGTGATGTGGCTGCTGGTGGGCCAGCTGCTGGTGCTGGCCGTGTGCGCCTGGGTCGCGGTGCGGCTGGTGACGCGGCCGCTCGCGCAGCTGTCCGCCGCGGCCGACCAGCTCGGACCCGACCTGAAGGGCCGCACGCTGGTGGAAGAGGGCCCGACCGAAGTGGCGCACGCGGCGCGCGCCTTCAACGCCATGCAGCAGCGCATCGCGGGCTACATGGCGGAGCGCGTCGAAATCCTGGCGGCCATCTCGCACGACCTGCAGACGCCCATCACGCGGATGCGCCTGCGCACCGACCTGATGGACGACACGCACGACCGCGAGAAATTCCGCCAGGACCTGGACGCCATGAACGCACTGGTGCGCGAAGGCGTGACCTATGCGCGCACGCTGCACGGCGCCACCGAGCCGCCGCTGCGCATCGATGCCGATGCGCTGTTCGAGAGCATGGTGGCCGACTACGAAGACGTGGGCCAGCAGGTGCGGCTCGACGGCCGGGCCGGCGCGCCGATCGTGAGCCGCCCGAACGCGCTGCGCCGCATCCTGATGAACCTGATCGACAACGCGCTCAAGTTCGGCTCCGACGTGACGCTGCGCGTGCAAACCGAAGGCGAGGGCGAAGGCGAGGGCGGCCGCCTCGTGGTGAGCGTGCTCGACAACGGCCCGGGCATTCCCCCCGAGGAACTCGACGCGGTGCTCAAGCCCTTCTACCGCGTCGAAAGCTCGCGCAACCGCAGCACCGGCGGCACCGGCCTGGGCCTGGCCATCGCGCACCAGCTGGCCATGGCGATGGGCGCCGAGCTCACGCTGCACAACCGACCCGAAGGCGGGCTCGAGGCGCGGCTGGCGTTGGCCGCCGCGCCCGCCCGCTGAACCCGACCCCCCATCTTTCACATCACCATGCTCATCCTCTTCATCGCCTACCTGGGCGGGGTGCTCACGATCCTGAGCCCCTGCATCCTGCCGGTGCTGCCCTTCGTGTTCGCGCGCGCCGACCGGCCGTTCCGCTCGCACGGCCTGCCGATGCTCGTGGGCATGGCGCTGGCCTTCGCCGTGGTCGCCACGCTCGCGGCGGTGGGCGGCGGCTGGATCGTCACGCTCAACGAATACGGGCGCTACGCGGCCATGGCCTTGCTCGCGCTGTTCGGTGCGACGCTGCTGTTCCCGCGCGTGGCCGAGCGGCTGAGCCGGCCGCTGGTGGCGCTGGGCCTGCGCATCTCCGACGCGCCACAGGCTTCGGTGTTTTCTCCGCTGTGGCTCGGCGTGGGCACGGGCCTGCTCTGGGCACCGTGCGCGGGGCCAATCCTCGGGCTGATCCTGACGGGCGCGGCGCTCAACGGCGCGAGCGTCGGCACCTCGCTGCTGCTGCTCGCCTACGCGGCCGGCGCGTGCACCTCGCTCGCGGTGGCGCTGCTGTCCGGCGGCCGGCTGCTCTCGGCGCTGAAGCGCACGCTGCCGACCGGCGACGGCGTGCGGCGCCTCGCCGGTGCCGCGGTGCTGGCGGGCGTGGGCGCCATCGCGCTGGGGCTGGACACCGGCTGGCTCGCACGCCTGTCGCTGGGCACCACGTCGGCGCTCGAACAGGCGCTGGTGGACACGCTGCGCCAAGACGCGCCGCAGGCGCAGCGTGCAGACGCCGGCTTCGTGCGCGTCGCGGACACCCGCCCGGCCCCGGTGCCCGCGCGCGAGCTCCGCGTCGAAGGCCGCCTGCCTTCGCTGGCCGGTGCGACCGAGTGGATCAACTCGGCGCCGCTCACGCCCGAGGCCTTGCGCGGCAAGGTGGTGCTGGTCGACTTCTGGACCTACTCGTGCATCAACTGCCTGCGCACGCTGCCCTACGTGCGCGCCTGGGCCGAGAAGTACAAGGATGCGGGCCTGGTCGTCCTCGGCGTGCATGCGCCGGAGTTCGCGTTCGAGAAGAACCCGGCCAACGTGCGCAAGGCCGTGAAAGACCTGGGCATCGGGTTCCCGGTGGCGCTGGACAACGACTTTTCGATCTGGCGCGGCTTCGACAACCAGGCCTGGCCGGCGTTCTATTTCGTCGATGCGCAGGGGCGCATCCGCCATCACCAGTTCGGCGAGAACCGCTACGACAAGGCCGAGCAGGTGATCCAGCAACTGCTGGCCGAGGCCGGGCAGGCGCAGGTCGCCGCCGGGCTGGTGGCGCCGCTGGGGCAGGGCACCCAGGCCGCGCCCGGCGCCGAGCCGGCGCAGTCCGGCGAGACCTACCTGGGCCATGCGCGGGCGCACGGCTTCGCGTCGCCCGGCGGCATCGCGCGCGACCGTGCGAAGGCCTACGAGCCGGTGGCATCTTCGCTGCGCACCAACCAGTGGTCACTGGGCGGCGACTGGACGGTGGAGGGCGAGCGGGCCGTGCTGAACCAGGCCAATGGCCGCATGGCCTACCGCTTCAAGGCGCGCGACCTGCACCTCGTGCTCGGGCCGATGGCCGACGGCAAGCCGGTGCGTTTCACGGTGCGGGTGGACGGCCAGCCGCCGCTGGCGGACCACGGCGCCGACACCGATGCCCAGGGCCACGGCGTGGTCGATGCGCAGAAGCTGTACCAGCTGGTGCGGCAGTCGGCGGGCGGCGGCAGGGAGCGGCTGTTCGAGATCGAGTTTCTCGACGCCGGCGCGCAGGCCTACGCGTTCACCTTCGGTTGAGCGGCGAGCCGGTCAGGGCGTCAGGCCCGCCGCGTTGACGGCCCGGCAGGTGTCGACCTCCTGGCGCGTGGGCAGCACGAAGCAGCGGGCGTCGGCCTCGCGGGCGACGGCTTCGCGCAGCTGGCGTTCCTGCGCGGTTTCCACCTGCAGCTCGACCAGCCACTTCATGAGCAGCGCCATCACGATCAGCAGCACCACGGAGGCTGCCAGCAGGGTCGTGCGCCAGCTGTGGACGCGGAAGACGGAAGCGTTCGAAGTACTCATCGCGTGCGGCCCTCAGCTCGACAGCTGCGGAAAGATCCAGATGCTCATGCCGAGCACCACGCCCGCGCCCAGCGACATGGCCGCCGCGGTCGCGAACAGGCAGGCCACGAGCAGGCTCGGCACGACCACCGACATGCTCAGGAAGGCGATGGCGACGAGCACATAGGCCAGCACAGGCAGCAGGGCGATGTAGGCCGGCCGCGCGGTGCCGGTCGGCAGTTCGTCGGGCGTCATGTCACGCAGGAACGGGTTCAGCATGGCGGGCGATCAGCAGTTGCCCTTCTTGGCCTGGCCCGGCGGGCAGAAGTTGCCGCCCTTGTGCGCCGGCCCGGGCTCCGCGCGCGGCGGTGGCGCGTGGTGGTGCACGCAGGCGCTCATGAGAACGGATGCCGCCAGCGCGAGCATCACGGTGATCGTGGATTTGGTCATGGGAACTCCCTGCTTCGATTTCTTGTGCACCCGGGGTGCTTCGGAGCAGGACAATAGTTGCCGTATTAACAATCTCACAGGGAAATGCTCACATTTGTGGGCGAATTGAGAAGGGTGCGGTCAATCTCCGAGCGGGATTGCGCAGTACTTCACACCCGTGCGGCCGACCGGCCGCCGCCGCGCAACCGCTACATTGCATGCCCCATGGACCGCCTCGAGAACATAGAGACCTTCGTGCGGGTCGCACAGACCCAGAGCTTTGCCGAGGCCGCGCGCCAGCTGCGGGTGTCGAAATCGGTGGTGACCAGCCGCGTGAAGCAGCTCGAAGACCACGTCGGCGCGCCGCTGTTCCACCGCAGCACGCGCGTGGTCCGGCTCAGTGACGTGGGACAGGCCTTCCTGCGCGACTGCGTCGAGCTGGTCGGGCGGGCCAACGACATCATGGACCAGATGCGCGACGCCAAGGACGGGCCCACCGGCACGCTGCGCGTGCATGCGCTCACGGGTTTCGTGCTGGGGCATTTCGCGACGCTGCTGCGTGCTTTCCAGGTGAGCTTTCCGGACATCCACCTGGAGCTCATCGTGAGCGACGCGGTGGTCGACCCGGTGAAGGCGGGCGTCGATTGCGCGCTGCAGATCTTTCCGGCGGCGTCGACCGAGCTGGTGTCGCGCCCGCTGTTCCCGGTGCGCCGCGTGTTCTGCGCCACGCCCGAATACCTGCGCGCGCACGGCCGGCCCGCGAGCCCGCGCGAGTTGCACAAGCACACGCTCGGCCTGTACTCGGGCTACCCCACGCGCGACCGCTGGACCTTCCATCATGCCGGCGAGCAGGTCACGCTGTACATGAGCGCGGCGCTGCTCACCAACAGCGTGCACCTGCTGCGCGAGTACGCCATGGAGCACGCCGGCATCGTCTGCCTGCCGACGCTGGTGGCCGGCGAGGCGATCCTGCGCGGCGACCTGGAGGTGGTGCTGCCGGCGCACCAGCTGTCGTCGTTCTCGCTGAGCGCGGTGTACGCGGGCACCTCGCGCAATGCCTTCAAGCTGCGCCTGTTCATCGAGCACCTGACCCAGGCGTTCTCGAAGGTGCCGCCATGGGACGCGGCCATGATCGAACGCGGCCTGCTGCCGCCGGGGCTGATCTGGGACGCCTGACGCGAGCGCGGTCGGTTCCGGGGTAAACCCTGTGCATTGAACGGATTTGCCGAACAATGCGGCCCGCGTTTCGGGCCTACCGCTCGCGCCCCCCGTTTCCTACAGTGCACACATCGCAGCCACCACGCTGCATCGTCCGGCACCTCAGGAGACAACCCATGACCGTCGCATACCAGACCCGCTTCGGGTCCCTCAAGCACTTCGAGAAAGGCCACGTCGAGCCCATCGACGACGACGTGCGCCACTACGCGTTCTCCAACTGCTTCGAGATCGCCAGCATCAGCCAGCCCTACGAGAAGGTCGTGTTCGGCCAGAACCAGATCTACGTGCTGGAAACGCTGCGCGCCGAAGGCACCTCGCCCTGGTTCACCTGCGCCCACGACGAGTTCGCGCTGGTGATGGACGGCGAGGTCGAAGTGCACCTCGTGCAGCTCGATGCGGCCCAGGCCGTGGCCGACACCGAGAAGAACGGCGCCGTGCTCGTAGAGGGCGAGCCGCAGGGCAAGAAGATGGGCTGGATGAAGCTCTCGCGCGGCCACCAGGGCCTGCTGCCCAAGAACACGGCCTACCAGTTCCGCGTGGCCGGCGACCCCGGCGTGATCGTGCTGCAGACCTGCAAGGGCGACCTCTCGGTAGAGAAGTGGGCCGACATCTGCCAGACGCACTGAACAAGCCATCCAGGAGCCAAACCATGAACGCACCCGCAGAACTCGCCAAGGTCATCGCATCGCAGCCCGATGCCACGCTCGGCTACAAGGATTTTTCGCTCGGCAGCTTCGGCTTCCGCCGGGACGAGTACTTCGCCCACATCACCTGGAAGACCCGAGACGGGCGTCCCATGAGCCACACCATGGACGCCGGCAACTACCTGCGTGCGCTGATGCGCGACGTGGCCTGGGGCTTCTTCTACGGCTGGGTCAACTTCGACAACGTGTTCGGCACCATCAACCACTACGACTCGGTCGACCTGTACGCCGGCAGCTTCAACGGCACCATGAAGGACGCGGGCATCGACCTGCTCGAGAACTTCCCCACGGCGCAGATCCGCGCCACCTTCGAGGCCATGCTCGACGACTGGACCAACGAGGCCTTCGACCCCTTCGCCGCGCCGCAGGAAACCGGCTCGCCCTACGGCCGCAAGAGCGGCAACAACACCGCCAAGATCACCCGGGCGCGCGAGCTGGCCAAGCGCTGCGTGGGCCTGAAGGGCGACCTCGACCTGCGCAGCGACGCGCGCGGCGCGCCCGTCAACCGCGCCTTCGCCGACGTGCCGCAGGGCCAGCCCGAGCTGCACCCCGAGCCGGGCTTCGAGAACGAGGTGCACGCCTTCAACCTCTTCGGCTTTTTGAGCCGCTCGCAGGTCACGTGGAACCCGAGCTTCACCTCGGTGGTGAAGCACAGCTACATGTGCCCGACGACCGAGGAGCACATCCTGCCGATCATCCACGGCAACGACCGCGTCGAGTGGTTCTTCCAGATGACCGACGAGATCCACTGGGACTGCGGCGACAAGAACACCGGCAAGCCCATGGCCCGCGTGATCATGAAGGCCGGCGACATGGCCGCCATGCCCGCCTACTGCCGCCACCAGGGCTTCAGCCCCAAGCGCTCGATGCTGCTGGTGTGGGAGAACGGCTCGCCCAGCCTGGTCTACGAGATCCAGAAGGGCGAGTCGCCCGAGATCCCGGTCGAGTTCTGACCGGCCGGCGCGCCGCCGCTTCTTTCTTCCCGCCATTCATCCATCCAGCCCTCCCCGCGCGGGGAGGGCGAGGAGAACCCATGCCCGCTCTTTCCATCCGCCACCAGCTTTTCATCGACGGCCGTTTCGTCGACGCCGAATCCGGCGAGACGCTCGCCACGCTGAACCCGCACGACAACACGCCCATCGCCCAGGTCGCGCTGGCCGGCAAGGCCGACGTCGACAAGGCCGTGGCCGCCGCGAAGCGCGCGTTCCCCAAGTGGAGCCGCATGGCCGCCGCCGATCGCGGGCGCATCCTGCTGAAGCTGGCCGACCTCATCGAGGCCAACGGCGAAGAGCTCGCGCGGCTCGAATCGCTGGACACCGGCCACCCGATCCGCGACTCGCGCCGGCTCGACGTGCCGCGCACCGCCGCGTGCTTTCGCTACTTCGGCGGCATGGCCGACAAGTTCCAGGGCGAGACCATTCCGGTGGAGGAGGGCTTTCTCAACTACACGCTGCGCGAGCCCGTGGGCATCGTCGGCCAGGTGGTGCCGTGGAACTTCCCGCTCATGTTCACGAGCTGGAAGATGGCGCCCGCGCTCGCGGCCGGCAACTGCATCGTGATGAAGCCGGCCGAGATCACGCCGCTCACCTCGCTGCGCATCGCCGAGCTGATGGCCGAGGCCGGCGTGCCGCCCGGCGTGGTCAACATGCTGCCCGGCCTGGGCAGCGTGGCGGGCCAGTACATCGCCGAGCATCCCGAGATCGCCAAGATCGCCTTCACCGGCAGCACCGCCACCGGCCGGCGCATCGTGCAGGCCAGCGCGGGCAACCTGAAGAAGGTGCAGCTCGAGCTGGGCGGCAAGGGCCCCAACATCGTGTTCGAGGACGCCAACCTGCAGGCCGCCGTGAACGGCAGCGCCTGGGCCATCTTCCACAACCAGGGGCAGGCCTGCATCGCGGGCTCGCGGTTGATGCTGCACGAGAAGATCGCCGACGCCTTCCTCGACCAGTTCATTCCGCTCGCGCAGTCGATCCGCCTGGGCAACCCGCTCGACGAGGCCACCGAGATGGGCCCGCTCACCAGCGCCCAGCACCGCGACCGCGTGCTGAGCTATGTCGAGGTCGCGCAGGCGCAGGGCGGCGAGGTGCTGGCGGGCGGCGGCGCGCCCGGCGGCGACCTGGCGCAGGGCTGCTATGTGCAGCCGACCGTGGTGCGCGCCCGCTCGTACCAGGACCGCGTGGCGCAGGAAGAGGTGTTCGGCCCCTTCGTCACCGTGCTCACCTTCAAGAGCGACGAAGAGGCGATGCAGATCGCCAACGGCACCGACTACGGCCTGGGCAGCGGCCTGTGGACCCGCGACCTGCAGCGCGCCCACAAGGTGGCGCGCGACCTGCACGCCGGCATGGTCTGGATCAACAGCTACAAGCGCGTGAACCCCGGCTCGCCCTTCGGCGGCGTGGGCCAGAGCGGCTACGGCCGCGAGATGGGCTTCGACGCGATGCGCGAGTACACGCAGGTGAAAAGCGTGTGGGTCAACGTCGACGCGCAGATTCCGCCGCACTTCGTGCGCTGAGGCTTTGCTTTTCTTCCCAACCCGACGGACGCACACGATGTCTTTCTCGATCCTTTCCCGGGCCCTGCTCGCCTGCACGCTGCTGTGGGGCATGGCCGCGCAGGCCCAGGCGCCGGCCTGGCCGACCAAGCCGGTGCGGCTGGTCGTGGGCTTTCCGCCGGGCGGCATCGTCGACACGGTCGCGCGCCAGTTGCAGCCGCGCCTGCAGGCCGCACTCGGCCAGACCGTGATCGTGGACAACCGCAGCGGCGCCGGCGGCACGCTGGCAGGCGCCGAGGTGGCCCGCGCGGCGCCCGACGGCCACACGCTGCTGATGGTGTTCGACAGCTACGCGACCTACCCGCTGGTCTATCCGAAGCTGAGCTTCGACATCGCGAAAGACCTGCAGCCCGTGACGCAGGTGGCGAGCAACCCGCTGGTGCTGGTGGTCAACCCGAAGGTCGAGGCCAAGGACTTCGTGCGCTTCGTCGGCCTGCTCAAGGCGCAGCCGGGGCGCCTGAACTACGCCAGCGTCGGGCCGGGCTCGAGCAACCACCTCACGGCCGAGTACTTCAAGGCCGTGAGCGGCACCTTCGTCACGCACATCCCTTACCGCGGTGGGGGTCCGGCCCAGCAGGACCTGCTGGGCGGGCAGGTCGAGATGATGTTCCTCTCGGCCGTGCTGGCCCAGCCGCATGTCAACGCGGGCCGGCTGCGCGCCCTGGCCCAGACCGGCGCGCAGCGCGTGGCCGCCTATGCCGACGTGCCCACCGTGGCCGAGAGCGGCTACCCCGGCTTCGAGGTGAACTCCTGGGTCGGCCTGCTGGCCCCGGCCGGCACGCCGCGCGCCGTGGTCGACCGGCTGCAGGCCGAGGTGCGCAAGGTCGTGACCGAGCCCGCGTTCCAGCAGCGGCTGCGCGAACAGGGCCTGACGGGCATCGCCAACACGCCCGAGCAGTTCGCCGCCGTGCTGCGCATCGAGCAGGACAAGTGGGCCCGGCTGGTGCGCGAGCGCCGCCTGAGCCTCGAATAGCCAGACAGAAAGGAGCGCGCCATGCACGACTTCATCCACACCACCCACCCGCAGCGCGTGGTGTTCGGCGCCGGTTCGCTGCGCCACCTGGCGCGCGAGATCGATGCGCTGGGCGCGAAAAAAGCACTGGTGCTGTGCACGCCCGAGCAGCGCCCGCAGGCCGAGCGCGTGGCGGCCTCGCTCGGCGCGCAGGCGGCCGGCCTGTTCGACCGCGCCGTGATGCACGTGCCCGTCGAGACGGCGCGCGAGGCTCGCGACCTGGCGCGCCGGCTCGGCGCCGACTGCGCCGTGGCGCTGGGCGGCGGCTCCACCACGGGGCTGGGCAAGGCCATCGCGCTGGAGTCGGGGTTGCCGATCGTGGCTATTCCCACTACCTACGCGGGCAGCGAGATGACGCCGATCTACGGCCTCACCGAGAACGGCCTGAAGAAGACCGGCAAGGACCCGCGCGTGCTGCCGCGCACCGTGATCTACGACCCCGAACTGTCGCGCACGCTGCCCGTGGGCCTGAGCGTGACCAGCGGCATCAACGCCATCGCGCACGCGGCCGAAGGCCTGTACGCGCAGGACAGCAACCCGGTGATGGACCTGATGGCGGAGGAGGGCATCGCGGCGCTCGCCCGCGCGCTGCCGGCGATCCGCGTGCAGCCCGACGATCTGGCGGCGCGTTCCGACGCGCTGTATGGCGCCTGGCTCTGCGGCGGCGTGCTCGGCGCGGTGGGCATGGCCCTGCACCACAAGCTGTGCCACACGCTGGGCGGCAGCTTCAATCTGCCGCACGCGGAGGTGCACACGGTGGTGCTGCCGCATGCGCTCGCCTTCAACGCCCAGGCCGCGCCGCGTGCCATGGCGCGCATCGCGCGCGCGCTCGGCGGCGTGTCGGCGCCGGCGGCGGTCTATGCGCTGGCGCGCGACAACGGCGCACCGGTGGCGCTGAAGGACATCGGCATGCGCGCCGCCGACCTCGACCGCGCGGCCGACATCGCCGTCGCCAACCCGTACTGGAACCCGCGGCCCTTCGGCCCGGGCGAGCGCGACGCGATCCGCGCGCTGCTGCAACGCGCCTTCGACGGCGAGCCGCCGGGCTAGGCCACGGCGCAGGCATCGAAGACACACACGAACAACGAAGGAGACAGCCATGACATTCAACCGCAGACAGTTCACGCAGGCCGCCGCCGCGCTCGCCGCCACGGGCGCCGCGCCGCGGGTGTTCGCCGCCGACACGCTCAAGATCGGCTACGTGTCGCCGCAGACCGGGCCGCTCGCGCCCTTCGGCGAGGCCGACAAGTGGGTGATCGAGCAGATGAAGGCCGCCTTCAAGGACGGCATCAGCGTGGGCGGCAAGAAGTACGCTGTGCAGATCGTGCTCAAGGACAGCCAGTCGAACCCCAACCGCGCGGGCGAGGTGGCCAACGACCTGATCCTGAAGGACAAGGTCGCGCTGGTGCTCACGGCCGGCACGCCCGAGACCGCCAACCCGGTGAGCGACGCCTGCGAACTCAACGAGGTGCCCTGCATCTCCAGCGTGGTGCCGTGGCAGCCCTGGTTCTTCGGCCGCAAGGGCGACCCGGCCAAGGGCTTCAACTGGACCTATCACCTGTTCTGGGGGCTCGAAGACGTCATCGCCACCTTCACCAACGGCTGGAAGACCGTGGCCACCAACAAGAAGGTCGGCGGCCTGTTCCCCAACGACGGCGACGGCAACGCCTGGGGCGACAAGGAACTGGGCTTTCCCAAGCCGCTCGCGCAGATGGGCTTCACGCTCACCGACCCCGGCCGCTTCCAGAACGGCACGCAGGACTTCAGCGCGCAGATCGCGGCCTTCAAGCGCGACAACGTCGAGATCGTCACCGGCGTGGTGATCCCGCCCGACGCCAAGACCTTCCTCACGCAGGCGCGCCAGCAGGGCTTCAAGCCCAAGGTGATCACGCTCGGCAAGGCGCTGCTGTTCCCGGGCGCCATCGAGGCGCTGGGCGACCTGGGCGAGGGCCTCTCGACCGAGGTGTGGTGGAGCCCGTCGCACCCGTTCAGCTCCAGCCTCACGCAGCAAAGCGCCAAGGCGCTCGCGGAGGCCTACGAAGCCGGCACCAAGAAGCAGTGGACGCAGCCCATCGGCTTTGCGCATGCGCTGTTCGAGGTGGCGGCGAACGCGCTGTCGCGATCGAAGTCGCTCAAGGCCGGCGACGTGCGCGACGCCGTGGCCGCGACCTCGATCAACTCCGTGGTCGGCCCCGTGAAGTGGGGCGGCCAGGGCCCGTTCAAGAACGTCAGCAAGACACCGCTGGTGCTCGGCCAGTGGGGCAAGGGCAAGCAGCGCAAGGTGGAGCTGACGCTGGTGAACAACGAGGCCGCGAAGGCGATCCCCACCGGCGGCGCGCTGCGCCTGCTCTGAGGGACGGCTGCCATGACGCTGCTGGCCTTGCACGGCGTGAGCAAGTCCTACGGGGCGCTCAAGGTCACCGACGGCATCACGCTGGCGGTGGCCGAGGGCGAGACGCTGGGCATCCTCGGGCCCAACGGCGCGGGCAAGACCACGCTGTTCAACCTGATCTCGGGCGACGCGCGCGTCGACGCCGGCCGCGTGGAGTACGCGGGCCGCGACGTGACGCGGCTGCGCCCGCACCAGCGCTGCCGCGCCGGCATCGGCCGCAGCTACCAGGTGCCGCAGCCCTTCGGCCACATGAGCGTGTTCGAGAACCTCGTCACCGCCGCCTGCTTCGGCGGCCAGCAGGCCGAGCGCGAAGCCTGGGAGACGGCGCACGAGGTGCTGGCCCAGACCGGCCTGGCGGCGCACGCCAACAAGCCGGCCGGCGGGCTCACGCTGCTCGACCGCAAGCGGCTGGAGCTGGCGCGCGCGCTGGCGACCAAGCCGCGCCTGCTGCTGCTCGACGAGATTGCGGGCGGGCTCACCGAGCCCGAGGCGGCGGTGCTGGTGGCGGAACTGAAACGCATCAAGGCGCGCGGCGTGACCATGATCTGGATCGAGCACGTCGTGCATGCGCTGCTGTCGCTGGCCGACCGGCTGTTCGTCATCAACTTCGGGCAGCAGCTGGCGGAAGGCGCGCCGCGCGCGGTGATGAACGACCCGGAAGTGCGGCGCGTGTACATGGGGATCGAGGCATGAACGCGCTGCTCGACACCCACGGCCTGCAGGCCTTCTACGGCGATGCGCAGGCGCTGTTCGGCATCGACTTCACGCTGTCGGCGGGCGAGCTGGTGGCGGTCATCGGCGCCAACGGCGCGGGCAAGTCGACCTTTCTGAAAAGCCTCACGGGGCTGCTGCGCGCACCCTCCGACGCGATCCGCTTCAAGGGCGAACCCATCGGCGGCCTGCCGCCCGGCGAGATCGTGCGGCGCGGCCTGGCGATGGTGCCCGAAGGCCGGCGCCTGTTCCCGAGCCTGAGCGTGGAAGAGAACCTGCTGATGGGCGCCACGCCGCGCCGCGCGGGGCCGTGGAACCTGCAGCGCCTGTACGGGCTGTTCCCCATCCTGGCCGAGAAGCGGCGCCAGCCTGCCACCTCGCTGTCGGGCGGACAGCAGCAGATGGTGGCGCTGGGCCGCGCGCTCATGAGCAACCCCGAGCTGCTGCTGTGCGACGAGCTCTCGCTCGGCCTGGCGCCGGTCGTCATCCGCGAGATCTATGCGGCCATGCCGGCCATCACGGGGGAGGGCATGACGGTCGTGATCGTGGAGCAGGACGTGCGCATGGCGCGGCAGGTGTCGCAGCGCGTGTACTGCTTCCAGGACGGGCGCGTGTCGCTCACGGGGCGCTCGGATGAACTCACGCCCGAGCAGATCTCGCAGGCCTACTTCGGCATCGAGGAGCACCATGCTTGAAACCCTGCTCCAGGGCGTGCTGCTCGGCGGCCTCTACACGCTGTTCGCGCTCGGCCAGTCGCTGATGTTCGGCGTCATGCGGCTGACCAACACGGCGCAGGGCGACTTCATCATCCTGGGCGCCTTCGCGGTGATCGCCGGCGTCTCGATGACCGGCGCATCTGTGCCATGGCTGGTGGTGCTCGCGGTGCTGCCGCTGGCCTTCGGCTTCGGCTACCTGCTGCAGCGCCACGTGCTCAACGGCACGCTGGGCAAGGACCCGCTGCCCTCGCTGGTCGTGACCTTCGGCCTGTCGATCGTGATCCAGAACCTGCTGCTGGAGCTGTTCTCGGCCGACCCGCGCGCCATCGAGGTCGGCGCGCTGGCCACCGCCTCGGTGCCGCTGGGCGACACGCTGGCGCTGGGGGCGCTGCCGCTGGTGATCCTGGCGGTCGCGGTGGCGGCCACGGGCGCGATGCAGTGGATGTTCACGCGCACGCCGCTGGGGCGCACCTTCCGCGCGGTCTCCGATGACCGCGAGATCGCCGAACTGATGGGCCTCAAGGCCAAGCAGGTCTATGCGCTGGCCACGGGCATCGCCTTCGTGCTGATCGCCATCGCCGGCGCGCTGCAGGGCATGCGCACCACGGTGTCGCCGTCGGACGGCCCGCTGCTGCTGCTGTTCGCCTTCGAGGCCGTGATCATCGGCGGCATGGGCTCGTTCTGGGGCACGCTGGCCGGCGCCATGATCCTGGGCATCGCGCAGCAGATCGGCTTTCGCATCGATCCGGGCTGGGGCATCTGGTTCGGCCACCTCGTGTTCCTCGCGGTGCTGGTGCTGCGGCCGCAGGGACTGTTCCCCAAGACACGCTGAGCCCTTCCGACATGACCGACAAGACCTCCCCCGCGCCGCTCAGGCACGTGCTGTTCATCATGTGCGACCAGCTGCGCGCCGACCACCTCTCGTGCTACGGCCACCCGCGCCTGCAGACCCCGCACATCGACGCGCTGGCCGCGCGCGGCGTGCGCTTCAGCCATGCCTATGCGCAGGGCGCGGTCTGCGGCGCCTCGCGCATGTCGACCTACACCGGCCGTTATGTCAGCAGCCACGGGACGATGTGGAACTTCGTGCCGCTGTCGGTGGGGCAGAAGACGCTGGGCGATCACCTGCGCCCGCACGGCGTGCGCTGCGCGCTGGTCGGCAAGACGCACGTCGAGGCCGACACCGAGGGCGCGCGCCGCCTGGGCATCGATTCGACGCAGGGCGCGGGCCGGCTCGCGATGGAAGGCGGCTTCGAGCCCTATGCGCGCGACGACGGCATCTGGCCGCCGGGCTTCAAGGTCACGGGCAACGCCTACTGCGACTGGCTGCGCGCGCAGGGCTACGACTCCGACAACCCCTGGCACGACTTCGCCAATTCGGGGCGCGGCCCCGACGGCGAGATCCTGAGCGGCTGGCAGATGCGCTGGGCCGACCGGCCCGCGCACATTGCCGGCGCGCACAGCGAGACGCCCTACACGACCGAGCGCGCCATCGACTTCATGCGCGAGGCCGGCGACGCGCCCTGGGTGCTGCACCTGTCGTACATCAAGCCGCACTGGCCTTACGTGGCGCCCGCGCCGTACCACGCGATGTACGGGCCCGACGACATGTTGCCCGTGGTGCGCAGCGAGGCCGAGCGCGTCGACGCCCACCCGGTGGTCGAGGGCTTCCGGCGCGAGACCGTGAGCCGCAACTTCAGCCGCGACGAGGTGCGCAATACCGTGGTGCCGACCTACATGGGGCTCGTGAAGCAGGTCGACGACGAGCTCGGCCGGCTCTTCGCCTTCATGGCCGAACAGGGGCTGGACCGCGACACGCTGGTGGTCTTCACCAGCGACCACGGCGACTACCTGGGCGACCACTGGCTGGGCGAGAAGGAGCTGTTCCACGACCCGATCGTGAAGGTGCCGCTGATCGTGGTCGATCCGCGCGCCGAGGCCGACGCGCGCCGCGGCACGGTGAGCGACGCGCTGGTCGAATGCATCGACCTCGTGCCGACCATGCTCGACGCGCTGGGCCTGCCGCAGCCGGCCGAATGGCTCGAAGGCCAGTCGCTGCGCCCGCTGCTGCACGGCCACGCCGGCGCGGCCGGCAAGGACCTGGTGGTGTGCGAGAACAGCTTCGCCTTCCGCGACGAGGTGCGGCTGCCGCTGGCCCAGCCCGTCGAGCGCTGCCACATGACGATGCTGCGCACGCGCCGCTGGAAGTTCGTGCACTTCGAAGACCTGCCGCCGCAGCTGTTCGACATGCAGGCCGACCCCGACGAGCTGGTCGACCTGGGCCGCGACCCGGCCTTCGCCGCCGTGCGCGAGCAGATGCTGGGCCTGCTGTTCGACTGGCTGCGCCAGCGGCGGCGCTTTCCCACAGTGGCGCCCGAGGACATCGCGCGCTGGAACGAACGCGAGCTGGCGGCCGGCATCCTCATCGGCACCTGGTAGGCGGCCGCGCACCCCATTTCAAGAAAAGGAGACATCCCATGAACGCTTTCCGCCGACCTCTCGCGGCCTGTATGGCGGCAGCCGCCGCATTCGCCACCCTCGCGCCCAGCCACGCCGCCGACACCTGGCCCAGCAAGCCCGTGCGGCTGGTGGTGGCCTTTCCGGCCGGCGCGCCGGGCGACATCGTGTCGCGGCTGATGCAGCCGGCCCTGCAGAAGGCGCTGGGCCAGCCCGTGGTGGTCGACAACAAGCCGGGCGCGGGCGGCAACATCGGCATGCAGGAGGTGGCGCGCGCCACCGACGGCCACACGGTGCTGGTCGGGCCCGACACCATGCTGACCATCAACCCGCACCTGTACCGCAAGCTCGCCATCCGCCCGATGGAAGACCTGGTGCCCGTGACCCAGCTGGCCGCGTTCAGCCAGGAGCTGGTGTGCTTTCCCGGCGCCGGCATCAAGACCCTGCCCGAGCTGCTGGCCGCGGCCAAAGCCAAGCCCATGAGCTACGCCTCGGGCGGCCCCGGCGTGCCCGGCCACATGGCCATGGAGATGCTGCTGGCCGATGCCGGCGTGCAGATGCAGCACGTGCCCTACCGCGGCCCGAGCCCGGCCATGCAGGACGTGATGGGCGGCATGGTGCCCTGCGGCTTCCTGGCCTCGCCGACGGTCGGCCCGATCATCCGCGACGGCAAGCTGGTGGCGATCGCCGTGTCCGGCAGCAAGCGCCTGGGCAGCCAGCCCACGGTGCCGACCGTCGCGCAGGCGGGCGTGAAGGGCTACGACGCCAGCTTCGCCGAGATGATGGCCATGCCGCGCGCCACGCCGCCGGCCGTGGTGGCGCGGCTGCAGGCCGAGGTTGCGAAGGCGCTGGCCGCGCCCGAGCTGCGCGAGCGGCTGGCCACCATGGACCTCGAGGTGGTGGCCAACACGCCCGAAGAAGCGGCGCGCCGCCTGCGCGCCGAGCACCAGCGCTGGGGCCAGGTGGCCGCGCGCGTGCAGCTGCAGCTGGACTGAGCGCGATGGCCTGCGTCGTCGTCACCATCGACACCGGCAGCAGCCGCCGCGCGGGCTGGAGCGCCGCCGCGCTGGTGGCGGTGGCCGCCACGCTGCCTTTCTGGGGCGAACCCAGCTGGATGCGCGAGTTCGTCGAGATCGCCTGCTACTTCATCTTCGCGATGATGTGGAACCTGCTGGCCGGCTACGGCGGCATGGTCAGCATCGGGCAGCAGGCCTTCTTCGGCTTCGGCGGCTACGTGATGCTGATGCTGGGCAACTTCGCGGGCGTCAACCCGTTCGTGGCGATTCCGCTGGGGGCGCTGGCCGCTGCGCTGATCGCGGTGCCGGTGTCCTTCGTGGCGTTCCGGCTGTCGGGCGGCTACTTCGCCATCGGCACCTGGGTGATCGCCGAGGTGTTCCGGCTCAGCTTCGCCAACGTGTCGGCGGTGGGCGGCGGCTCGGGCACCACGCTCACGGCGCTGCGCGGCATCGAGCGCGCCACGCGCGAGAGCGTCACCTACTGGATGGCGCTGGGCTGCGTGGTGGCGGCGGTGTCGCTGGTCTACCTGTTTTTGCGCAGCCGCTTCGGGCTGGCGCTGCTGGCGATCCGCGACAACGAGCTGGCCGCCGAATCGCAGGGCATCCCGGTGGCGCGCATGAAGCTCGCGGTGTACGTGGTGGCGGCCTTCGGCGCCGGGCTGGCGGGCGCGCTGTACTTCGTGGGCAACCTGCGCATCAGCCCCGACGCGGCCTTCGCGCCGAACTGGACCGCCTTCGCGATCTTCATGGTCGTGATCGGCGGCATCGGCCGCATCGAAGGGCCGCTGGTGGGCGCGCTCGTGTTCTGGGCGCTGAACAAGTTCCTGAGTGACTACGGCACCTGGTACCTGCTCGGGCTCGGGCTGCTGGCCATCGTGGCCACGATCTTCTTCAAGCAGGGGCTGTGGGGCTGGGCGCAGCAGCGCTGGGCCTGGTCCCTGTTCCCGACGCAGCGGCGCCTGGCGGCGCCGCACGCGCCTTCTTCCTCCCTGGAGCCCGACGCCCATGCGCAACATCGATGAACACACCATCACCGCCGCCGTGCTCGAGCGCATGGCCGGCTGCGAAGACGCGCGGCTGAAGGAAGTGATGTCGGCGCTGGTGCGCCACCTGCACGACTTCGCGCGCGAAGTGCGGCTCACCGAGGCCGAGTGGGCCGCGGGCATCGACTTCCTCACCGCCACGGGCCAGAAGTGCGATGCGCAGCGCCAGGAGTTCATCTTGCTGTCGGACACGCTGGGCCTGTCGATGCTCACGGTGGCGATGAACCACGCCAAGAGCCCGCAGGCCACCGAGGCCACCGTGTTCGGCCCCTTTCACGTGGCCGGCGCGCCGCAGCTGCCGCTGGGCAGCGACATCGCGGCCGGCGCGGTGGGCGAGCCGCTGTTCGTGCAGGCCACCGTGCGCGGGCGCGACGGCGAGCCCGTGGCCGATGCGCTGGTCGACGTGTGGGAGGCCGACGCCGAAGGCTTCTACGACGTGCAGCGGCCCGACGGCCCCATGCAGGGGCGGGCGGTGCTGCGCACCGACGCGCAAGGGCGGCTGTGGTTTCGCGGCGTGGCGCCGGTGGCCTATCCGATTCCCACCGACGGGCCCGTGGGCGCCATGCTGCGCGCCACCCGGCGCCATCCGTGGCGGCCCGCGCATGTGCACTTCATGGTGCAGGCGCCGGGCTACGAGACGCTGATCACGCACGTCTTCCGCGAGGGCGACCCCTACCTCGACAGCGACGCGGTGTTCGGTGTGCGCAGTTCGCTCATCGGCGACTTCGCCGCGCACGCGCCGGGCCATGCGCCCGACGGCAGCGTGCAGGGCGGGCCGTTCCACACGCTGGACTTCGCGTTCGTGCTCGAGCCGGCCGGGGAGTGAGGAGGGGGCCCGCGAACCGTTTCGGCGTTTCGCCGCCTCTCTTGCAGGTGTCCCTCTTCAAGGAGCCCTGCATATGTGTCCCGTTTCCATCACCTGGCATCTGCTTCGCGGCGCGGGAGCGCTTGCGCTCGTCGCGCTGGCGGTGCTGCTGTCGTCCGCCCATCCCTGGATCGCGCCGCCTGCCGTCGTCGGCGCCTTGCTGCTGCTGCGCGGCTGCCCGATGTGCTGGCTCGTCGGGCTGCTCGAAAGGCTGTCCGCGCGCAAGGCGGCCCCTGCGTCCGAGGCCACTTCCGAGAGGGTTTGAGCGCGTTCGGCCTTCGTGGAATGGAAGGCTGATCCGGGATTCCATCCGCCCGTGTCGAGGGGGTGACGCCCCATTAGTGTGAGTTTGTTTGCACACGATGACAAAAGAACAGGGCTACCTGTTTCCGTTGGTCAATATCGGCACTTTTCCCTATCGACTGTACATAAACGTTAATACATTCCACTCCATTGTGAGAGGCATGCGGGGAGCGATGAAAAGGGAAGCGATGGTGGACAGGGTGGAACAGAAAAACGGTCGTGTGGTGGTGCTGACGGACTCCGGCGAAGAGATCGACTGGCTGCGAGGCCGGTTGAAGGACGCCGGCTTCAGCCCCTTGTGTGTGGTCAACGAGGAAGACCTGCTGGAGGCCGCCTCGATGCCCGGCGTCGGGCTCTTCCTGCTGATGGGCGAGGCGATGGAGGGCGCGCTGCCGGAAATCCTGTTCGGCATCGGCGCCAGCCGTGCGGCCACCGCGCCGGTGGTCGTGCTGACCCGGTCGCGCGGCGTGCTGGAAACGCCCCGCGTGTCGGTGTTCGACGTCGATGATTTCCTGGTGAGCCCCTGGAACGCGGAAGAGGTCGTGGCGCGCGTGTCGACGCTGTGCGGCAGGAAATCGCTGCGCCGAAACGCGAAGCCGCACGGCCTGTACGGTTTCCAGCTCGTGCGCAGCCGCCTCGCGGTCGAGTACGCGAGCCGCGAAGCCATCATGACGCCGAGCGAATTCGAGATCGCCCGGGTGCTGGTGCGCCACCTCGACACGCCCGTGTCGCGGCAGCAGCTGCCCCAGGGGCCCCGATGCAACGGGGAGCTGGGCGCCAGCCGGTCGCTCGATGCGCTGGTGTCGCGCGTGCGCAAGAAGCTGGCATCGATCGTGGCGGGCGAATTCCGCGTGCGCTCGCTCTACGGCGTGGGCTACACGCTGGAGCGCGCACACAACCGGCACGGCAAGTGAGTTTTCGCGGGCAGCGCCCGCGGCATCCGAAGGGGTGACGCAAGGTCACCTTGAAAAAAGACGTTCGCCCATTCGCCTCCGAATTGAGGCCGGGCGTCGGCAGACCAACGAATGAATTCCGGCGAAGTGAGCCGGCCGGGATTGGCTTGAATTGAATTCAGGCCAATGGCGCAGCCGTGCCTGTTTGAATGGAATTGGATTTTGAAAAATCCATCGAGCCGTATTTCACGCAGCCCGTGATTGAAACCATTGGGGGACAGGGCACGCATGCAGGAACTTAAATTCGCGGCGCCTGATTACACAGTCTGTGAATTTGTAAATTTAGTTTCGAAGTGGCCCCGAGGGCCAGTCCGAAGCCGCTCGAAGGGCCTCGTTTCTCCCTTGAAACACTGGGTGATCGTGAGGCGGCGAGTTGATGTGGAAGTGAAATTATTCAAACGCATCAACAACTTGGAGGCGATCCGCTTGTGAAATTGATCACACTCCAATTGCAGGTTTATTCACAATCTAAGCAGACGTCCAGATTACATCTGTATTCACAGTTGTTAACTTTGGAGGGCCTCTCGTGACATTTTCACGGAACCCTCGGCCATTGCAAGTGGCGGATCGCGGACGTTCGATTGTTTTTGTAAACATTCAGAAAATAATATGAACGTGGTAAATGGCTCATGGAAGCGGCTCGAAAAGGGCGTGCTTGCGTGAGGCCGAGCGTGGGCATCGGAGGCGGTCGTCGCCGATGCCGGTGTGTAAGTGGTGTGCTGCAAGTGGCTGGGAAATGGCTTCGACGCCAATTCGCGAGGCCACAGGTCAAGTCGGTTTGATCTTCGTGTTGCCTCGGTCTGGCTTTGAAGTTGTTTTTTAGGAGTTGTCTATGTCTATCGGAAGTTCGTCTCAAGTGAATTCATTCATGTCGCCGGTGGTCCGGCTGACCGTTCGCCTCGGCCTGGGGCTCGGCGTGGCCATGACCCTGGGGCTGGGCGGCATGGCCGCCGCGCAGGGCACGAAGGCCGCGCCCGCGCCCACCGAGGCCGCGCAGAAGAAGACCGTCGCGGTCGTGCTGACGCAGGCCAAGGTGGTCAAGGACGCGCAGGGCAAGGAGCAGCTGGTGGCGGCCGATTCGGTCAAGCCGGGCGACGTGCTCGAGTACACGGCCACCTACACCAACCACACGGGCAAGGCCGTCACCGGCCTGGTGGCCAACCTGCCGATCCCCGAAGGCCTGGAGTACCTGCCCAAGACCGCCAAGCCCGGCGCGACGCTGGTCAAGGCCGCGACCAAGGACGGCGCCTTTGCCGCCGAGCCGCTGGCGCGCGTCGTCAACGGCAAGTCGGAGCCGGTTCCGTACAACGAGTACCGCTCGCTGCGCTGGACGCTGGGCCAGCTGCCCGCCAACGGCTCGGCCGCGGTGACCGCGCGCGCCAAGGTCGAGACGGTGGTGCCGCCCGCGCCGGTGGCCGCTGGTGCCGACGCGCAGAAGGTTGCGCGCAGCACGCCCTGAGCTTCCCGCGCTGACGACGACCGCCGGCGGCGCTGAGCCGCCCTGACGGCCGGTTCTCTCTTTCTTCAAAACCCCGCTGGTTTTTCCATTGCCGGTTTCCGTTCGCGGAAATCCCCGGCCGGGGTGAGTTCGTCCTTTTTTTGACCTTTTTTGACCCCAACCCCCGAGGAGAAACCCAAGTGATCCCTACCTTGTCTGCCCGTCGCACCGGCCCCGCGCCGCGCGCGCTCTGGGCGGGCGCAGCAGCCCTGACGCTGAGCTTCCTTTTTGGAAGTTCCGGCGCACTCGCTGCGGCTCCACCCGCCAACACCATCATCGGTAACCAGGCTTCGGCCACCTACCTGGACCCGAACGGTGCCAGCCAGCTGGCCACCTCCAACCTCGTGCAGACGACGGTGCAGCAGGTCGGCTCGTTCAACCTGGACACCTACACCACGGTGACGACCAACGTGGTCAACACGAAGACCGGCGCCGCGGGCACGACCGTGTACGCACCGCACGTGCTGACCAACACCGGCAACGGCACCGACACGTTCACGCTGAGCGTGGCCGCACCGGCCAGCCCGAACGGCTTCACCAAGGTCGAAGTGTTCGCCGACGCGAACGCCGACGGCGTGCCCGACAGCACGACCGCGCTGTGTACGGTGACCCCGGGGACTGTTTGTAATGTTCCGGCCCAGACCGTGGCGGGCGGCAACGGTACGTTCCCGTTCGTCGTGGCGTACTCGATCCCGAGCACAGCCACCGGTGGAACAGGGGGTACCTTCACTTCGCCGGTAGCCGCGACCATCACGGCCACCGCAGGCACGCCGGCGCTTTACGCGGCTTCCAACCAGTCCGCGGCCGACGTCGACCACGTGAACCTCACGGACAAAGCGGCCTTCAATGCCACCAAGAGCCTGAGCGTTCCGGCTGTCAGCTGGGTGAGCGGTGCCGCCTGGCCCGCTGCTTCGGTGGCGGGTCCGCGCTCGGTCGCAGGTTGCGCTGCCACCCTCGCGGGTGCGGGCGCTCCGGCGACAGGCTGCGTCTACACCACCTACACGTTGAAGTTCAACAACACGGGTGGTGCGACAGGCCGGTTCGCGTTGACGGACACCTTGCCTAGCGGTTTCACCTACGTGCCGGGTTCGGCCGTCTGGAGCAACTCGCCGTCGGGCACCGCGCTGACGGATCCGGCGGGCGGCGACACCACGGGCATCGACTTCAAGGCGGCAGGCAATACGCTGACGTTCGTCGTGAGCGACCTGCAGCCAAACGTCACGCAGACGGTGAGCTTCGTCGTGATGGTCAATGACACGGCGGCCATCGGCACGTCGACCACGACCAATACGGCCAGGTACAACCCGATCTCGGCGGCTCTGGCTGACGATTCCAATTCGCCTGGCGCGACGAACTCGCCGACCAACCCGGCCAGCTACAACGTCATCGGCACCTTCGACATCGTGCTCGGTTCCGCGACGGGTACCGTTGCCGTTCCAGGCTCGCGCGATACGACGGCGGGCCAGCCGAACGCCGTAGCGACCGATGCCGCGGGTGTAGACCACTCGGTGCAGCCCACTGCGGTCGGCGGCGCCATGGTGAAGTTCGCCCAGACGGTCTTCAACACGGGCAATGCGACCGATACGGTGAACCTCGTGAAGGGCACGGACAACTTCCCGAGCGGGACGACTTTCAAGTTCTTCGCTGAGGACGGTTTGACGCCACTGATTGACAGCAACAGCGACGGCATTCCGGACACGGGGCCTATCGGCAGCGGTGGCACCTTCAAGTTCGTCACGGTGGCGACGTTGCCAGCACTGGCGACCGTTCCTCCGGGTTCGCCCTATTCTGTTGTCGTGATCGGTACCTCGACCGGCGACAGCACGAAGACCGACACCACGCGCGATACGTTGGCCAAGATCGTGACCGTACTCGTTGACCTGACCAACAGCGTGAACGGCAACTCCAACGCGACCCCGGGGACTGAAGACTTGGGCACCGGCCCCAGCTCGAAGCCGACGACGACGACGGACACCCCGGCTGGAACTGCGGCAGTCTTCCCCCTGTACGTCAAGAACAACGACTCGGTGGCCACCACCTACAGCCTTGCCGCGAGTCAGGCCAACAGCTTCCCGGGCAGCCTGCCCGCAGGCTGGACCGTGAAGTTCGTGCTTGGAATTGTCGCCCCCACCGGTTGCGCTGCTGCGACTGGGATCACTCAGGTGGACGTGAATGCCGGCGCTCAGGCGCCAGTCAGTGCCTGCGTGACGCCGCCTGCTTCGCAAGCGGTGATCGTTGCTCCCGGTCAAGCAATCTACTTCCAGGTGCGCTCGATCACCACGACCTCGACCAAGGCCGTGGCCATCGATACGAAGCTGGACGCTGTGACTGTGAGCAAGGCCAACACCTTCGGCGCGACGCTCACGCCGAACAACAACGGCCAGGTCGCTCCCGGCGGTTCTGTGGTGTATGCCCACACGGTGACCATCACCGGCGCGCAAAGCTGCGGCACGAAGTACAACGTGACGGCCACGGCAACGGGTGCAGCAGCAGGCTGGACCACCGCCGTGTACATCGACGCGAACGGCAATGGCCAGATCGACGACACCGACCCGTTGGTGACGAACGGCACGGTTACGCCGACCGCACCGACCGCACCGGCCAAGGCTCTGGACAGTGGCACGACGCACAAGCTGCTCGTCAAGGTGTTCGCACCGGGCGGCGCAGCGGCAGGTGCCACCGACACCGCCACGGTGACGGTGACCTTTCCTGACGTCCCCGCTTGCGGCACGCCTTCGGCCAACGACGTGACCACGGTCATCACGGGCCAGATGCGCCTCGTGAAGACGCAGGCACTGGACGTGAACTGCGATGGCGCCGAGGTCCCGTCCTCGTCGGCTCCGCTGGTCGCCAAGCCCGGTGAGTGCATCGTGTACCGCGTCGTTGCGACCAACGAAGGCGTGGCACCGGTCACCAACATGTCGATCAACGACGCGGTGCCGGCCTACACCTCCTTCACCGGTGCGACGCAGCCTCCGGCCCCCACCCAGTGCACGTCCACCGGCGTGTCTGGTACGGCCCTGGCCTACAGCAGCACCGCCACCACCGTGGCTTGCGGCAGCGCAAGCAACACCGTGGCACCTGGCGGCAGCGCCACGCTGCTGTTCTCCGTGAAGGTCAACAACTGAGCTTCGCCTGAGTGAAGCGGAGCCGACGGGCACAAGCCCGTCGGCTCCCTCGCACAGGGCACACAAGCCTGTGCGTTTTTCCTTTGCGCCTTCTCTCGTTTCCGAGGCGAGGGCGCAAACGAAAAAGTTCTTTCGTTTCTTCTGATCCCCACGCGGTGATCGATCAAGGGTTCGCGGCATGCTGTTCACTTTCAATCCCAGGAGCACACACCGGCCATCGTGGCGCGGATGGGCTGCCGCGCTCGCCGCTGGCGCGGCGCTGCTGCTGGGTGGTGCCGTGCAGGAAGCGAACGCCGCACCGGCCCCGGCCGGCATCGTGATCCGCAGCATCGCCACGGGCACCTACGTGCCCAACGGTCTGGCGCAGACCGAGACCATCTCGTCCAACGAAGTGATCGCCACGGTGCTGCCGGTGGAAGCGCTGGTGCTCACGCAGGACCAGTCGCTGTCGCGCCCGCCCGCGAGCATCGTCACGCTGAGCCACCTGCTCACCAACACCGGCAACGTCGCCTCCACCTACACGCTGGCGCTGGCCAACAACGCCGGCGGTTGCGCGGCCGACACGCTCGATCTGTCGGCGCTTCGCGTCGTGCGCGACAGCAACAACAACGGCGTGGTCGATGCGGCCGATCCGGTGGTGCAGCTCAACACCGCGGGCGCCCTCGCGCTCAAGCCCGGCGAGACCGCCGCACTGCTGGTGCAGGGCACGATCCCCACGGCTGCCACGGGCGTGGCCTGCGTGGGCCTGACCGCCACCACCGCACTGCAAGGCCTCACCGCGATCAACCGCGACACCGTCACCGTCGGCAACGCCGCCGCGCTGCAGCTGGTCAAGTCGGCCAGCTACCCCGGCAACGTCATCCCCGGCCAGACGCGCATCGACTTCTCCGTCTCGGGCACCAACATCGGCGCGCAGGACGCGCAGCCCTCCAACGTCATCGCGCCCACCAACACGCCGCTGCTCGTGAACGGCGCGCCCAGCGCATTGGTCCTCGTGCGCGACCCCGTGCCCGCCGGCACCCAGTACGTGCCCGGCACCTTGCGCACCACCGCCGCCAACGCCGTCAAGCTGTACCGCCTGGCCAACGATCCTGCGTTCAGCTACCGCACCGCCGAAGACGCCTCGGCCGTCGAAGTGGCCATCGGCATCTCCACGCCCGTGGCGCGCAACGTGTCCATCGCGATGCAGTTCGCCGTCAAGGTCAACGCCGACCAGGTGGGCGAGATCCGCAACACCGCGCACAGCACTTACAACGACGGCACGGGCCCGGCCACCGTGCCCTCGAACACCATCGTCATCAGCTCCACCCAGGCGCGCATCGGCGTGGCCAAGGCGGCCTCCACCCCGCGCGTGAACCGCAACGCCGACGGCAAGACCGACGGCACCGCCACCGTGCGTTTCAGCGTCAACGTGCGCAACTACGGCACGTCATGGCTGTACGGCGTGCAGGCCGCCGACGTGATGGAAGGCGCGGGCGCCACGCAGTTCGGCACCTACACGGCAGCCGCCGTGCCCGGCGCCAACCAGTACACCATCGTGCCCGGCTCGATCGTGATCGCGCCCGCACCCAGCGGCGGCACCGTCGCCGCCCCCAACCCCGCCTTCAAGGGCACCGCCGCCGCCTCGAACCTGCTGGCCGATGGCGCCGTGCTGCCCGTGGGCGCGCAACTGACGGTGCAGTTCGATGCCCGCATCAACTTCACCGGTCGCACCGGCACCTTGCTGAACACCGTCAAGGCCTCGGGTGCCCTCAATGCCGGCGGCCCGGCGGTGGCCCTGGACGACTCCGTCAACGGCGACAACCCCGACGCCGACGGCGACGGCAACCCCAACAACGACACCTCGCCCACGCCGGTGTCGACCCAGCTGCCCACGCTCACGCTGACCAAGCAGGCCTCCATGGCGCGGCGCGTGTCGCCCGGCGTCTACGAGCTGGACTACACCTTCAAGGTCACCAACACCGGCGCCGTCGCCGCGCCCAACGTGCGCGTGATCGACAACCTGAACTGCACCTTCGACATGGACAAGTCGAGCGGGCAGGTCGCTTCGTGGGAACTGCTGGGCCCGCCCAAAGCCGCCAACGGCAACCTCAACGCCGCCACCGGCTTCACCGGCCGCGCCACCTGCAACCGCACCACGCAGGACAGCGCCGACCCCTTCCAGCTGCCCACCGAAGTGGCGCTGAGCCTGACCGACGGCGCCCGCGCGCTGGCCCCGGGCCAGAGCGAACAGATCCGCCTGAGCGTGCGCATCACCGAGAAGCCTGCCGCCATCGGCGGGCGCGTGTCGCTCACCAACAAGGCCTGGGCCGCCGCCTTCGAGCAGAACACCGTCAACGTCACGCCCACGATGCTGCTGGCGGCCACCGCCACCTCGGTGCAGGCACTGCTGGTCGATCCGCAAGGCACGGTCTACAACGCACTGACCCGTCAACCTGTGGCCGGCGCGCTGGTCACCTACACGCGCCAGTCCTGCAGCAGCGGCACGGCCGGCCCCATCACCGCGGCCGAGATCTACGGCGCCGACTCGGGCACCTACACGCTCAACCCCAACGGCAGCATCTCGATGACCACGGGCGCCGACGGCGCCTACCAGTTCTACCTGCAGACGCCGCCCGTGACGGGCCTGTGCACCTACGCGCTGTCGGTCACGCCGCCCGCAGGCAGCGGCTACGTCTACCCCTCGCAACTGATCCCCGTGACCGGTGGCTCCTTCACCAGCTGCGGCGCCGTCGTGCCCAGCGCCGTGCCCCCGAAGGACGCGGACCCGACCAGCTACTACTTCCAGGTGCAGGCCGGCGCCAAGCCAGACGGCACGCCGTGCGACGCCGTGCACAACCACATCCCGCTCGACCCGGGCAACATCCTGGGCCTGGTGCTGCGCAAGGACGGCAGCAAGCGCCAGGTCGAGTTCGGCGACTTCATCGACTACGCGCTCACCGTCACCAACAAGACCGGCTTCCCCGTCACCGGCGTCACCTTCAACGACACGCTGCCCCCGGGCTTCGCGTACGTGGCCAACAGCGTGCGCCTGAACGGGCAAGTGGTGCCCAACCCCGCCGGCGGCGCCGGCCCGGGCCTGATCTTCAACTACCCCACGCTGGTGGTGGCACCCGACCAGTCGGCCATGGTGCGCTACCGCGTGCGCATCGGCGTGGGCGCGCCCACCAACGGCGACGCCATCAACCGCGCACGCGCCACCTCGGGCCCGATCCAGTCGAACCTGGCGAACTGGACCGTGCGTGTGACGGGCGGTGTGTTCTCCGACGACGCCTTCGCCTTCGGCAAGGTGTACCTCGATTGCAAGCGCGACGGCCAACGTGACGGTCGCCAAGAGGGTGCCGACGAGATCGGTGTGCCCGGCGTGCGCCTGTACATGGAAGACGGCACCCACGTCGTCACCGACATCGAAGGCAAGTGGAGCCTGTACGGCCTCAAGCCCGTGACCCACGTGCTGCGCCTGGACCAGACCACGCTGCCGCTGGGCGCCAAGCTCGAAGTGCTCGACAACCGCAACTCGGGCACGCCCGAGAGCCGCTTCGTCGATCTGAAGAAGGGCGAGTTCCACAAGGCCAACTTCATCATCACGAACTGCGATGAGAAGAGTGTCATTGCCGACGTGGCCGCACGCCGCGCCGCCATCGCCGCGCGTCCCGACACCGAGGCCGAAGCGCAGGTGCGCCTGCGCCTGGACCCCGAAGGCAAGGTCGTGCCCGTGGGCGACGTGCGCGGCCTGCCCGCCACCGGCCAGGCCCTGGCCAGCGGCAGCACGGGCGCCGTGCAGCCCACCTCGGCACCGCTGATCGCGCTGCCCGTGGCGCCGGCCAACGCCAGCAGCTTCGTCAGCGGCGGTGGCGGCAGCATGGGCGGCACGCTGGGCGTGCAGCCCGCGATCCCCACCGGCAGTCTGTTCTCGCCGCTGAACGGCGTGCCCACCTCGGGCCTGCCGTCCTCGACCACCAGCGGCTCGGCCACCGGTGTCGGCGCGCAGGCCATGCGCCCCATCGGCACCGGCGGCGCGATGCTCGAGCCGCGCGCCAACCCGCTGCTGCCTCAGCCAACGCCGAGTCCCATCGAACTCGAGACCCTGCTGCCCCAGCTGGAGAACAACACGCTGGGCTTCATCGGCCTGAAGGACCGCGACACCGTCGCCGGCCAGTCGATCAACGTGCGCGTCAAGGGCACGGCCGGCACCAGCCTGCGCCTGAGCGTCAACGGCAGTGCATTGGAAGAGCGCCGCGTGGGCAAGAAGACCCAGCTGGCCTCCAAGAACATCGCCGCCTGGGAATACATCGGCGTGGCCCTGCGCCCCGGCACCAACACCCTCAAGCTCGAGGCCGTGGACGGCTTCGGCAACGTGCGCGGCAGTGCCGACGAGATCACCGTCGTCGCCCCCGACAAGCTCGGCGCCATCGAGGTCGACCTGCCCGAAGTGGCGCGCGCCGACCTGCGCACGCCCGTCGTCGTCAAGGTGCGCCTGATCGACGCGGCCGGTGTGCCCGTGACCGCCCGCACGCAACTCACGCTGGAGACCGACCGCGGCCGCTGGCTGGCCGAAGACCTGAACCCCACCGAGCCGGGCACGCAGGTCTTCATGGACGGCGGCGCCGCAGAGTTCCAGCTGATGCCTCCGGGCGAGCCCGGCGATGCGCGCCTGCGCGTGAGCGCCGGCACCTTCGTCAAGGAAGTGCGCCTGGCGCTGCTGCCCGAGATGCGCCCCATGATCGGCGTGGGCATCGTCGAAGGCGTGCTCGACTTCACCAAGCGCGGCAAGCTGCCGATCGGCGCCATGCCTGCAGGCGCCGCCTTCGAAGCAGAGTTGACCGGCCTGAAGGACGAAGGCACCAACAGCCGCGCCAGCGGTCGCGCCGCCTTCTTCTTCAAGGGCACCGTCAAGGGCGAGTACCTGCTCACGGCCGCCTACGACTCCGACAAGACGCGCAAGGACCGCCTGTTCCGCGACATCCGCCCCGACGAGTTCTATCCGATCTACGGCGACTCCGCGGTCAAGGGCTTCGACGCCCAGAGCACGCAAAAGCTCTACGTGCGCATCGACAAGAACCGCTCCTACCTGCTGTACGGCGACTTCACCACCGCCAGCAGCACCGAGGTGCGCAACCTGAGCCAGAGCAACCGTTCGCTCACGGGCCTGAAGCACGTGTACGAGGACGAGAACGTGCGCGCCACCAGCTATGTCTCGCGCACCGCGCAGACCCAGCAGGTGGAAGAGTTCCGCGCGCTGGGCACCTCGGGCCCGTACTACCTGAGCGCCAGCAACGGCGAGTTCGTGGACAACAGCGAACAGATCGAGATCGTGGTGCGCGACCGCAACCAGCCCAACATCGTGCTGCAGCGCACGGCCGTGGCGCGCTTCGTGGACTACACGGTGGAGCCGCTCACGCGCCGCATCCTGTTCACGCACGCCATCGCCTCCATCGACGCGAACCTGAACCCGCAGTCGATCCGCGTGACCTACGAAGTGGACTCGGGCGGCCCCAAGTTCACCGTGGCCGGCACCGACGTGCAGGTCAAGGTCAGCGAGAACCTGCAGCTGGGCGTGGTGGCTTCCACCGACCAGAACCCGCAGAACAAGCGCAACCTGCAGGCGCTCACCGGCGTGGCGCGCATCGGCCAGAACACCAGCGTGGCGGCCGAGCTGGTCAAGACCGACTCCGACGACAAGGGCAACGGCCACGGCGCGCGCGTGGAAGCGCGCTACCAGGACGAGAAGCTGGCCGTGGTGGCCCTGGCGGCCAAGACCAGCAAGGGCTTCGACAACCCCGGCGCGAGCTTCTCGGCCGGCCACACCGAAGCCTCGGCGCGCGCCGAGTACCGCGTCGACCCGACCCTGGCCGTGCGCGGCGAGGTGCTCTACAGCAAGGACGCGGCCCAGGTCGACGAGCGCAAGGGCGCCACGGTGAGCGTGCAGAAGAAGCTCAGCGACAAGACCGTCGCCGAAGTGGGCCTGCGCCACGGCCAGAGCAACAACGCGCTGGGTTCGAGCTCGGGCTTCGACTACGGCCAGATCTCCACCTACAACGGCCAGATGGGCAGCAGCATCGGCGCCAACAGCGTGACCACGCTGGGCGCAGCCGCCGCCGCAGCCGGCGTGGACACGCAGAGCCAGACGACCGTGCGCGGGCGCCTGTCGACCGAGGTGCCCGGCGTGGCCGGCGCGCAGGTGTTCGTGGAAGGCGAGCAGGACCTGAAGGACGGCAAGCGCCACGTGCTGGCCGTCGGCGGCAACTACGCCATCACCGACAAGACGCGCGTGTACGGCCGCTACGAGCTGATCTCCACGCTCAACGGCCCCTACGAGCTGGACAGCACGCAGCGCAACAACACCGGCATCGTCGGCATCGAGAGCAACTACATGGAAGGCGGTCGCGTGTACAACGAGTACCGCATCGCCGACGGCGCCGAAGGGCGCGGCGTGCAGGCGGCCATCGGGGTGCGCAACACCTTCAAGGTCAACGAGCAGATCCGCGTGACCGGGGGCATCGAGCACACGCGCGACATGAGCGGCTACAGCAACAGCAAGAACACCGGCACGGGTTATGCCGGTGGGCTGGGCGAATCGACCGCGATCACCAGCGGCATCGAATACATCACCGACCGGATCAAGGCCTCGGGCGTGTATGAAGCGCGCCGGGGTGATGATGCGAACACGCGCCTGTTCAGCGCCGGCTTCGGCTTCAAGCTCGATCCGTCCTGGAGCCTGCTGGCGCGCAGCATCGTGAGCGACAGCGAAGGCCAGGGCGCCAACGCGGGCAACGAGCGTCACCTGCAGCGCCACCAGATCGGCATTGCGTACCGGCCGGTGGACGACGACACCTGGAACGCGCTGGCACGCTACGAGCGCCGCTCCGAGCGCGTGGTGGGTGCGGGCAATGCGGCCGGCGCGCTGCAGGGCAGCAGCGTCTTTGGCGCCGACAACGGTGCCAGCCTGCCGGGCAAGACCAGCGCGGACATCGTCTCGGCGCACGTCAACTACAACCCCGAGCCGGGCAAGGCGGTGATGGCGCGCTACGCCTTCAAGCTCAGCCGCGCCGACGACGGCACGCTGGCCAGCAAGTACTGGGCGCACCTGGTGCAGGCGCGCTACACGCAGGACATCAACCAGGACTGGGACTTCGGCGTGCAGGCCGGCCTGCTGTACGGCAAGGGTGGCGCGCTGCAGAAGACCTTCGGCGTCGAGGTGGGCTACCAGGTGCAGAAGAACATGTGGGTGTCGGCGGGCTACAACTTCGTAGGGTTGAACGACCGCGATCTGACGGCCAACGAGTACACGAGCAAGGGTGCCTATGTGCGGCTGCGCTTCAAGTTCGATGAGACGCACCTGGGGTTTGCTTCGACGGGGGAGACGAACACGGCCAAGGCTGCGAAGGCCGAGAAGGTGGCTGCGGATGCGCCGGACGTGGCGCCGCTGCCGATGCGCACGGTGCTGCAGGCCGAGGCGCTGTTCGAGCCCGCCAAGTCCTTCATCAAGCCGCAGGCGCACGACACGCTGAACACGCTGGCCGCGCAGATCAAGGCGACCGAGGCGCAGGTGGTGATCCACATCAGCCATGCCGATGCGCAAGGCAGCGCCGACGACCGCATGCAGCTGGTCGCGCAGCGGACCAACGCGGTGCGCAGCTACCTGATCGGGCGCGGCGTGGATGTGCTGCGCCTGCGTACCGACACCAAAGAAGACACGCAGCCTGTCGCAGGCGATGACAGCGGCGCCAAGAGCCGCTGGGTCGTGATCGCCGCGGCCGCGCAAGAAACCCGCTGAACGAGACCATGATGCAAAGCAGAACGAGAAACGAAGCGGGCGGGATGGTGCGGCTCGGCGGGGTGCTGAAGGGCCTGCTTGCCGCGACGGCCTTGTGGCTGTTTGCCATGCCGGGTGCGCAGGCTGCAACCGCTGCGTGCACGCCGCAGTCGGGCTACAACAGCTGCGTGACCTTCACCCATTCGGGCTCGGCGCAGACCTTCACGGTGCCTGCGGGCGTGTCGTCGGTGCGCGTCACGATGTGGGGCGCCGGCGGCGGCGGCTCCACGGCGGCCGGCGGCAACTCGGCCAACGGGGGCGCCGGCGGCTTCGCCGACGGCACCGTGTCGGTCACGCCCGGCACCGCCATGGCGGTGACGGTGGGGCAGGGCGGGCAGAACGGGGGCACCGGCGCGACCTACGGCCGCGGGGGCGGCGGCGGCAATGGCGCGAACGCGGGCGTTGCCGGTTCGTCGGGCGGCGGCATGAGTGCGCTGTGGAACGGCGGCACGGAGTTTTCGGCCGCCGCCGCACGGCTGATCGCAGGCGGCGGCGGCAGCGCGTTCTGGACCGACGTCGGCAGCCCGGTGCCGGGCGGCGGCGGTGGCGCCAACGGGGGCTCGTCCACCGGCACGGGCGGACGAGGCGGCACCCAGGCCGCCGGTGGTGCGCGCGGCACCCCGAGTGCGGGGACCGTCGCGGCCACCTGTCCGGCTGGCACTGACGGCAGCGCCTTGCAGGGCGGCACCGGGTGCTCGGCGGTCGGTGGCACCCCCCTCCAGTACGAGGGCGGTGGCGGCGGCGGCGGCGGCTGGTTCGGCGGCGGCGGCGGCATGGCCCAGTGCAGCAACACGCCCAATCCCGTCTCGGTCGGCTGTTCCTACAACGGACCGGGCGGCGGCGGCTCGGGCTTCATCGGCACGGGCGTGACCGGCGGCGTGATCACCGCGGGGGCCGACGGCAGCTACTCGGCGGCTTCCAACCCGGCCAACCAGGGCAACACGCTCTACCAGGGCGGCGTCGGCGTGGGCGGCGCGCGCGCTTCGCTGACCGGCTCCACCGGCGGCAACGGCCTCGTCGTCATCCAGTTCAACGTGGTCAGGCTGCAGCTCGCGAAGGCCTGGTCGGCCGGCAGCAACACCGGCGACGTGGCGAGCATTGGCGCCTCCACGGGTGGTACCAACTTCTTCGGTGCCAGCAACACCTCGGCCTTCACCTCGACGGCGTCCACTGCCGCCTCCAGCTCCGTCGTGGGCGTGAACATCGGCAACGTCATCACGCTGCCCGCTGAAACACTGACCACCGGCACGCTGGCGAACTACAACACCGTGCTGTCATGCACCGTGAATAGCGGCACGATGGCCAGCACGTTGAGCGGCACCAACGGACAGGTGTCGAACACGCTGACGATCGCCCTCGGCGACATCGGCAAGGACATCGTCTGTACCTACACCAACACGCGCAAGACCGCGACCCTGCAGCTGGCCAAGTCGTGGAACCCCATCAGCGTGACGGGCAACGTGGCGAACATCGGCGCCACCACGGGCGGCGCGGCCAACACCGTGGCGTTCTCGTCGACGGCGCCGACGGCCAACACCAGCGCGACCGTGACCGTGGCGGCCGGCAACACGATCACCTTCCCCGCGGAAACCATGAACGGCGGCGTGCTGCCGAACTACACGACCGTGCTGTCGTGTACCGCCGGTGGCGGCGCGACGGCCAACAGCCTGAGCGGCACCAACGGGCAGGCGACCAACACGCTGCAGATCGGCGCGGGCGATGCGGGCAAGGCCATCGTCTGTACCTACACCAACACGCCGAAGACCTCCACGCTGCAGCTGGTCAAGTCGTGGGGCGCCAACAGCCTCACGGGCAACGTGGCGAGCATTCCCGCCTCCACGGGCGGCACCAACAACACCACGGCCTTCACGGCCACGGCCCCCACGGGCGCGACCAGCGGCACCGCCGTGACCGTGGCCACGGGCAACACGATCACGCTGCCGGCCGAGACGATGTCGCCGGGCACGCTGGCGAACTACAACACCGTGCTGGCGTGTACGGCCGGTGGCGGTGCCACGGCCAATGCGCTCAGTGGCACCAACGGACAGAACAGCAACACGCTGCTGGTCGGCGCGGGCGACGCGGGCAAGGCCATCGTCTGTACCTACACCAACACGCCGAAGACGGCGACGCTGCAGATCAGCAAGGCCTGGGGCGCGAACAGCATCGCCGGCAACGTGGCGAGCCTGGGCGCGAGCACGGGCGGCGCGAACAACACCGCCGCCTTCACGGCGACGGCGCCGACGGGCGCCAACAGCGGCGCGGCCGTGACCGTGGTCGCCGGCAACACCATCACCTTCCCCGCGGAAACGATGCCCACGGGGACGCTGGCGAACTACAACACCGTGCTGGCCTGTACGGCCAGCGGCGGCGCCACGGCCAACGCGCTGAGCGGCACCAACGGGCAGGTCACGAACACCTTGCTGATCGGCCCGGCCGATGCGGGCAAGGCGATCCTCTGTACCTACACCAACACGCCGAAGACGGCCACGCTGCAACTGACCAAGTCCTGGGGCGCCGGCGCCATCAGCGGCAACGTCGCGAGCATCGGCGCGAGCACGGGCGGCGCGAGCAACACCACGGCGTTCACGGCGACCGCGCCCGCGGCGGGCAACAGCAGCACGGTGAACGTGGTCGCGGGCAACACCATCACGCTGCCCGCCGAGACGATGCCCACGGGCTCGCTCGCGAGCTACAACACGGTGCTGTCGTGTACGGCAGGGGGCGGCGCCACGGCCAACGCGCTGAGTGGCACCAACGGGCAGAACAGCAACACGCTGCTGATCGGTGCGACCGACGCGGGCAAGGCCATCGTCTGTACCTACACCAACACCGGCAAGCCCGCGACCCTGACCCTCGCCAAGCGTTCGCTCGGCGGCGTGGCCGGCTTCGACTTCACGGGCACCAATGGCGTGGCGGCGCACACCATCACCACCACCGTGGCCGGCACGGCCGTCAACGGGCCGCTGCAGACACTGACCGCGACGGGCACGGCGACCACCTTCACCGAAACCTACACGCCGGCCACGGGCGTGCCCGACTACGTGATCACCGACGTCAGCTGCACGGGCATGGGCAGCGGCGGCACGGTGACGCGCGGGACCGCGCAGAACACGAACCAGTTCACGCTGAACGCCGCGGCGACGGTGGCGGGATCGAACATCGTCTGTACCGTCACCAACGCCAAGGCGCCGACGGTGCAGCTGCGCAAGAAGTGGGTCAACGCGCTGGTCAACGACGCCTTCACGCTGACCGCCTCGGGCACGGTGCACCCGAACCACAACATCGGCTACGCCTTCAACCTGCAGGCCACGGCCAACACACCCAACGAGACCGACACCGGCGGCGCGCAGCGCGTGGCGGTGGGCGACACCGTGACGCTGTCGGAGACGCCCTTCGGCACCAACGCCGGCTCGTACACCGCCAGCGCCTGGAGCTGCACCGGCGGCGGTTCGCTCAGCGGCAACCTGCTGACCCTGGGCAACGCCGATGCGGGCCTGCCGATCATTTGCGAGATCACCAACACCGCGAAGACGGCGACCGTCACGCTGGCCAAGACCTGGTCGGGCGCGATCGTCAACGACGCCGTGAGCGTCACCGGCACGGGCCTCACCACGCTGGCCTCGGTGGCCAACACGGCCGCCGAGACCGACACCGGCACCGCACAGGCCGTGCCCGTGGGCAGCGTCATCACGCTGGCCGAGAGCTTCACCACCGGCAGCGCCGCCAACTACACCAGCGCGCTGAGCTGCACCGGCACCAGCGGGCTGTCGGGCAACACGCTGACGGTGGGCGCGGCCGACACGGCCATCGTCTGTACCTACGCCAACACGCGCAAGACGGCGGCGGTGACCTTGTCCAAGAGCTGGAGCGGCGCCATCGCCGGCGACAAGGTCAACCTGACGGTCAGCGGCAGCGCCGCCGAAGTGACGGGCGCGACCGCCGGCACGTCCACCGCGCCGGCCACCACCACCAACGCCACGGCCACCGTGGCCAGCGGCGCCACGGTGACGCTGGCCGAAGCCTTCACCACCGGCAACGCCGCCAACTACACCACGGCGCTGGCCTGTACCAAGGTGTCGGACGGCAGCGCGGTGACGGTGAGCGGCAGCGGCCTGAGCCGCACCTTCACCATGCCGTCGGACAGCGCGGTGAACTGCGCCTACACCAACACGCGCAGGACCGCGACGCTGCAACTGGCCAAGGCCTGGAGCGCCGGCAGCACCACGGGCAACGTGGCGAGCATCGGCGCGACCACGGGCGGCGCGAGCAACACCGCCGCGTTCACGGCGACGGCGCCGACGGCGGGCACCAGTGGCACCGCGGTGTCGGTGGCCGCGGGCGACACGCTCACCTTCCCGGCCGAGACGATGACCACGGGCACGCTGGCGAACTACACCACCGTGCTGTCGTGTACCGCCGATGCCGGCGCCACGGCCAACACGCTGAGCGGCACCAACGGACAGAACAGCAACACGCTGGTGGTCGGCGCGGGCGACGCGGGCAAGGCCATCGTCTGTACCTACACCAACACGCCGAAGACGGCCACGCTGCAGATCGCCAAGGCCTGGGGTGCGAACAGCATCGCCGGCAACGTGGCGAGCATCGGCGCGAGCGCGGGCGGATCGAGCAACACCACGGCCTTCACCGCGACGGCGCCCACGGGCGCCAACAGCGGCACGGCCGTGACCGTGCAGGCCGGCAACACGATCACGCTGCCGGCCGAGACGATGGCGCCGGGCACGCTCGCCAACTACACCACGGTGCTGGCCTGTACGGCCGGCGGCGGTGCCACGGCCAACGCGCTGAGCGGCACCAACGGGCAGAACAGCAACACGCTGCTGGTCGGCGCGGGCGACGCCGGCAAGGCCATCGTCTGTACCTACACCAACACGCCCAAGACAGTGACCGTGCAGCTGCGCAAGGCCTGGAGCGCGGACAGCACGAGCGGCGACGTGGCCAGCATCGGCGCGACCACGGGCGGCAGCAGCAACACGTCGGCGTTCACCGCGACCGCACCCACCGCCGGCAACAGCGGCGCGGCGGTGTCGAGGGTCGTCGGCGGCACGCTCACGCTGCCGGCCGAGACGATGACCACGGGCTCGCTCGCGAACTACAGCACGGTGCTCGCCTGTACCGCCGACGGCGGCGCCACCACCAACCCGCTGAGCGGCACCAACGGCCAGGCGAGCAACACGCTGGCGATTGCCGCGGCCGACGCCGGCAAGGCCATCGTCTGTACGTATACCAACGCGAAGAAGACGGTCACCCTGCAGGTGCGCAAGGCCTGGGGCGCGAACAGCGAAGCGGGCAACGTCGCCAGCATCGGCGCGACCACGGGCGCGACCAACAACACGGCCGCGTTCACCGCGACCGCGCCCACGGCCGGCAACAGCGGCGCGGCCGTGGTGGCGGCCGTGGGCAACACCATCACCTTCCCCGCGGAAACGATGCCCACCGGCACGCTGGCCAACTACACGACCGTGCTGTCATGTACCGCCGACGGCGGCGCCACGGCCAATGCCCTGAGCGGCACCAACGGCCAGGCCAGCAACACGCTGGTGATCGGCGCGGGCGATGCCGGCAAGGCCATCGTCTGTACCTACAGCAACAACCGCCTGCCGACGGTGCAGATCCGCAAGCAGGCGCTGGGCGGCACGGGCACCTTCGCGTTCAGCGGCACCAACGGCTTCGGCTCGGACAGCATCAACGTCTCGGTGTCGGGCTCGACGGTGGTGGGCACGATCAAGACGCTCACCACGGCCAACACGCAGACGGTGCTGACCGAAGTCGCGGCCTCGATGCCCGGCGGCTTCGCGTTCTCGGGCGCGACCTGCACGGGCCTGGCGGGCGGGGCGACGGCAGCCGTCGACCTGGTGGCGGGCACCGTCACGCTGCCCGCGGCCGGGCTGACGAACGGCACGGCGGTGGTCTGTACCTTCACCAACACGCTCGCGGCGATCGTGAGCGGCCGTGTGTTCCTGGACAACGGCGTGGGCGGCGGCACGGCCAACGACGGCATCGTCAACGGCGGCGAAGGCCCGCTGTCGGGCGTGAGCGTGCGTCTGACCAACTGCGGCGCCGCCGTGTACGCGAGTGCGCTGACGGACGCCTCGGGTGCCTACAGCCTGAGTGTGCCGGCCGGCACGGCCACGGGCTCGGCGATGTGCGTGGAAGAAACCAACCCCGGCACGCGCGTGTCGACCGGCGCCTCGGTGGGCAACGTCGCGCTGCCCTCGGGCTCGGCCGTGGCCGCGGCCGGTGGCACCTACACCTACACGCGCACCGGCACGCCCGACCGCATCGCCTTCAGCTGGAACGGAACAGGCCACGCCAACCTGAACTTCGGCGACGTCGACAACAGCGCCTTCGCGACCGACGGCGCCAAGACCGGCCTGCCGGGCAGCACCGTGACCTACGCCCACACCTTCACGGCCGGCACGGCCGGGCAGGTGCGCTTCAGCGTGGCGAGCGAGACGGCCACGCCCGCCATCACCGGCTGGACGACGAAGGTCTTCGCGGATGTAGGTTGCACCGGCAGCCTGCAGCCCGGCGCGGCGCAGCTGTACCCGCCGAGCGCGGCGGCCACGCCCGTGGCCTTCGCGGGCAAGGTCTGCGTGATCGTGCAGGAGTTCATTCCCGCCACGGCACCGCTGGGCTCGAACAACAAGGCAACGATCCGCGCCGACTTCACCTACACCAACGCGAGCCCGTCGCTCAGCGGCAGCTTCACGCTGGACGACCTCACGACCGTGTCGGGCGTGGCGCTGGAGCTGAAGAAGGAAGTGCGCAACATCACGCAAAGCGGCACCTTCGGCGTGAACAACCAGGCCAAGTCGGGCGAGACGCTGGAGTACCGCATCACGTACACGAACAACGGCGACGCACCGATCCGCAGCATGGTCGTGAACGACATGACGCCGGGCTACACCACCTTCGTGAGCGCGACCACCGGCACCACGCCGGCGTCGCTCACGGGCTGTGTCAAGACCACGCCGGCGAACGCGCCGCCCGCGGGCGCGGTGGCCTGCACCACCGTTCAACCCGCCGGGGGCACGGGCGCGATCGACTGGCGCTTCACGGGCACGGTCGAGCCGGGCGGCACGGGCTTCGTGCTGTTCCAGGTGAAGGTGGACTGAAGACCTGGCAGGGCCTTCAGGCCCGGCGCTTGAACAGTGCGGACGCGCCGCTGGCCCGCGCCACGTCGTCCGCCGCGGCCAGCAGCTGCGGGCCCAGCGCGAGCATGCGTTCTTCCGTGAGCCGCACCAGCGGCCCCGCGATGGTGATGACGCCGATCACGCCGCCGTGCGCACCGCGCACCGGCGCGGCCATGGCAGTCATCGCGGGGGCGAACACCTCGTTGATCATCGAGAAGCCGCGCTTGCGCGTGGCGCGCAGGAACACGAGCAGCGCCTTCACGGTGGTCGGTGCTTTCGGGCCGAAGTCTTCCGGCTGGCCGAAGCCCTGCTTCGCGACGAGCTGCAGCGCCTGCTCGTCCGTCATGGTCGACAGCCACGCGTGGCCTGCGGAGCTGCATGAGAGGTTCACCGACAGGCCCATGTCCGGGTCGTAGCGCAGCCCGCGCGTGGCGCCTTGCGCCTTCGCGACGAAGGTGAGCTCGTCGCCGTCGACCACCGCCAGCCGCACCAGCTCGCCCGACGCGACCGCGAGTCGGTCGAGCAGCGGCTGTGCCACGTCGACGATGCCGCTGTTGCTCAAGAAGCTCAGGCCCAGCGACACCAGCTTGATGGTCAGCATGTAGTCGCCATGGCTCTGGTCCTGCCGCACATAGCCGTAGCGCACCAGTTCGCTCAGCAGGCGGTGGGTGGCGCTCAACGGCATTTCCAGCTCGGCAGAAAGCGCGGAAAGCGCACGGCCCTCGGGGTGGCCGGAGAGGTGTTCGAGCACCTTGAAGCTGCGTTCGAGTATGGCTGTCATGAGACGACTCTAGCATTTTGCCAAGTGTTTTCACTAGTAGAAAGATTTTCCACTAAATCGATAAGATCGCGCCGCCAGGAGTCGGAGCGCGTGTGACGCGCCCCGGCATGGACCGCTCACATCGCACGCTGGAGAACAACTTTGAGAACGCTTTACCGCTCGCTGGCCACCGCCGGCCTTGCCCTCGCCCTGGTCGTTCCTGCTGTTGCGCAAGCGCAGCAGGAGCGCGTGATCCGCTTCGGCCACCTGAACAACGCCGACCACCCCGTGAGCTTCGGCGTCAAGCGCTTTGCCGAACTCCTGTCGGCCAAGAGCGGCGGCAAGATGAAGGTCCAGGAGTTCCCCGCCTCCCAGCTGGGCAACGAGATGCAGCAGCAGTCGGCCCTGCAAGGCGGTGTGCAGCAGATGTCGGCACCGGCCACCACGTCGCTGGCGGGCATCGTCAAGGAGTTCGGCCTCGTCGACTTCCCGTTCTCGGTGAACAACTTCGCGCAGGCCGATGCGCTGCTCGACGGCCCGTTGGGCCAGGCCCTGATCGCCAAGCTCCCCGAGAAGGGCCTCGTCGCCCTGGGCTACTGGGACCTGGGCTTTCGCAACGTGACGAACAGCAAGCGCCCCATCGCCAAGCCTGAAGACCTCGAAGGCTTGAAGATCCGCGTGATCCCCAACCCCGTGTTCCTCGAAACCTTCAAGGCCTTCAAGGCCAACCCGGTGCCGATGCCCTTTGCCGAGCTGTACGGCGCCCTCGAGGCCAAGGCAGTCGATGGCCAGGAGAACCCCTATGCGGTGATCCTGTCGAACAAGTTCTACGAAGTGCAGAAGTTCGTCAGCGCCACCAACCACGTGTACGCCGCCAACATCGTGCTGGTGAGCAAGAAGTTCTGGGACTCGCTCACGCCGGCCGAGCAGAAGATGATGAACGACGCGGCCAACGAGGCACGCGGCTACCAGCGCCAGGTCAGCCGCGCCGCCGCGCAGAAGGCCGTGGGCGACCTGCAGGCCAAGGGCGCGCAGTTCAACGAACTCTCACCAGCTGAACAAAAGCGCATGCGCGACATCGCCAAGCCTGTCGTCGACAAGTTCGCCGCCCAGTACGACCCCGCCATCGTCAAGCTCTACAACGACGAGCTCGTGCGCATCCGCAAGTAGCGCGCCCTCACGGCTGGCGACGAATTCTTTCTTCGTTCCCGCCGGCAATTTCCGTCACTCCCACGTCTGCGCCTGCCGCCAACCGCGGCGCAGCGACACGTGCTGGGCGCGTGCGCCCGTCCGATTCCGCCATTGACCACCAAGAGGAGACTTCGTTGAAACATTCCAGATCCTTTCCCTTCGGACTTGCATCGGCCGCCGCGCTCGCGCTGGCATTGACTGCCTGCGGTGGAGGCGACGGCGGCGGCGGCGCGGCCTTGCCGTTCCTGCCCGTGGCGCCTGCGCCCGCTGCATCGGCACCGCCGCCCGCGCCGACCGACGAAGTGCCGGCAACGCCCACCGACCCAGTGGCCGAGGTCGACGACAGCTTCGACGAGTACTACAACGTCTGCCGCGGCACCAACCCCAAGTGCTACAACGACTGGGGCGCGTTCGCCAGCACGCCCGACCGCGTGCTGATCTACTCGCGCACCGCCGGCCCGCGCCATGCCGTGCTCGGCACGCCGATGGCGGCCGGCCTGAACCCGACGATGAACACCGACAACGTGATGCAGGCAGGCCTCGTGCGCATGCTGTCGGCCGAGGGCATCACGGTCGACTGGACCGAGGACGTGGCCGTGCTGGGCAGCCGCATCAACAACTACAAGGCGATCATCTTCGCGAGCTCGAACCGCGACACCTTGTGGAACGGCGCCGTGAGCACCAGCCAGGACGCCGCGCGCACCGCGCTGCGCAACTACATGCGCCGCGGCGGCGGCTTCGTCGGCCTGCACAACGCCTTCGGCGCCGAATACAACTGGCCCTACTACGAAGGCCTGCTGGGCAACGCGAACTTCTACAACCACGGACCGAACCGCGCGGGCGATGTCGAGATCGTCTCGGACGACCCTTCGACGAAGGACGTGCCCAAGCGCTTCTCGTTCCAGGACGAGTGGTACAACCTGATGCCCTTCCCGACGAAGGTGAAGTTCCTGGCCAAGGTCGACACCTCGACGCTGAAGCCGCTCACCTCCGCGCCGCATCCCGGTCACGCCGACTTCCATCCGGTCGCCTGGTGCCAGTACTACGACGGCGGTCGCGCATGGCTCACGACCCTCGGGCACAACGCGCACTCGTTCACCGCCGACCTGTCAGGCGTGGGCGCCATCGAGTTCCAGAAGCTCGTCGTGCAAGGCGTGAAGTCGGCGATGGGCCTGACGCCTTTCTGCACCACTGAATAACCACGACCTCCCGGGGCCGGTGCGGCGCCGTGTGCGCGCCACCGGTCGTTTCGAACATCCCTGTTCCAACGTTCACCGAGTAGAGACATCCATGAAGAAAAAATCATTGGTCACGCTGCTGATCTCGTGCGGCGTGCTTGCATCGCCGTTGCTGATCACCGCCTGCGGCGGCTCCAGCGGCGGTGGCGGCACGCCCGTGCTGCCCGTCGTGCCGGCCCCCGCGCCGCCGCCGTCTGCCGGCACGCCGCCGCCCGCATCGCCACCGTCCGCCGCCGCACCCGCGGCCGACCTGTCGGACTGCTGCACCGCCGGCGACAAGGACTTTCCGAAGGTCGGCGGCAACCTGGGCAACCAGAACTATTCGAGCCTGCGCAAGATCAACAAGGGCCTCGTCACGCAACTGGGCGGCGCCTGGGTCAACCAGATCGAAGGCGGCATGACCACCGGCAACAACCAGAGCACCACCGTCGTCGTCGACGGCGTGCTCTACATCGAGTCCGCAGTGGGCAACGTGGTCGCGGTGGACGGCAAGACCGGCGTGACGAAGTGGAAGTGGACCACGCCCTACGGCAGCATCACCCGCCGCGGCGTGGCCGTCGCCAAGGACCTGGGCCTGGTGTTCACCGTGGCCACCGGCAATCGCCTCGTGGCGCTGCGCACCGACACCGGCGCCGTCGAGTGGATCAAGCAGTACCCGACCAGCAGCACCGACCCCGACTACAAGGGCGCGCTGCAGAAGGTCGCGCTGGTCTACCACGACAAGCGCCTGTACCTGGGCACCAACGATGGCAACCGCGGCGCCGCGTTCTCTGCCGACGCACTCACCGGCAAGGTACTGACCACCTTCTGGGGCGTGCCCCGCGCGGGCGAGCTGGGCTACGACACCTGGGGCGGCGCCCCCGACACGGCACGTACCGGCGCCACGCCGTGGATCCATCCCGCGGTCGATCCCGAGCTGGGCCTGGTGTACTGGACCTTCGGCAACGTGCGCGGCGGCTCGTCGCAGGACGGCTCCTCGCGCCCGGGCCAGAACCTGTTCGCCAACTCCATCGTCGCGCTCGACCTGAAGAGCGGCGAATACAAGTGGCACTTCCAGTCGGTGCACCACGACATCTGGGACATGGACAACGTGATGTCGCCCGTGCTCGCCGATGTGAAGATCGACGGCAAGGACCGCAAGGTCGTCATCTACGGCAGCAAGACGGGCATGTACTACATCCTCGATCGCAAGGACGGCAGCGCGCCGCTGGGCATCGACGAAGTGCCCGTGAAGCAGGACGCTCGCCAGGCCAGCTGGCCCACGCAGCCCCTGCCGCGCCAGGGCGCCTGGACCGAGACCTGCATCGTCGACCAGCCGCTGGGCACGGCCATTCCGGGCGACCCGAACCGCGCGGTGCCCAACTACACGAAGGGCTGCCTGTACGACGCGCACTGGGATGTGCCGATCCTGTCCATCCCGGGCCACGGCGGCGGTGCCAACTGGAACCACCAGTCCTTCAGCCAGCGCACGGGCCTGGTCTACACGGGCATGGGCTACGTGTCGGCAGCGCACTCGCTCAGCGAGTCGAGCAACGGCCTGCGTCCGCCGGGCACCTACATGACCGGCGCGGTCGTGGCGGTGGACCCGAGCACCAACCTCGTCAAGTGGAAGAAGCCGCTGCCGTACTCGGTGGCGCACGGCAACGGCATCCTGAGCACGGCCTCCGACCTGCTGTTCATCGGGCAGCCCGACGGCAACCTGCTGGCGCTCGATGCGCAGGACGGCACCGAGCTGTGGCGCTTCCAGACCGGCGCGGCGATCAGCGCGAGCCCGGTCTCCTACGAGATCGACGGCGAGCAGTACATCGCGGTGTTCTCGGGCGGCACCAGCATTCCGTACGGCGACTCGGCCCCGCGCGGCGACCGGCTGTGGGCCTTCAAGGTCGGCGGCGCGGTGACCGCGGCCGCCACGCCGACACCGCCCGTGGTGCGGCGGCCCGTGTCGGGCCAGGCGGTGGAGGGCGCGGCACTGCCGACACCGAACACCGTGTTCCTGGCGCGCGTGCAAACGCCGACGAACGAGCCGGGCGCGACCGAATCGACGGCCGTCAATGCCATGACGCCGACCTTCATGCGCGTGCCGGTCAACACCGCCGTGACCTTCACCAACCCCGCAGCCAACGCCAACACCCACTGCGCCACGCAGTTCTTCGAAGGGCGGTTCAATTTCAGGCTGAACCCGGGCCAGTCGCAGACCCACACCTTTGACACGCCGGGCGAATACTTTTACAACGACTGCCATAGCCCGCGCCCGACGGGAAAGATCGTCGTCTATTGATATGTCCTCAACCCCAACCACTGAAGGAGCAATGCGATGAAATGGTGCAAGCCTGAGTTCGAAGAAATGCGTTTCGGTTTCGAAATCACGATGTACATCTCCGCTCGCTGAGCGCGCAGACCCACGGCACCGGCCTTGCGCCGGTGCCGTGTTTTTTTGTTGGGCCCCCATGAAGATTCTGGTGCTGGGTTCGGGAGCGGGCGGTGGCTTCCCTCAATGGAATTGCAATTGCCGCCTGTGCGCCGGCCAGCGAAGCGGGCAGGTGCGGGCCATGCCCCGCACGCAGAGTTCGATCGCCGTGTCGGCCGATGGCGAACGCTGGATTCTGCTGAATGCCTCCCCCGACCTCGGCGCGCAACTGCGCGCCTCGCCGGCCCTGTGGCCGCGCCACGGACTGCGCCATTCGCCGATCGAGGCGGTGGTGCTGATGGACTCTCAAATCGACCACGTCGCAGGCCTGCTGAGCCTGCGCGAAGGGCAGCGGCTGCAGCTGTACTGCACGCCCGAGGCCCATGACGACCTCACCGGCAGCCTGCCGCTGCTGCGCACGCTCGACAGCTACTGCGGCGTGACCTGGCACCCGTTGTCGCTCGAGCCCGGCGGCGGTGCCTGGCACGACATCGCCGAGCTGCGGCTGCAGGCCGTGCCGGTGCCCGGCAAGGCGCCGCCGTATTCGCCGCGCCGCCAGACCGAGGCGCGCAGCGAGAACGCCGCGGTGCTCATCGAAGACCCCACCACCGGCAAGCGCGTGCTCTACGCGCCGGGCCTGGCGCAGGTCGGCGAGGCCGAGCGCCGCAGCCTCGACGCCTGCGACTGCGTGCTCGTCGACGGCACCTTCTGGACCGAGGACGAAATGGTCGCGGCCGGGCTCGGCAAGAAGCACGCGGCCGACATGGGCCACCTGCCGCAGTGCGACGGGCCGCACGGCCCCGGCATGCTGAAAGCACTCGACGCCTGCGCTGCAAAACGCAAGGTGCTCATCCACATCAACAACAGCAACCCCATCCTGGACGAAGACGGACCACAGCGTGCGCAGCTCGTGCGCCGCGGCATCGAGGTCGCGTTCGACGGCATGGCCCTGGAGATCTGAACACGTGACACAAGAGACACAAGGCCCATGGTCCCTGCAGGCGTTCGAAGCGAGGTTGCGCGCCATGGAGTCGCGCTACCACAGCCACCACCCGTTCAATCGCCGGCTCAACGCGGGCGAGCTGCAGCCCTTCCAGGTGCGCGGCTGGGTGGCGAACCGCTTCTACTACCAGTGCCGCATCCCGGTGAAGGACGCCGCCGTTCTGTCCAACTGCGACGACCGCGCCACGCGCCGGCGCTGGGTGGTGCGCATGCTCGACCACGACGGGCATGGCGACCATGAAGGCGCCAACGCGGGCGGCATCGAGATCTGGACCCGCCTGGGCATCGCCACCGGCCTGGCGCGCGAGGTGCTCGAGTCGCACGCGCTCGTCGTGCCCGGCGTGCGCTTCGCGGTCGATGCCTACGTGAACTTCGCGCGCACGGCGCCGTGGCAGGAGGCGGTGATTTCGTCGCTCACCGAGATGTTCGCACCGCGCATCCACAAGGACCGGCTCGCGGGATGGCCCACGCACTACCCGTGGATCGACACCTCGGGCCTGGACTACTTTCGCAGCCGCATTCCGCTGGCCGACCGCGACGTCGAGCACGGCCTCGAAGTGGCGATGCAGTGGTGCACCACGCGCGAGCGGCAGCAGCGCGCGCTGCACATCCTGGGCTTCAAGCTCGACATCCTCTGGGCCATGCTCGACGCGATCGAGAAGGCTTATCCCGACGACCTTCCGAAAGACCAGCAACCATGACCGCATGGACCGACGATGCCCAGCCGGCGCTCACCTCGATCTACCGCATGCAGTGGGAAGAGGCACAGCAGTGCCACGTGCTGCTGTTCCCCGAGGGCATGATCAAGCTCAACGGGCCGGCGGCCGAGATCCTCCAGCGCTGCGACGGCAAGACCTCGGTGGCCGCGCTCGTGGCCGACCTGGAGCGCACCTTCGGCGAGAGCGATCTGCATGCCGACGTGCTCGAATTCCTGGAGCAGGCCCATGGACGCCACTGGATCCGCTGAGCCGCAAGCCCGCGCACCCCGCGCGGTCGCCAAGCCGCCGCTGTGGCTGCTGGCCGAGCTGACCTACCGCTGTCCGCTGCACTGCGCCTTCTGCTCCAACCCGGTCGACTACACGCGCTACCGCGAGGAGTTGGACACGGCCGAATGGATTCGCGTGTTCCGCGAGGCACGCGCGATGGGGGCGGTGCAGCTGGGCTTCTCGGGCGGCGAGCCGCTGCTGCGCGACGACCTGCCCGAGCTGGTCGCGGCGGCGCACGAGCTCGGCTTCTATACCAACCTGATCACCTCGGGCGTGGGCCTCACGCCGCAGCGCGCAGAGACGTTGAAGCGGGCAGGGCTGGACCACATCCAGCTGTCGTTCCAGGATTCGAGCCGCGAGCTCAACGACTTCCTCAGCTCCACGAAGACCTTCGACCTCAAGCAGCGCGTGGCCCGCACCATCAAGGACCTCGGCTACCCGATGGTGCTGAACTGCGTGATGCACCGCTACAACCTGCCGCACGTGGGGCGGATCATCGAGATGGCCGAGGCGATGGAGGCCGACTTTCTCGAACTCGCCAACGTGCAGTACTACGGCTGGGCCTGGCGCAACCGCGAGATGCTGATGCCCTCGCGCGAGATGCTGGCCACGGCCGAAGCGGTGGTGGAAACCCATCGCCCGCGCCTGGACGGCCGCATGAAGATCCTCTGGGTGGTGCCCGACTACGCAGAGGGCAAGCCCAAGCCCTGCATGGCGGGGTGGGGCAGCGTGTTCCTCGTGGTGGCGCCCGACGGCGTGGCGCTGCCGTGCCACAGCGCGCGCATGCTGCCCGGGCTCGACTTTCCCAATGTGCGCGAGCACAGCATCCGCAGCATCTGGCAGGAGAGCCCGGCCTTCGGCGCCTACCGTGGCACGGGCTGGATGAGCAGCACCTGCCAGAGCTGCGACGACAAGGAGAAGGACCATGGCGGCTGTCGCTGCCAGGCCTTCCTGCTGACCGGCGACGCGGCGGCCACGGACCCGGTGTGCCCGAAGAGCCCGCGGCATGACGAAGTCGAGGCGATGGTCAAGGCGGCGGGTGATCCGCGCGACCTTGGCACGCCGATCCGTTTCGTTCCGGGCGCGCGGCGTGCGGGCGAACTCGTCTTTCGCACCGACGCGAACGCGTTGGGTTGAGAGCACGCCCCGATGACGATCACCCATCGCCTGCCTCTGGACGGCGGGCATGTGATGCACGTCGAGGAGCACGGCAATCCGGCGGGCCTGCCGGTGGTGGTGCTGCATGGTGGGCCGGGCTCGGGCTGCTCGCCGCTGTTGCGCCGGGACTTCGATCCGGCGCACTACCGCATCGTCTGCCCCGATCAGCGCGGTTCGGGCCTCAGCACACCTGCAGGATCGATCGAACACAACACGCTCGCCGATCTGCTGGCCGACCTGCGTCTGCTGCGCGCGCACCTGCGCATCGATCGATGGCTGGTGGTGGGCGGCTCGTGGGGCGCCACGCTGGCGCTGATGCATGCGCTCGACGCACCGGAGGCCGTCGCGGGCCTGCTGCTGCGCAACGTGTTCCTCGCGCGTCCGGGCGACATCCACGCGCTCTTCGCCGGGGCCCTGCAGCACGACGGCCCCGCATGGCGCGCACTGTGGGACGAGGCCGGGCGCCGGCAATGCCCGGTGACGGTGCCGATCGCCGAAGTCTTCGCGCACGGCACCTGGGCGCGGCAGTGCGAGCTGACGCGCCACTGGTTCGATTGGGAACAGCGTTTCGCCACCGGCGGCGCCGCGTCGCCGATCGACGAGGTGATGCTGCCGCGGCTCGTGGCGCGCTACCGCGTGCAGAGCCACTACCTGCGACACGGCTGCTGGCTCGATGCGCCCACGCTGCTGCAACGCTGCGCCGCATTGCCTGCTGTTCCCACACTGATCGTGCATGGCACGCAGGACGCGCTGTGTCCGCCCGAGGGCGCTCAGGCGCTGGCGCAGATGCTGGGCGCGCCGCTGCAGTGGGCGCAGGGCGCGGGCCACGACCCGACGCATCCGGCCATCGCCGCGGCCATGCAGCAGGCCTTGCGCGACTACGCGGCCGCGCAGGCCTTCGGCTTCAACGCAGCCGCGCCTTGAGCGGATCGCCGATCAGCGTCACCTTGCCGTCCTTGTGGTGGGACCACAGCCGGTCGTTGCCATGGCCATCGTCGGCCACGAAGAGCACCGCGTCGCTCAGCGCGCGAAAGCCCAGCGGCATGGCGTGGCGTTCGCCCGCGGCAAGGTCGGCCACGGCGCGCGTGCCGGCCGGCGTGCCGTCGCTGATCCACGGCTCGACGCCCCGGCCACCGCCGCCGTTCGCCGCGAACCACAGGCGCGCCCCGATGACGGCGAAGCGCGCGGGTGAGCCGTTCTCCGCGCCCGGTGCGATGTCCTTCACGCGCACCGTGCCCGCCGCCGTGCCGTCGCTGCGCCACAGCTCCGCACCCGACACGCCGTCGGTCGCGGCGAAGTAGAGCTTGCCGCCCATCACGGCGATCGCGCTCGACACGGCGCCGCTCGGGCCGGGCCTGATGTCCTTCACCAGCGTCGTGCCCTTCGCGGTGCCGTCGGTCTTCCACAGCTCGATGCCGTGCACGCCGTCGTCGGCCGAGAAGTACAGCGTGCGGCCCAGCACCGCCAGGTGCGTCGGCCGCGAGGGTGCGGCGCCCGGGCGCAGGTCCTTCACCAGCTGCGTGCCGTGTGCGGTGCCGTCGCTCTTCCACAGTTCGGTGCCGTGTTCGCCGTCGTGCGCGGTGAAGTAGAGGTCGTTGCCCACGGCCGTGAGGTTCTGAATGCCCGCGTCCTCGAGGCCCGGGCGGATGTCCTTCACGAGGCGCGTGTGCTCGGGCGTGCCGTCGGTCACCCAGAGCTCGTGGCCGTGCGTGCGCGTGGTCGCGGTGAAGAACAGGCGCGGACCGGCCACGGTGAGCTGGCGGGTGAGGGCGCGCGGCCCGGCATCGATGGCGGACACGCGCGTGGTGCTCTTCGCGTCGCCCGTGGTCTTCCACACCTGGAAGCCGGTCTGGCCGTCGTCGGCCACGAAGTAGAGCGCGTCGCGGAACACGGTCAGCTCGTTGGGCATCGCGCCTTCCTCGCCGGGGCGCAGGTCGATCACCTGTGTCGTGCCGGCGGCGGTGCCGTCGGTGCGCCAGATCTCGAGCCCGCTCGCGCCGTCGGTGGCCGTGGTGTAGACGTGGCCCTTGAACGCGACCTGACCGGCAGGGAACGACCCCCGGAAGCCCGGCCGGATGTCTTTCAACAGGGAGGTGCCGGCATTGCTGCCGTCGGTGACCCACAGCTCCTGGCCCGTCGTGACATGGAAGGCGCTGAAGACCATCTTGCCGCTGCCCAGCGGCGCGAGGCCGGAGGGCGCGATGAAGGCCAGCCGCTGGCGCTGCTCGGGCAGCACTTCGCGTTCGGGGTCTTGTGCAGCGGCGGGCAGGGCGGTGAGCAGGGCGAGCGCGGTGAGGAAAACGGCGCGCATCGGCTCAGCCCCCGAACCACCGCGCCGGCACGATCACCAGCTGCGGAAACGCCACCATCACGAACAGGATCGCGAACTCGGCCAGCATGAACGGCACCACGCCGCGCGTGACGTCGTCCATCGAGATCTTGCCGACGCCGGCCACCACGTTGAGCACCGTGCCCACCGGCGGCGTGACGAGCCCGATCGAGTTGTTGATGATGAACAGCACGCCGAAGTACACGGGGTCGATGCCGGCCGCCTTCACCACGGGCATGAGCACCGGCGTGAGGATGAGGATGGTGGGCGTCATGTCCATCGCCGTGCCCACCACCATCACGAGCACCATGATCGCGATCATGAGCAGCATCTGATTGCCCATGAACGGCTGCAGCATGCCCACGATCTTGGAGGGCAGGTCGGCCACCGTGATGAGCCAGGCGCTCACCATCGCCGCGGCAATCAGGAACATCACGATGGCGCTGGTCTTGGCTGCGCTCACGAAGATGGCGTACAGGTCCTTCCAGGTGATCTCGCGGTACACCACCGTCGACACGAACAGCGCGTACACGGCGGCCACCACCGCGGCTTCGGTGGGCGTGAACACGCCCATGCGCAGGCCCACGAGGATGATCACCGGCAGCATCAGCGCCCACAGTGCGTTGCGGAAGGCGGCGGCGATTTCGGCCGACGACTTGCGCGGCGGCGGCACGATCTTTTCGCGCCGCACCAGCCAGGCCCAGGTGATCCACAGCGCGCCGCCGATCAGCAGGCCCGGCACGATGGCCGCGAGAAACAGCTTGGAGATCGACACGTTGGCCGCCACGCCGAAGATCACCAGGCCGATGCTCGGCGGAATCACGGGGCCGATCACGCCGGTGGCCGCAATGAGGCCGGCCGCGCGCGGCTTGTCGTGGCCCGCGCGCACCATCATCGGCAGCAGCAGCGCGGTGAGCGCGGCGGCGTCGGCCACGGCCGAGCCCGAGAGCGCCGACAGCAGGCAGCCGGCCATGATGGTCACGTAGCCCAGGCCGCCCTTCACATGGCCGACCAGCGCGAGCGCGAAGTCGACGATGCGCTTGGACAGCCCGCCCACGTTCATGATCTCGCCCGCGAGCATGAAGAAGGGCACGGCCAGCAGCGGAAAGCTGTCGGCGCCGCCGATCACGTTCTGCGTGAGGATCTGCGCGTCGAACAGGTCGAGATGCCACATCAGCGCGACGCCGCTGGCCAGCAGCGAGAAGGCGATGGGAATGCCCATCGCCATGGCGAGCAGCAGCGAGCCGACGAAAACAGCGATGGTCATGGCCGTGCCCCCGGTTCCTTGGCGTCTTGCGAACCCAGGATCTGCTGCAGCTGCACCGCTTCTTCCGACTCCTGCACCATCACCAGTTCATGGTCGGCGATGCGCCCCGTGAGCAGGCGCAGCAGGTCGAGCGCCAGGATGAGCCCGGCCAGCACCGAGAACACGATGCCCGCCGCGTAGACGATGGCCATCGAGGCGCCGGTGACGGGCGCCGTCACGTCCCAGTTGATGCGCGCCTGCGCGATGCTGCCCTGCAGCAGCAGCCAGACGATGTAGAGCATGACCACATGGCCGACGGCCAGGCAGATCTTCTTGCCGATGGGGGGCAGCTTCTGCACCACCATGTCGACACCCAGGTGCCCGTGCTCCTTCAGCGCCACCACGGCGCCCAGGAAGGTCATCCAGATGAAGAGCCAGCGCGAGATTTCCTCGGACACGGTGATGCCCGAGTTGAAGCCGTAGCGCAGCACCACGTTGCCGAACACGAGCACGACCATGACCGCGAGCGCGGCCGCGATCAGCGCCTCGATGCCGGTGCAGCACCGGTCGAGCCAGCGGGTCATGCGGAGGCCTGTGCTTGCGCTTGCGCCTGGCGCTGCATGTCGACCAGCGCGCGCAGCGCCGCCAGGTACGACAGCGGGCCCAGGCCCTGGACCGTGCCCTTCACTGCCGGCGAAATGATCGAATGCGCACGCCATGCTTCGCGCGCGGCGATGTTGGACATGTGGACCTCGATGGTCGGGAACGGCATGGCCTTGATCGCGTCGTGCAGCGGCACGCCGTGCTGCGTGAGGCCGGCGGGGTTCACCAGCGCGCCCTGCGCATCGTCAATGTGGGTGTGCAGGAAGTCGATCAGGTCGCCTTCGTGGTTCGACTGGATGGTGTCCAGCGTCACGCCGAGTTCGACGGCGAGGGCCTGCAGCTGCGCGTTGATTTCGGCGAGCGTGGTCTTGCCGTAGATGTGCGGTTCGCGGCGACCGAACAGGTTGAGGTTGGGGCCGTGGAGAACGAGGATCTTCATGGGGAGCTTCGGTGAGGGACGGGCTGGCTTGCTGACTTACTTGCGGATGCGCAGGAGCTCGTCGTTGTAGAGCTTGACGATGGCGGGGTCGTACTGGGCGGCGAACTTGTCGACGACGGGCTTGGCGATGTCGCGCATGCGCTTCTGTTCAGCTGGTGAGAGTTCGTTGAACTGCGCGCCCTTGGCCTGCAGGTCGCCCACGGCCTTCTGCGCGGCGGCGCGGCTGACCTGTCGCTGGTAGCCGCGTGCCTCGTTGGCCGCGTCGTTCATCATCTTCTGCTCGGCCGGCGTGAGCGAGTCCCAGAACTTCTTGCTCACCAGCACGATGTTGGCGGCGTACACATGGTTGGTGGCGCTGACGAACTTCTGCACTTCGTAGAACTTGTTCGACAGGATCACCGCATAGGGGTTCTCCTGGCCGTCCACGGCCTTGGCTTCGAGCGCGCCGTACAGCTCGGCAAAGGGCATGGGCACCGGGTTGGCCTTGAAGGCCTTGAAGGTCTCCAGGAACACGGGATTGGGGATCACGCGGATCTTCAGACCTTCAAGGTCTTCAGGCTTGGTGATCGGGCGCTTGCTGTTCGTGACGTTGCGAAAGCCCAGGTCCCAGTAGCCCAGGGCGACAAGGCCCTTCTCGGGGAGCTTGGCGATCAGCGCCTGACCCAACGGCCCGTCGAGCAGCGCATCCGCCTGTGCGAAGTTGTTCACCGAGAAGGGGAAGTCGACGAGGCCGAACTCCTTGACGATGCCTGCGAGCGACGTGGTGGCCGGTGCCGACATCTGCTGCACGCCGCCCTGCAGGGCCGACTGCTGCTGCATCTCGTTGCCCAACTGCGAGGCGGGGAACTCCTGGACCTTCATCTTGCCGCCGCTCTTGGCCGACAGGAGTTCGGCAAAGCGCTTGACGCCGAAGCTCACGGGATGGTCGGCGTTGTTCAGGTGGCCGAAGCGGATCACGCGCTCCTGCTGCGCCCACGACGGGGCGGTGAGGCCGGCGCACAGGCCGGCCACGGCAAGCATACGAAGAAGTTTCACGAAGGGTCCTCGGGCGGGAAGGAAGAAAGGGGGAAAGAAAAAAATGCCGGACGGAGGCGATCGTATTTTTGTTGGAAAGAATTTCCATAATGGAAATCCCTTCCCCGAGTTCTGCTACGCTGGCGGACCCTGAGTGGCGGGCCGCATCGCCCGCGTTGACGAGACGACATCTGGAGGACGAAATGAGCGGAATACTGGAACGCAGCTTCAAGGTGCTGGAACATCTGGCGGAGCATCCCGAGGGGTGCGCGCTGTCGGCGTTGGCCAGCGAATTGCAGATCCCATTGAGTGCATCGCACCGATTGCTCGCGGAGCTCATCCGCTGCGGCTACGTGCGACAGGAGGCGCGCGACGGCCACTACGTGCTGACCATCAAGCTGGTCTCGATCAGCCTGTCGTTCCTCAGCCGCTCGGGCATCGTCGACATCGCGCAGCCGCTGCTCGACCAGCTGGCCTCGACCTCGGGCGAGCTCGTGCGCCTGGCGGTGGTCGACGGCGAAGACCTGACCTTTGTCGCGAAGGCCCAAGGCGCCACGCATGGCCTGCGCTACGACCCCGACATGGGCCTGTCGGTGGCGCTCTCGTGCAGCGCAGCCGGGCACGCGTGGCTGTCCACCATGGGCGAGGACGACGCGATGGCGCTCGTCGCCAAGAAGGGGCTGGGCAAGCCCGAGGACTACGGCCCCAAGGCCCCCACGTCGCTCAAGGCCGTGATGGCTTTCGTGAAGGCGGCGCGCCAGCGCGGCTTCAGCATGATCAACGAGGTGTTCGCGCCCGCGATGACCGCCATGGCCGCGCCCGTGTTCGGCGCCGACGGCACGGCAATCGGGGTCGTCACCATCGCGGGCCCGTCGGTGCGGCTCACGCCGCAGCGCATGGAAGCGCTGGGGCCGGCGCTGTGCCAGGCCGCCGAGGAGGTGGCGCGCGCCAGCGGGGCCTCGGCGTTGTTCAAGAAGAGGGCGTAGGCCCAGCCGTTTGCACCATCCCCAACAAAGAGAAGGAGACATCACCATGAAGACGAAGCATTCGAAGCGCACCCTGCTGCTGGCCGCCATGGCGGCGGCCCTCGCGTTCGCCGCCCCTGGTGCGTTCGCGCAGCTCAAGGAGCGCACCATCAAGTTCGCGTTCCAGAACCAGGCCGGTCATCCGCAGGCGCAGGGCGCGCAGAAGTTCGCCGACCTCGTGGCCGCGAAGTCGGGCGGCAAGATCACCGTGAAGCTGTTCCCGGGCGGCACGCTCGGCGGCGACCTGCAGACCGTGTCGGCGCTGCAGGGCGGCACGGTGGAGATGACCGTGCTCAACGCCGGCATCCTGTCGGCGCAGGTGAAAGAGTTCGCGGCCTACGACTTCCCGTTCCTCTTCAACAGCGGCAAGGAAGCCGACGTCGTCACCGACGGCCCCTTCGGCCAGAAGCTGATGGCCAAGCTGGAAGACAAGGCGCTGCACGGCCTGGGCTACTGGGACCTGGGCTTTCGCAACCTGACGAACAGCAAGCGCCCGATCGTCAAGGCTGACGACATCGCGGGGTTGAAGATCCGCGTGATCCAGTCGCCGATCTACATCGACATGTTCAGCGCGCTGGGCGCCAACGCCACGCCGCTGCCGTTCCCCGAGCTGTACCCCGCGCTCGACCAGAAGGCGGTCGACGGCCAGGAGAACCCGAACACGACCATCCTGTCGTCCAAGTTCGCGGAAGTGCAGAAGTACATCACCCAGACCCGCCACATCTACAACCCGCAGGCGCTGCTGATCAGCCGCAAGACCTGGGACGGCATGAGTGCCGACGAAAAGAAGATCGTCAACGAGGCCGCCGCCGAAGCGACCGCGTTCCAGCGCCAGGCCTCGCGCGGCGCCGCCGACAGCGCGCTCGATGCGCTCAAGAAGGCCGGCATGACGGTCTCCGAACTGCCGCCCGAAGAGATGGCGAAGCTGCGCGCCAAGGTGAAGCCGGTGATCGACAAGTACACGGCCTCGGTCGGCGAGGCCACCGTTAAGGAACTGATGGCGGAGATCGAGAAGGCGCGCAAGTAGCAGGCGGGCGCGCCCTTGATCCGGGGCGCCTTGCCTTCATCGTCCACGGTTCCCGGTCAGAGCTCGCGGTAGTCCCGGATGCGCGCGCGTGCGAGCTGCTGCGCCGCTGCAATGGCCGCCGGATCGGCCGCGGCCGCATCGGGCAGCCAGTGGAAGGCGTCCGGGCCGTGGCACAGCAGCAGGCCGTCCTTGAAGCGGCGGGCCTTGGTGTAGGCCTCCCAGCCGTGGCGCACCTCGCTGTGGCGGCCCCGTGCGTGGGAGCCGCTCTCCGACAGCGAGAAGTCGATCTCGTCGTTGTAGAAGGGGCTCTGCCTGAAGCGATGGAGGGCCAGCCGGGCGATGGCCGGCGCGCTCAGCAGCAGCGCGATGCCCACCGCGAAAACGACCGCCAGGACGGGAAACCCTTCGTAGACGCATATGGCCAGGGCCAGGGCGAACAGCAGCGCCAACGGCCACTTGAACCGGACCCACCAGACCTGCTGCAGGTTGCGCAGGAAGCCGGTGAGCACATGCGCCTGCGAGAACTGGAAGCGGTAGCTGATCTGCATCTTTGAATTCCGAGACGGGCCGTGCGGGAGGGCGCGGGGCGGGATTCTGACCGCTTTTTGCGGGTGCGCCGGTGCGCTCCGGTGATGTTCCAAGTTGGGGCCTTGCCACGCCACACGCCCCAAACAACGCACCTTGTTAGGGCTTTGCGCCTCAATCTGGTTCTCCGATCCGGCAAAATGCAGGATTCGCATAAGGTTATGCACCGTTTTGGAAAACAGAGGATTGATTGGAATGAAGCACGCATCCGTCGGGGGGTTCCTCGCACACGTCGCACAACGCAACCCCGGACAGCCCGAGTACCTGCAGGCCGTGACCGAAGTGATGGAGAGCCTGTGGCCCTACATCGAGAAGCACCCCAAGTACACGAGCCACAGCCTGCTGGAGCGGCTGGTGGAGCCCGAGCGCGTGATCATGTTCCGCGTGTCCTGGGTGGACGACCACGGCGAGGTGCAGGTCAACCGCGGCTTCCGCATCCAGCACAGCCTGGCCATCGGCCCCTACAAGGGTGGCATGCGCTTCCACCCCTCGGTGAACCTGTCAATCCTCAAGTTCCTGGCCTTCGAGCAGACCTTCAAGAACGCGCTGACCACGCTGCCCATGGGCGGCGGCAAGGGCGGCGCCGACTTCGACCCCAAGGGCAAGAGCCAGGGCGAGGTGATGCGCTTCTGCCAGGCGCTCGTGACCGAGCTGTTCCGTCACGTGGGCTCCGACACCGACGTGCCGGCCGGCGACGTGGGCGTGGGCGGGCGCGAGGTCGGCTTCATGGCCGGCATGGTCAAGAAGCTCACCAACCGCGCCGACTGCGTGTTCACCGGCAAGGGCCTGAGCTTCGGTGGCTCGCTGATCCGCCCTGAAGCCACCGGCTACGGCAACGTCTACTTCGCGCAGGAAATGCTCAAGCGCAAGGGCCGCAGCTTCGACGGCCTGCGCGTGAGCGTCTCGGGCGCGGGCAACGTGGCGCAGTACACCATCGAGAAGGCCATGGCGCTGGGCGCCAAGGTGGTCACGGTGTCCGATTCGAGCGGCACCGTGGTCGACGAGGAAGGCTTCACGCCTGAAAAACTCGCCGTGCTGATGGACGTGAAGAACCACCTCTACGGCCGCGTGAGCGACTACGCCGAGCGCACCGGCACCCGCTTCGTGGCCGGCGCCACGCCGTGGCACGTGCCGGTCGACGTGGCATTGCCCAGCGCCACGCAGAACGAGCTCAACGAGGAAGACGCGCGCACGCTGGTGAAGAACGGCGTGGTGTGCGTGGCCGAAGGCGCCAACATGCCCTCGACCATGGAGGCCGTGAAGGTGCTCGAAGGCCACGGCGTGCTGTACGCGCCGGGCAAGGCCAGCAACGCGGGCGGCGTGGCCACGTCGGGCCTGGAGATGAGCCAGAACGCAGCGCGCCTGTCATGGACGCGCGACGAGGTCGATGCGCGCCTGCTGCAGATCATGCAGGGCATCCACGAGTCGTGCCTGCACTACGGTTCGCGCGCCGACGGCAGCGTGAGCTACGTGGATGGCGCGAACATCGCCGGCTTCGTGCGCGTGGCCGATGCGATGCTGGCGCAGGGCGTGGTCTGACGATTCGGGTTCGTCAGAGTTCGATGAACGAAGAGGTCGCCTTGTTCAGGGCCAGGCGGCCCTTCGCGGTGATCGATTCCACCTGGGCCAGCTGATGGATCGCGCGCTCGTCGGGCGCGTGCTCCGACGGCGGAATGAAGGCAGTCACGAGATCGGCGGCACGCAGCACGCGCAGCCTGTCGATGTCTGCGGGCGTGTGGAGGACGTATGGCAATTTCTGCTCGGCGAGGGTCCGAAGAAATTCCATGGACATGGGTCGTCTCCTTGTGTTGAGGGGAGGGCGGTTTGGACATTGTGCGCACAAACAATTAGCGCTGTCTAAACCCTGCGCCGCGCATGCCTTTCGAGGCGTGTACCGAAGTTTCCAGTTCTTTCTGCGGGCGCGAGGGACGTGCCACTTTGTTTCTGGTCGTAGCCATGCTTTCGGCCAGCGTGGCGGGGTCCATGCATTCGCCAGCGGCCCAGGTCTGGCGCAAGGTGGTGCGCAGGTCGGTCAGGTCGCGCCGCTGCGCGCGCAGGCCGGCCATGAGCTGGTCGATTTCGCGCACGCGGCCGTCGAGACGTTCGAGCAGGTCGTCCCCCGAAAAGACCTCGCAGCCTGCGAAGGCGCTGCGCAGGCTGTCCAGCGAGAAGCCGAGGTTCTGCGCGATCTGGATCAGCTGCAGCCGCTTGAGCGCGGCCTCGGTGTAGACGCGGTACCCATTGGCGCCGCGCTCGGGCGCGGGCAGCAGGCCGCTTTGTTCGTAGAAGCGGATGGCCGAGGGCGCCATGCCGGTCTTGTCTGCCAGTTCACCGATCTTCATATCGCTTGACCTTCAAGTTGGCTTGAATCTTAGCATCGGGTTTTTCCACTCCACCACCCGGTCCTCATCGTGAACTCCTCGCCGCTTTTCCTGCCGCTGACCCTGCCCAACGGGAGCGTCCTGCCCAACCGCCTGGCCAAGGCCGCCATGGAGGAAAACATGGCCGATGCCGGGCAACTGCCGGGCGCGGCATTGCACGACCTGTACCGCGTCTGGGCGCAGGGCGGGGCGGGCCTGATCCTCACGGGCAACGTGATGATCGACGGCCGCGCGCTCACCGGCCCGGGCGGCGTCGTGCTCGAAGCCGGCACGCCGCTCGAGCGCTTCACTGAATGGGCCACGGCCGCGCGCAGCGGCGGCGCGCAGGTGTGGATGCAGATCAACCATCCGGGCCGCCAGGTGCAGACCAGCATGGGCGGCACGGCCTGGGCGCCGTCGTCGGTGGCGCTCGACTTGGGCAAGCACAGCAAGCTTTTCGTGCAGCCACGGGCCATGAGCGAGGCGGAGATCGCCGAGACCGTCGACCGCTTCGCCGCCACGGCGCAGGCCGCCGAGCGCGCGGGCTTCACCGGCGTGCAGGTGCATGCGGCGCACGGCTATCTGCTCTCGCAGTTTTTGTCGCCGCTGACCAACCAGCGCACCGATGCCTGGGGCGGCAGCCTGGAGAACCGCGCGCGCTTCCTGCTCGACGTGGTGCGTGCAGTGCGGGCCCGCGTGGCGCGCGGCTTCGCCGTGGCCGTGAAGCTCAACTCCGCCGACTTCCAGCGCGGCGGCTTCTCGGAGAACGATGCGAAGCAGGTCATCCGCTGGCTCAACGACGAGGCCGTGGACCTGGTTGAACTGTCCGGCGGCAGCTACGAGAGCCCGGCGATGCAGGGCCGCACCGCCGACGGCCGCACGCTGGCGCGCGAGGCCTACTTCCTGGAGTTCGCCCGGGAGCTGGCCGCCGAGGCGCGCATGCCGGTCATGACCACGGGCGGCATCGTGCGCCGCGCCGTCGCCGAACGGGTGCTGGGAGAAGGCGTCGCCGTGGTGGGCATGGCCACCGCATTGGCCGTGGCGCCCGACCTGCCCGCACGCTGGCGCGCGGGCGAAGACGCGGCGGCGCAGAGCCCGCAGGTCGACTGGAAGGACCAGGTCATGGCCGCGCTGGCGCGCATGGCGCTGGTGAAGCGCCGGCTGCGCACGCTGCGCCCGGGCCGCAACAGCGCGCCCGCGCATTCGCCGTTCCTGACCCTGGTGCTCGACCAGCTGCGCACGAAGCGGCTGACAAAGCGCTACCGGCGCTGGTTGGGAGCGCGCACGGCGTGAGCCGCCGCTATCGATTGGCCGGTTGAATCGGCCAGGCGGTGGTGTCGGGCCGCAGCAGGTGCCAGACCACGGGCGCGATGCCTTCGAAGGTGGCGCGGTAGCGATCGGACAGCCGGTTCTCGTCGGTCACGTCGCGGATCACGATGCCGTCGATGCGCTGCGGATGCGCACGGAACACCTGCGCATAGATCTCGGGATCGGCCTCGCCCGAATCGCCCACGAGCAGGAAGCGGCGCTGCGGAAATTCGGCCAGCAGCCGTTCGATCACGCCGAGCTTGTGCGCGCGCGAGTCTTCGGCGCTGGGGATCAGCGTGCGCCACGTCGTGCTCTCGCGCAGGTGCATGCTGCCGGCGGGAAAGTCGGCATCGCGAATGAAGTCGGTGAGCGCCGGGTACAGCTGGATCGGGCTGCCCGAGAGGTAGTGAAAGCGCGTGCCCGGCGCCTGCGCCAGCGCGCGGTAGTACGCCGCCATGCCTGGCGCAGCCTCGAAGCGGCGCGCGAAGGTGTTCAGCAGCATCTCGCGCCGGTCGCGCACCTGCGTGCGCTTGATGGTGTCGTCGATGTCCGAGATGACCGACACGCCCTGCGCCGGCACGATCTGCGCACGGCCGCGAAAGCGCGGCAGCAGCTCGCCCGGACCGGTCACGCCATGGAAGGGCAGCCACTCCTGCGACGCCGGGATGTGCGAGGCCTCGACGACCGCGCGCAGGTTGCTGCGGCCGTCGGCGCCCGTGGGCGGCATCGTGAGGCGCGTGGCCGAGCCGTCGAAGACGACGTCGATCACCTTGTCTTCTTCCGACTCGGCATGGAACAGCGCCGTGCGCTGGCTGAAGCGCAGCCGCGCGGCCGGCGTGAGCTTCTTCAGGTTCATGCCGAGGTAGCGCGCGAGCGCGGCGTCCAGGCCCCAGCGGTGCTCGCGCTCGAACACCCAGGCATGCACGTCGACCTCGAGCCGGCCGTCGGCCGTGGGGCGCGCGGTGCCGGGCATGAACAGCGCCTCTTCGTCCGACTCCAGCGGCCCGGCGGCCTGCAGGGCCTGCAGCGGCGCGAGGCCCGCGAGCAGGGCGGCACCGGCCAGCACGGTGCGACGCGACAGTTGTGGCGAGGTACCGGGCGCGCGGTGCTTGATCGTCATGCAGTGACGCGTTCGTAGGTCACGAAGCTGAAGGGCAGGCCGTCCTTGGCCGAGACGTGCGACTCGCGCTGCGTCTCGCGCCACACGGCGGCGTCGAGCACGGGGGCGTGCGCGTCGCCCTCGTAGTCGCGTGCGATCTCGGTGACCACGGCGCGCTGGGCCAGCGGCTCGGCTTCGGCGTAGATCTGTGCGCCGCCGATGACCCAGACTTCGGGTGAGTCCGCCGGCGTGCACAGCGACAGCGCATCGGGCAGGCTGCCGACCGCTTGCGCGCCTTCGGCCTGCCAATCGGTTTGCCTGGTGACCACGATGTTCCGGCGGCCCGGCAGCGGACGAAAGCGCGGGGGCAGCGAATCCCAGGTCTTGCGGCCCATCACCACGGGCGCGCCCGCGGTCTGCTGCTTGAAATGCGCCATGTCCTCGGGCAGGTGCCAGGGGATGGTGTTGTTCACGCCGATCACGCCGTTGGCGGCGCGCGCGAAGATCAGGTTGATGCGGGGCGTGGCGGCACTCATGGCACTCACACCGCCACCGGCGCCTTGATCGGATCGCCGTGCTTGTAGTCCAGCACTTCGAAGTCTTCGTACTGGTAGTCGAAGATCGAGTCGGGCTTGCGCTTGATGTGCAGCGTGGGGTAGGGGAAGGGCGTGCGGCTGAGCTGCAGCTTCACCTGCTCGGCGTGGTTGCTGTAGATGTGGCAGTCGCCGCCGGTCCAGATGAAATCGCCCACGTCGAGGTCGCACTGCTGCGCCACCATGTGCGTGAGCAGCGCGTAGCTCGCGATGTTGAAGGGCACGCCCAGGAAGATGTCGGCGCTGCGCTGGTAGAGCTGGCAGCTGAGCTTGCCGCGCTCGCCTTCGGCCTGCGGCGGCGCCACGTAGAACTGGAAGAAGGCGTGGCAGGGCATGAGCGCCATCTTCGACAGCTCGGCCACGTTCCAGGCGCTCACGATGATGCGGCGCGAGTCGGGGTTGCTCTTCAGCGTCTTGATGACGTCGGAAATCTGGTCGATGTGGCCGCCGTCGGGCGTGGGCCAGCTGCGCCACTGCACGCCGTACACCGGGCCCAGGTCGCCGTCTTCGCGCGCCCATTCGTCCCAGATGGTGACGCCGCGTTCCTTGAGCCAGTTGTTGTTGCTGGAGCCGGTCAGGAACCACAGCAGCTCCTGGATGATGGACTTGAGGTGCACCTTCTTCGTGGTCACCAGCGGAAAGCCCTCGTTCAGGTCGAAGCGCATCTGGTGGCCGAACACGCTCTTGGTGCCCGTGCCCGTGCGGTCGCTCTTGAACACGCCGTGCGTGTCGACGTGGCGCATGAAATCTTCGTACTGGGAGCGGACGGGGCGGGCAGGGAGGGTCATGTTGGGAATTTTACGGGGCGGCGCTAGCATCGGCCGATGACCGGCCATGACCACTCCCACGACCATTCCCACGACCACAGCAGCGAACTCGGCGAGATGGACCTGCGCGTGCGCGCCCTCGAAAGCGTGCTCACGCAAAAAGGCTACATCGACCCCGCCGCGCTCGATGCGCTGATCGACACCTACCAGACCCGCATCGGCCCGCGCAACGGCGCACGGGTGGTGGCACGGGCCTGGGTCGACCCGAGCTTCCATGACTGGCTGATGGCCGACGCCACGGCAGCCATCGCCTCGCTGGGCTACACGGGCCGACAGGGCGAGCACATGGTGGCCGTGGCCAACACCAACGACCAGCACCACATGGTCGTCTGCACCCTGTGCAGCTGCTACCCCTGGCCCGTGCTCGGCCTGCCGCCCACCTGGTACAAGAGCGCGCCCTACCGCTCGCGCGCCGTGAAAGACCCGCGCGGGGTGCTGGCCGACTTCGGCACCACCTTGCCCGAGACCACGCGCATCCGCGTCTGGGACTCGACCGCCGAGGTGCGCTACCTTGTCATCCCGCAGCGCCCGGCGGGCACCGAGGGCTGGAGCGAAGACGAACTCGCCGCGCTGGTCTCGCGCGATTCGATGATCGGCACGCGCGTGGTCGAGGCGCCGTCGGCAAGGAGCACGACATGACCTACACGACGCATGCCGACCTCGGCGGACAACCCGGCTTCGGCCCCGTCACGCCCGAGCCCGAAGGCGAGCTGTTCCATGGCGCCTGGGAGCCGCGCGCGCTGGCGCTCACCCTGGCCATGGGTGCGACCGGCTCCTGGAACATCGACACCAGCCGCGCCGCGCGCGAGACGCTGTCCGACTACCGCGACCTGAGCTACTACCAGATCTGGCTCGGCGCGCTGGAGCAGCTCATGCTGCAACGCGGCCAGGTCTTCGCGGACGAGATCGCGTCCGGGCAGATGCACCATCCGGCCGCGCCGGTCGCCCGCGTGCTGCAGGCCGAGAACGTGCCCGCCGTGCTCGCCAAGGGCTCCGGCACCGAGCGCCCCGCATCGGCGCCTGCGCGCTTTGCGGTCGGGCAGGCCGTGCGCATGCACCTCGGGCGCGTCGACCACCACACGCGCCTGCCGGCCTATGTGCAGGGCAAGCGCGGCACGATCGAACACATCCACGGCGCGCACGTGTTCGCCGATGCGAATGCGCAGGGCCTGGGCGAGCAGCCGCAATGGCTCTACACCGTGGTCTTCGACGAGGCCGAGCTGTGGGGCGACGGCGCGCCGCGCCAGAACCTGGCCGTGTCCGTCGATGCGTGGGAAAGCTACCTGGAGCCCGCGGCATGAAGGCGAACGACATGCCGCCGCTCGCACTCGCCCCGGGCATGCCGCGCGACGCCGACGGGCCGGTGTTCAGGGAACCGTGGGAGGCGCAGGCCTTCGCGATGACGCTGGCGTTGCACGAGCGCGGGCTGTTCAGCTGGGTCGAATGGGCCGAGGCGCTGGCCGCCCAGATCACCGCCGCGCAGGCCGCGGGCGACCCGGACACGGGCGACACCTACTACCGCCACTGGCTCGCCGCACTCGAAGGCCTCGTGGCCCGCAAGGGCGCGAGTTCCGGCGATGAGCTGGCCCGCTACCGCCACGCCTGGGACCACGCGGCGGAGCGCACGCCGCATGGCCAGCCGATCGAGCTGCGCGGCGAGGATTTTTCTGGCTAGACCCGGATCACGCGCCCCGGGTTCAGGATGTTCTTCGGGTCGAGCCCGCGCTTGATCGCCCGCATCATCTCCAGCGCCACCGGCGACTTGTGCTTCTCGAGCTTGTCGACCTTGAGCGAGCCCACGCCATGCTCGGCCGAGAACGAGCCGCCAAACTGCTCGACCGCGTCGTAGACCAGCGTGTTGATGCGCTCTTCCTCGTTCTTCAAGAACGCCTTGGTGTCGATGTTCTCGGGCGCCTGCACGTTGTAGTGCAGGTTGCCGTCGCCCAGGTGGCCGAAGTTCACGAGCCGCACGCCGGCGATCTCGCGTTTCAGCAGGGCGTCGGTGGCTTCCACGAAGGCCGGGATGCGCGACACGGGGATCGAGATGTCGTGCTTGATGTTCAGCCCCTCTTCGGCCTGTGCGAGCGGAATGCTCTCGCGGATGTGCCAGAGCTGGTGCGCCTGCGTGAGGTTCTCGGCCACCACCGCGTCGGTCACGCAGCCGTCTTCGAAGGCGGTTTCGAGCAGCGCCTCGAAGCGCGCGCGGGCGTGGTCCTCGGACTCGCTGTCGGAGTTCTCGAGCAGCACGCAGTAGGGCACGGCCTCGTCGGCGATGAAGGGCACGCGCAGCTGCGGCATGTGCTTGTCGACCAGGCTCAGCGCGAACTTGCCCATCACCTCGAAGCCCGTGAGGCCCGAACCCAGGTGCTTGTGCGCCAGGCCCAGCAGCGTGACCGCGTGGTCGAGCGAAGGCACGGCCGCCCAGGCCGTGAGCTGCGCGGCGGGCAGCGGGTACAGCTTCATGGTGGCGGCGGTGATGACGCCCAGCGTGCCTTCGCTGCCGACGATCAGGTCGCGCAGGTCGTAGCCCGTGTTGTCCTTGCGCAGGCCGCTCGTGCCTTCCCAGATCTCGCCCTGCGGTGTGACCACTTCCAGGCCCAGGCACAGGTCGCGCGTGTTGCCGTAGCGCACGACCTGCGTGCCGCCCGCGTTGGTCGCGAGGTTGCCGCCGATGGTGCAGCTGCCCTCGGCCGCCAGGCTCAGCGGGAACAGGTAGCCGGCTTTCTCGGCCGTCTCCTGCAGGGTCTGCAGGATGCAGCCGGCCTCGACGGTCATCGTGAGGTTGGCGGCGTCGATGTTGCGGATGGCGTTCAGGCGCTGCAGGCTCAGCACCACCTGCGTGCCGCTGTCGTCGGGAATGGAGCCGACCGCCAGGCCGGTGTTGCCGCCCTGCGGAATGACGGCCGTGCCGGCCGCGGCGCAGGCCTTGACCACGTCGGCCACCTGCTGCGCATTGGCCGGGCGCACCACGGCCAGCGACTTGCCGCGCGCGCGCTTGCGCCAGTCCTGCTCGTAGGCCGCGAGGTCGCCCTCGGTCAGCACGTGCGTGGCGCCGACGATGGCGCGCAGTTGGTCGAGGAGGGAAGAAGAGGTGGTCATTGGGCGGAAGCCTCCAGGGGACGGGCAGCAGCAGCGGCCTTGGCGTGGCGCAGGCGAAGGCGCACATGCCACGCGCAGGCCGCGAAGAGCACGAGGCAGAGCAGCACCTCGACGAGCGCGAGGATTTGTCCCACGCCATTGGTGTCGCTCCAGGCGCGTACCACGCCTTCGGTGAAGTAGAGCCAGATCATCAGGCTGACCCAGCGGTAGGTGTACATGCGGTTCTTGTAGAGCCCCGCGAGCGGAATGACCAGCGGCAGCACCTTGAGCGCCAGCAGCGAGCCGCCCGGGCGCAGCGGCGCCAGCCACAGCTCCCAGGCCAGGCCCAGCACGATCAGGCCGACGAGGCTGCCCACGGCGGCCCATCGGGTGGCGCGGACGGAAGAGGGAGGAAGCGGCTGGTTGGCATTCATGAGCGGGATACCGCGGAACCGGCTTTGCCGGGCCGCTGGTATCGCCCCCGGTGAGGGGGTTGGCGCAGCGACACGAAGTGCGCGGAGACTGGGGGAGAGTTCAACTCCTATGATACCGGCCATGAATCGTCGGCAGCTTTGGAGGGATCTTTCGCGCTTTCCTTGGCGCAACACCGCAGCGGTCTTGGGGGAGCGTTTCCGCGAAGACCGCCTCGGCCTCACGGCCAGCAGCCTGACCTTCACCACCACCATCGCGATGGTGCCGTTCTTCACGGTGGCGCTTGCGCTGTTCACCGTGTTCCCGATGTTCGCCACCATGCAGGGCCGCCTGCAGCGCTGGCTGATCGAGAGCCTGATTCCCGACAACATCGCGCGCCAGGTGCTGGGCTACCTGAACCAGTTCGCGAGCAAGGCCAGCGGGCTGGGCATCGCGGGCCTGGTGGTGCTGCTGATCACCGCCATCGCGCTGATCCTCACGATCGACAAGACGCTCAACAACATCTGGCGCGTGCGCACGCCGAGGCCGTTGGCGCAGCGGGTGCTGATCTACTGGGCCACCATCACGCTCGGGCCGCTGATCCTCGCGGTGAGCCTGTCGACCACCTCGTACGTGTTCGCCGCTTCGCGCGACGTGGTGGGCGGAGGCATCGTCAAGCTGGCCTTCGACACCCTGGAATTCCTGCTGCTCGCGGCCGGCATGGCCGGGCTGTACCACTACGTGCCGAACACCACGGTGCGCTGGTCGCACGCCTGGGCCGGCGGCATCTTCGTGGCGGCGGCCATCGAGATCGCCAAGCGCGTGCTGGGCTACTACCTGAGCCTGGTGCCGACCTATTCGGTGCTGTACGGCGCCTTCGCCACCTTCCCGATCCTGCTGGTGTGGATCTACGTGGCCTGGGTGATCGTGCTGCTGGGCGCCGTCATCGCGGCCTACCTGCCGAGTTTGCTGACGGGCGTGGCGCGCCGGGGCGGCGCGGCGGGCTGGCCGATGCAGCTTGCGATGGAGGTGCTGCAGCACCTGGCGCGCGCGCAGGCCACGCCGGCCAAGGGCATGGGCGCGAGCGAACTTCTGACGCGCATGCGGGTCGACGGGCTGCAATTGGCGCCGGTGCTCGAGACGCTGGTGCGGCTGGACTGGATCGCGCCGCTGGCCGAGGAGCCCGCCAACCAGGACCCGCGCTACGTGCTGCTGGCCGACCCGTCGACGCCCATCGAACCGCTGCTGCGCGAGCTGCTGATGCCGCGCGCGGAGCCGCTCGAAGACCTGTGGCAGAAGGGCCCGCTGCGCACGCTGCGGCTGGGTGACGTGCTATTGATCTAGGAGCGCCCTGGCGTTCGGGTCGTCAGATCTTGACGCGGCCGGCCCAGATGTCGCGGTACATCGCCCAGTCGCCCATGAAGGAGTAGAGCGGGCGTTTGAACGAGGCGGGCTTGTTCTTCTCGAAGCCGAAGTGCCCGACCCAGGCGAAGCCGTAGCCCGCCACCAGCCCGGCCAGCAGCCACCACGGATTGAGCGTGACCACCAGGGCCACGAGGCACAGCAGCGAGATCGTCGAGCCCGCGAAATGCAGCCGCCGGCAGGTGACGTTGGCGTGCTCGGTCAGATAGAAGGGATAGAACTCGGCAAAGCTCGTGAAGCGGCGCGGATCGACCGCGGCCGGCGTGGCAGGCGTGTCCTGTGCGGCAGGGGTGGAGGTGTTCATCGTGGGTCTCCTGCGCCCCGCAGGGGCTTTGTTGATAATAGCCACGACCCCGCGGACGCACCACCCGGGTTCGCCATCCCACCTTCGCCGTATCCACCTTGAGCGCTGTTCCCGTCGTCCCCGTCGATTCTTCCGCCGATGCCAACGCGCTGTGGGTCGTGTGCCTGTGCGCCGAATGGTGCGGCACCTGCCGCGACTACCGGCCGCTGCTGGTCGAGCTGGCAAAGGCGCACCCGCAGTTCCGCTTCGCCTGGGTCGACATCGAGGACCACGCCGAGATCGCCGATGCCTTCGACGTCGAGACCTTCCCGACCCTGCTGGTGGCGGGGGCCGACGGCACGCGCTTTCTCGGTCCGCTGCTGCCGCACATCGAAACGCTGTCGCGCCTGCTCGGCGCGCTGCAGCCGCCGCAGCCTTCCAGCCTCGACGTCGACCTGCTGCTGGCCGTGCTCGAGAAAAAGCCCGCGGCCTTCGCGGTCTGACCGCTTCGGAGCTTCCTTCCCATGAACATCCTGATCTTTGGCGCCACCGGCATGGTGGGGCAGGGCGTGCTGCGCGAGTGCCTGCTGGCGCCCGACGTGGAACGCGTGGTGGCCGTGGGACGCAGCGCCACCGGGCAGCAGCATTCCAAGCTGCAGGACCTGGTGCACAAAGACATGTTCGACTACCGCGCCATCGAGTCGCAGCTGACGGGCTTCGACGCCTGCTTCTTCTGCCTGGGCGTGTCGTCGGTCGGCATGAAGGAGCCCGAGTACAAGCGCATCACCTACGACCTGACGATCGCGGCGGCCACCGTGCTGGCGCGGCTCAACCCGGGCATGACCTTCACCTACGTGACGGGCGCGGGCACCGACAGCAGCGAGCGCGGCGAACGCATGTGGGCGCGCGTGAAGGGCGCGACCGAGAACGCGCTGATGCGCCTGCCGTTTCGCGCGTCCTACATGTTCCGGCCCGGCATGATCCAGCCGCTGCACGGCGTGCGCTCGAAGACGCCGCTGTACGACGCCGCGATCGTGGTGCTCAAGCCCGTGCTCGGGCTGGCCCACCGCTGGTGGCCCGACCGCGTGACCACCACGGAGAAGGTGGGCCGCGCGATGCTCGCGGTGGCGCGCCGGGGCGCACGCAAGGTGCTGCTCGATCCGGCGGACATCAACGCCCTGGGCAGCTGAACAGCAGCTGAAACACCGCCCGGCGTTCTTTCAGCCCGCGACGAAGTCGCGCAGCGCGAACAGCACTTCGTCCGGCGCCTCGCTCATCAGCGCGTGGCCGGCATGCACCGTCACCACCTTGGCGTTGCGCGCCTTGCCCACCAGCGCCTTGGTGGCGCGCGGCGGCGTCATCTGGTCGGCGTCGCCCAGGAGGAACAGCACGGGGCACTGCACCCTCTCCATCGCGGCTTCGCCGTTCGCGTAGTCGTTGCAGGCCTTGAAGCCGATGTGGAACACATTGGCCTCGCGGTTGCTCGCGAGCACGCGGCGCATCAGCGCGCGCGAGCTGCCGTACAGCCACGTGCCCGGGCCGAGCGACGAAGGTGGCGGCGCCAGCAGCGAGTGCGAGAAGGTGTTGACCATCGCGATGGCCCGCTGCGGATCGCTCACCGAGCTTTCGAGCAGCGCGGGCGACACCACCATCGGGTAGGCCGTGCCGACCAGCGCGAGCTGCGTGATGCGCTCCGGCGCGCGCGCCGCGGTCTCGAGCGCGATCAGCGAGCCGAAGCTGTGGCCGACCAGCGCGGCCTTCTGCACGCCGGCCGCGTCGAGCAGCGCAATGACGAACTGCGCCGCCTCTTCCACGCTGGCCGGCGGCGCGCCGGCGCTCTTGCAGTGGCCCGGCAGGTCGACCGCCAGCACGTTCCAGCCGTGGTTGGCGAACCAGCGGCTTTGCAGAATCCACACGCTGTGGTCGTTGAGCACGCCGTGGATGAACACCACCGTGGGCTTGGCCGCATCGAAGGGCTTGCCGGCGGTGTAGCAGTAGGTGTCGTGGCCGTTGACGGTGTAGTTCATCTCAGGCACTCGCCTTTTCCGCGGCCTTCAACGCGCGCTTGAGGTCGTCGATCAGGTCGGCCGGATCTTCGAGCCCGATCGACAGACGGATCGTGCCTTGCGAAATGCCCGCGCCCGCCAGTGCCTCGTCGGTCATGCGGAAGTGCGTGGTGCTGGCCGGGTGAATCACCAGGCTGCGGCAGTCGCCCACGTTGGCCAGGTGGCTGAACAGCTTGAGCGCCTCGATGAAGGCCTTGCCCTGCGCGCGGCTGCCCTTGATGTCGAAGCTGAACACGGCGCCGGCGCCGCGCGCGCCGTGGCGCAGCAGCTTCTGCGCGAGCGTATGGCTCGGGTGCGACTCGATCAGCGGATGTCCCACGCGCGACACGAACGGATGGCTGGCCAGGAACTCGACCACCTTCTGCGTGTTGTCGATGTGGCGCTCCATGCGCAGCGGCAGCGTCTCGATGCCCTGCAGGATCAGCCAGGCCGTGTGCGGGCTCATCGAGGCGCCGAAGTCGCGCAGGCCTTCGCGGCGTGCGCGCAGCAGGAAGGCGCCGACGGTGCTTTCCTCGCTGAACACCATGTTGTGGAAGCCGTCGTAGGCCTGTGTGAGCTCGGCGAACTTGCCCGACTTCTCCCAGTCGAAGCTGCCGCCGTCGACCACCACGCCGCCAATGACGGTGCCGTGGCCCGACAGGAACTTGGTGGCCGAGTGGTAGACCAGGTCGGCGCCCCAGTCGAAGGGCTTGATGAGGTAGGGCGAGGTGAGCGTGGAGTCGACCAGCAGCGGCACGCCGGCTTCGTGGGCGATGTCGCTCACGGCGGGAATGTCGAGCACGTCCAGGCCCGGGTTGCCCACGGTCTCGCCGAAGAAGAGCTTGGTCTCGGGGCGCACCGCGGCGCGCCAGGCGTCGAGGTCGCCGGGCTTCACGAAGGTGGTCTCGATGCCGAAGCGGCGCATCGTGTAGTGCAGCAGGTTCTGCGAGCCGCCGTACAGCGCCGTGCTGGCCACGATGTGCGAGCCCGCGCCCATCAGCGTGGCCACCGACAGGTGCAGCGCCGCCTGGCCGCTGGCCGTGGCGATGGCGCCGATGCCGCCTTCGAGCGCCGACACGCGCTGCTCCAGCACCGCGTTGGTCGGGTTGCTGATGCGCGAGTAGACGTGGCCGGCGCGTTCCAGGTTGAACAGCGCGGCCGCGTGGTCGCTGGATTCGAAGACGAAGGAGGTCGTCAGGTGGATGGGAACGGCCCGCGCGCCGGTGGTGGGGTCGGGGGCGGCGCCGGCGTGCAGCGCGAGGGTGTCGAAACCGGGGTCGGAATAACCGGGCATGAAGGCCTTTCTGTTGTCTCTTCGCAATGCCCCGTGACGCCGGCAATGCTTGCACAGGCGACAGGGGCGTTCGGGTCGGCGTCGATTGTGGGCTATATTCAAATCGGCACGACGCCGAGAACGACGAATCCCCGAGAGGAGCACCACCATGAAAGTCAGCGACATTCTTCGCGTCAAGGGCAACACGCTCTTCACCACCACGCCCGACGACCCGCTGGCGGAAGCCGCCAAGACCATGGCGGACAAGGACATCGGTTCGCTGGTGGTCATGGAGCACGGCGACCTGGTCGGCATGCTCACCTTCCGTGAAGTGATCGTGGCGGTCGTCAACAACGGCGGCCAGGTCGGGACCACGCTGGTGCGCAAGGCCATGGACGACGCGCCCGTCACCTGCACGCTCGAAACCGACCTCGACGAAATCCGCCGCATCATGCTGGAGCGCCACGCGCGCTACATGCCCGTGATGGACAAGCGCATGCTCATGGGCGTGATCAGCTTCTACGACGTGGCCAAGGCCGTGGTCGACGCGCAGAACTTCGAGAACAAGATGCTCAAGGCCTACATCCGCGACTGGCCGGAAGACGAGAGCAACGAAAAGGCCGGCTGAGCCTTTTCAGCCAGCCACTGACCGACTCGCCGTCGGCCCCTTCAAGCGAACACCGAGGAACCGGCTTTGCCGGGCCTCAGGTGTTGCCCCCGGTCGGGGGGTGGCGAAGCGACACGAAGTGCGCGCAGCCTGGGGGCGAGCTTCTTACTCTTTGATGTTGGCGGTCTGCACGATCTTTTGATTGCGTGCGTACTCGGCCTGCACGAACTTCCCGAACGCCTCCGGCGTTCCGCTGCCCGGCAAAGCGCCTTGTTCCGCCAGCTTGGCGCGCACGCCTTCCTCCTGCAGCACCGCATTCAGTTCCTGGTTGAGCCGCGCCACCACGGCCGGCGGCGTTTTCGCGGGCGCGAAGATGCCGGTCCAGCTCACCATGTCGTAGCCCTTGAGGCCGGGCATCTCGTTGAAGGTGGGCACCTGCGCGAGCGCCGGCAGGCGCTGGCTGCCGGTGATGCCCAGGGCCTTCAGGCGCTTGCCGTTCACGTGCGGGATGGCGCTGGTGCTCACCAGCATCGCGAGGTCGACCTGGTCGCCGATCACGTCGGTGGCGATCTGCGCACCGCCGCGGTAGGGCACGTGCGTCACGAAGATGCCGCTGCGCTCCTTGAGCAGTTCCATCGCCAGCTGCAGCACAGTGCCCACGCCCGAGGTGGCGTAGTTGTAGTGCCCGGGCTGGGCCTTGGCGAGCTTCACGAAGTCGGCGTAGCTGCGCACGTCCAGGCCGGGGCGCGCCACCAGCACCATCGGCGCGGTGTTGAGCAGGCCGACGGGTGCCAGGTCCTTGAGCGGATCGAAGCGGAAGGCCGAGGGGTTGACCAGCCGGCCGATGGCGATGGCGCTGTCGGGGCCGATCACCAGCGTGTAGCCGTCGGGTGCCGCGCTCACGGCCTTGGCCACGCCGATGGCGCCGCCCGCGCCGCTCACGTTGTCGATCACGACCGACTGCTTGAGCCGCTCGCCCAGGCGCTGCGCCACGAGGCGGGCGTTGACGTCCACGCTGCCGCCGGCCGTGAAGGGCACGATCAGCGTGAGGGGCTTGGCGGCGGGCCAGGCCGGCTGGGCGAGGGCACCGGTGGGCAGGGCGGCACAGAGGGCGGCGGCAAGGATCAGGCGGCGGTTCGTGGTCATGGCGGGGTTCATCCGGGGAAGGGGGTGGCGGAAGGCGTGGGCTCGGAGGGCAGGCGGGCGCGCAGCGCGTCGAAGGCGGCGCTCCATTCGGCGCGCCACTGGCGGCGCTGCGTGTCGTCGATCCAGGCGCCGGTCAAGCCGTTGTGCATGAAGCCGCGCAGGTCGTCCAGGCCGAAGCCGAAGTCGCGCACCATCATCAGCCAGGCGCCCGTGGGCGTGACCTGGTGCAGCGTCGGGTCGTCGGTGTTCGGATGGATGCGCAGGCCCAGGCCGGGCATGTGGCGGATCGGGTGGTCCAGGGCCCAGCGCTCGGGCGGCAGCGTGCGCAGGTAATAGGAGTTGGTCGGCACGACGGTGAAGATCACGCCGCGCTCGGCGCACTGGCGCGCGAAGTCGGGCTGGTCGACCACCGTGTAGCCGTGGTCGATGCGGTCGACCTGCAGCAGCTCGAGCGCGGTGCGCACATTGGTCCAGGGCATGCCGAACTCGCCGGCGTGCGCGGTGGTCTTCAGGCCGGCCTTCTTCGCGTCGGCGTACGCCCGGGCGAAGAGTTCGGGCGGCCGGTCGTTCTCGCGGTAGTCGATGCCGATGCCGATCACCTCGTCGCAGCGGTGGGTCTTGACCCACTCGACCATCTCCACGGCCGCCTCGGCGCTGGCCTCGCGGTCGATGGCGGCAATGAGCCGGCCGGTGATGCCGAACGCCTGCTGCGCATCGTGGATCGCACGGGCGATGGCGCCCTGCGCCAGCGGGTAGGCAATGCCCGAGCCATGCACCGTGCCGGTCGGGTTCCAGAAGAACTCGGCGTAGCGCACCTGGTGCGAGGCCGCGTCCTGCAGGTATTCGAGGGTGAGCTGGTACAGGTCGTCGGCGCTGCGCACCAGCTGGGCGTCGAGTGCGCGCAGCACGCGCAGCACGCCCACGGGCTTTTCGCCGCGCGTGTAGAAGCCGTCGATTTCCGCGTTGGCCAGCGGCGCGCCGGCGCGCTGGTTGAGCTGGCGGAAGGTGTCGTGGCGCACGGTGCCGAAAAGGTGGCAGTGCAGCTCCACCTTCGGAATGGCGCGCAGCATCGCTTCGAGCGTGAAAGGAGCGGCGGCAGGCGCAGGCACGGCTAGGGTCATGCGGCGCAGTCTAGGCAGTGCGTGCCCATAAGGAAAATTTTGAATTTCTATAATTTGATTCATTGAATCGATAACCAGGACGCCCATGGCCGCCTTGCCCCTGCGTGCGCTCACGCTGCGCCAGCTGCAGTGTTTCTCGGTGCTGGTCGAGGAAGGGCACTTCGGCCGCGCGGCGCGCCGCCTCGCCATCACGCAGCCCGCGCTGAGCAATGCGATCAAACAGATGGAAAAGCTGCTCGGCGCCGAGCTGCTGACCCGCTCCACCCACCGGCTCGAGCTCACGCCCGTCGGCGCCGAGGTGCTGGCGCGCACCGACTTCCTGGTCCACACCTTCGAGGTGGCGCTGCGCGACATCGAGAGCACGGTGCAGCGCGGCCGGGCCTACGTGCGCGTGGGCGTGATCCCCTCGGCCAGCGCACGCGTCGCGGCGGCGGCGGCCGGCTTCCTGCAGCAGCGCGCCGAGGTGGAGCTGGCCTGGCGCGATGCGCCCTCCACGGTGCTGCTGGCCGAGCTGCGCAGCGGCCAGCTCGACATGGCCGTGGCCGCCATCACCGAGCCGCCCGGTGGCCTGGCATGCATCGACCTGTTCCGCGACCCGCTGGTGCTGGTGGTGCGCAGCGACCACGCGCTGGCGGCGGCCGGCGAGGCGCGCTGGGAGGCCATCGGCAGCGAGCGCCTCGTGCTGTTCGAAAGCGGCAGCATGCCGGCGCTGGGCGACCCGGCGCGCGCGCAGTTCGCGCAGGGCGCCCAGCCGTACCGCGTGAGCTATTCCGAAACGCTCTACGCGCTGGTGCGCAGCGGGCAGGCGCTGGGGTTGATGCCGCAGCTGTACACCTCGTCGCTGCGCGACCCCGAGCTGGCCGTGGTGCCGCTGTCGGCGCCGCGCATCGAGCGGCGCGTGGTGCTGGCCTACCTGCCGGGGCCGATGCGCAACGTGGCGGCGCAGGAGCTCATCGGGTTTTTGCGTGAGCGGTTGCCGCAGGCTTAGGCGGTTTCGAGCATCGCCATGCGCGTTTCGCTGCTGAAACGCTCCAGCGTCCAGCCTTCGCCGAGCATGAACATGCGCGTGTGCAGTTGCGACAGCGTGTCGCCGTCCACCTCGTCGCCGAGATAACTCAAGCGCTTCTCGCGCAGGTCGACAAAGCCCGTCGTGTAGTCGCGCCCCAGGCGCAGCCACAGCGCGTGCGCGCCCGGCGACTGGCGCGCGCCGCTCATCAGGCACATGCCGCTGCCCAGTGCCCAGCGGTACACGGCCGTGGCCAGCCCGCGCCGCTGGTAGGCGGGGTCGTACTGCGAATGCGGCGCGCGGATGTGGCGGTCGGCGCGGCGGTCGAGCTCGATCAGGCGGTTGAACACGGTGTAGCCCACCAGCCGCTGGTGGCGCACGTCTTCGATGTACACGTAGGTCTCGCCGTCGGCCTCGCGAAAGCGTGCGCGCAGGTCGGGGTCGTCCAGGCGCAGCGCGGGCAGGTCCTGCACGCGCTCGCCCATCGCGCACATGCGCTCGTACACGGGCGTCAGCGGCTCGCTCGGGCGGCCCTTCTTCGGATCGACGTCGATGCGCAGCTCGGCCGGCTGCAGCAGGCGGCGGCGCAGCGCGTCGAACGACAGCCATGCGGGCCAGGGCGGCAGGGCGGGCAAAGGCGAAAAAGAGACGGAAGGGGAGCAGGCAAGAGCCACCACGGGGAAATCCTCACGACGAAACACGACGGCGAAGCGGGCGAGGTCCTTCCGCGCGGCACGGGGCCGGAGGCGGGAAGAAGGTCGGACGCTGGGGAAGTGGTGCGTCGCCCGGGCCGATCAGGGCCAGGACGCGCGACCGCGCGGGGCGGGTGCCCGACGGTCGATGTGCGCTGAAGAAAAAAGGAGGCTGACCGCCGGGCTCAGGGATGTGCGAGGGTCTGCTGCGACCTCGCCGTCATCGCCGCGGGTGCGCGCACGCGCGCGTCGCCCGGGGCCGCAGAGGCCGCCGCGCGATCAAAACCGGGGATGAAAACCATGACGTTCATAGGGTCGATTGTAGGAAGCCGGGGGTGTTCGGGCAACCAAAGCCCCCGCGGTCTCTGCCAGATTGAACGCGGGTTGCGCTCAGTGCAGTTCGTCGGCCGCGTGGATCGTCTCGCGCACGCGCGGGTAGATCTGCGTGTTCCATTTGCTGCCGCTGAACACGCCGTAGTGCCCCACGCCGGCCTGCAGGTGGTGCGTCTTGAGGTACGGGCGGATGCCGCTGCACAGGTCTTGCGCGGCCACGGTCTGGCCGACCGCGCAGATGTCGTCGCGCTCGCCCTCCACCGTGAGCAGCGCGGTGCGCCGGATCGCCGCGGGGTTCACCGTGCGCCCGGCCACGGTGAGCACGCCGCGCGGCAGGTCGTAGGTCTGGAACACGCGTTCGACGGTCTCCAGGTAGAACTCGGCCGGCAGGTCGTTCACGGCCAGGTACTCGTCGTAGAACTCGGCGATGGTGCGGGCCTTGTCGAGTTCGCCCTCGACCAGCAGGCGCTCCATGTCCTCGAACTGCTTCTTGTGGCGCTCGGGGTTCATGCTCATGAAGGCCGTGAGCTGCAGGAAGCCCGGGTACACGCGCCGCATCGCGCCCGCGTGCGGCCACGGCACGTGGCTGATGAGGTTGCGGCGGAACCAGTCGATGGGCCGGTCGGTCGCGAGCTTGTTCACGGCGGTCGGGTTGATGCGGCAATCAACCGGCCCCGCCATCAGCGTGAGGCTGCGCGGCGTGGCCGGGTGGTCATCTTCCGCCATGAGCGCGGTGGCAGCGAGCGCGGCCACGCAGGGCTGGCACACGGCCACCATGTGCGCGCCCGGGCCCACGGCCTCGACGAAGCGCATCAGCTGCAGCGTGTACTCGTCCAGCCCGAAGCGGCCCTGCCACAGCGGCACGTCGCGCGCGTTGTGCCAGTCGGTCAGGTACACGTCGTGGTCGCGCAGCAGCGTGCGCACGGTTTCGCGCAGCAAGGTCGCGAAATGGCCCGACAGTGGTGCGACCAGCAGCACGCGCGGGTGCACCGCTTCGGTGTGTGCCTTGCGAAAGTGCAACAGCGTCCCGAAAGGCGAGACCAGCGCGGCCTCTTCGTGCACGGGCACCTCGGTGCCGTCGACCACCACGCTGTCGATGCCGTAGGCCGGCCGCGTGTGGGTGAGCCGCATGCGCGAGAAGACCTCGCAGCGCGCGGCCATGCGCCGCAGCGCGGTGCGCTCGGTGCCGTCCTGCCAGAGGGCGCGGCCCAGGTACTGCGCGGTGAGCCGCCATGGCGAGAGCAGGTCGGCCTGGTTCTGGTAAGCGCGGTACAGCATGCACGGGTTGCAGGCAAGTTGCGGGCCAACTGTGTGGCACGGCGCTTGCACACAGCACGCATCGTCCAAGGAGTGTCGCGATGGCCAAACCCGTTCTCACGATCAGCAGCAAGAACTACGGCGCCTGGGCGCTGCGCGGTTGGCTGATGTGCAGGCTCGCGGGGTTGGACTTCAGCGAGAAGGTCATCCCGCCCGACGATCCGGCCATGAAGGCCGAGATGCTGCTGCTGTCGTCGTCGATGCTGGTGCCTTCGCTGCAGCACGGCGGCATCAAGGTGTGGGACACGCTGGCCATCGGCGAGTACCTGAACGAGATCAAGCCCAAGGCCGGCCTGCTGCCCGCCGACGCCGCGGCGCGCGCGCACTGCCGCGCCATCTGCGGCGAGATGCATTCGGGCTTTGCCTCGATGCGCGGCGCGCTGCCGATGAACATCAAGGCCCGCTTCAAGAACTTCAAGGTGTGGTCGCGCGCACAGGGCGACATCGACCGCATCGTCGCCATCTGGCGCGAGTGCCTCAAGGCCTACGGCGGCCCGTTCCTCTTCGGCAAGCAGCCCGGCATGGCCGACGCGATGTACGCGCCCGTGGTCACGCGCTTCCTGAGCTACGACGTGGCGCTGGACAGCGTGTGCGCCGCGTACTGCAAGCGCGTGATGGAGCTGCCCGCCATGAAGGAATGGGTGGCCGCCGCGCTGCAGGAGCCCGACGAGATCGACGAGCTCGACGCGGAGTTCTGACGCTGCTTCTTCACGCGCTCGCAGGCGGCAGGCCGAGGCCGTCCTGCCGCAGCCGGCGCTCGATGCTCTGCGCGGCCTGCTGCAGGTCGCCCAGGTGCGCCGACACGATCTCGCGCTCGCTCTTCACCGCCGGCAGCCATGCGCAGCTGAGGCAGCCCACCACCTGCTCGCCCAGCCGCACCGGCACCGACACCGCGCCGAAGCGGTCGGGCGAATCGAGGCTGGTGGACGTGGGGTCGCGCGCCGCGTAGCCCTGGTCGCGCGCATGCGCCACCATGCGGCGGATGCTGTCGGGGCGCCGCGCGCCGCGGTCGAAGTCGTTCGGTGAACGCGCCAGTGCGGCAACGATTTCTCGCCGCTCGTCTTCGGGGCAGAACGCGAGGTAGCAGCGCCCGAGCGACGACAGCAGCATCGGCGGGCGAAAGCCCAGCGCGCGGTAGTTCACCGCGAGGCCGTTGCGCGGCCGGTCGGTGTCGAGGATCAGCATCGCCGTGCCGTCGCGCACGCCGAGGTCGATCGGCCACGGCACCAGCCGCTGCAGCGTGGCGCGCGGCGATGCGGCCAACGCCGTGAGCCGCGTGCGCCATGCCGCTGCAGCGCCCGACTGGCCGGTGGCCGAGGTGGGCACGTAGCGCTTCTCCAGCTCGTTGCGCTCCACCCATCCGGCCTGCTGCAGCGTCTTCAGGATGCGCAGCAGCGTGGCCTTCGACAGGCCGGTCTGCCGGTGCAGCTCCTGCAGCGTGACGGCCGACGAACGCTGGATGGCCAGCATCACGTCGAGCCCGCGGCGCAGGGCGTCGATCGACTTCACGCTGTGCGCACCACGGGTGTCCGACATGCCGCCTCCGAAGAAAAAAGATTCACTCAGTGAAACTATATCTTCTGGCCGCGCGACGCCGTTCCTACAGTCCGACGACACCCCCACGTCGTCTCACCGAGAAGGAAAACGCAAGATGTTCCACCAACGAAACATGGTCCGTGCCGCTGCAGGAGCCATTCTTTTGCTGTGCGCCGCGACAGCGGCGCTGGCGCAATCGTGGCCCGCGAAGCCGATCACGCTGGTCGTCGCCTACCCGGCCGGCGGCGATACCGACGCCATCGCGCGCACCTACGCCGAGAAGCTCGCGCAGCGCCTGGGCCAGCCGGTGCTGGTCGACAACCGCCCCGGCGCGAGCGGCATGATCGGCAACGCCTGGGTCGCGAAGGCGCCGGCCGACGGCTACACGCTGCTCTTCACGCCCAGCACCTTCCCCATCGCGCAGCACGTGCTCAAGGCCGGCCCCGGCGTGGCGCACGACGTGGTGAAAGACTTCACCCCCATCGTCAAGACCGGCAACATCCCGGTGCTGATGGTCACGGCGCCCACGAGCGGCATCCAGACCGTGGCCCAGCTGGTGGCCGGCGCCAAGGCCGGCAAGGCCTTCACCTACGGCACGCCGGGCGCGGGCTCGCCGATGCACATCGCGGGCGAGCTCTTCAACAAGGACGCCGGCGTGACCATTGCGCATGCGCCGTACCGCGGCGTGGCGCCGGTGGTCAACGACACGCTGGGCGGCCACGTGAGCGTGGGCTGGATCACGCCCGGCGCGGTGGCGGGTCACATCGCCGCCGGCAAGCTGGTGCCGCTGGCCGTGGCCGAGCGCCAGCGCACGAAGCTCATGCCCAACGTGCCCACCTTCCTGGAGTTGGGCTACCGCGACATGGACGTGAGCGCCTGGATGGGCCTGCTCGGGCCGAAGGCCCTGCCGGCCGAGGTCGTGCAGACGCTCAACCGCCACTTCAACGAGATTTTGAAGATGCCCGACGTGCAGGCCCGCATGGCCGCGCTGGGCATCGAGCCCGTGGGCGGCGAGCCGGCCGTGCTGGCCCGCCAGATCGCCGACGACGACCAGCGCTTCGGCCGGCTGGTGCGCGAGTTCGGCATCCGCGCCGACTGACCCTACACACCCTCAGACAAGGAGACGATGCATGTTGAGCGAAGAAAAGAACCGCCTGCTGACCGAAGTCGGTCCGGGCAAGCCCATGGGCGACTACCTGCGCCGCTACTGGCACCCGATCGCCGGCGCCAGCGAGTTCGACGACAAGGCCGTGAAGCCGCTGCGCATCCTCGGCGAGGACCTCGTGCTCTACAAGGACCTGAGCGGCAACTACGGCCTGGTCGACCGGCGCTGCCCGCACCGCAACGCCGACATGTCGTACGGCTACGTCGAGAAGTGCGGCCTGCGCTGCAGCTACCACGGCTGGCAGTACGACACCAGCGGCCAGTGCATCCACCAGCCCTTCGAAGAAACGCTGGACCCCGACGCGCGCATGCGCAAGAACACGAAGATCAAGGCCTACCCCGTGCAGGAAAAGGCCGGCCTGCTGTGGGCCTACATGGGCCCGCAGCCCGCGCCGCTGCTGCCCGACTGGGAGCTCTTCAACTGCAAGAACGGTTTCGCGCAGGCCGTGTTCGCCGAGATCCCCTGCAACTGGTTCCAGTGCCAGGAGAACTCCATCGACCCCGTGCACTTCGAGTGGACGCACAACAACTGGACCACGCGCCTGCAGGGCGACGAAGGCCCCTACGTGCCCACGCACCTGAAGCTGGCTTTCGAGGAGTTCGAGCACGGCTTCGTCTACAAGCGCCTGCGCGGCGGCGAGCGCGAAGACAACGTGATGTGGACCACCGGCCGCGTCACGCTGTGGCCCAACGGCTTCTTCCTGGGCCACCACTTCGAATGGCGCGTGCCCATCGACGACCACCACACGCTGAGCGTGTTGTGGGTGCTCAGCCGCGTGCCGACCGAGCAGGAGCCGTATGTGCAGGAACGCATTCCCTCGTGGTACGGCCCCATCAAGGACCCGGCCACGGGCCGCTGGATCACCAGCCATGTCGCCAACCAGGACTTCGTGGTGTGGGTGGGGCAGGGCACCGTCACCGACCGCACGCGCGAGAAGCTGGGCCAAAGCGACAAGGGCATCGTGATGATGCGCCGGCGCTTCTTCGAAGAACTCGAGTCGATGCAGGCCGACCCGGCGCACGAGCCCAAGGGCCTGATCCGCGACCCCGAGAAGAACCGCGACGTGTTCCTGCCCTCGGCCTGCCGCGACGAGATGCTGCACGGCCTGCCGCGCGAGGAACTGGCCGCGCATCCGCTGCTGGGGCCGTACCTGAAGGACTTCTTCGGGCAGGCCGGGCAGCCTGACGATGTGCGCATGGCCTACGAGAAGGCCATCGGGCAGAAGGTCGAGGGCGCGAGCTTCTTCAAGGTGCATGGCGGCGCGTCCGACGCCGAGGTGGAAACGCAAGAGGCTGCGTAACGCACGCCGCGATCCGGGTCTTTGCGCCGGGGCTCGCCTCGACGCGAACGGCGTGTGAACATCCCAGGTCGGGAGCACATGCCGTGAAGTTTCGTGATCGTGCACAGGCCGGCCGCCAGCTCGCTGCCTTGCTTCGGCGAAGGGGCGGCTTTGCGGATGCCGTGGTGCTGGCGCTGCCTCGCGGTGGCGTGCCGGTGGCCTTCGAGGTGGCCCGCGCGCTGCGCTTGCCGCTCGATGTGCTGGTGGTGCGCAAGCTGGGCCTGCCCGAACAACCCGAGTACGCCTTCGGCGCGCTCGCGGGCGACGGCGTGCCCGAGATCGACGAACACCTGGTGCGCACGCTGGACCTGCGTCCTTCGGAGATCGATGCCGTGGTCCGTGCTGAACTCGCCGAGTTGGCGCGCCGCACGCAGGTCTATCGCGGCGATCGCCCGGCGTGCGAGGTGCAAGGCCGCACGGTGCTCGTCATCGACGACGGACTCGCCACCGGTGCCACCATGCGCGCGGCCGTTCGCGGACTGCGGCGGCAGAGCGCCGGCAGCGTCATCGCCGCCGTGCCCGTGGCGTCGCCCGAGGCCTGCGAGGCCTTGCAGCGCGAAGCCGACGACGTGCTGTGCGTGCGCTGCCCCACGGTGTTTCGCGCGGTCGGTGCCTGGTATGAAGATTTCTCGCAGACGACGGATGACGAGGTCTGCGCGCTGCTGGCGCAGGCTTAGCGCCTGAACATCCGCAGATCGAGCGCGCTTTCTTCGCCCAACCACATCGCATGGGCTGTGTGGTCCGCGAAGTCGTCGCCGGTCACGCCGTGCACGAACACATCGAGGCCGTTGCGGTTGGCGTCGAGCCAGCCGATGACTTCGTCGAACTCGGCGGCGTCGAAGGCCAGCTGGCAGCTCCAGTGCGGGTGCGGGCCGACCAGGCGTTCGTGCACCCGGCCCACCACCACCATCAGTTCGCGGTCGGCGCGCTCGCTGAGCTCGCGCGCCTGCGCCAGCGTGGCGGGGGCGAAGTAGATGTGGGCGTGGTACTGGGCGTAGAGGTTTTCGGGGCGGCGCGGCATGGTAGGCTCATTGTGAACCGAGGCGGAAGCGTCCGCTGTAGCGAAACACATCGCCGAACCAGCGGTGGCGCAGCAGCATCTTCATCGTGAAGTGGTCGGGGTCGGACGGATCGGGCCGCTCCTCGACATAGGCGGTGCCGAGAAAGAGGCCCAGCGGCAGTGGAATGCGCAGCCCCGCGAGGCGCCAGATGTAGCCCCGGTCGCGGAACACGAGCGCGCCGTCTTCCGCGCTCACCGCCAGGCGCATGCCGATGCCGAAGCGCACGTATTCGATCACCTCGCTGCCTTGCGCCGCGTCGTGCTCCATGTGCGAGCGGAAATGGAAAGGCGGCCTGCCCGGAAAGTGGAAGACGCGGTCCCAGTAGAGGTGGGCGTTGTCGGGGCGGCAGCGGTAGTGCACCTCGATCGGCACCTGGGTACCCTGGTGCGGAACCAGCGCGCCGAACAGCCGGCCGAAGGGCATCAGCAGCGCGGCCCAGGGCGCGTGCCAGACCTCGCTCATGGTGCCGCGCACGCAGACGTAATCGTCGGAGAACGGCGCCATCGTGTAGTGGCGGCGAATCACGTCACCGAGCTGGTTCCATGCGGGGCCGAGCGCCTGCTGGAAGACGGGGGGCGCGCTCATCCCGCCACCGCCTGGGTGGCTTCGCTGCGCGCCTTGTAGAAGCGCAGGATGTTCTCGGAAGCGTCGCCAAGCAGGAACTGCATGACCGGGTCCGCATACCAGTTGAAGCGCGTGCTCAGCCGCCACGACACCGCGACGCGCAGCTCGGTGCCGCCGTCGCGCGGGGTCAGGGTGTAGGTAGCGTCGCGCAGGTCGAAATACTGGCCGCCGATCATCACGTGGTCGTCGAGCGCGCCGGCGGGGAAGGAGTCGGGCGTGAAGCGGAAACGCCACTTCAGCAGGCGATCGGGCTGCCACTCGGTGACGACCTCTTCGAAGCGCACGTTCTTCTGCCACTGCACCTGGCGCACGCGGCCCTCGGGCGTGTCGACGGTCACGCCCGACACCGGCATCGGCACGCCGACGCGGTAGGCCCATGCGTCGCCGACTTCGCTGGGGCGGATGTCGCGCGCGGCGTTGAGCTCGTGCCACACGCGCCCGGCCGGCGCGGCAATGAAGAGCGTGCGCGAGGTGTTCGAGAACTGGTCCGGGTTGGGCCATTGCGGCTCGATGCCGCCGAGCAGCAGCGGCACCAGGGCGACGCTGTACAGCGCGGGCTTGGGCCAGTTGGTGATGCGGCACACGATGCCCATGGCCAGCCCGCCGACGCTGCCCATCACCGCGAACAGCGGCACGATGAAGGCGGCGCAGATGATGCCTTCGATGAAGACCATCAGCGTGCCGCCGACGAACAGCGCAGTGGCCACCCACGGCGCCCAGAGGTAGTAGCCCCAGCTGCGCCGTTCGATGCGCTCGGCCAGGTACACCGTGACCGCGCCGCACGCCGCGGGCGCGAAATAGACGAAGGAGCCCAGCATGGCCGAGAAGGGCTCGCCGGGGCCGCCGCTGAAGACGAGGCGCAGCACGAGCGCCAGCGCCGCGCCGGCGAACATGGGCCAGAACCAGCCGAACGGCATGCCGCGCACGGGCTTGGGGGCCGGCACTTCATCGTTGGCGGGCAGGTCGGCGAGTTTGCTTTCTTCGGGCTCTGTGGGCATGGAAATCTCTTCTCCTCTTCTTGTGATGTCTCAGCTGGCGCTGCGCCGGGCCGTCACCATGGCGTAGTCGAAGTCGCGCCAGAACATGCCCAGCGCGAGTGCGCAGTAGCTGGCCACGATGTGCTTGCGGCGCCAGGGACTGAGCCTGCCGCGCGCCTTCCACAGTTCGGCCAGCGTGAAGCGCGTGGCCAGCACGGGGATGTGCAGCGCGCTCGGTGCCACGCGCCAGCGCAGCGAGGTGAACGCGACGTCCTCGAAGCCGTGTGCGCGCAGCGCGGCCGTGAAGTCCTCGCGCTGGGCCAGTGTGGGCACGGCCCAGCTGTCGGCCCACAGGCGGTGCAGCCAGCCCGCGAGGCGGCCCGGCCGGCGGCGCAGCAGGAAGCCATCGACCACCACCAGCCGCGCGCCGGGCTTGAGCAGCCGCGCGGCCTCGCGCACGAAGTCGGCCTTGGCGGTGCCCTCGGCATAACAGGCGCTTTCGAGCGCCCAGGCGCCATCGGCCTGGGCGGCGGGCAGGCCGGTGCGGGTGTAGTCGGCCTCGACGTGCGCGACGCGGTCGGCCACGCCGGCCCGGGCGTCGAGCCGCGCGGCGATGCCGTTCTGCACCGGCACGTTGGTCACCGTGACCGCATGCAGCGCCGGGTCGTCGCCGACCAGCGTGCGCGAGGTGGCGCCGGCGCCGCAGCCCAGGTCGAGCACGCAGCGCGGGCCGGTGGTTGTGGCGGTGTCGAGTTGCAGTGCGCGGCCGACGGTGCGGTTCATCTCGATCAGCATGCCCTCGCGCCGCAGCGGGTTCAGGCCCAGGCGCCAGAAGCCGAAGTGCATGTTGTAGCTGGGGCTCCAGGCGCGGTAGTCGTCGGCGACCTCGGTGAAGTAGTCCTGCGTGTCCTCGCGGCTCACATGGCCTTCGACCGCGGGCGGCGCAGGCCGCGCAGTGCCGGGCAGGCGGAAGTCGGGCTGGAAGACGTCGGGCATCGAAAACTCCTTCGGGCGTGAGCGGGTGGTGTGTGACAGCGTGGGTTTTTCAGAGCTTGCAATGGTCGTCAGCGCAGGTGGCCGGCGCGATCGCACCGTGCCCCGCGAGCCGCAGGACCAGCCAGCGCGGCAGCCGGTAGCGGTTGCGGGCCAGCACGGCATACGCGCGATCGGCCAGCCGGCCGACCACCGGCAGGTCGAGCACCGCGCCGCCGGCCGGCAGGCCCACCGCGGCGCGGCAGGCGCGGATGGCGTCGACGCCCACGCGCAGTTGGCCTGCGGCATCGACCGCGTGCAGCGAGCGCATCAGCGCCTCGCGCGGTGCCGGGCCGTGCGCGAAACCGATGGGCGAGCAGTCGACCAGGCGCAGTCGCTTCGCAGCGTCGCGCGCCTGCATGGCGCCCATCTCGGCCGTGCACAGCGGGCAGGTGGCGTCGAAGTAGACGGTGAGCGGGTAGGTGGCGGGGGCGAAGCGGGTCATGGTGCTTTTGGTTCTCGATATTTCAGTCAAAACAGAAATAAGAAGGCAAAAAAAAGGACGCGGCCTTTCTCAGATCATGGGCAGGCTGGCGTGGTGCGCATCGGGGTCGTCGCCCTTGCCGGCGCCAGGAGGGGCGGGGGGCGGTGCGCTGTCGCCGCGCACGAACTTCTGCACGCTGGCGCCGAGCGTGAGCACCTTGTCGAGCGTGCCGGGCGACAGCCGCAGCATCTCGTCGGCCCAGGTGGCGAGCTTGGTCATGAGGTCCATGGTGGAGCGGATGCGGTCCTGCGCATCGGGCGGCTCCTTCTGGAAATCAGGGCTGGCGACGATCTCGCGCAGCACGCGGATGGTGGGGTCGAACTCGCGCTCCTTGCGCTCGCGCACCACGGTGCGGAACAGCTCCCACACGTCGACGCTGGTCTCGAAGTAGTCGCGCCGGTCGCCCAGCGTGTGGGTGACGCGCACGAGGTTCCAGGCCTGCAGTTCCTTCAGGCTGTTGCTGACGTTGGACCGGGCCACGCCCAGCGTTTCCGACAGCTCTTCGGCGTGCATCGGCTTGCCGTGCGCGAAGAGCAGGGCGTGGATCTGCGAGACCGTGCGGTTCACGCCCCACATGGAGCCCATCTCGCCCCAGTGCAGGACGAACTTGCGTTGAATGTCGGTGAGTTCCATGGCGTCGAGTTTAGGAATTCCTGAATTTCTGTCAAGACAGAAACAAAAAACTCAGCATCTCGGGATCAAAAGTGAAATACTGTATGAATAAACAGTTGTTCGACTTGTTTCCTGTTTCCTTCCAAGGACTCGCCATGCCCGCCGCCCAGGTTCCCATCCACATCATCAAGGGCCGAGGCGCGGCCACGCGGCTCGCGCACCGGTTCTCCAAAGACGCACGCGACGCCTTCGACGACGGCTGGGGCACGCTGGAAGACGGCGAAGCCGAGGCCGCCGGGCTTATGCCGCTGGCCACCGAGGTGCGCTTCGAGGACGTGAAGTCGGTGCTCAGCAGCAACGAGTCGCCCGACATCCCCTTCGACCGCTCGCTCAACCCGTACCGCGGCTGCGAGCACGGCTGCATCTACTGCTTTGCGCGGCCCACGCACAGCTACCTCAACCTCTCGCCCGGCCTCGACTTCGAGACCAAGCTCATCGCCAAGCGCAACCTCGTCGAGGTGCTGCGCGCCGAACTCGGGCGCAAGGGCTACCGCCCCAGCAACCTCGCCATCGGCACCGCCACCGACTGCTACCAGCCCATCGAACGCGAGCTGCGGCTCACGCGCGGCGTGATCGAGCTGCTGAGCGAGGTGCGGCATCCGTTCGCGCTGGTCACCAAGTCGAGCGCGGTCGAGCGCGACCTCGACCTGATCGCGCCCATGGCCGCCGACCGGCTCGCGGCCGTGTACGTCACGATCACCACGCTCGACGGCGAGCTGGCGCGCAAGCTCGAGCCGCGCGCCGCCGCGCCGCACCGGCGGCTGCGCACCATCCGCACCCTTGCCGAGGCCGGCGTGCCGGTGGGCGTGAGCGTGGCGCCGCAGATTCCCTTCATCACCGAGGACATGGAGCAGGTGCTCGAAGCCGCCTGGGAGGCCGGCGCACGCAGCGCCTTCTACACGGTGGTGCGGCTGCCATGGGAGGTGGCGCCGCTCTTCAAGGAATGGCTCGAGCTGCACTATCCGCAGCGCGCCGAGCGCGTGATGGCGCGCATCCACGAGATGCGCGGCGGCAAGGACTACGACGCCGACTTCGCCACGCGCATGAAGGGCAGCGGCCTGTGGGCCGACCTGATCCACCAGCGCTTCCAGAAGGCGACACACCGGCTGGGCTTCAACCGCGAGCGGATCGCGCTCGACACCGGCGCGTTCCGCCCGCCCGGCGCGCAAGGGCAGGGCAGCCTGTTCTGAGTGCGAGCAACGCTGACGCGCCCCGCCCCGGCTCGGACCGCTGCGGCTGACGAGGGCGGTCGATAGGGCCGCCCTCGCTTCAACGCAATGCCCGGGCCTACATGAAGAAGTCGTCCAGCGGTGGCGGCGCCACGACACCCACCAGTTGCACTTCGAAGTCGGCGGTGCCGTTGCCGTCGATATCGGCCTGCAGCGTCTGGGTGGCGACGTCGAACCTCAGCTGTCCGGCCACGTTGGTGAACGCTGCATCGCCGAGGTAGCTGAAGGCGTCGTCCGCGTTCGCGTTGCCCGAAATGGCGTCGATGCCCGACAGGTCGAGCGTGTCCGCACCGCTCATGAATCCGGTGACCACGTCCCTGTTCGCACCGGCCGCACTCTCGGCCACGGCATTGAAGTCGTAGATATCGTTGTCATCGCCCCCGGTGAGCGAGTCCTTGCCCAGTCCGCCGGTCAGCGTGTCGTTGCCGCCGCCGCCGTTGAGCGTGTCGTTGCCCGCGCTGCCCTGGATCGCTTCGTTGTCCGCACCGCCGGTGAAGGCGGTGCCGCCGACGATGCCGACGTCCAGCACCTGCGTCGCGGTGGCGTCGCCATCGGCGTCCTTGACCGCCAGCGAGAACTGCAGGTTGGCGTCGAGCTGGCCGCTGTTGAGCGTGACGAACCCGATGTCCGAGATCTTGATGACGTCGTTGTCGGACGTGGCCGCTTCGGGGTTGGCCGTGCCGGGTGTTCCCGAGAATTCCTGCAGCGTGGTGCTGTTGCCGCCGGCCCCGGTCAGCGCATTGAGGTTGATGGCCGTGCCCGTCACGCCTTCGGTCGACACCAGCAGTTGCGCCCCTTCGATGACGTAGTTCTCGGTGCCGGTGTTGAAGTCGTTCGACTCGATGATGACCGCGCCGTCGTTGTTGTCCAGCGAGATGCTGTACGGGGCCGGAATGGTGCCGCCGGATTTGATGATGTCGGCGTTGTCGATGATGATGGCCTTCGTCGTGCGGCTGCCGTCGTCCGGGTCCACCAGCTTGAGCACGAGCACCAGGTCCTCGCTGCCGATGCCGTCGAACTTGAGGAACATGCCGGCGGCCTGCGTGGTCGGCGTCGCGGTCGTGAAGCCGAACGGGTTCGCGGCGAAGAAGTCGAGGTCCAGCACCTCGCCCTGCTGGATGGTGTCGCCCGCCACGCCGTTGGCCAGGTTGGACACACTCACCCACGTCCCTGCCTGCTTGAACAGCTCGCCGTTCACGAAGGCGGTTCCGTTGGCCGTGCCCAACGGGGCTGCCGGAGCGATCGCCTGGATGTTGTTGGCACCGGTGCCGCCGCCCGGCTCGCTGTAGCCGGTGAACTGCACGAAGAAGTTGCTGCTCAACTGGGCCACCGACACGTCGGGCTGCGTCTGGTCGACCGTCGATGTGCCCACCGTGTAGCCGGTGAAGCCCAGCGCCTGGCCGGTCGAGACGGTGTTGAAGCCCGCGATGGGCGCATTCAGCGCGAGCGAGTAGGTGCCGTTCACCTTGTCGAAGCTCAGCGTGCCGGTCGCGTTGGTGGTGGTGGCCGAGCCCGGGTCCGGCTTGTAGCTGAAGCTCACGGCGAACGAGGCGCCCGTCGCCGTCTCGGCAGTCCAGGTCACCGTCGGGCTGGTGATCGCCGCATTGCCCACCGTGCCGGTCAGTGTGATCGCTGAAAAGTCGGAGTTGGAGACGCTGTAGCTCGACCGCGCGTCGGCGCCGATCTCGTAGTCGAAGGTGCCGGTGCCGCCGGGCGACGGGTTGCTGGTGTTCGCGTAGATGAGGTCGCTGCGGGCCACGATGGTCGGTCCGTCGTCCTCGAAGTTCAGGGCCTGGCCGATGTTGAGGAAGTCCGAGCCCGTGTTCTGGTCGCCGTCCTTGTCGGTGATGGTGTCGGTGCGGGTCAGCACTATCAGGTCGGCTGCAGTGAGCGTCTTCGAGTCGTCCGGGTTGGTGGCGTCCGGGTGCACGACGGCGCGCTGCTGGTCGAGCGTGACGAGGCCCGCGGCGTTCACGCTGACGGTGAAGACCAGCAATCCGCTGCCGGCCGTGCGCCCTTCGACCACGCCGCCGGCGGTGAGGGTCAACACCACGCTCTGGTTGCTGAGCGTGTCGACCAGGCCCGAGGCAACGCCCGCGCTCTTGACGCTCAGCGCGTAGGCGCTGGTGACCGTGCCGGCGCCGTCCGCGCCGTAGGTCGGCGTGCTGGTGAAGTTGTCGGCGAAGCTGGCCGATGCGTTGGTGGCCAGGATGGTTTCGTCCACCGTCAGTGGATCGGCGGCCGCCGTGTCGGCCACCGTGATGCTCGGGCCGTCGTCCTCGAAGTTCAAGGCCTGGCCGATGTTCAGGAAATCCGAGCCCGTGTTCTGGTCGCCGTCCTTGTCAGTGACGGTGTCGGTGCGCGTCAGCACGATCAGGTCGGCCGCGGCGAGCGTCTTCGAGTCGTCCGGGTTGGTGGCGTCCGGATGCACGACGGCGCGCTGCTGGTCGAGCGTGACGAGGCCCGCAGCGTCCACGCTGACGGTGAAGACCAGCGCACCGCTGATGGCGGTACGCCCTTCGACCACGCCGGCGTTGACGGTCAGCACCACGCTCTGGTTCGTCAGGGTGTCGACGAGGCCCGAGGCGACGCCCGCGCTCTTGACGCTCAGCGCATAGGCGCTGGTGACCGTGCCTGCGCCGTCCGCGCCGTAGGTTGGCGTGCTGGAGAAGTTGTCGGCGAAGCTGGCCGAGGCGTTGGTGGCCAGGGCAGTTTCATCCACTGTCAACGTGTCAGGCGATGCCGTGTCGGCCACCACGATGCTCGGCCCATCGTCCTCGAAGTTCAGGGCCTGGCCGATGTTGAGGAAGTCCGACCCGGTGTTCTGGTCGCCGTCCTTGTCGGTGATGGTGTCGGTGCGCGTCAGCACGATCAGGTCGGCCGCGGCCAGCGTCTTCGAGTCGTCCGGGTTGGTGGCGTCCGGGTGCACGACGGCGCGCTGCTGGTCGAGCGTGACGAGGCCCGCAGCGTCCACGCTGACGGTGAAGACCAGCGCACCGCTGATGGCGGTACGCCCCTCGACCACGCCGGCGTTGACGGTCAGCACCACGCTCTGGTTCGTCAGGGTGTCGACGAGGCCCGAGGCGATGCCCGCGCTCTTGACGCTGAGCGCGTAGGCGCTGCTGGTCGTGCCTGCGCCGTCCGCGCCATAGGTCGGCGTGCTGGAGAAGTTGTCTGCAAAGCTGGCCGATGCGTTGGTGGCCAGGGCGCTCTCATCCACCGTCAATGCGTCGGGCGGTGCCGTGTCGGCCACCGTGATGCTCGGTCCGTCGTCCTCGAAGTTCAGGGCCTGGCCGATGTTGAGGAAGTCCGAACCCGTGTTCGGGTCGCCGTCCCTGTCGGTGATGGTGTCGGTGCGCGTCAGCACGATCAGGTCGGCTGCGGCGAGCGTCTTCGAATCGTCCGGGTTGGCGGTGTTCGGATGCACGATCGCACGCACCTGGTCGAGCGTGACCGTGCCGGCGGCGTTGACGCTCACCGTGAAGACAATGTCGCCCGTGGCGGCCGCCGCGGCGTCCGTGCCCTGGCGCCCCTCGACGACGCCCGAGGCGTTGAGGAACAGGAACACGCTGTTGCCGGTGGCCACGTCGTCCAGCCCGGAGTCCGCGCCGCTGGTCTTCAGGCTCAGCGCGTAGGTGCTGCTGACCGTGCCTGCGCCGTCCGCGCCGTAGCTCGGCGTGCTGGTGAAGTTGTCGGCGAAGCTCGCCGACGCGTTGGTGGCCAGGGCGCTCTCGTCCACCGTCAATGCGTCAGGGGGCGCCGTGTCGGTCACCGCGATGCTCGGCCCGTCGTCCTCGAAGATCATCTGCGAGCCGATCTGCGCCGTGGCGGTGGACGACCGCAGCAGCCGGAAGCCCCCGATGTCGAAGTCCGCGTGCGTGTTGCCCGAGGCATTGAGGGCCGCCCCGTTTTCGATGAGCACGCGGTTGTGGTCCGCCGACGTCGTGTATTCGATCGACTGGCCGGCCACGACGCCGGTGATGGTCGCGACGCCGCCGGTGATGCTGATGGCAAGGCTCGAACTCAGTCCGCCTTCGGCACCGGCCGAGAAGGTTTCGAGCACGGCCCCGGTGACGGAATTGAGCACGCGCACGCTGGTGATCGCCACCGTCGCGTCGCCTGCATAGCCGTCGATGAAGCTGTTGCCGGACTCCGCCGCCGTGCTGAAGGCCGAGATCTTGACCTGGGCACTCTTGCCGCTTTGCAGCTGCACCACGTCGAAGTCGGCGGTCCTCGCGCCGAACATGCCGGTGAAGTCGATGTTCGACTCCAGGTCGGCCTCGTTCTGGTCCAGGTTCGGAATGGTGACGTCCGCCCGGGCACCCGTCACGAACGTGAAGCGGATGCCTTCCTGCTCGGTGATCATCTGGCTGTTGGTGCCGAACGTGGTCGGCCCGCCCGCCTTGCTGGTGTTGATCGTGTCGCCGGTCGAGATGTTGATGTCGTCGGCGGTGCTGTTGGGGTTGGCGCCGGACTGGTTGGCCGGGTCCTTGCCGGTCGCGATGATCGACACGTTGGAGATGCGGCCATCGACGATGGTCGGACTGCCGGTCGTGAACATCAGGAACAGGTTCTGGCCGGAGGGCGCGTCCTCGAGGTTGAACTCCGTGTCCTGGCTGACGCTGACGAAGACCTTGTCCGTCAGGTCGATCGGATCGTCGGCGTTGGCCGCGTCGGGGTTCGACATCGCTTCGTACTGGACGGTCCAGATCTTGGCGCCGTTCACCGGGCTGCCCGTCTCTTCCAGGTAGGCGGCGAACACGACGGCATTGAGGGCGGTCTTTCCGTAGACGACGTTGTTGTTGGTCGCGTCGGTGTACAGGAAGATGTCTTCGCCGTCGGCCGTATTGAGGCCGCTGTCCAGGCCATTGAGCGGCGCGCCGTTCGCGTCCGTGAAGGACATGTCGGTGACCGTGCCCGTCACGCTGAACGTGAAGGCGTTGGTGCCGGTGTTGGTCCCGTTGTAGCCACTCAACGCCGCGTTGATGGCGGTGCCGACGCCTTGGGCCGTCAGGCGGGTGCTGAAGGCGGTGGGCAGCGAACTTGCGGAGATGTCATTGTCGTTACTGTCGCCGGCGGCAGCGGGAGTAGCGGCAAGGTTCTGCAAATTGGCGGATTCATCCAGGGTGACGGTCGAGCCGGCCGTCAGGTTGAGCGCAGCCATGGGAACTCCTTGGTTGAAAAGATGCGCCGACTGGAATCAGTGCTCCCGATTGACCTGCATGCACTGGCGATCAACCACGTTCACATATCAGCAAAGAGGAATGCTGAACCGCCGGGCTGCGCCCTGTCCATAGGATAAAAGTTGTCACCCATTGGGTGATGCGCCGCGCCGATCGCGCGCCCTTACCCTTTGATACCTTGCGAGGTCGGCAGACCTGTCTGCAGGAATTTGTGGTCTTTATCATTAAGCTCCGGCTGCCTCCCAATAGGCACCTCGGAGGGAAACCATGGAACAAGTCCCACTGCCGTCTGCTGGGCTGGAACCTGCGTGGAACGCAGACCCGCTGCCGTTCATGCAGGGCTTGCGTCCCCTGTCGCCGTTCGCGCCCTCCGTGCCACCCGCGCTGTTGGCATCGGACTGTTTTCAACCGGCGTTCCCCGACCTCCCTTGCCCTGCGGCCGACCTCCGCGTGCCGGTGCTTGTCGCCACCGGCACCGGCCGCGCGTCACCGCGGTTCGGGCAGGGCCTGCTGGCCTCGCGGCAGCGGGCCGGGCGGGTGTACGAGGTCGCGTGCGTGCAGGTGAACAGCCTCTTCGAGCTGGAAGCCCGCTGCCGGCCGCAGGCGCCTCGTCTGCTGCTGGTGGACATCGCGCTGATGGCGCCGGAGAGCGTCGCCAGCCTGGACGGTCTGCGCCGCCGCTTTCCCGCCACCGACTGGCTCCTCGGCTGGGAGGCGCCGTCCCCGCAGGGCCTGGATGCCGCGCTCCGCAGCCAGGCGCGCGGCAGCGTCGAGTGGGCCGCGAGCGCCGAGCAGTTCGCGCAATCGCTGGACGCCGTGCTGGCGGGTACCCTGGGCTTTCCGGGGCCGGTGGTGCAGGCGCTGTACCTGTGCGTGCTGCGCGCGAAGGCCAGCGGCGGGCGGTCGGCGTCCGGCGGTGCCACGCCGGCCCTCCGGCTGACTGCACGGGAAGACGAGGTGCTGTCGCTCATGCACCGGGACATGACCAACAAGCAGATCGCCGAGCGGCTCGGCATCAGCGTCAACACGGTCAAGAAGCACCTTGCGCACGTGTTCGCGAAGCAGGGGCCGCACAGCCGGCGCTGGCACCTCGTCTGACCCGTGGCCGGCATCGGCTTTGCGCCCACCCGGGCGCCGACGCGGTAGATTCGTGACCGCGCGTGCCGGCTCCGGCACGCGCCTGTCAGCTTCAACAAAGGTCAAGGGTGCGCATGAACAGGGTCTGGCTCGTGGTGATGGGGGTTTCGGGCTGCGGCAAGTCCAGCATGGGCGCGGCGCTGGCCACCGCGTTCGGGCTGCCGCTGATCGAGGGCGATGACCACCATCCGCCCGCCAACGTCGACAAGATGAGCCGCGGCATCGCGCTCACCGACGCCGACCGCGCCGGCTGGCTGGCCACGCTGGGCCGCGCCCTGGCCGACGCGCCGCAGGGCGCCGTCATGACCTGCTCCGCGCTCAAGCGCAGCTACCGCGACCAGTTGCGCGCCGCCGCGCCGGGCCTGCGCTTCGTGTTCATGCAGATCGACCGCGCCGAGGCCGAGCGCCGCGTGGCCGCGCGCGCGGGCGCCGGGCTGCACATGTTCCCGGCCAGCCTCGTGGCCAACCAGTTCGCCACGCTCGAATCGCCGGTGGGCGAGGCCGGCGTGCTGGCGGTGGATGCGACGGCGCCGCTGGCGCAGTCGGTCGGCGTGGTGCGCGACTGGCTGGCCGACGCCGGCTGAAGGGCGAGCGCCTTCCTTACTCGATGACTTCGGGCCAGTCCGTGTGGAAGAACTGGCCTTCGGGCTTGTCGACCCGCTCGTACGTGTGCGCCCCGAAGAAATCGCGCTGCGCCTGCAGCAGGTTCGCGCTCAGACGCGCCGTGCGGTAGCTGTCGTAGTAGGCCAGCGACGCGCTGAAGGCCGGCACCGGGATGCCGTTACTGACCGCCAGCGCCACCACCTCGCGCCAGTTCTGCTGCGTGCGGTTCAGCAGGTTTTGAAAGAACGGATCGAGCATCAGGTTGCCCAGCGCCGGGTCGCGGCGGAAGGCGTCGGTGATGCGGTTCAAAAAGCGCGCGCGGATGATGCAGCCGCCGCGCCAGATCGAGGCGATGCCGCCCAGGTCGAGCTGCCAGCCTTTCTTCTCGCCCATCGTCTGGATCAGGTCGAAGCCCTGCGTATAGCTGATGACCTTCGAGGCATAGAGCGCGTCGTGCACCTTGGCCACCAGCGCCTTTTTCTCCAGCGACAGTGCGATCTTCGGCCCCTGCAGCAGCTGGCTGGCCGCCACGCGCTGCTTCTTCTGCGACGACAGCACGCGCGCCTCGACGGCGGCGTTGATGGTGCTGATGACCACCGCGTTCTCGGCCGCGTTCAGCAGCGTCCACTGGCCCGTGCCCTTCTGGCCGGCCTTGTCCAGAATGAGGTCGACCACCGGCTGGCCGGTTTCCGGGTCTTTCTGCTCGAGCGCCTTGGCGGTGATCTGGATCAGGTAGCTCTGCAGCTCGCCCTCGTTCCATTCGTTGAAGATCGCGGCCATCTCATCGGTCGTGAAGCCGGCGGCCTTGAACAGGCTGTAGGCCTCGCAGATCAGCTGCATGTCGCCGTACTCGATGCCGTTGTGCACCATCTTCACGTAGTGCCCCGCGCCGCCCGGGCCGATGTGGATCACGCAGGGCTCGCCGTCCACCTTGGCCGCGATGCTCTCGAAGATCGGCTTCATCACCTCCCAGGTCGACGCCGGGCCGCCCGGCATGATCGACGGCCCCTTGCGCGCGCCTTCCTCGCCGCCCGACACGCCCGCGCCGATGAAGCGCAGGCCCTTGCTCGCAAGGTAGGCGTCGCGGCGTTCGGTGTCGGTGTACAGGCTGTTGCCGCCGTCGATGACGATGTCGTCCTTGTCGAGCAGCGGAATGAGCTGCTCGATCACCTGGTCGACCGGCGCGCCGGCCTTCACCATGATCTGGATCTTGCGGGGCTTGGCCAGGCTCTGGACGAATTCTTCGAGCGTCTTCGCGCCCACCAGCTGCTTGCCGGGGTGGGCGGCCATGAAGGCCTCGGTGGTGGCCTCGGTGCGGTTGTAGACGCTGACCTGGAAGCCGCGGCTTTCCACGTTCAGCACCAGGTTCTGCCCCATCACGGCCAGGCCGATCAATCCGAAATCGCTTTGCTTGCTCATGTGTGCCGGGCCCTTCGTGCGTGTGCGGTGGATGAAGCGGGCCATTGTGCCGGGCGCCTGCGCGGCGCGGCGTCGGAGGGCGTCTATACCCGCTTGGCAAACGGGCCCGGGCTGGCTATGTTGGCGGGATGACTTCCGCCGCCATGCCCGCAGCCCCTGCTGCGATCCACACCTGGTCGACCGACACCGTGCCGCCGCCGCAGCGGCTGGACTACTGGATCGGCGCAGTCTGCGAAGGCTTTCTCGAGATGGACGTGACCAGCCCGCTTGCCGGTGGCTTCGGCGCCTCGCTCGAATCCGCGCCGCTGGGGCCGCTGCACGTGAACCGGGTGCGCGGCAGCGCGCAGGACGTGTACCGCACGCGCCGCGCCATCGCCCACAGCCGCCACAACTTCTACTACCTGCTGTGCAAGGCCGACTCGCCCTGGGTCGCGGTGCAGGAAGAGCGCTCGGCGCGCCTGCTGCCCGGCGACGCGGTGCTGGTCGATTCGCGGCGCTGCTACGCCTTCCACCTGCAGCAGTCGGCCGACACGGTGTCGATCGAGCTGCCGACCGCGTGGGTCGAGTCGTGGCTGCCCGATGCCGGCGACCACGTGGCACGCCGCATCGACGGCCACAGCGGCTGGGGCGCGGCGCTCAGTGGCTTCGCGCAGGCGCTGTCGCCCGAGGTGGCCCTGCGGCCGCCGCTGCCGGCGGCGCTGCTGGCCGACCAGCTCGGCGGCCTGCTGGCCCTGGCGCTCGGCCCCGGCGTGGCGGTGCCCGACGCCTGTGGCCGCGCCGCCTTGCGCCAGCGCGTGCTCGACGCCACGCGCGAACGCCATGCCGAGCCGGGCCTCACGGCCGCGGCCGTGGCGCAGGGGCTCGGCATTTCGGAGCGCAGCCTGCACCGCTGCCTCGCGGAAGGGGCAGGGGATGGCACCACCACTTTCGCCAACGCGCTGGCCGCCTGCCGCATGCAGGTGGCGCAGCGCATGCTGGCCGATGCGCGCTTCGACCGCCTGAGCGTGGCGCAGATCGGCCTGCGCGTCGGGCTGGCCGACGCCTCGCACTTCGTGCGCCTGTGCCGCCGCCACCTGGGCGGCACGCCAGGGGCGCTGCGGCAGTCGCGCGGCTGAACGCCGGCTACGCCCCGAACCAGTCGCGCGCCGACCGCCCCTGGTCCGGCCCCAGCATCGAGAAGCCGCCATCGACCGGGATGTCCGCACCGGTGACGAAGCGCGCCGCGTCCGAGCACAGGAACAGCACCACCTGCGCCACGTCGTCGCCGTCGCCCACGCGGCCCAGCGGGTGCATCGGCGCGCCGACGCGGTCGGCCCGTGTGCGGTCGCCGTTCGTCATGCGCGACAGCGCGTCCGACCAGGTCCAGCCCGGCGACACCGAGTTCACCCGCACGCCCCGCGGCGCCAGCGTGGCGGCCTGGTTGCGCGTGAGCTGCAGGATGGCGGCCTTGGCCGCCGGGTACAGCGCCCGGCCCGCCGCGCCGAACTTGCCGCCGACGCTGCCCATGTTCACGATGGCGCCGCCGTGTGCGGCCAGTGCGTCGGCGGTCTTCTGCACGAGCATCGCGCCGGAGACGAGGTTGACGTTCAGCGCGCCCAGCCAGTCGGCGCGCGCGGCATCCAGCCCCGCATCGCCGTAGACCACCGCGTTGTTGATGAGGAAATCGATGCGGCCTTCGGTGCGAAGCGTGCCGGTCACGAGCGCATCGAGCGCGTCGTCCGAGGCGATGTCGCAGGCGACGAAGCGGCAGCCCGCGCCCACGTCGGCCGCCAAGGCGGCGCCGCGCGCCGTGTCGATGTCGACCGCCACCACGCGCGCGCCGGCCTGCACGAAGGCGCGCACGATGGCGCTGCCCAGCAGCGCGGCGGCGCCGGTGACGATCGCGACCTTGCCTTGCAGCGTCGTCATGGCCGGCCTCCCATCTGCGCGATGGCGTCGTCCACGCGCACCACGTCCGCGAGCATCGCCAGGGTTTCGAGGCTCGCCGCCTGCAGGTGCGCCTGTGCGGTGCTGCAGGCGTCGGCGACCACCGCCACGTCGTAGCCCAGGTCGCTCGCATGGCGTGCGCCGTGCTCGACGACGTGGTTGGTCGCGATGCCGGCCACGTACAGGCGACTGGCGCCGGTGGCGCGCACCACCTCTTCGAGCCCGCTGGCCCAGAAGGGGTTGTTGCGCTTGTGGGTGACGACGGCCTCGCCCGGCCGCGGCGCGAGTTCGTCGTAGAAGCCCGCGCCCCAGCTGCCTTCCTGCACCGCGCCGCTCTCGGCCACGCGGCGGAACAGCGTGCAGTTGCGCAGGCAGTCCGAATAGTCGGGCGCGAAGGCGATGCGCACGAAGATCACCGGCACGCCGTTCGCGCGCGCCCCGGCGATGAGCCGCGCGGCCGAGGCGATGAGGCGCGGGCGCGCCGGGTCGTCGGCGGCCACGCCCACGCGCACCTTGCCGTCGACGTGCAGCACGTCGTTCTGGTAGTGCATCGCCAGCAGCGCGGCCTTCACAGGAACACCTGCAGGGCTTCGTGCGGCGCGTCGCAGTTCACGAGGTCGACGCGCTTGGTCTGGATGCGCCAGCCGTCGTCGGCGCGGCGCAGCGTGTGCAGCACGCTGCCGCCGAAGGTGCGCTGTTCGGTCTTGCGCCATTCCAGCAGCAGGAAGGTCGAGCGCACGGTGCAGCCCGCGTCGTCGCGTGCTTCGAGCGCGATGTTGCCCAGCACGTGCACGGTGCGCGTGGGCGGCTGCTGCGAGTAGGCGCGGGCCTGCTCGAGCCGCCGCGCGCGCATCGAGCGCAGCAGGGCGTCCTCGCAGAACAGCGAGGCGTGGTTGAGGTGGTCGGCCTGGCCGTGCACCAGCGGCACCCAGTACAGGCCGTCGGGCGTGAAGAGCTTCTGCCATTCGTCCCAGCGGTGCTCGTCGAGCAGGCGCGCCTCGTGGTGCAGGAACTGCGTGAGGTCTTGCTGTTCGTTCCAGTCGCGGAAGTTCATTCGGCGCTCCCGGTTTGCACGCCCGTGTCGACGCCCATGTAGCCGGCCCATGCCGCGAACATGTTGCGCGAGGGCATCTCGCTGTTGCCGTTGGACGCGCGCCCGCCCGGCAGCGGCTGGTCGCGCCCGGCGGCGCGGTGCATGCTCACCCAGTCGCCACCGTCCGAGCCCAGGCCCTCCTGCACGCGGTTGTAGGCCTCCAGGTCGTCGGGCATCACGTTCGACGAGGGCGAGTTGACGATGTTGGTGTACTTGAGCGTGCGCTGGAAGGTGGCCTCGGGCGCACCCTTCAGGCGGAAGCTGAAGATCTCGACCAGCGTGCGGTCCACCGACAGCGGGCGGATCACGCGGATCTGCTGGAACGAGGTGTGCGGCGAACAGCTCGGGTACACGATGGTGTTGTGCCGGTTCACGCGCAGGATCGCGTCGGCCTGTTCGGCGCCCTTCGCGGCTTCGAGCGAGGCCACGTAGGCCAGGCTCACCGGATCGGTCGGCGGCACGAAGATGCCTTCCATGAAACCGTGGCCGTGGTCGTAGCCCTTGAGCTCCAGCTTCTCCCAGAACTCCAGCGGCTCGCCGTTGCCGTCGACGATCACCACCTCGAAGGGCTTGGGCGTGCCGGCCGGCATGGCCTCGTGCTCTTCCTTGGCCGCGCGCCACGACGACTCGTGCGTGGCCACGGCGTGGATGGTGTCGTGCAGGTTCTCGAAGAAGATCTTCCAGTTGTTGCGCTGGATCACGCGCTGAACGCCGCCAGCCACTTCCACTTCGCCCTCGGGGGCGCGGTCGCAGAAGTTGTCGAGCGACGTGGCCACGCCACCCAAAAATTCCTTCAGATCAGGTCCGTCTTCCGACAGGCTGGCGAACACGAAGCCGCGGTGCGAAGCCACGCGCGCCACCTTGCGCACACCGTACTGCGGGTCCTTCAGGTCGAGCGCGGTGCATTCGTAGCCGCTGCGCAGCGGCACCGACAGCAGGCTGCCGTCGCACTTGAAGGTCCAGCCGTGGTACAGGCAGCGCAGGAACTTGCCGGCGCTGCCGCTGCCGTCGGGCACGAGCTTGGCGCCCTTGTGCGGGCAGCGGTTGAACATCACGTGCACCTGGCCGTCGGTGTGGCGCACCATCACCACGGGCTCGCGGCCCAGGCGGGTGGTGAAGTAGTCGCCGGGCTTGGGCACCTGGCTTTCGTGGCCGATGTAGATCCAGGCCTGGCCGAACACGCGGTCCATCTCCAGCTCGAAGATGGCGGGGTCGGTGTAGACGCGCTTGTGCACGCGGTCGGGCTGCACGAGCGACTGGATGTCGATCGGGCTTGTCGCCGCGATGGGGATGATGGGGATCACGGAATTCATCGGGTGGGTCTCCTGAAACGTCATCAGATGTCGAGCACCAGGTGCGGCGTCTTGGCGCGCGACACGCAGGTGCACAGGGTCTTGCCGTCCGCCTTCTCGCGCGGACTGAGGTTGTGGTCGCGGTGGTCGGGCACGCCCTCGACCACGTCCACCACGCACACGCCGCAGTCGCCCTGGCGGCAGTCGTACAGCGGGTCCAGGCCGGCGGCGATGAGCACGTCGAGCAGGCTCTGGTCGGGCGCCACGGTCAGCGTCTTGCCCGAGCGCAGCGTGCGCACCTCGAAGGGCGCGTCGCCTGCCTGCTCGATGGCGCCGGCGAAGAGTTCGAAGTGCACGTGGTCGTCGGGCCAGCCGAGCGCGCGGGCGGTGTCGACCACGGCCTGCACCATGCCGCGCGGGCCGCACACATGCAGGTGGCGACCGGGCACGGGCGCGGCGAGCAGCGCGCGCAGGTCGAGGCCGCGTGCCGGGTCGCCGCCGTCGTGCACCACGGTGCCGCCGAGCGCGCGCACCTCGTGCAGGTAGGCCGTGGCTTCTTCGCTGCGCGTGGCATAGACGAACTCGAAGGGGCGGGCTTCAGCCGCGAGCGAGCGCGCCATGCACAGCAGCGGCGTGATGCCGATGCCGCCGGCAATGAGCAGCGGTGGCGCGCTGCCCGCGTGCAAGGCGAAGTCGTTGCGCGGTGCGTGCGCGGCCAGCGCGGTGCCGGGTTGCAGCGCGTGCATCCAGGCCGAGCCGCCCGCGCCCTGCGGCTCGCACAGCACGGCGATCTCGCAGCGGTCGGAGCCGTCGTGCGGCTTGGCGAGCGAATACGCGCGCTGGCCCGAATGGCCGTTGGCCTGCACCACCTGCACGCCCAGGTGCGCGCCCGGCGCGAACGGCGGCAGCGGCTCGCCGCCGGCCGAGCGCAGCACGAAGGCCTTGATGGCCGGCGTGAGCGGCGTGACCGCGTCCACGACTAGCGCCAGCATGTCGGCGGCGCTGCTCATCCCAGGGGCAGCGCCGGGTCGGCGATGGTGAGGCCGGTCGACTTTTCCCAGCACGGCATCAGCGTGTTCGACGGCTGCGTTTCGTCGACCAGCTTGCGCGCCGTCTCGGCGCCGGCCACGGGCAGGCCCTTCGGATCGAGCAGGCCGATCTGCACCAGAACGCTGGCCTGGTCCCAGTAGATGTGCTCGTGGTAGAGCTTGTCGCCGCGGAACTTCACGATGGCCACGAGCGGAATCTCCACCGGCTTGCCGGTGGGCGCGATGCCCGGGAGCAGCCAGTCGATCTCGACCGTGTGGGTGAAGCTGAACAGTATCTCGTCCACGATCTGCGTAGCGCCCACCGTGCGCGAGATGGGCGTGAGCCGCGTGTCGGGCGGCGTGCTCGGAATGAAGTGGTGCTTGTAGAAGCGCGACAGCTCCTTGGCGCCCACGCCGCCGGTCATGGTCGGGATGTGGTTCACGTAGGGCTCGTTCACCATCGTGGCCATGGTGGCGACCACGTCGCGCGTGGCGAATTCGTACTCGCAGTGCTTGTCCCACAGCGCCGAGAGGTCGTACACCGGGCCGATCGCCTCCTTGAACAGCGCCATCGAGCGCTGGTGCGCCATGAGCGTGGAGGGTTTGTCGAAATGGTCGCCGCCGGTGCGTGCAAACGCATGGTCGACGCCGGGGTAGACATGCATCTGCGCATCGGGCTTGCCGGCGAAGGCTTCGAGCACCTGGGCGCGGGCCTCGGGCGGGCAGAACTGATCGAGCTCGGCGAAGTGCAGGGCGATCGGGCATTCGATTTGCGGCACGAGGTCGAGTGCGCCTTCGATGCCCACGCCGTAGTAGCCCACGGCCGCGTCCACGCCCGAGTGCGCGGCGGCCAGGTAGGCCAGCTTGCCGCCGAGGCAGAAGCCCAGCGCGCCGACCTTGCCGGTGCAGGCCGGGTGCGCGCGCAGCGCCTTCACGCTCGCCGTGACGTCGGCCACGCCGGCTTCGATGTCGAACTTCTGGAAGAAGCCGAAGGCGCGCTGCCAGTCTTCGGGCGAGTAGCCCAGATCGACGCCGGGCTCCATGCGCCAGAACAGGTCGGGCGCGAGCACCACGTAGCCTTCCTGCGCATAGAGGTCGGCCACCTCGCGCACGTAGGCATTGACGCCGAAGATCTCCTGGCACAGCACGATGCCGGGGCCGCGCCCCGAGGCCGGCAGGGCCAGGTAGCCGCGAAAGGTCTGGGTGCCGTCGCCGGCCGGGATGTCGATGGTGTCGCTCATCGGTTCGTCTCTTGAAGTGGTGGGGTCGGCGGCGATTCTGTGGAGCGCGCCGGCCTGCTGTCTGTCCATTTCGTGCAGCGGTTTGCGCCGCACGAAACGGATAGCGGGGCGCCGCCGCCGCACAGAGACTGCGCCCTGCATTTGCAGCCCCCCACGTTCAACGAACTCACCCCGAGGAGACCTTTCATGTCGCAGGCCACGCCCCGATCCGTCTTGTGCGCGCTCACCGTCCTGGTGGGCGCGCTGGCTTTACCCGCGCAGGCGCAGACCGTGAAAGTCGGCCTGGCGATGGACCTGTCCGGCCCGTTTGCCGTCGGCGGCGCCGAGGCCAAGGCCGGCTTCGCCGTGGCGATGAAGCAGCTGGGCGGCAAGCTCGGCGGCGTGCCGGTGGAGTTCGTCGAAGCCGACACGGCCGGCAACCCCGAGATGGCGCGCCAGGTGGTCGAGCGCATGCTGCTGCGCGACAAGATCGACCTGTTCACCGGGCCCGTCGGTTCGTCGGTCGCGCTGGCCGTCGGCCCGCCGCTCTTCGCTGCCAAGGTGCCTTACCTGTCGAGCAACACCGGCCCGAGCGACTATTCGGGCGCGCGCTGCAACCCGTACTTCTTCGGCGCTTCGTACCCGAACGACGCGTACTACGAATCGGCCGGCAAGTTCGCGAGCGACAAGGGCTTCAAGAAGGTCGCGATGATCGCGCCCAGCTACCCCGGCGGCAAGGACGCCATCAACGGCTTCAAGCACACCTTCAAGGGCGCCGTGGGCGACGAGCTGTACACCAAGCTCGGGCAGCTTGACTACTCGGCGGAGCTGGCGCAGATCCGCGCCTCGAAGCCCGATGCGCTGTACTTCTTCCTGCCCGGCGCGATGGGCGTGAGCTTCATCAAGCAGTTCGTCGGCGCGGGGCTGTCGAAAGACGTGGCGCTGATCTCCACCGCCTTCTCGGCCGACGAGGACATGATTCCCGCTGTCGGCGAGCCGATGCTGGGCCTGTTCAACACCGCCCACTGGTCGTTCGACCTCGACAACCCGGCCAACCAGCGCTTCGTGGCCGCGTTCCGCCAGCAGAACAACGGGCGCAACCCGTCGTTCTATGCCGGCCAGGCCTACGACGTGCTCATGGCGATGGATGCGGCCGTGCGCGACGTCGGCGGCAAGGTGGCCGACAAGCCCGCGCTGCTCAAGGCGATCAAGGCGGCCAACTACAAGTCGGTGCGCGGCGATTTCCGCTACGGGCCGAACAACTTCCCGATCCAGAACTACTACCTGCGTGTGGTCGCCAAGGACGGCAGCGGGCGCATTGCCAACAAGGTGATCGGCACCGTGCTGGAGCGCTACCAGGATCGCACCGCCGCGCAGTGCGCGATGAAGTCCTGAGGATGTGTGTTCAGTGCCGCGCGGCAGGCAGCCGCGCGGGGTCGCGTGAGGTGTCGCGCGGCAGTTGCCCGAAGCGCTCGCGGTAGCAGGCGGCAAAGCGGCTCAGGTGCGAGAAGCCGCAGTTCAGCGCCACCTCGGTGACGCTGGCGCCGTCGTGCCGCGCCAGCTGCGCGTGCGCGGCATCGAGCCGCATGTTGCGCAGCACCTCGCCGGGCGACAGGTCGCGGTGGCGCCTGAAGAGCAGGGCGAGGCCGCGGCGCGTGACGCCCGCGGCCTGTGCCACCTCTTCGAGCGAGAGCAGCGAGTCGAGCCGCTCGCGCATGAATTCTTCAGCCCGCCGCAGCTGCCGCAGGCTGGTTTCTTCGGTGCCGCGCTGTGCGTCGGCATGCCGCTGCAGCACCGAGTTGGGCCGGTGGCACAGCAGGTAGAGCATGAGGTTGTCTTCGCAGTGCGCGAGCCAGCGCGGGTCGTGGCGCTCGAACTCGTTCGGTGGCAGCAGCGAAGCCAGGCTCGCCACCATGCGGCACCACTGCGTGCCCGCCGCGTCGTCCAGGCGCAGGGGCATGTCGAAATCGATCTCGCCGACGGTGTCGCCGCCGCGCAGCGCGAAGGCATGGCGCGCGACCTCCTGCAGGCGGCTGAGTTCGATCTTCAGCATCAGCTGTTCGCAGTCGGCGTGCCAGCGCAGGCGCACCGGCTTGTGGGCGGAAATGATGGCGCCCTGGCCGGGGTGGATCTGCAGCGTCTGTCCGCCGGTGTGGATGTCGGCACGGCCGCGCAGCGGCATCTGCACCAGCACGAAGTTGCCGAGCGCGTCGGGCTCGATGTCGACGTCGCAGCCGTAGCGCAGGATGCACAGCGACAGTGCGCTCATCTCGGCGCGGCAGAAGACGGCATCGACATCGCCCGCGCCCCACGCGCTGCGGTGCGGCTTCAGTTCGCGCGCCACGCGCGCGTCGGTCTCTTCGGCCTCGCGCGAGCGGAAGACCTCGCGCCTGTACAGCGGGGACAGTTGCTGACTCGACCATGCGTCCATGGACACTCCTGCGGGGCCAAAGTGGGGAAAGCGACGGAAACGGACGATTTTTTCTACGCTGGAATCTACGTGGGTGCGCCGCGCGCCGCCATGGGAGTTGCCCGGGCAACGGGCGTCCCCGTTGCAAGAAGCTTGCCCGGCTTGTGTCTAGATGCTGCGGAGATTCACTCGCTTCGACAGCGCTTCGGCGCTCTCGCGCCGCTCGCTGTAGCGGTCGACCAGGTGGCCCGCGCAGTCGCGCGTGAGCAGCGTGAACTTCACCAGCTCTTCCATCACGTCGACCACGCGCTCGTAGTAGGGCGAGGGCTTCATGCGGCCCGCATCGTCGAACTCGAGGAAGGCCTTGGCCACCGACGACTGGTTGGGGATGGTGATCATGCGCATCCACCGGCCCAGCACGCGCAGCTGGTTCACCGCGTTGAACGACTGCGAGCCGCCCGACACTTCCATCACCGCGAGCGTCTTGCCCTGCGTGGGCCGCACCGAGCCGACGGCCAGCGGAATCCAGTCGATCTGCGCCTTCATGATCCCGGTCATCGCGCCGTGGCGTTCCGGCGAGGTCCACACCATGCCTTCGGCCCACTGCGCGAGATCGCGCAGCTCCTGCACCTTCGGATGGTCTTCGGGTTCGCCGTCGGGCAGCGGCAGGCCGCGCGGGTCGTAGATGCGGGGCTCGGCACCCATGGCGCGCAGCAGGCGCGCGGCCTCTTCGGTCAGCAGGCGGCTGTAGGAGCGCTCGCGCAGCGATCCGTACAGCAGCAGGATGCGCGGTGCGTGCGTGGCGCGTGCGGTGGGAAGCAGCTCCTGCAGGCGGGGAACACGGAACGCGTCGGCGTCGAGCTGCGGGAGATCAGGGCTTGGCGACACGCTGGCCTTTCGCGTCGATCACGGCTTCGCCGTCTTCCTTGGCGAACGCGCCTTGCTGTGGCTTGGACAGGATGTCGAGCACGGCCTCGGAAGGCCGGCACAGGCGCGTGCCCAGCGGCGTGACGACGATGGGGCGGTTGATGAGGATCGGGTGCTGCAGCATGAAGTCGATGAGCTGTTCGTCGCTCCACTTCGGATCGCCCAGGCCCAGTTCGTCGTACGGCGTGCCCTTCTGGCGCAGCACCTCGCGCACGGGCACGCCCATTGCCGCGATGAGCTGCGTGAGCGTGGCGCGGTCGGGCGGTGTCTTCAGGTACTCGATGACGGTGGGCTCGTCGCCCGTGTTGCGGATCAGCGCGAGCACGTTGCGCGAGGTGCCGCAGGCGGGGTTGTGATAGATGGTGATGTCGCTCATGGCAGGCTCGTTGAGAGAAGAAGAAAGAAAAATGGGTCAGCCCAGGCTGAGCCGCAGCGCCAGCGCGGCGAGCGTGGCGGCCAGCACGGGCAGGGTCAGCACGATGCCGATGCGGAAGTAGTGGCCCCAGGTGATGGTCATGCCCTTCTTCGAGAGCACGTGCAGCCACAGCAGCGTGGCGAGGCTGCCGATGGGCGTGATCTTCGGGCCGAGGTCGCAGCCGATCACGTTGGCATAGACCATGGCCTCCTTCACGAGGCCCGCCGCGCCCGAGGCCTCGATCGACAGCGCACCGACCAGCACGGTCGGCATGTTGTTCATGACCGAGGAGAGCACCGCCGCGAGAAAGCCGGTGCCCATGGCCGCGCCCCAGACGCCGCCTTGCGCGAACAGGTTCAGCAGCGTGGCGATCTGGCCGGTGAGTCCGGCGTTGCGCAGCCCGTAGACCACGAGGTACATGCCCAGCGAGAAGACGACGATCTGCCAGGGCGCGCCGCGCAGCACCTGGCGCGTGTGGATCACCGGGCCGCGCGCCGCCACCGCGAGCAGGATCACCGCGCCGAAGGCGGCCACGGCGCTCACCGGCACGCCCAGCGGCTCCAGGCCGAAGAAGCCCACGAGCAGCAGCGCGAGCACGACCCAGCCGGCGCGGAAGGTGTCGCGGTCGCGGATCGCGTCGGCGGGTTGCTTGAGGCGGGCCATGTCGTAGTGCGCGGGAATGTCGCGCCGGAAGCACCACAGCAGCACGCCCAGGCTCGCGAGCACGGCCGCGACGTTGACCGGCACCATCACCGAGGCGTAGGCGTTGAAACCGATGCCGAAGAAGTCGGCCGACACGATGTTCACGAGGTTCGACACGATGAGCGGCAGGCTGGCCGTGTCGGCAATGAAACCCGCCGCCATGACGAAGGCCAGGGTGGTCGCCGGCGTGAAGCCGAGCGCCACGAGCATCGCCATCACGATGGGCGTGAGGATCAGCGCCGCGCCGTCGTTGGCAAAGAGGGCCGAGACCGCGGCGCCCAGCAGCACGATGAAGGCGAACAGCCGCCGGCCGTTGCCGCGTCCCCAGCGGGCCACGTGCAGCGCGGCCCACTCGAAGAAGCCGGCCTCGTCGAGCAGCAGGCTGATGAGGATGACGGCGATGAAGGTCGCGGTGGCGTTCCAGACGATGGCCCAGACGACGGGGATGTCGGTGAGCTGCACCACGCCGAAGAGCAGGGCGATGACGGCGCCCAGGGAGGCGCTCCAGCCGATGCCGAGGCCGCGGGGTTGCCAGATGACGAGCAGCAATGTGCCGGCGAAGATGAGGAGGGCGGGGATCATGTTCTTCTGTTCAGGGCGTGTGCACAGGCCACCGGGTACTTCCCTCCGCGAATGTCCCCCGGCCTGCGGCCTCCTCCTTGATTTCGCTGCGGGAAGCACCCGGTGTCCTGCGCACGCCGAGCGCGGTCGTGGTGCTGGCCGATCAACGGCTGCACCGCGCAACGCTCACGTCGATGGGGCGCCTTGCGCAGCGAAATCAAGGGGGAGGCCGCAGGCCGGAGGACATTCGCGGAGCAAGGTGCCCCGTCGGCGGGAGCACGCCAGAGCGCACGCACGCTGCGTGCAACAGCACAAGCTTTCATATCAGCAGTCGCAGGTGCTCGCGGGAAGGCAGGCTTCCCCCTGGCAGCAGTTCTCGGTGAGGTAGCCGAGCAGGCCGTTCATCCGCTCGAACGACGCGCGGTAGATGAGGTTGCGCCCCTGGCGCTCCTGCGAGACCAAGCTCGCGTTCACCAGCTCCTTCAAATGAAAGGACAGCCCCGTCGCCGACACCTCTAGTGCTTCAGTCAGCGCACCCGGCGTCAGCCCGTCGGGCCCCGCCACCACCAAGGCACGGAACACCCGCAGGCGCACGGGTTGGGCGAGTGCGCCCAAGGCGCGGACCACATCGTTTTCTTCCATGATTCAAGTATCTTTGAATTATTGAATCGAGGCAACCCGCGGCACAAAAAGACCGGTGGCGCGAATCGGCCATCGCCCTGGCAGGTAACGGCCATCCACGACGTACCGCTTTTTCTACAGTCGCCCTCGGTTCATTCCCCAACGACGCATCCAACGAAGGAGACACCCATGTCCGACACCTATGTTCTGGTTCACGGCGCCTGGCACACCGGCGCCGAAATGGAGGCCGTGGCCGACGGCCTGCGCGCGGCCGGCCACACCGTGCATTGCCCCACCGTGGCAGGCAACAACCCCGGCGACGACCGCGCGGGCACCGGCCTGGCCGACGCCATCACCTCGGTGGTCCGCTTCATCGAGGGCAAGGACCTCACGCAGGTGCGGCTCGTGGGCCACAGCTACGGCGGCATGGTGATCTCGGGCGTGGCCGACCGCATCGCGGCGCGGCTGCGGCGGCTGGTCTACATCAACGCCTTCGTGCCGCTCGACGGCGAGGCGCTCAACGACATGGTGCCGCCGCATTACGTGACCATGTTCGACGCAGTGGCTGCGGCCAACAAGAACGCCGTGATGCTGCCCTTCGAGATCTGGCGCGAGGCCTTCATCAACGACGCCGACCTGGCGCTGGCGCAGGCCGCCTACGACAAGCTCAACCCGCACCCGTACCGCACCTTCACCGACAAGATCCAGCTGAAGCAGCCGCTGGCGGCGCTGGGGCTGGGCAAGTCGTACGTCAACTGCCAGCAGGACACGGCGCTGCCGCACAGCCTGCCGTGGCATCCGCGGCTGTCGGAGCGGCTGGGGTTGTTCAGGCTCGTGGAGTGCCCCGGCAGCCACGAGATGTTCTTCTCGAACCCGCAGCGGCTGGCGCAGGCGATCCTCGAAGCGGGGCGCGACTGAGGGCGGAGGTTCAGCCGTTCGGAAAGAGCGCGTCGAACACGCGCAGCGACGCATAGGCATCGTTGGCCGCGTAGCGGATCTGCGATTCGCTGAGCTGCTTGTGCGCCCAGTTCGAGGTGGTCGCCTTGCGCGACTTGGCGAAGCGGCGGTTGAACATCAGCGCCACCGCCGTCTTCACGCCGACCGAGCGGCGGTAGCCGCGTCGGCGGAACTCGTCGTCGATGTCGAACACGGCCTGCGGCGCAATGGCCAGCCGCAGGCGGATCAGCGACAGGTCGCTCGAAAGGCCGAAGCCGACCTTGCGCAGTTCGGTGGACGCGAGCAGGCCCGCGACCACGGGGTTGCATTCGTCGCGGTGCAGCTGGAACAGCCAGGCCGTGTCGCGCGTGGCGAACTGCACCACGTGCGGGCCGGTCGACACTTCGTTCTTTGCAAAGGTGGGGCGCGACTCGGTGTCGAAGCCTGCCACGCCGGCGTCGAGCAATTCGTCGGCGGCGCGCTCGGCTTCGGCGAGCGAGGTGACGACCACGATGTCTTTCAGGTCGAGGCTGTCGAAGGGATCGAGCAGTGCGATCTGTTCGCGCTCGGGAAGCGGAGGGAGTCGGTGGCTGTGGGTGTTGTTGTTCTGTTCGTTCACCGGGTCTTCGCTTTCGCGGCCTTGGGGGTTGTCTTGGGTTTGGGTTTCTTCGGCTTCGGCGGCTGGCCCGAGCGCAGCGCGGCTTCGTAGGCCAGGCGGCCCCAGCGCGCGGCTTCCTCGCGGTCTTCGAACAGGTCGGCCGGCGCGAGGCGGTACGACATCGGCATCTCCTTGCCCTCGCGCACGTAGGTGAAGGGCGGCAGGTTCAGCGCGTCGAAATGCGCGGCGCTGCCGGCATCGGACTTGAGGTACAGCGTGTCCTTGGCGACGAGCGCGATCATGCGGCCCTCGTGCCACACGCCGTGGCCGCCGAACATGCGGCGGGTCTCGATGCGGCCGAGGCGTTCGAAGGTCTCGTGCAGGCTCTGGACAAAAACGCTCATGACGTGATCTCGATGCGGTTGCCGTCCGGGTCGAGCACCACGCTCTCGTAGTAGCCGTCGCCGGTGCGGCGCGGGCCGTCGAGCAGCGGGTAGCCGTCGGCCTTCAGCCGCTGCGTGAGCGCATCGACCTCGGCGTCGGAGCCGACCGAGATCGCCAAGTGCGTCCAGCCCATGCGCTGCGCGCCGGCCTCGGCGACCACGGGCGAGAGGGTGCTCGTGGTCATGGCCTCGATGCGCGCGCCGTCGCCCAGGCTCAGGAAGCACGAGGCGAAGCCCTTGGCTGGGTTGGCGTAGCCGGCGCCGGCGGTGGCGCCGAAGTAGTCGACGTAGAAGCGCTTGCAGCGTTCGAGGTCGGTGGTCCAGAGGGCGATGTGGTCGATGCGGATGCGCATGGGGCAGGAAGGAGGTGCGGAGGGTGTCAGCCCGTGCGCCAGGGCGCGCGGCTGGGCGACCAATGGTAGGCGATGCGTTCGCGCCCGCTGCCCGGGTGGCGGTCGACCAGGCCGCGCACGAGGCCGTAGCGTTCGTAGAAGCGCTGCGCCTCGGTGTTGGTGACGGCCACGTGCAGCCGCCAGCCGTGCGGCATGCGCACGCAGGCCTCGTCGAGCAGCGCCTTGCCCAGGCCCTGGCTGCGCAGGTGCGGTTCGACGAAGAGCTGGGCCACGTACTCGCGCGCCGTGAGCAGCACCATGAAGGCCAGCACCTGGCCGTCGCGCTCGGCCAGCACCACGTCGGCGGGCGGGATGAATTCGGTCTGCACGCGCCGCAGCCAGTGGCCGATGGGCTCGACGTGGACGGCGCTGCGGTTGGCCGACACCCAGGCGCGGCGCCAGATGCCCGCGAGCACCATGTTCTCTTCGGCGCCGCCATCGCGCGAGCGCAGCTGGAAGGCAGGAATCTGGGCGGCAGACATGCGGACCATGATAGCCACGCCGGGTGCGAACCGCACCCCCTTGTAGTCAGGCGTTCAGCGTCTGCGCGTGGTGCGCGATGTGGTCGGCCATGAAGCTCTGGATGAAGTAGTAGCCGTGGTCGTAGCCCGCATGGCGGCGCAGCGTGAGCGGCTGGCCGGCGGCGAAGCAGGCGGCCTCGAAGACGTCGGGGTGCAGCTGCTCGGCGAGGAATTTGTCGGCCAGGCCTTGGTCGATGAGGATGCCTTGCGGATAGGGCGCCACGGTCTGCGATTGCATCAGCGCGCTGGCGTCGTGCGCGAGCCACTGCGCGCGGTCGTCGCCCGGTTCGCCCAGGTAGCCGGCGAAGGCTTTCTGGCCCCACGGGCACTGGGTGGGCGCACAGATCGGCGCGAAGGCCGAGAGCGACTTGAAGCGCCCCGGATGCCGCAGCGCCAGCGTGAGCGCGCCGTGGCCGCCCATCGAGTGGCCGAAGATGCCGATGCGCTCGCCGTCGACCGGAAAGTGACGGGCCACCAGCGGCAGCAGCTCGTGCACGATCCAGCTTTCCATGCGCCAGTGCGTGGCCCAGGGCTCGGCGGTGGCGTCGAGGTAGAAGCCGGCGCCGATGCCGAAGTCCCAGCTGTCTTTTGCGCCCGGCAGGCTTTCGGGTTCGGCGCCGCGCGGGCTGGTGTCGGGCGCGATGAGCGCAACGCCCAGGCTCGCGGCCATGCGCTGCGCGCCGGCCTTCACCGCGAAGGTCTCTTCGTTGCAAGTCAGGCCGGCAAGGTAGAGCAGGGCGGGCACGCGCGTGTGTGCGGCCTGCGGCGGCAGGTAGACCGAGAAGCGCATCGGCAGGCCGATCTCGTGCGAGCGGTGCTCGACGAAACGCTGCACGCCGCCGAAGGCGTGGTGTTCGGAAAGGAGGGTGGGGGCGGTGTCGGTCATGAAGAAGAGGTCGTCTGGCTGCGCAGTGCGGGCACGAGTTCGAGCACGGCGTCGGCGAAGGTGCGCGGCGCTTCCTGCGGCAGGTTGTGGCCCGCGCCGGGCACGAGGCGGTGCGAGCGCGGCCCGCTGAAGCGGTGCGCGTGGGCCGAGGCATCGGCGGGCGGTCGCACGCCGTCGTCGATGCCGTCGAAGGTGATGGCGGGCACGGTGATCGTCGGCTGCGCGGCAAGGCGGCGTTCGATGTCGGCACAGGCCGGGTCGCCGGGCACGAGGCCGAAGCGGTGACGGTACGAATGGATCACCACGTCGACGAAGTCGGGGTGGTCGAAGGCGGCGGCGCTGCGTTCGAAGGTGGCGTCGTCGAAGCGCCAGGTCGGCGACCACAGCTGCCACAGCAATTTGGTGAGGGCCTTGCGGTCCTTCGCAAGGCCGGCGCGACCGCGTTCGCTGTGGAAGTAGTACTGGTACCAGAGGCTGTGCTCGTTGGCGGGCGTGTCGGGTTCCATCGCCTGGGCGATGTTCTGGATGTTGTAGCTGTTGAGCGAGACCAGCCCCGCGCAGCGTTCGGGCCACAGCGCCGCCACCACGCAGGCGGCGCGGCCGCCCCAGTCGTAGCCGGCGAGCACGGCGCGCTCGATCTTCAGCGCGTCGAGCAGCGCGAGCAGGTCGGCGCCGAAGGCCGCCTGTTCGCCCGAGCGCGGCGTGGCGTCACTCAGGAAGCGCGTGGCGCCGTAGCCGCGCATGTACGGCACGATCACGCGGCAGCCTTGGGCGGCCAGCATCGGCGCGACTTCGGCGTAAGTGTGAATGTCGTACGGAAAGCCGTGCATCAGCAGCACGGGCGGGCCGTCGGCCGGGCCGGCTTCGTAATAGGCGATCTCGAGGACGCCCGCTTCGATGGTGCGCAATGGTTCCATGCGGTTCATGGCGGGCGCCTCCTCGGGCTCAGTACAGGACCACGCCGCGGATCGATTCGCCGCGCTTCATGAGGTCGAAGCCCTTGTTGATGTCTTCCAGCGGCATGGTGTGCGTGATCAGGTCGTCGATGTTGATCTTGCCTTCCATATACCAGTCGACGATCTTCGGCACGTCGGTGCGCCCGCGCGCGCCGCCGAAGGCCGAGCCTTCCCACTTGCGGCCGGTGACCAGCTGGAACGGGCGCGTGCTGATCTCGGCGCCGGCCTCGGCCACGCCGATGATGATGCTGCGGCCCCAGCCCTTGTGCGTGCATTCGAGCGCCTGGCGCATCACCTGCGTGTTGCCGATGCACTCGAAGCTGTAGTCGGCGCCGCCGTCGGTCAGCTGCACGATGGCGTCGACCACGTTCTCGGTGGTCTTGGGGTTGATGAAGTGGGTCATGCCGAACTGGCGCGCCATGGCTTCGCGCTCGGGGTTCAGGTCGACGCCGATGATCTTGTCGGCGCCCACCATCTTGGCGCCCTGGATCACGTTCAGGCCGATGCCGCCCAGGCCGAACACTACGACGTTCGCGCCGGCTTCGACCTTGGCCGTGAAGATCACCGCGCCGATGCCGGTGGTGACGCCGCAGCCGATGTAGCAGACCTTGTCGAAGGGCGCGTCTTCGCGGATTTTGGCCAGCGAGATCTCGGGTGCCACCGTGTAGTTGCTGAAGGTGCTGGTGCCCATGTAATGGAAGATGGGCTTGCCGTCGAGGCTGAAGCGGCTGGTGGCGTCGGGCATCAGGCCCTTGCCCTGCGTGCCGCGGATCAGCTGGCACAGGTTGGTCTTGCGGCTCAGGCAGAACTTGCACTGGCGGCATTCGGGCGTGTACAGCGGAATGACGTGGTCACCCTTTTTCAGGGTGGTGACGCCGGGGCCGACGTCGACCACGATGCCCGCGCCTTCATGGCCCAGGATGGCGGGGAAGATGCCTTCGGGGTCGGCGCCCGAGAGCGTGTAGTAGTCGGTGTGGCAGATGCCGGTGGCCTTGATCTCGACCAGCACTTCACCGAACTTCGGGTCCTGGAGGTCCACGGTTTCGATGGTCAGGGGTTGGCCTGCTTGCCAGGCGACGGCGGCTTTGGTTTTCATGGGATTCGGTTCTTCAGAGAGCGGAGGGGGACAAGGATACTCAGGCGAGCCTTCAGGCGGGGCCAGCCGGGAAGATACCCGACATGCCCACAAAGCCCGGCAGGTGACGAAAGTCCCAGACCCAGCGGCGCAGCGCGGGAAACTCGTCGAGCGAGATGCCGCCTTCACCCGCCAGCGCCACGTACGGGAAGCAGGCGAGGTCGGCAATGGTCGGCTCGGGCGCCGCCACGAGCCAGCGCAGGCCGGTGGCGGCGTGCTGCTCGGCCAGGTGGTCGTCGAGCACGCGGAAGGCCGCGCGCGCACCGCGCCGGCAGGCCTCGATGTCCAGGTGGGTGTAGCCCAGCGCGTCGTGCAGCCGGGCGGCCGAGGCGGTGCGCGTGATCTCGTCGGCCATGGCGAGCCACATCGCGACCTGGCCGCGCAGCTTCGGGTCGGCGGGGTACCAGCGCTGCCGTGGGTCGTCGTAGCGGCTCGCGAGGTAGACCAGGATGGCCTGCGCGTCGCGCAGCACGAAGCCTTCGTCGTCGATCACCGGGAGCTGGCCGAGCGGGTTGACCTGCTCGAGGAATCTGGCGGACTTGTGTTCGCGGCCCGGATGGAAATCGACCGGCACGCTCGCGTGGTCCACGCCGAGCCACAGCAGCATCTGCCGCACCTTGAAGCAGTTGCCAGAGAGCGGGTAGTCGTAGAGCTGGACGGTCATGCGGCGGCCCTCGCGGTGCCGAAGCGCATGCCGCGCTCGCGCAGCCAGCGGCGGTAGGTGACGGAGGTGGTGTCGCCGCGCGTGGGCGTCTCGGCGCGGCCTTCGAGCGGCATGCGCTTGAAGGCGTGGTTCTCCAGGATTGGCTTGTCCTGCCCGAAGATCGTGTGCTGGAAGGCGATGAGCTCGGCGTCGCTCGACACGTCGTCGAAGTAGGCCAGCAGCGTGTGGGCGATGACGTGCTCGTCGTCCACCGGTTGCAGGAAGAGGCCGATGGCGTCGAGCTTGTCGGGCCGGTGGCTCGACTTGTAGAGCATGGCCGAGAAGGGCTGCATCACGCGGTACTTGTAGAACACCTCGCTGCCCGTGTCGTGGGCGGCGGAGGCGCGGGGTTGCCAGAAGCGGCAGTCGGTGGCCCAGATCTCGTCGGTGGCGGCATCGACCTCGACGTTGTACTTGGCCACTTCGGTGTGCGGCACCTTGCCGAGGTAGTCGGGGTGCACGAAGGGAAAGTGCGCCATGTCCAGGAAGTTCTCGATCACGCGCAGGCCCGACACGGCCACGCCGAGCCCGCCGCAATCGACGATGCGGCGGCCGGGTTCGTCGTATTCGGGGAAGGCGAACAGCGGGCGCGCCGGGCGGCCGCTGGGGCAGACCCAGAGGCAGCCGTAGCGCGATTGCACGGTCAGTTCGTCGGTGCCGAGAAGGGCGTGCGGCACGCCGTCGGCATCGGTGTGCAGGTGCAGGGTTTCGCCAAGCAGCCGCGCCGTGCGTGGCAAGCCGCCGGCGGGGCCGACGACGAGCCAGTCGTCGAGCATGTTGGGATCGTCGGTGACGAAGGGCATGTTGCTTCTTTCTTCTTGTTCAGTGCGATGCAGCGGCTTCGATGTCGCTGCGCAACTGGCGCGCCGCGCGATGCACCCGGGCCATCGCGTCGGAGCCGGGGGCTGCGTCGGTCCACAGGTGCAGGAAGCTCAGCTGCGGTTGGGCGTCGAGCAGCAGCGCGGCGACGGGCGATTCGCCCAGCGTGCCTTGCCATGCGTCGGGCGTTCCTGTCGACGCGAAGCCATGCGGCGCCAGCGCAGCGCGCACCTCGGAGGCGGCCACGCGCAGGGTCAGCGTGCGGGCGAGGTGCCAGCCGGCGGGCACGGCGTCGGCCAGCTCGGGCGGCGCATCTGCGCCGTCGGCCGCGAGGCGCACCCACAGCATGCCCGCCGCATCCGCCGTGGCGAACACCTTCGCGCAGACATTGCGCGGCGCCGGCATGGCCGGGTGCGCCGGGATGCGCACGCAGGCGCCGCTGCCGGCCTCGTACTGCCAGCCGTGGTAGGCGCAGGCCAGGCGGTCGCCGCCGGTCACCTGGCCGAGCGTGAAGCGCACGCTGCGGTGCGGACAGCGGTTCTCCCAGGCCTGCGGCGAGCCATCGGCTGCGCGCCACAGCGCGAGCTCCTGGCCTTGCGCAAAGCCGGCGACGATGTTGGCGCCGGCGCGCACCTCGGCGGAGGGCGTGACGGGATGCCAGGTGGCTGAGGGATTCATGGGTCTTGATCGTGGGGGCGGCGGGAAAGGGCGCCACAAATCGGCATAGCATCGGCCATGCCCTTGTTGGCGGTGCCGCCTACCGTAGCGTGTCCGCCGCACCGATGAAAGCCCCATGCCAAGACGCTCCTTTTCATTCCTGCAACGACGACTTCCACAGCGGGGGCATTCATGAGCGCAGGGCGCATCGACCTCGCGCTGGTCGAGGCCTTCGTGCTCGTGATGAAGAGTGGCAGCCTGACCAAGGCCGAGAGCCTGTCGGGCGTGTCGAAGGCCACGCTGAGCCGGCAGCTCACCCGGCTGGAGGAACTGCTGGGCGCCCAGCTGCTGCTGCGCAGCTCGCGCCGCATCGCGCCCACGGAGGCCGGGCGTGCGTTCTTCGCACGCTGCGAGGGGCTGCTCGGCGAGGTGAGCGGCCGGCTGGAAACGGCGCGCACCGAGGTGCAGGAGCTCACGGGCGGGGTGTCGGGGCGGCTCACGCTGCTGTCCGACACGCAGTTCAGCACCTCCTTCGTCTGCCATGTGGTGCGGATCTTTCTCGAATCGCACCCGAACGTGCGCTGCCAGCTCGACGTGGCGAACGGCGCGCAGGCCCCGCAGATCGGCGAGGTCGACTGCTATGTGGGCTCGGCGCCGCCCGACCTGCCGGACCTGGTCGCCAAGCTGCTGGGCCGGCTGGCCTACGGCCTGTACGCCAGCCCGCAGTACCTGGCGCGGCACGGCACGCCGCAGACGCCCGAAGCGCTGGCGCAGCACCGGATGATCGCGATGCGCGAGCCGTCGGGGCCGCCGTCGCCGCTGCGGCTGGTGTCGCAGCAGGCCTCGGGGCGCCACGTGGTGCGCACGGAGCCGGCCTTCGAGACCAACGACCACTGGGTGATGAAGACTTTCTGCATCGACGGCCTGGGCATTGCGCCGCTGCCGGTGTTCTTTGCCGGCCCCGAGGTGGCGCAGGGCGTGCTGGTGCCGGTGCTGCCGCAGTGGCCGCCGGAGGCGCGGCGGCTGTACTGCGCCTACCAGCGGCAGCGCTACATGGGGCAGAAACTACGGGCCTTCGTCGACCTGATGGCGCGCTGCGTGGCGGACATCGGGTCGTACAACCACTACGTGGGGTCGACGGCGGCGGTGTCGTCTTCGGCGCGTCGGGCGCGGTCTGCAGCGCGACCATAATCGGCCTTCTTCCTGCATCCGTCTGCTTCCTTCACCGATCCATCATGAAGAAAATCCTCGTTCTCAACGGCCCCAACCTCAACCTGCTCGGCACGCGCGAGCCCGAACAGTACGGCCGCGACACGCTCGCCGACGTGGAGCGCCTGTGCAAGGAGACGGGCGCGAAACTCGGCGTCGAGATCGAGTGCCGCCAGTCGAACCACGAAGGCGTGCTGATCGACTGGGTCCAGGAGGCGGGCCGCGAAGTGGCGGCCGGCAACATGCTGGGCGTGGTGATGAACCCGGGGGCCTACACCCACACGTCGATCGCGCTGCACGACGCCATCAAGGGGGCGAGCGTGCCGCTGATCGAGCTGCACATCTCGAACGTGCATGCGCGGGAAGAGTTTCGCCACCACTCGTACATCTCGCCTGCGGCGCGCGGGATCATCGTGGGGCTGGGGGTGAAGGGGTACACGCTGGCCATCGCCGCGCTGGTTCCCTGAGGTTGCCTTTCGGGGGCGTGCGCAGGGCACCGGGTACTTCCCTCCGCGAATGTCCCCCGCCTTCGGCTCCTCCTTGATTTCGCTGCGGGAAGCACCCAGTGCCCTGCGCACGGGGGCACGCTTCGGGTGGACGGCTGATCAACAGCCGCTCTGAGCAGCAGGTTTCTCAGTAGGTTTGCTTCGGCGCCGCGGCCTTCCAGCTGCGGCTGACCCGGCCTGCGCTGTCGACGCTTTCCAGGTGCACGTCGAAGCCCCAGAGCCTTGCGACGTGCTTCAGCACTTCTTCGGCGTTGTCGTTCAGCGGCAGGTTGTTGCGCTGCGTGTGGCGCAGCGTGAGCGAGCGGTCGCCGCGCGTGGCCACGCTCCAGACCTGGATGTCGGGCTCGCGGTTGCCGATGTCGTACTGGCGTGACAGCGATTCGCGCAGCGCCTGGTAGCCGCTGTCGTCGTGGATGGCCGACACCTCGAGCTCCGATTCGCTCTGGTAGTCGCGGATCGAGAACAGGCGGAAATCGCGCATCGTCTTCGGGCTCAGGAACTGGCCGACGAAGCTCTCGTCCTTGAAGTTGCGCATCGCGTAGTCGAGCGTCTTGACCCAGTCGGTGCCCGCGAAGTCGGGGAACCAGCGGCGGTCTTCGTCGGTCGGCTTTTCGCAGACGCGGCGCAGGTCGGTGAACATCTTGAAGCCCAGCGCATACGGGTTGATGCCGCTGTAGGCGCGGTGGCCCACGGGCGGCTGGAACACCACGCTGGTGTGCGAACTGAGCCATTCCATCATGAAGCCGTCGTCCAGCTGGCCGCGGTCGTACATGGTGTTGAGCAGCGTGTAGTGCCAGAAGGTGGCCCAGCCTTCGTTCATGACCTGGGTCTGGCGCTGCGGGTAGAAGTACTGCGCGATCTTGCGCACGATGCGCACCACCTCGCGCTGCCACGGCTCGAGCAGGGCGGCGTTCTTCTCGATGAAATAGAGCAGGTTCTCCTGCGGCTCGGGCGGAAAGCGGCGCGCGGCTTCCGACTCGGCGGCTTGTTCGCTCTTGCGCGGCAGCGTGCGCCACAGGTCGTTCACCTGCTGCTGCATGTGGCGCTCGCGGTCGGTGCGCTGCGCGCTCTCTTGCGCCAGCGAACGCTTCTGCGGGCGGCGGTAGCGGTCGACGCCGTAGTTCATGAGCGCATGGCAGGAGTCGAGCAGGTCTTCCACCGCATCGAGGCCGTGGCGTTCCTCGCACTCGGCGATGTAGTGCCGCGCGTAGACGAGGTAGTCGATGATCGACGACGCGTCGGTCCACATGCGGAACAGGTAGTTGCCCTTGAAGAAGCTGTTGTGGCCGTAGGCCGCGTGCGCGATCACCAGGGCCTGCATGGCCATGGTGTTTTCTTCCATGAGGTAGGCAATGCACGGATCGGAGTTGATGACGATCTCGTAGGCCAGCCCCATGTGACCGCGCTTGTAGTTCTTCTCGGTGGAGATGAACTGCTTGCCGTACGACCAGTGCCTGTAGATCATGGGCATGCCCACGCTGGCGTAGGCGTCCATCATCTGTTCGGCCGTGATCACCTCGAGCTGGTTCGGGTAGGTGTCCAGGCCGAAGCTCCTCGCGGTCTTGGCGATTTCGGTGTGGTACGTCTCGATGAGCTCGAAGGTCCAGTCGGACGGGCTGGGCAGGCGCTCGAGGCGGGAGGTGGGCAGGTCGGTGCTGCGCGGCAGGACAGGGGCCCCGGGAGGGCGTTCGGTGGTGATCATGTGGGCACCCCTTCCTTCTTGAACAGGTCGCGGAACACCGGGTAGATGTCCTGCGCGTCCGATACCTTGCGCATGGCGAAGTTGGGCGCCACGCCTTCGAGCTGCTGGTACTCCTGCCACAGGTTCTGCTCGGTCTCGGCCACCTGCACGTAGGCGTAGTAGCGCACCACGGGCAGGATGTTGTCGACCAGCAGTTCGCGGCAGCGGCCGCTGTCCTGGTGCCAGTTGTCGCCGTCGCTGGCCTGGGCGCCGTACACGTTCCATTCGCCGCTGGCGTAGCGGGCCTTGATGATCTCGTCCATGAGCACCAGTGCGCTCGACACCACGGTGCCGCCGGTTTCTGTGGCGTGGAAGAACTCTTCTTCGGTCACTTCCTGCGCCTGCGTGTGGTGGCGCAGGAACACGAGGTCGATGCGCTCGTAGTGCCGCGTGAGAAACAGGTACAGCAGCATGAAGAAGCGCTTGGCCATGTCCTTGCGCGCCTCGTCCATCGAGCCCGACACGTCCATGAGGCAGAACATCACGGCCTTGGCGCTGGGCACGGGCGTCTTCACGCGGTTGCGGTAGCGCAGGTCGATCGGGTCGATGTAGGGCACGTGCCGCATGGTGCGGCGCAGCTCGGCGATGAGGTCCTCGGTCTCGCGGATTTCCTTCTGGATCAGTGCAGTCTCGACCTGTGGATGCGCTTTCAGGACCAGGAGGTGCGCCTCCAGGCGCTTGAGCTCCTTGCGCGGTTCGCCGCCCAATGCAATGCGCCGCGCCAGCGCGCCGCGCATGGAGCGCACCACGTGCAGGTTGTTGGGCGAGCCGTCGCTGGTGAAGCCGGCGCGGTGGCTCTTCCACTCGGGCACTTCGGCGATCTGGGTGCGCACGAGGTGGGGCAGCGCAAGGTCGTCGAAGAAGACGCGCATGAACTCCTCGCGCGTGAGGCGGAAGACGAAGTCGTCCTCGCCTTCGCCGCTGTCGCTGGCCTCGCCGCTGCCCGAACCACCGCCGCCCTGGCCCTCGGGGCGCGCGATGCGGTCGCCCTTGAGGTATTCCTGGTTGCCGGGGTGCACGTACTCGCGGTCGCCGCCGCGCGCATGGCCGAACACCGGCTCGGAGACATCGTGGCGCGGCAGGGTCACGTCTTCGCCTTGCTCCAGTTCGCGGATGTTGCGCCCACTGACCGCGCGCCGCACCGCCTCCTGGATCTGCCCCTTGTAGCGCCGAAGGAAGCGCTCGCGGTTGCCGATGGACTTGTTCTTGCCCGAGAGCCGACGATCGATGATCTGCTGCAGGATGGCCACGATGTTTTCAAAGCTCCTTGCAAAACGGTGGGTGGTGCGCTGGTTAGGTCCTGCGCACGCGCCCGTTGTTCCCGCTGTCCGCTATGAACTCTTGCGCACCCGCAGGTACCACTCGCACAGAAGCCGGACCTGCTTGGCGGTGTAGCCCTTCTCGACCATGCGGGTCACGAAGTCTTCGTGCTTCTTCTGCTCGTCGGCGCTGCTCTTGGTGTTGAAGCTGATCACCGGCAGCAGCTCTTCGGTGTTGGAGAACATCTTCTTCTCGATCACTGCGCGCAGCTTCTCGTAGCTGGTCCACGCCGGGTTGCGCCCTGCGTTGCCGGCCCGTGCGCGGAGCACGAAGTTGACGATCTCGTTGCGGAAGTCCTTCGGGTTGCCGATGCCGGCGGGTCGCTCGATCTTCTCGAGCTCGCCGTTGAGCGAGGCCCGGTCGAACACTTCACCGGTGTCCACGTCGCGGAACTCCTGATCTTGAATCCAGTAGTCGGCGTAGGTCACGTAGCGATCGAAGATGTTCTGGCCGTACTCGCTGTAGCTTTCCAGGTAGGCGGTCTGGATTTCCTTACCGATGAACTCGGCATAGCGCGGTGCCAGCAGCTCCTTGATGTAGCTGATGTACTTCTGCTCGGTTTCCGGCGGAAACTGCTCGCGCTCGATCTGCTGCTCGAGCACATACATCAGGTGCACCGGGTTGGCGGCCACCTCGGTGCTGTCGAAGTTGAAGACCTTGGAGATGATCTTGAAGGCGAAGCGCGTGGAGACGCCGCTCATGCCTTCGTCGACGCCCGCGTAGTCGCGGTACTCCTGGATCGACTTGGCCTTGGGGTCGGTGTCCTTCAGGTTCTCGCCGTCGTACACCTGCATCTTGCTGAAGGTGCTGGAGTTCTCGGGCTCCTTCAGGCGCGTGAGCACCGACAGCTGCGCCATCATGCGCAAGGTGCCGGGCGCGCACGGCGCCTTGGCCAGCGAGGAGTTGCGCACCAGCTTCTCGTAGATCTTGATCTCTTCGGAGGCGCGCAGGCAGTACGGCACCTTCACGATGTAGATCCGGTCGAGGAAAGCCTCGTTGTTCTTGTTGTTGCGGAACGCCTTCCACTCGCTCTCGTTGCTGTGGGCCAGCACGATGCCGTCGAAGGGAATGGCGCCGAAGCCTTCGGTGCCCTTGAAGTTGCTTTCCTGCGTGGCCGTGAGCAGCGGGTGCAGCACCTTGATGGGCGCCTTGAACATTTCCACGAACTCGAGCAGGCCCTGGTTCGCCAGGCACAGACCGCCGGAGTAGGCGTACGCGTCGGGGTCGTCCTGGGCGTAGGTCTCGAGCTTGCGGATGTCGACCTTGCCGACCAGTGAAGAGATGTCCTGGTTGTTCTCGTCGCCGGGCTCGGTCTTGGCGACCGCGATCTGGCGCAGCACCGAGGGGTAGCGCTTGACCACCTTGAACTGGCGGATGTCGCCGCCGTACTCCTCGAGCCGCTTCACGGCCCAGGGCGACAGGATGCGGTTCAGGTAGCGCACGGGGATGCCGTACTCTTTTTCGAGGATCTCGCCGTCTTCGAGGGTGTCGAAGAGCCCGAGGGGCGATTCGTTCACCGGGGAGCCGTGGATCGCATAGAAGGGCACGTGCTCCATGAGCTGCTTCAGGCGCTCCGCGATCGAGCTCTTGCCGCCGCCGACGGGCCCCAGCAGGTAAAGGATTTGCTTCTTTTCTTCCAGTCCCTGCGCGGCGTGGCGGAAATAGGACACCACCTGCTCGATGGCATCTTCCATGCCATAGAACTCCTTGAACGCCGGATAGATCTTGATGACCTTGTTCGCGAAGATCCGCGAAAGACGGGGGTCATTGCGGGTATCTACCAGTTCCGGCTCGCCAATGGCCTGGAGCATTCGTTCGGAGGCCGTTGCATATGCCGTCGGATCGCGTTTGCAGATATCCAGATATTCCTGCAGCGAGAGAACTTCCTCGCGGGTGCGTTCGTAGCGGGCTGCAAAGTTGCTGATCACGTCCATGGTCGCGCCTCCTTCAGGTCGGCGGGGCTTTTGACCCCGATGCCTACAGCCAGAGACTGCGTCGCTCCTCTTGGAAGAGGGGCCCCGCCCATGGCCGTATGCCGTGGAAAACTCCCTTACACACTATCTACACAATCGGTTCAATCAGCATAAAGCAAAGAATGAACCGGGCAAATGTTTTATTTATTCTGAACCCCTCTGCCGAGTAAAGTTCCTCGGAAAACAAGGAACTTCTATTCGTGTTTCTGTTAAATTGAAAAGCTCGCGCTCGCGTAATTGTCCCCGGATGAAATGACTATGCCGAATGGCTATCGTCCTCATTGAAATTCTGTGGCGAACACCTTTCCTAATTGAACCCGGGTTCAATAAAGCCGATGCCTTTCAGCAATAACGCGCGACCTGTCGTTTGGTTTATTGCATATCCAAAAAAACATTAAAGCAATCCCCGCGCCACTCCTGTGGCGAGTGGCTGGCGCATGGCAACGTGGGAAGACAACGCGGGCGCCGGTCGGCGGCGTTCCGCAACGGTGCGGGGAGCACCGTTCGCGTGCCTGGCGCGCCGCCACAGGGCGGCAGCGGCCGAAAGAGGGCACGCTGCGGGCCGACAGGGCGTCGGCCCGGCGCTGACGAAGGCCGTCAGCGCGTCAGCATCATCAGCTGAAGAATTCCTTGGCCTTGTCGAACCAGCCCTTGTCGGTCGGGCTGTGCTTCTCGCCACCCTTCTTGAGCGATTCGTCGAGCTCCTTGAGCAGCTTGCGCTGGTGCTCGGTGAGCTTCACGGGCGTTTCCACGCGCACGTGGCAGTACAGGTCGCCCGGGTAGCTCGAACGCACACCCTTGATGCCCTTGCCGCGCAGGCGGAACTGCTTGCCGCTCTGGGTGCCGTCGGGAATGTCGATGGCGGCCGCGCCCTTGAGCGTGGGCACGTTGATCTCGCCGCCGAGCGCCGCCGTAGTGACGCTCACGGGCACCACGCAGTGCAGGTCGTCGCCGTCGCGTTCGAACAGGTCGTGCTTCTTGAGGCGGATCTCGATGTACAGGTCGCCGGGCGGCCCGCCGTTGGTGCCGGGCTCGCCGTTGCCGGTGCTGCGGATGCGCATGCCGTCGTCGATGCCGGCCGGAATCTTCACCTCAAGGGTCTTGTTGTTCTTGATCTTGCCCTGGCCGTGGCACACGGTGCAGGGCTCGGGAACGATCTTGCCGCTGCCGTGGCAGGTCGGGCAGGTCTGCTGCACGCTGAAGAAGCCCTGGCGCATCTGCACCGCGCCCGCGCCGTGGCAGGTGGTGCAGGTGATGGGCTTGGTGCCGGGCTTGGCGCCAGAGCCGTGGCAGGTGCCGCAGTCGTCCCAGCTCGGGATGCGGATCTGCGCGTCCTTGCCGTCGGCGGCTTCCTCGAGCGTGACTTCCATCGCGTAGCTCAGGTCGCTGCCGCGGAACACCTGGCGCCCGCCGCTGGTGCGGCCGCGGCCGCCGCCGAACACGTCGCCGAAGATGTCGCCGAAGGCCTCCGCGAAACCGCCGAAGCCTTCCGCGCCGGGGCCGCCGCGCATGTTGGGGTCGACGCCGGCATGGCCGTACTGGTCGTAGGCCGCGCGCTTCTGGCCGTCCGACAGCATTTCGTACGCTTCCTTCACCTCCTTGAACTTGGCCTCGGCGTCCTTGCTGGTGTCGCCGTGGTTGCGGTCGGGGTGGTGCTTCATCGCAAGCTTGCGATAAGCCTTCTTGATTTCTTCCTCGCTCGCGTTCTTGGGAACGCCGAGGGTTTCGTAGTAGTCGCGTTTGGTGGCCATGGCAGCAGATTCGGTCGGGCGGCGGGAACTCGTCGGGGAACTGGAAGCGAGAAAGGCTGGAGCACCTGTTCAGGTGTTCCAGCCTTGCATGAAGGGCAGGGGATCAGCCCTTCTTCACTTCCTTGACTTCGGCGTCGACCACGTTGTCGTCAGCCTGGGCATGCGCCGCAGCTTCCGCGCCTGCCGGGCCGCTGGCTGCCGAGGCGCTGGCCGCTGCAGCCTGCGATTCGGCATACATCTTCTCGCCGAGCTTCTGGCTCGCGGTCATCAGCGTGTTGGTCTTTTCCTCGATCGCGGCCTTGTCTTCACCCTTGAGGGCTTCTTCCAGGTCCTTGATCGCGGCTTCGATCGCGTCCTTCTCGGCAGCTTCGAGGCTGGCGCCATGCTCGCCGAGCGACTTCTTCACGCTGTGCACCATGGCTTCGCCCTGGTTGCGCGCCTGCACGATTTCGAGCTTCTTCTTGTCTTCGTCGGCGTTGAGCTCGGCGTCCTTGACCATCTTCTGGATCTCGTCTTCGCTCAAGCCCGAGTTCGCCTTGATGGTGATCTTGTTTTCCTTGCCGGTGCCCTTGTCCTTGGCGCCCACGTGCAGGATGCCGTTGGCGTCGATGTCGAAACTCACCTCGATCTGCGGCGTGCCGCGCGATGCCGGCGGAATGCCTTCCAGGTTGAACTCGCCCAGCAGCTTGTTGCCCGAGGCGATCTCGCGCTCGCCCTGGAACACCTTGATGGTCACGGCCGGCTGGTTGTCTTCGGCGGTCGAGAAGGTCTGTGCGAACTTCGTCGGGATCGTGGTGTTCTTCGTGATCATCTTGGTCATCACGCCACCCATGGTCTCGATGCCCAGCGACAGCGGGGTCACGTCCAGCAGCAGCACGTCCTTGCGGTCGCCCGAGAGCACCTGGCCCTGGATGGCGGCGCCGACAGCCACGGCTTCGTCGGGGTTCACGTCCTTGCGCGGTTCCTTGCCGAAGAAGGCCTTCACCTTTTCCTGCACCTTGGGCATGCGGGTCATGCCGCCGACCAGGATCACGTCGTTGATGTCGTTCACGCTGATGCCGGCGTCCTTGATGGCCAGGCGGCAGGGCGCGATGGTGCGCTCGACCAGCTCGTCGACCAGGCTTTCCAGCTTGGCGCGGGTGAGCTTGATGTTCAGGTGCTTCGGACCGGTGGCATCGGCCGTGATGTACGGCAGGTTGATGTCGGTCTGCGCGCTGTTCGACAGCTCGATCTTGGCCTTTTCAGCGGCTTCCTTCAGGCGCTGCAGGGCCAGCACGTCCTTGCTCAGGTCGACGCCTTGTTCCTTTTTGAACTCGCCGATGATGTAGTCGATGATGCGCTGGTCGAAGTCTTCGCCGCCCAGGAAGGTGTCGCCGTTGGTCGACAGCACTTCGAACTGCTTCTCGCCGTCGACGTCCGCGATCTCGATGATCGACACGTCGAAGGTACCGCCGCCCAGGTCATACACGGCGATCTTGCGGTCGGCCTTGTCCTGCTTGTCCAGGCCGAAGGCCAGGGCTGCAGCGGTGGGTTCGTTGATGATGCGCTTGACGTCCAGGCCCGCGATGCGGCCGGCGTCCTTGGTGGCTTGGCGCTGTGCGTCGTTGAAGTAGGCCGGCACCGTGATCACGGCTTCGGTCACGGCTTCGCCGAGGTAGTCTTCGGCGGTCTTCTTCATCTTGCGCAGGATGTCGGCGCTGACCTGCTGCGGGGCCATCTTCTTGCCGCGCACTTCCACCCATGCGTCGCCGTTGTCGGCCTTGGCGATGGTGTAGGGCATCAGGTCGATGTCCTTCTGGACTTCCTTTTCCTCGAACTTGCGGCCGATCAGGCGCTTGATCGCGTACAGCGTGTTCTTGGGGTTGGTGACGGCCTGGCGCTTGGCCGAGGCACCGACCAAGACTTCACCGTCTTCCTGGTACGCGACGATCGACGGCGTGGTGCGCGCACCTTCCGAGTTCTCGATCACACGCGTGGTGTTGCCTTCCATGATCGACACGCACGAGTTGGTGGTGCCGAGGTCGATGCCGATGATCTTTGCCATGTTCTTACTCCTGAAATTCGGAAAAATATGTTGTTATGAACTTGTGGATAACCCGGTGCGATTCAAGGGACGACGCGGGGATTTCCTGTGGGAATCTTGTGGGGCAGTGCCGATTTACTTCGGGGCGGCCACGGTGACCAGCGCCGGGCGCAGCACGCGCTCGTTGATCGTGTAGCCCTTTTGCAGCAGGCCGACCACGGTGTTGGCGTCCTGGTCGGCGGGCACCATCGAGATGGCCTGGTGCAGGTGCGGGTCGAACTTGTCGCCGGCAGCGGGGGCCACTTCGATCACCTTGTTGCGTTCGAGCGCGCTCTTGAGTTGGCGCAGCGTGGCTTCGGCGCCTTCGCGGATCTGCTCGGGCGTGGCGTCCTTGACGGCCAGGCCGGCTTCGAGGCTGTCGGTCACCGGCAGCAGGCTCTCGGCAAAGGCTTCGACCGCGAACTTGCGGGCCTTGGTGATCTCGTCGTCGGCGCGGCGGCGGGCGTTCTGCACGTCGGCCTGGGCGCGCAAATACTGGTCGGCCAGTTCGGCATTCTTGGTCTGAAGGGCAGCCAGTTCGCCTTGCGCCACGGCCAGGGCGTCGAGCGCCTCGGCTTCGTTGGCGGCTTGCGCGGCCTCCAGTTCTTCGGGACTGGGCTCGCCTTGCAGCATTTGAGAATTCTGTGCGGATTGTTGCGGGTCAGACATTTTTCAAAGAACCGGCGTGCGCCGGAAAACAAACACAGCCAGCCACTTGGGGCTGCTCTAGGGCTTTTCAAGCGTAAAAATGCGGCCAAAGCGGCCGCAAGAGGGGTGCGAAGTGGCTTTCGCGAGAGACACCGCGGAACCGGCTTCGCCGGGCCGCAGGTGTCGCCCCCGCTAGGGGGGTGGCGAAGCGGACACGAAGTGCCGCGCAGCCTGGGGGCGAGCCTCAGTGTGCGTCGAGGAGCTCGACGTCGAACTTCAGGGTGGCGTTCGGGGGAATCACGCCGCCGGCGCCGCGGGCACCGTAGCCCAGCGAGGCGGGGATGATCAGCGTGCGCTTGCCGCCGATCTTCATGCCGGCGACGCCTTCGTCCCAGCCCTTGATGACCTGGCCGGCGCCCAGCGAGAACGCGAAGGGGTCGTTGCGGTCGCGGCTGGAGTCGAACTTGGCGCCTTGCACGCCGTCGTTGTAGAGCCAGCCCGTGTAGTGCACGTGCACGTGGTGGCCGGCCTTGGCTTCGGCGCCGGTGCCGACTTCGGTGTCTTCGTATTGCAGGCCGGAGGGGGTGGTGGGCATGGGAAACGCTCCTTGCGTCGATGAAATGGGAGAGGAATCGGAGGCGCGGAGTTTACCGAGGCCCGCGAGGACCCCGCTTCAGCCCTGGCTGTCGGAGCCGGGCGGCGTGGTTGCGGGAGGTGCTGCGTCGGGGGCAGAAGGCGTCGGCGCCGCAGGCGCCACGGGCGCGGAGGCATCGGCCGATGCGGGCTGCGCGGCGGCCGGCCCCGCGGCCTTCTTGCTCTGCCCGAGTTGCCACTTGGCGGCGAAGGCCTGCAGGTCGGACAGGCGCTTGAGCAGGTCCTGCCCGCTCAGCGTGAGGCAGTAGCCGTCGCTGCCGTGGCTCACGACGCCGGCTTCGCGCAATTCCTTGATGCGGGTGTTGAGGGTGTTGGGAGTGATGCCGCCGACGCTGTCCTGCAGCAACCGGAAGGTCTGGGCGTGGCCGTCGCGCAGGGCCCACAGCACACGCAGCGCATAGCGGGCTTCGAGCAGGGCGAGCAACTGGCTGATGGCTGCGTTTTCCTTGGTACTCATCGACATCATCTCCTCGAAGCTGGGCGGACCGTCGGCCGGGGGCGGGCCGGGGCGGCGCACTCTTGTTTGTGATTGGTCGTCATGGACCGTCTGGCTGGCCGACGACTATAGCGCGAAGGATCAGGATGCTACTGGTTTTATAGCTGTACAGGCATGCAGCATGCGGGTTTCGAGACAAAGCTTCACAAATCAGGCGTAGTTGGCCATGGCTTCGCCCAGGCGGATCGCGCGGGTGGGCGACCAGTCCGGGTTGAAGGCCAGCGCGGGCGCCGGGAACAGCATGACGACGGTGGAGCCCAGCAAGAACCGGCCCATCTCGTCGCCTTTCTTGATGTCGATCTGCTGGTCGTTGTAGTGCCACTCGCGCAGCTCGCCCACGCGCGGCGGGTTGACCACGCCGTGCCACACGGTGGCCATGCTGCCGACGATGGTGGCGCCCACGAGCACGAGCACGAAGGGGCCGTTGGCTGATTCGAAGACGCACACCACGCGTTCGTTGCGCGCGAACAGGCCGGGCACGCCGCGCGCGGTGGTCGGGTTGACCGAGAACAGGTCGCCGGGCACGTGGATCATGCGCACCAGCCGCCCGTCGCAGGGCATGTGGATGCGGTGGTAGTCCTTGGGGCTCAGGTACAGCGTGGCAAAGCTGCCGTGCGCGAACTTGGCGGCCAGCGCCGCGTCGCCGCCGACCAGCGCGGTGGTCGTGTAGTTGTGGCCCTTGGCCTGGAAGATCTGGTCGCCCTCGATGGCACCGAACTGGCTGATGGCGCCGTCCACGGGGCAGACGAGGTCGGCCTGTGCGAGCGGGCGCATGCCGGGCTTGAGGGCGCGCGTGAAGAACTGGTTGAAGCTCTTGTAGTGATGGATGTCGGACTCGAGCGCCTCGCCCATGTCGACGTTGTACTTGGCAACGAAGCGGCGAATGATCCAGGTGGTGACCGCGCCTCGTTCCTTGCCTGCGACCCAGCCGGCGAAATTGGTCAGGGCCTGCTTGGGGAACAGGTATTGGGGCAGAACTGCGGAGCGATCGGACACGTTGTGGAAGGCCTGGAATGCGGAATCGGACGGGCATTCTATAAAGCGCTTCTCCTTGGGGACGTAGGAAGCTTCCCTTGGTTGCTTGCTTGTTCTTTACCTGTGTGGATGCGCGCCCGGCGGGCGGTGCGGCGCGGGCGGCCCCACTGTGCCGGCCGCTTCGCGGCTGCCCTGCGGTGCTCGCGTTTCGCGGGGTCTCGCAGAACTCGCTTCGCTCAAACAGCTGCGAGCCCTGATCCGCGAAACGCTGCGCGCCTCGGCGGCACAGAGGGGCCGCCCGCACCACACCGCCCACCGGGCGCTTGTGGGGGTGTGGATGTTGTCGGATTCGGGGTCAGTCCGCTTTGATGCCTGCAGCCTTGATCACCAGCGCCCACTTCTCCACTTCCGTCTTCTGGAAGGCGGCGATCTGCGCGGTCGTGAGGTCGGCGGGCTCCATCCCGAAGCCCTTGAGCTTGTCCTGCATCTCGGGCGTTGCAAGGATCTTGCGGATCTCGGTGTGCAGGCGATCGACGACGGGGGGCGGCGTGCCCGCGGGCACGAAGATCGCCTGCCACGACACCACCTCGAAGTCCTGCAGGCCGGGCACGCCCGACTCGGCCACCGTGGGCACATCGGGCATCGAGGCCAGTCGCTTGGCCGAGGTGACCGCGATGGCGCGCAGCTTGCCGCTCTGGATGTGCGGGCCGGCCACCACGGTGGTGTCGAACATCATGTCGACCTGCCCGCCGATCACGTCCTGGATCGCGGGGCCGCTGCCCTTGTACGGGATGTGCGTGAACTTCACGCCCGACTTGTAGCCCAGCAGTTCCAGCGCCAGGTGCTGCGAGGTGCCCGTGCCCGCCGAGGCCGACGAGAGGCCGCCGGCCTTGGCCTTGCTCGCGGCGATCACGTCCTTCAGCGTCTTGTAGGGGCTGGCCTGGTTCACCACCAGCACGACCGGGTTGGTGCCGATGAGCGTCACGGGCGCGAACGACTTCTGCGGGTCGTAGCCCAGCTTGGGGTACAGGCTCACGTTGATCGCGTGCGAGCTGATCGTGCCGCCCACCAGCGTGAAACCGTCGGGCGCGGCGCGCGCGCCGATCTCGGAGCCCACGCTGCCGCCGGCGCCGCCCTTGTTGTCGATGATCACGCTCGTGCCCAACACGGTGCCGAGCTTCTGACCGATGAGGCGGCCCAGCACGTCGGTGGTGCCGCCCGCGGGGAAGGGCACGAGGTAGGTGATGGCCTTGCCCGTGGGCCAGGCGGTGCCGCCCTGCGCGAAGGCGGGCAGGGCCGCGGCCAGCGAGGTGGCGAGGGCGGACTGGATGAGTGTGCGGCGTTGCATGGTCGTGCTTCCTTGTCGTGTCGCGCTCACGGCTTGATGTTGAGCTTGGTGATCAGCGCCTTGAAGTAGGCGTTGTCCTTGGCCAGCGTTTCCTTGAACACCGCACCGTCGGTGTAGACGTAGCCCAGGTTCTGCTTGTCCATCACCTCGTGCATCAGCGGCTCGGCGGCGGTCTTGGCGGTGATCTCGCGCAGCTTGGCCATCACTTCGGGTGGCGTGTTCTTCGGTGCGCCGAGGCCGCGCCAGGTGCCGATCGACAGGTCGATGCCGCGCTCCTTGGCGGTCGGGATCTTCTCGAAGCCCTTCACGCGCTTGTCGGCCATCACCATCAGCACCTTGAGCTTGCCGCCCTGCACATGCGTCGTGACTTCGGCGGGGCTCACGGCCACGGCCTCGATGTGGCCGCCCAGCAGCGCCAGCACGGCGGGCGCGGCGCCCTGGAACGGGATGTGTCCGAACTTGGTACCGGTCTTGTCTTCGAGCGCGGCGGCGGCCAGGTGCCAGATCGAGCCGTTGCCCGAGTTGCCCACGCGGATGCTCTCGGGCGACTTCTTTGCGGCGGCGAGGAATTCTTCGATCGTGTTCCACGGCGCATCGGCCTTCACGGTGATCGCGGCCGGGTCGGCGTTGAGCTGCGCAATGGGCTGGAAGTCGTCGTAGTTGAACTTGGCCAGGCCCAGGTGCGGCAGCGTGAGCAGCTCCACCGTGAGCACGGCGAGCTTGTAGCCGTCGGGCTTGGCGTTGATCACCTCGGTCCAGCCGATGGCGCCGCCCGCGCCGGGGCGGTTGACGATCACGATGCTCTGCGAGATGTGCTTGCGGCTGGCTTCGGAAAACGCGCGCGCCAGCCCGTCGGTGCCGCCGCCGGGCTGGTAGGGCACGAGCAGCTCGATGGTGCGGTTCGGGAAGTCGTTGGCTTGTGCCGCGGCGGGCGCGGCCAGGCCGAGCGAGAGGGCGGCGGTGGCCGAAAGGGCGGCAAGGCCGCGGACGAACTGGCTTCTTTGCATGGTGTCTCTGTCTCCGTTGTTGATCTGTTGTGTGGTGTGGCGCAGGCGCAGGCGTCAGGGCATGTACTGCCCGCCGTTCACCTCGAGCACCTGTCCCGTCACGTAGCCCGAGAGCTGTTCGGAGGCCAGGTACAGGAAGGCGCCCACGCATTCGTCGGCCGTGCCCAGGCGCCCCATCGGGATGCCGGTCCTGAAGGTCTCGAGCATCGCGGGCGTCGAGAAGCGGTCCTGGAACGGCGTCTGGATCACGCCCGGCGCGACCGCGTTCACGCGGATGCGGTCGCCCACGAGTTCCCGTGCCAGGCCGTGTGTCGCGGTACTCACGAAGCCCTTGGCGCCCGCGTACAGGTAGGCGCCGGGGCCGCCACCGGTGCGCGCGGCCACCGAGGTCACGTTGATGATGGCGCCGCCACCTTGCTTGCGCATCTGCGGCACGGCTTCGCGGCAGAAGGCCAGTACCGAGCGCGCGTTAATGTGCATCACCTCGTCGAACAGCGCATCGTCGAACTCGGCGATGGGCATGCGCTTGACGAGGCTGCCGGCGTTGTTCACCAGCACGTCGATGCGGCCGAACTGCGCCGTCGTTTCCTGCACGCAGGCGCGGATCGCGGCGGTGTCGCGCACGTCGGCCTGCAGCGCGAAGGCCGTGCCGCCGGCCGCGCGGATGGTGTCGACCACGCGGGCCGCCGCATCGGCCGAGCTGTTGTAGTGCACGGCCACGCGCATGCCGCGCGCGGCGAACGCGATGGCCACCGCCGCGCCGATGCCGGTGCTGGCACCGGTGACGAGGGCGGTCTTGTCCTTGAGGTCTTCCATGGCTGTGCTCCGTGAGGGTGGTTCGATCAGGTGACCGGTGCCGGGTTGAACAGCACCAGCGCGTTGTGCAGCTTCCAGTGCTCGGCCCAGGTCTTCTTGCGGCCGCTGGCCACCTCGAGCATCAGGCGGAACATCTCCCAGCCGATGTCCTCGATGCTGGCCTCGCCGTCGGCGATGCGGCCCGCGTTCACGTCCATCAGGTCGTGCCAGCGGCGTGCGAGGTCGCTGCGTGTGGCGACCTTGATCACCGGCACCTCGGCCAGCCCGTAGGGCGTGCCGCGGCCGGTGGTGAACACGTGCAGGTTCATGCCGGCGGCCAGCTGCAGCGTGCCGCAGATGAAGTCGCTGGCCGGCGTGGCGGCGTAGATCAGGCCCTTGTGCGTCAGCTTCTCGCCGGGCGCGAGCACGCCGGTGATCGGCGCCGAGCCTGATTTGACGATCGAGCCCATCGCCTTCTCGACGATGTTCGACAGCCCGCCTTTCTTGTTGCCCGGCGTGGTGTTGGCGCTGCGGTCGACGCGGCCCTTGTCGAGGTAGGCGTCGTACCAGGCCATCTCGCGGATCATCGCGTCGGCCACTTCGGGTGTGGACGCGCGCGAGGTGAGCTGGTCGATGCCGTCGCGCACCTCGGTGACTTCCGAGAACATCACGGTGGCGCCCGCGCGCACCAGCAGGTCGGTGCAAAAGCCCACGGCCGGGTTGGCGGTGACGCCCGAGAAGGCGTCGCTGCCGCCGCACTGCACGCCCACGACGAGCTCGCTCGCGGGCACGGTCTCGCGCCGGCGCTGGTTCAGGCGCGCGAGGTGCACGTCGGCCTGGCGCATCACCGAATCGATCATCGACATGAAGCCCACGTGCGCGTCGTCCTGCAGGCAGACCACGTCGAGATCATCGGCGGGCGCGCCGCGCTGGTCGGTGATCGGGATGGTGCCGGGCGGCAACAGCCGCTCGGGCTGCAGCTTCTCGCAGCCCAGGCTCACGACCATCACCTCGCCGCCGAAGTTGGGGTTGAGGCTGATGTTGCGCAGGGTGCGGATCGGCACGATGGCGTCGGGCGCGTCGATGGCCACGCCGCAGCCGTAGCTGTGTTCGAGCGCCACCACGTCGTCGACATGCGGGTACTTCGGCAGCAGCTCGGCCTTGATGCGCTGCACGGCGAACTCGGTCACGCCGGCCACGCACTGCACGGTCTGCGTGATCGCGAGGATGTTGCGCGTGCCCACCGAGCCGTCGGCGTTGCGGTAGCCCTCGAAGGTGTAGCCCTCGAGCGCCGGTAGGGCAGGGGGCTTGACCGTGGCGATGGGCAGGCCGTGGAGCTCCGGCGCGACCGGCATGCGCATCACGCGCTCGTGCACCCAGCTGCCGCGCGGCAGCGCCTTGAGCGCGTAGCCGATCACCACGTTGTAGCGGCGGATGGCGTCGCCTTCGGCCAGGTCGACGAGTGCCACCTTGTGGCCCTGGGGCACGGTGTCGACCAGCACCAGGCCGTCGTCGAAGGCCGTGCCGGCCTTCAGGCCGCCATCGTTCGCGACGATGGCAACGTTGTCGGCCGCGTGGATGCGGATGTACAGCGGCGGTCGGGTGTTCGCATCGGCCATCGGGAGGCCCTTTCTCTTTTCTTTACTTCACCACCATGAACAGGCTGGGCAGCCAGGTGGAAAACGCGGGCACGAAAGTGACCACGCCGAGCGCGAAGATCAACGCGCCGTAGAAGGGCCAGATCGTGCGCATCACCGTGCCCACCGACACCCCGCCGATGGCGCAGCCGACGAACTGGGTGGTGCCCACCGGCGGCGTGTTCAGGCCGAGCGCGCAGTTGATGAGCATCACCACGCCGAATTGCACCGAGGTCATGCCGTACTGCTGTGCAATCGGCAGGAAGATCGGCGTGCACAGCAGGATCGTCGCGGCCATGTCCAGGAAGGTGCCCAGCACGAACAGGATGATGTTGATGAGCAGGAAGATCATCCACGGCGTGGTCGTCACCTGCGACAGCATCTGGCCCGTGAGCTCGGCCACGCCGTACAGGCTGATGAGGTAGCCGAAGGTGCTCGAGATGCCGATGAGCAGCAGGATCACGCCCGTGGTGCGCACGGCCTTCGAGGCGGCCTTGATGAAGTGCTCCCACTTCAGAGTGCGGTACACGAAGATCGTGAGCGCCAGCGCATAGAGCACCGCCACCGCCGCCGATTCGGTCGCCGTGAAGATGCCCGACAGGATGCCGCCGAGGATCAGCACCACGATGAACAGGCCCGGCAGCGCCGCCGCGAACGAGCGCGCCACGATGGCCCAGCCCGGGAAGCTGCCGGCCGGGTAGCCGCGCTTCACGGCCACGAGGTAGGCGGCCGCGAGGTTGCTCAGCGTGAGCACGGCCGCTGGCAGCAGCGCCGCCAGGATCAGCGCCGCGATCGACACTTTGCCGCCTGCTGCGAGCGAATAGATGATCAGGTTGTGGCTGGTCGGCATCAGCGCGCCCACCAGTGCCGCATGGGTCGTCACGTTGACTGCGTAGTCGGCGTGGTAGCCCTCCTTCTTCATCATCGGGATCATCACGGCGCCCATGGCCGAGACGTCCGCCACGGGCGAGCCCGAGACGCCGCCGAACAAGGTGCAGGCCACCACGTTCGACATGCCCAGGCCGCCGCGCACGTGGCCCACGAGGTTGCGCGCGAAGTTGACGATGCGGTCCGCGATGCCGCCGTAGAGCATCAGCTCGCCGGCGAAGATGAAGAAGGGAATGGCCAGGAACGAGAAGATGCCCATGCCCGAGGTCATCTGCTGGAAGCCCACCGCGAGCGGCAGCCCTTCGTACAGCAGCGTGGCCAGGGCCGAGAGGCCGATCGAGAACGCCACCGGCACGCCGAGCAGCAGGAACAGCGTGAACGAGAGGCAAAGAATGAGAAGAGGGGTCGTCATGATGAGGTTCAGCCCCAGGCGGGTTCGACTTCGCGGCCTTGAGCGAGCGCGATGATGTGTTCGATCGAGAACATCACGATGAGGACGCCCGACACGGCGGCGGGCACGTACTTCCAGCCTTCGGAAATCCACAGCGTGGGCAGGCGGTAGTCCCACACCGATTCGGCGAGCGAGGCGCAGTTCCAGGCCATGGCCAGGCCGAACAGCAGGATCAGCGCGTGGATGAGGTATTCCATCTTCAGGCGCAGCCAGTCGGGCGCGAGCACGAGGAACGATTCAAGTCCGATGTGGCCCGCATCGCGCACGCCCACGGCCACGCCCAGCATGGTCACGTAGAGCACCAGCAGCAGCGCGAGGCTCTCGGCCCAGGTGGGGGTGTTGTTGAGCACGTAGCGGCCGAACACCTGCCAGCTCACGGCGCAGATCACCGCGACGAGACCGAGGATGCCCAACCACATGCAGGCACGGGCGAGCGTGCGGCAAAGTTTGGTGTACATATTTCCAGCGCGAAAAATGGAGAGGCTCCGCCTCTTCGTGGCCCCTGGCAGGGGTGCAGGGTCACGAAGTGCGCGAAGCCTGGGGGCGAGCCCTGTTTACTTCGTGTCCTGGACGCGCTTCACGAGGTCCTTGAGCTTCGCGTCCGTGATGAACTTGTCGTATACCGGTTTCATTGCGGCCTGGAACGGGGCCTTGTCGACGTCGATGATCTCGGCGCCGCCGGCCTTCACCGTGGCCAGCGACTTCACTTCACGCTCCTGCCATTGCTTGCGCATGTAGGGCACCGATTCCTTGGCGGCCTGGCGCAGCCAGCCCTGTTCTTCGGCGGAGAGCTTGTCCCACGCGCGCTTGGAGAACAGCAGCATCTCGGGCGCCATCGAGTGCTCGGTCTTGCTGTAGTACTTGGCGACCTCGAAGGCGCGCGCGCTTTCGTAGGTGGGGTAGTTGTTTTCGGCGGCGTCGATGAGGCCGGTCTTCAGGCCCGTGTAGACCTCGCCCATCGGCATCGGCGTGGCGTTGGCGCCCATGGCTTCGAGCATCGACACCCACAGGTCGGACTGCTGCACGCGCACCTTCAGGCCCTTCATGTCGGCGAAGTTGCGCACCGGCTTCTTGGCCGTGAACATCGAGCGCGCGCCGCTGTCGTAGTAGGCCAGGCCCACGAAGCCCTGCTTCTCGCACGACTTCAGGATTTCTTCGCCAACCGGGCCGTCGAGCACCTTGTGCAGGTGCTCCACCGAGCGGAACAGGAAGGGCATGGTCGGCACCTGCGTTTCGGGGCAGATGTTGTTCATGGGCGCGATGTTCACGCGCACCATCTGCAGCGCGCCGATCTTGGTCTGCTCGATCGTGTCCTTCTCGTTGCCGAGCGCGCTGTTGTTGAAGACCTTGATGCTGTGCTTGCCCCCGGACAGCGCCTTGAGCCGTTCGCTCATGAACTTCACGGCGGTCACGGTGGGGTAGTCGTCGGGGTGGATGTCGGCCGAGCGGAACTCGGTGGCGCCGGCGGTCAGCGTGGTCAACGCGGCCGCCGCGCCGGCAGCAAGTGCGATGAGTGTCTTGTAGAGCTTCATTTGTCTCGTCCTCTTGGTGGTTGTCGTAAACAGAAAGAAAAGGGTCAGCCGAACGCCGGCTCGGGCACGCCCGCCACGCCGGGGCGCAGCGCGAACACGCCGCCGGCCAGCGGCTGGTCCGACAGGTCGATGCCGCCGGGGCGGATCGAGGTGACGAACAGCGTGTCGAGGTTCGCGCCGCCGAAGGCGCACATGGCGGGCTTCTTCACCGGCACGGCGAGCGAACGGTCGAGCCGGCCGTCGGGCGTGAAGCGGTGCACCAGGCCGGCGTCGTTGCCGCAGATCCAGTAGCAGCCGTCGACGTCCATGGCCGCGCCGTCGGGTCGGCCGGGCAGGGGATTCATGTCGATGAACAGGCGCCGGTTGTGGGGCGTGCCGGTGTCGGTGTCGTAGTCGAAGGCCCAGACGGCCTGCACGCTCGGGTGCGAGTCCGACAGGTACATCGTGCGGCCGTCGGGGCTGAAGGCCAGGCCGTTGGGCACGATCAGGTCGTCCAGTTGCAAGGCCGCGCCGTCGTCGCTGGGGCCGTGGCGGTACAGGCGTCCGACGCGTGCACCCGCGGCCATGTCCAGCAGCATCGTGCCGGCCCAGAAGCGGCCTTGCCGGTCGCAGCGACCGTCGTTGAAGCGCATGCCCGGCGCGGCGTGCGCCACCGGAGCGAGCGGCGTGGCCGCGAGCGTGCCGTCGGCGCGCTCGCGCAGCGAGAACAGGCCGCTTTCCATGCCGGCGATCCATTCGCCGGGCCGGTCGGCGCGCGGTGCGATGCAGGCGATCATTTCGTCGGCGCGCCACTGCGCATGGCCTTCGCCGGCGTGCCAGCGGTTGAGCGTGCGTGCGGGGATGTCGACCCAGTACAGCGCCTGCTGCGCGGCCAGCCACACCGGGCTTTCGCCCGTGCCGTTGCGCGCGTCGAGAACGAGTTCGGCTTGCATGCGGTGCGGCCCGTTCAGTCGCCGAACGGGCCTTGCGCGGTGAAGGCGCCGCCCTGGTAGATGGCGTTCGGGTCGGTGGAGGCCACCGGCGGCTGTGCCTCGACCTTGTCGCGGAACACCTCGGAGCTGTCCTGTGGCACGAAGCCCAGGTGCGCGGCGGCGGCGTTGTCCCACCACAGGTCGCGGTTGGCCGACATGCCGTAGACCACCGTGTGCTTCACGTCGGGCGTGAAGAGCGACTTCTGGATCAGCGCCGTGAGGTCGCGGTAGCTGAGCCAGGTGCTCATCATGCGGCGGTTGAGCGGCTCGGGGAACGACGAACCGATGCGGATGCTCACCGTCTCGATGCCCCAGCGGTCGAAGTAGAACTGCGCCATGTCCTCGCCGAAGGACTTCGACAGGCCGTAGTAGCCGTCGGGCCGGCGCGCGGCGTGCGCGTCGATGTGTTCGTCCTGCTTGTAGAAGCCGATCACGTGGTTCGAGCTGGCGAACACCACGCGCTTCACGCCGTGGCGGCGCGCGGCCTCGTACAAATTGAACACGCCCTTGATGTTGGCTTCGAGCACTTCCTCGAACGGGCGCTCGACCGACACGCCGCCGAAATGGGCGATGGCGTCGCAGCCGGCCACCAGCGCGTCGACCGCGGCCTTGTCGGACAGGTCGCAGGGCACGACTTCCTCATGCGCGCCCGTGGCCGGCGCGATGTCGGCGATGTCAGAGAGGCGGATCACGTTCGCAAAAGGCGCGAGCCGTTCGCGCAGCACGTGGCCCAGGCCGCCGGCGGCGCCGGTCAGCAGCAGGCGGCCGAGCTGGGGGGAGGGGGCTTCAGGCGTCGACATGTCTTCGGATGTGTGAGGGGAAGCAGAGGAGGTGGACAACGTCGTCACCGTTTTTAGGTGATAAGTTATCTGTTGTCGTACAACTGTGAGGGGATTATGATCGTCGTCATGGCCTCAACGACTGCGGGTAATCCCGAAGTTCAGACAACGACCGCTGACAACCCGGCGGGCAACGCCGCTTTCGTGGGGCGGCCGCGCCAGCGCGCGCGCGGCCTGGCGAACGGGCTGGTGGAAGACCTGGGCGAGAAGATCCGCAGCCAGTCGCTGCGCCCCGGCGACAAGCTGCCGACCGAGTCGGCCATCATGCAGGCCTACGGCGTGAGCCGCACCGTGGTGCGCGAGGCGCTGTCCAAGCTGCAGGCGGGCGGGCTGGTCGAGACGCTGCACGGCGTGGGCACCTTCGTGCTGCAGCCGCGTCCGGGCGGCATGGGCGGGGTGTTTCGCCTCGATCCCGGCGAGATCGCGACCTCGGTCGACGTGCTCGCCGTGCTCGAGCTGCGCATCAGCCTGGAGACCGAATCCGCCGGGCTGGCCGCGAGCCGGCGCACCGACGAGCAGCTGGTGGCGATGCGCCAGGCGCTCGACGCGTTCGAGCAGAACGTCAAGGTGGGCGGCGACACCGTGGCGCCCGACTTCGCCTTCCACCTGGAGATCGCGCAGTCGACCGGCAACCCCTACTTCGCCGACATCATGCGGCACCTGGGCACGACGATCATCCCGCGCACGCGCATCAGCGCGATTCGCGTGCAGGACGGCAGCTACCTGAGCCGCGTGAACCGCGAGCACGAGGAAATCTACGCGGCCATCGCGCGCCGCGACCCCGAGTCGGCACGTGCCGCGATGCGCATCCACCTGACCAACAGCCGCGAGCGGCTGCGCATGGCGCAGGAAGCCGCGCAACAGCAGAAAGCCAGGGCGGAGGCGGCCGGCCACGGCACCGCCTCGTCCGACAACACCCCTTCGCGCTGAGTTCTCCCCGGGTTTTCGGGGTTCAAGTCTGGACAAGCTGATTTTCTAGTTGTACGATGACTGATAACATGCGGCGCCATCGCGGCCCCGCATGCCTGCATCGAACTTCAGGAGACAGCCCCCATGACCGTCAACCGACGCGGCGCGCTCGGCGCCGCCCTCGCCACCACACTGGCCGCCAGCCTGCCCTTGCACGCGTTCGCGCAAGGGGCGGGCGGCACCTGGCCTTCCAAGCCCATCCGTCTCATCGTGCCGTACCCGCCGGGCGGCTCGTCGGACATCATTGCGCGCGCCATCGGCCAGCCGCTGTCCGAAGCGCTGGGCCAGCCCGTGGTCATCGAGAACCGCGCGGGCGCCAACGGCAACCTCGGCGCGGACATGCTGGCCAAGGCGCCGGCCGACGGCCACACGCTCATGCTGTGCGACCTCGGCGCGCTGGCCATCAGCCCGTCGCTGTACCCCAAGCTGCCGTTCGATCCGTCGAGGGACCTGCGCAGCGTGGCCATGCTGGCCTACTCGCCGCACCTGCTGGTGGTGCACCCGTCGGTGCAGGCCAACACGCTGAAGGAACTGGTCGAGCTGTCGAAGAAGAGCGACCTCAACTTCGCCGTCACCGCCAGCGGCAGCACCGCGCACCTGGCCGGCGTCGAGCTGCAGCGCAAGAGCGGCGCCAAGTGGGAGTACGTGCCCTACAAGGGCGGCGTGCAGGCCGTGCTCGACACCGTCGCGGGCCAGACGCAGGTGCTCATGAACGGCATGCTGGCCACGTACCCGCATGTGCAAAGCGGCAAGCTCAAGCTCATTGCTGTTTCGAAATCGACGCGCATGCCGCTGATCGGCAGCGTGCCGACCATCGCGGAGCAGGGCGTTCCCGGCTACGAGTCGGGCACATGGCAGGGCATGGTCGCGGCGCGCGGCACCCCTGACGCGGTGATCGCCCGGCTCAACAAGGAACTGGTCCGCATCATCCGCACGCCCGACATCCGGGCGCGGCTGGCGGGGCAGGGCGCCGAGGTCGTGACCATGACCGCGCCCGAGCAGGACCAGTTCTTCGCCAAGGAACGCGCGCGCTGGGCGCAAGTGATCCAGCAGGCCAATCTCAAGCTCGATTGAGCGGCCCCTTCTTCTTCTCTCTTCTTTTCCTCATTTCTCTTTTTTCACTGGACGACTTCCGATGAACCCGCAAGAACTCAAGACCATCATGGGCTCCGGCCTGCTCTCGTTCCCGCTGACCGACTTCGACAGCAACGGCGACTTCAACAAGAAGGGCTACATCGAGCGCCTCGAATGGCTGGCCCCCTACGGCGCGAGCGCGCTGTTCGCCGCGGGCGGCACGGGCGAGTTCTTCTCGCTGACCGGTGACGAGTACCCCGGCATCATCCAGACCGCGGTCGACACCTGCCGCGGCGTGGTGCCGATCATTGCCGGCGCCGGCGGCCCGACGCGCTTTGCCATCCAATGCGCACAAGCCGCAGAGAAGGCCGGCGCGCACGGCATCCTGCTGCTGCCGCACTACCTCACCGAAGCCGGCCAGGAAGGCCTGGCCGCGCACGTCGAGGCCGTGTGCAAGAGCGTGAAGTTCGGCGTGATCGTCTACAACCGCGCCAGCAGCCGCCTCAAGCCCGACACGCTGGCCCGCCTGGCCGAGCGCAACCCGAACCTCGTCGGCTTCAAGGACGGCGTGGGCGACATCGAAGCGATGGTCGCGATCTTCCAGAAGATGGGCGACCGCTTCGCCTACCTGGGCGGTCTGCCCACGGCCGAGGTGTATGCCGCGGCCTACAAGGCGATGGGCACGCCCGTGTACTCGTCGGCGGTCTTCAACTTCATTCCGAAGACGGCGATGGATTTCTATCACGCAGTCGCCAACGACGACATGGCCACGCAGCACCGCTTGCTGAAGAACTTCTTCATGCCTTACCTGGAGCTGCGCAACCGCGTGCCCGGCTACGCCGTGAGCATCGTGAAGGCGGGCGCCAAGCTCGTCGGCCACGACGCCGGCCCCGTGCGCGCGCCGCTGACCGACCTGAAGCCCGACGAGATGGACGCACTGAAGGCGCTCATCGACACGCTCGGCCCGCAGTAAGCCGGCACTGATCGCAGTAGTCGCCAGCACCACAGAACAACAGGAGACAACGACATGCTCATCAGGAAATTCCTGCTCGCCGCCGCAGCGACCGCCGTGTTCGCGGGTTGCGCCGCCAGCGGTGGCAGCAGCAGCAGCGGCGCAGCGGCCGAACCCGCAGTTGCGGCGGCCGCCGAGCGGCTGCGCGTCGCCATGGTCGACCCGACGCCGGCCGCGCTGCGCGCGCTGGTGGCCGACGACCTGAGCTACGGCCATTCGGGCGGCAAGGTCGACACGCAGGCCAGCTTCATCGCCGACCTGCTCGACCGCAAGTCGGACTTCGTGACCATCGCGATCACCGACCAGACCATCAAGGTCGTCGACGGAAACACCGCCATCGTGCGCCACACGCTCACGGCCGACACCAACGACTCAGGCAAGCCCGGCAAGGTCGCGCTGAAGATCCTTGGCGTCTGGCAGAAGCAGGGCGGCGAATGGAAGCTGCTCGCGCGCCAGGCTGTGCGCCTTCCTTCCTGATCGGACCACCGCGCATGAAGAGAACGCAATTCCTGGCGACGGGCCTCGCGCTCGCCGCCACCGCGCTGCTGTCGCCGCTGCACGCCTCGGCGCAGGCCGATGCATGGCCGCAGCAGAAACCCGTGACGATCATCGTGCCGTTCCCGGCCGGCGGTTCCACCGACATGGTGGCGCGCGCGCTGGCGCAGCAGCTGCAGGGCAAGCTCGGCGGCAGCTTCGTGGTCGACAACCGGCCCGGCGCCACCGGCACCATCGGCACCGGTTTCGTGAAGCGCGCACTGCCCGACGGCTACACGCTGCTGGTGTCGTCGCTGGGCGCCTTCGTCGTCACGCCGCACCTGCAAAAGAGCGTGCCCTACGACGCCACCAAGGACTTCGACTACATCAGCGTGCCCGTGCAGGCGCCCAACGTGCTCGTGGCGAACGTCGCGCGGCCTGAACACACCGTGGCCGACGTGCTCGCGCTCCTGCGCAAGACGCCCGGCAAGGTCTCGTTCGCGAGCTCGGGAAACGGCTCGTCCGACCACCTGTCGGCCGAACTCTTCTGGCAGCAATCGAAGACCGAAGGCGTGCACGTGCCCTACAAGGGCGGCGCGCCGGCGGTGAACGACCTGCTGGGCAACCAGGTCGACTTCTCGTTCCAGAACGTGAACGCCGTGCTGCCGCACATCCGCGCCGGCAAGCTGCGCGCGCTGGCCGTCACCGGCGACAAGCGCTCGCCCGTGCTGCCCGACGTGCCCACACTCGCCGAGGCCGGCGTGAAGGGCGCGGAGGTCTATTCGTGGCAGGGCATGGCCGCGCCCAAGGGCCTGCCGCCCGCCACGAAGAAGAAGCTGAGCGACGCGGTCATCGCCGCCATGCAGGACCCCGAGACGAAGAAGCGCATGCTCGACCAGGGCCTGGAAATCGTCGCCAGCACGCCCGAGGACTTCACCGCCTTCCAGTTGCGCGAGTGGGCGCGATGGAAGACATTGATCGACACCCGCCACATCACTGCCGATTGAGGCCACAGCCCGAAGATGACAAGTCCTGAATCCGTTTCCCATGTCGTGTCGGGCGCGCCCGTCGTCACCGCCATGCGCGTCGTGCCTGTCGCGGGCCACGACAGCATGCTGATGAACCTCAGCGGCGCGCACGGCCCGTTCTTCACGCGCAACCTGCTGATCCTGACCGACAGCGCCGGCCACACTGGCGTGGGCGAGGTGCCGGGCGGCGAGAAGATCCGCCAGACGCTCGAAGATGCGCGCGACCTCATCGTGGGCCAGCCCATCGGCAACCACAACGCCGTGCTCAACCGCATGCGCAACGCGTTTGCCGCGCGCGACAGCGGCGGGCGCGGCCTGCAGACCTTCGACCAGCGCGTGACCATCCACGCCGTGACCGCCGCCGAAGCCGCGCTGCTCGACCTGCTGGGCCAGCACCTGGGCGTGCCCGTGGCCGCGCTGCTCGGCGAAGGCCAGCAGCGCGATGCGGTGCAGATGCTCGGCTACCTCTTCTACGTGGGCGACCGCACCAAGACCGACCTGCCGTACGAGACCGACCCCGGCGCCGACAACGACTGGTTCCGCCTGCGCCACGAAGAAGCCATGACCCCCGAGGCCATCGTGCGCCTGGCCGAGGCCACGCACGCGCGCTACGGTTTCACCGACTTCAAGCTCAAGGGCGGCGTGCTGCGCGGCGAGGAAGAGGTCGAAGCCATCCGCGCGCTGCACGCGCGCTTTCCGCAGGCGCGCGTCACGCTCGACCCCAACGGCGGCTGGCTGCTGGCCGACGCCATCCGCCTGTGCCGCGACCTGCACGGCGTGATGGCCTATGCCGAAGACCCGTGCGGCGCCGAGGGCGTGTTCTCGGGTCGCGAGGTGATGGCCGAGTTCCGCCGCGCCACGGGCCTGCCGACCGCCACCAACATGGTCGCCACCGATTGGCGCGAGATGGTGCACAGCCTCTCGCTGCAGTCGGTCGACATTCCGCTGGCCGACCCGCACTTCTGGACGATGCAGGGCTCGGTGCGCGTGGCGCAGCTGTGCCAGGCCTGGGGCCTGACCTGGGGCTCGCATTCGAACAACCACTTCGACGTGTCGCTCGCGATGTTCACGCACGTGGCCGCTGCGGCGCCGGGCAAGGTCACGGCCATCGACACGCACTGGATCTGGCAGGACGGCCAGCGCCTCACGAAGGCGCCGCTGCAGATCGAGGGCGGCCTCGTGCAGGTGCCCACGCGCGGCGGCCTGGGCATCGAGCTCGACATGGCCGAGGTCGAGAAGGCGCACCAGCTGTACCTGAAGCATGGCCTCGGTGCACGCAACGATGCGCAGGCAATGCAGTTCCTCATTCCGAACTGGACCTTCGACAACAAGCGCCCCTGCATGGTCCGCTGAGCGCCCGGTGCCTTCGTGCGCTGACGGCTGAAACATCCCAGGAGACCGTATGAACAAGCACATGGATCGCCGTCGCCTGCTGCAGGCAGCCGCCGGCTCGGCACTCGGCGCGGTGGCCGCCGCCGCGGGCGCCCAGTCGTTTCCCTACAAGCCGCAGCAGCGCTACCCCGACCCGTCGGTGCTGATCCTCGACCCCAGCTTTGCGAAGTACCGCATCTACAGCAGCACGCTCGAGCAGGTCGGCACCGGCATGCGCTGGGCCGAGGGCCCGGTGTACCTGCCGCGCGAGGGTTATCTCGTGTGCAGCGACATTCCGAACAACCGTCTGATGCGCTACGAGGAAAAGACCGGCGAGTTCAAGGTCCATAAGGCGAACGCCGGCTACTGCAACGGCAACACGCGCGACCGGCAGGGCCGCCTCATCAGCTGCGAGCACTCGGTGACGCGGCGCGTGGTGCGCACCGAATCCGACGGGCGCGTGACCGTGCTGGCCGACCGCTACCAGGGCAAGCGCCTGAACTCGCCGAACGACGTGGTCGTGAAATCGGACGACACCGTGTGGTTCACCGACCCGCTCTTCGGCATCTCGGGCACGTGGGAAGGCGAGAAGGCCGCGTCCGAGCAGGCGACGACCAACGTGTACCGCCTCACGCCCGACGGCCAGCTCTCGGCGGTGATCACCGACCTCGTGAATCCCAACGGCCTGGCCTTCTCGCCGGACGAGAAGAAGCTCTACGTCGTCGAATGGAAGGGCACGCCCAACCGCAGCCTCTGGAGTTATGACGTGGCGGCCGATGGCAGTGTGTCGAACAAGCTGAAGCTCATCGATGGCACGGGCGCCGCGGCGCTCGATGGCTTTCGCGTCGACCGCGACGGCAATCTCTGGATGGGCTGGGGCTGGAACGGCGCCGTCGCTCCCGAACCCATCGATGCCGGCAACGGCATGAAGGTCTATCAGCCGCAGGCGAAGTCCGAAGACCTCGATGGCGTCAAGATCTTCAATGCGCAAGGCAAGCCCATCGGTTTCATCCGCCTGCCCGAACGCTGTGCCAACCTCACCTTCGGCGGCCCCAAGAACAACCGCCTCTACATGGCGGCCAGCCATTCGCTGTACGCCCTCTACGTGGAGTCCGAAGGCGCCACCTAGCCTTGGGACTTTTCCAACCTCCTCACCGCAACACGCACACAAGGACATCGACGATGACTGAATTCAACAACCTCATCAACGGCGAATGGCTGGCCGGCAACAGCTACAGCCCCAACATCAACCCCAGCAACCTGGCCGACGTGCTGGGCCAGTACACGCAGGGCGACAAGGGCCAGGTCGACACCGCCGTGGCCGCCGCCACCGCCGCCTTTCCCGCCTGGGCGACGGGCAGCATCCAGGCGCGCTCCGATGCGCTCGACAAGATCGGCACCGAGATCCTGGCGCGCAAGGAAGAGTTGGGCACGCTGCTGGCGCGCGAAGAAGGCAAGACCAAGGCCGAAGGCATCGGCGAGGCCACGCGCGCGGGGCAGATCTTCAAGTTCTTCGCGGGCGAGTGCCTGCGCCTGTCGGGCGAGGTGCTGCCGTCGGTGCGCCCGAACATCGGCGTGGAGATCACGCGCGAGCCGGTCGGCGTGGTCGGGCTCATCACGCCGTGGAACTTCCCCATCGCGATTCCCGCCTGGAAGATCGCGCCTGCGCTGGCCTTCGGCAACTGCGTGGTGCTCAAGCCCGCCGACCTCGTGCCGGGCTGCGCGTGGGCGCTGGCCGAGATCATCAGCCGCTCGGGCATTCCGGCCGGCGTGTTCAATCTCGTGATGGGGCGCGGCAGCGTGATCGGCGATGCGCTGGTCAACCACCCGGGTATCCACGCGATCAGCTTCACCGGCTCGGTGGGCGTGGGTCGCAACATCGCCATCCAGTGCGTCACCAACCACAAGAAGGTGCAGCTCGAAATGGGCGGCAAGAACCCGCAGGTGGTGCTGGACGACGCCGACCTCGCGCAGGCCGTGGAGCTCAGCGTGCAGAGCGCGTTCTACTCGACCGGCCAGCGCTGCACGGCGTCGAGCCGCCTGATCGTGACCGAGGGCATCTACCCGAAGTTCATCGAGGCGATGAAGGCGCGCATGGCGAAGATCAAGGTCGGCGATGCGCTCGCGCAGGGCACCGACGTGGGCCCGGTGTCGTCGAAGTCGCAGCTCGACCAGGACATGGAATACGTCGCCATCGGCAAGGGCGAGGGTGCGACGCTGGCGGCCGGCGGCGAGTTGCTCAAGCTGGAGACGGACGGTTACTACATGTCGCCGGCGCTGTTCAGCGAGTCCGCCGCGAACATGCGCATCAACCGCGAGGAGGTGTTCGGGCCGGTGGCGAGTGTGATCCGCGTGAAGAACTACGAAGAGGCACTGGCGACGGCGAACGACACCGAGTTTGGTCTCTCGGCCGGCATTGCGACGACCTCGCTGAAGTACGCGACGCACTTCAAGCGCCACAGCCAGGCGGGGATGGTGATGGTGAACCTGCCGACGGCGGGGGTGGACTATCACGTGCCGTTCGGTGGTCGCAAGGGATCGAGCTATGGACCGAGGGAGCAGGGAAAGTACGCGCAAGAGTTCTTCACGACGGTGAAGACGGCTTACACGTTGGCCTGACGCCTCTTTCTGAATTGTTGGAAGCCCCCAGTCGGGGGCTTTTTTACGCCTGTGTTTTTCGGGGCGCGTGCGCAGGCCACCGGGTACTTCCCTCCGCGAATGTCCCCCGGGGCTTCGCCCCTCCTCCTTGATTTCGCTACGGGAAGCACCCAGTGTCCTGCGCACGGGAAGCGGCGGTGGTGCGCAGCCCATCAACGACCGCACTGAACACGCTCACGTCGATGCGGTGCCTTGCGCAGCGAAATCAAGGAGGAGGGCGAAGCCCGGGGGACATTCGCGGAGCAAGGCACCGCGTCGGCGGGAGCGTCGCCCTGAACAGCTCAGGCGAGCGGCGCCCTGCGACTGCGACGCATCAGAAATTCGATCAGCTCGAAAACCCCTTCGCTGATCAACGCCATGGCAGCAGCCGGCAACGCACCTGCCATCAACAGCTCGCGATCGTTCAGCGCCAGCCCCGTCACGATGCGCTCGCCAAAACCACCCGCGCCGATGAAAGCCGCGATGGTGGCCGTGCCGATGGCAATGGCTGTCGCGGTGCGAACGCCCGCCAGTAGCGTGGGCAACGCGAGAGGCAGCAGCACCAACTGAAGGCTCTGCGGCGGCGTCATGCCCAGCGCGGTGCCGGCCAGCCGAAGTCCATTCGGCACTTCGGCCAGCCCGGTCACGGTGTTGCGCATGATCGGCAGCAGCGAATACAGCGTGAGCGCGATCAGCGCGGGCAGGGCGCCGATCGCGCCGAGCAAAGAGATCAGCACCGCGAGCAGCGCCAGCGAGGGCACGGTCTGCATCACGCTCGCGAAGCCCAGCACCACGGCGCGCAGCCGCAGGTGCGGAAACACGAGGATCGCGAGCGGCACGCCGATGAGGATGGCCACGCCGACGGACACCGCCACCAGCAGCAGGTGCTGGCGCGCCAGCGGCCAGAGGTCGGGCCCGAAGAGCTTGGCCGTAAAGCCGCGCGTGGCGCTCGGCGGCGTCTTGCCGTCCTTGGTGGCGCCCGCGAGGAAGTCGCGCGCGATGGTGTCGAAGCGCACGCCCTGCAACTCGGCGCGCGCGTTCATCGCGATCATCGCGTGCTCGTCGATCTTGCCTTCGAGCGCCTGCAACGCAGCCCACGCCTTCGGCAGCCGCGCAGGCAGGTCGAGCTTGTAGAGCACCACCGCGTCGTAGCGCGGAAAGTACTGCTTGTCGTCCACCAGCACGCGCAGGCCGAGGTGTTCGATCTTGGCGTCGGTGGTGTAGATGTCGATGGCGTCGATCTGCTTGGCCGTCATCGCCTCGTAGGCCAGGCCATGGTCGAGCCCGGTGGGCGTCTGCGTGAAGCCGTAGCGCGCGGCCAGGCCCTTCCAACCGTCGGCGCGGCCGATGAATTCGTTCGACAGTCCGATGCGCAGCTCGGGGTGTTTGGCCAGGTCGCTCAGCGTGCGCAGCCCGAGCTTGTCGGCGTCGGCGGCGCGCACGGCCAGCGCATAGCCGTCGTTGAAGCCCAGCGGAATCGCCACGCCCAGCCCGAGCGGCGCGAGCGCGGTGTTCATGGCCTCGCGCGTCTCGGCGGGCGAGCCCTTGAGGATCTCGAGCGCGATGGTGCCGGTGTATTCGGCGTACAGGTCGATGGCGCCCGAACGCAGTGCCTCGTACACGATGGCCGTGTTGCCCAGCCCCTGCCGCACGACGGGCGGCGACGCGGTGTGCGGCGCGGCGGTCTGCGCCAGCACCTCGGCCAGGATGTACGACTCGGTGAAGCGCTTGGAGCCGACGCGCAGCGTCTCGTCGGCGGCCTGCGCGCGGGGCGCGGCGGCGGCCAGCCAGAGCATCGCGAAAAGCCACAGGGCGGCGCGCCAGAAGCTGCGAGGCAGGTGCATCCGGGTCAGTGTATCGGCATCGCCGCGCCAGCCGTACCCGTCCGTCTCCTACACGCCGTGGTGCGCGAAGCCGATGCGCCACGGGCGCGCAGCGGCCCATAGTGGCCGTCATGAAAAAAACCAGGCACGCGCCCCCCGGTCCCGACATCCACGGCCTGCGCGAGCTGCCCGGCCTGCGCGTGGACGGCTACAGCCTGCAGCTGCGCGACAAGAATGGATTCGTCGGCGACCAGGCCAGCCAGACGGCGTTTCGCGAACTGCTCGAGCGCTGGCGCAAGCGGCGCCGCAAGACCGGCCGCGACCCGCTGGGCGCGGCCCACTCGCGCGACCTGAGCAAGAAGCAGCTCGACCGCGCGCTGCAGGGAAAAACCGCCACGGCCGCCGGCGACGTGATGCATGGCGCCATCGAGGAGTTCGCGCAAGAGCTGGCCTTCGTGGTCCAGCGCTTCGTGCGCCAGCCCTCATGGCGCAAGGTGCAGCGCATCGTGGTCGGCGGCGGCTTTCCCGAGAGCGACGTGGGCGAGCGCGCGATCCTGGAGGCGGGCGCAATGCTCGAAGACCTGGGCGTGCACGTTCAGCTGGGCCGGCTGTCGCACAACGTGGACGACGGCGGGTTGATCGGCTGGGCGCACCTGACGCCGCCGCCGCTGCTGAAGGGGCACGACGCCATCCTGGCGGTGGACATCGGCGGCACGAACGTGCGCTGCGGCATCGTGAAGACGCGCCACCGCAAGGCGTCCGACTTCTCGCGCGCGAAAGTGGTCAAGCGCGAGAAGTGGCGCCACGCCGACGACGGCCCGAACCGCAGCCACATGGTCGAGCGCATCGCCGACATGCTCGAGGACATGGTGATCTACGCCGAGCGCCGCAAGATCCGGCTCGCGCCCTTCATCGGCATCGGCTGCCCGGGGTTGATCCGCTCCGACGGCTCGATCGCGCGTGGGGCGCAGAACCTGCCGGGCGATTGGGAGAGCCGCGCCTTCCACCTGCCGGCCGCACTGTGGCGGCGCCTGCCGATCATCGGCTCGGGCGCGACGCTGGTGCTCATGCACAACGACGCGGTGGTGCAGGGCCTGAGCGAGCTGCCCTTCATGCGCGACGTGCGCCACTGGGGCGTGCTGACCATCGGCACCGGGCTGGGCAACGCCAGCTTCACGAACCGGCGTTGAGCGCTACCTCTTACAGGTCTTCGGGCCGCAGTTCCGCGCCGACGCGCGCGGTGGCCGAGGTGGTGGCGACGTTGCCCGCTGCATCGGTGGCGCGCAGTTCGATGTTCGCCAGGCCGGCGCGCGCGGGCGTCCAGCTGCAGGCGTAGGGCGCGGCGCGCAGCGCGCAGACGGTCTTGCCATCGACGATGAAGGCCAGCTCGGCCACGCCGGTGTCGTCGGTCGCGCTGCCCGACAGCCGCACCGGCAGGCCGGCGGCCGACGAGGCCATCGGCGGCGCGTTCAGCGTGACGGTCGGCGCGGTGGTGTCGGCGGGCGCGCGCACGATCACCTGCGCCGACGCGACCTCGGCATTGCCCGCGGCGTCGATGGCGATCACGCGGACGATCTGCACGCCCGGCGCGGTCGGCGTCCAGTGGCAGGTGTAGGGCGGGGCGGTGAAGGTGCAGATCGGCAGGCTGTCGGTGCCGATCACCTTCACGCCGAAGACGCCGACGTTGTCGACCGCCACGGGCGCCAGCGCCACCGGTTGGCCCACGGTCGCCATCGCGGGCGCGGCCAGGGACACGGCCGGCTTCTGGCTGTCGGGCACGCCCAGCGGCAGGTCGATGGTGAAGGCTGCCTGCCCCTGCACGGCCTTCTGCTCGAAGGCGTCGAAGATGGTGAACCAGGTGGCGCCCGGCGCGCGGCCCGGGGCCTGCGCCTTCACGAGCAGCGTGGTCTTGCCGACGGCAAAGCAGCTGAAACCGCAGCGCCAGTCGAAGACGAAACGGCCGTCGGTATTCGTCGTGCCCTGCGCGATCGGCTCCAGCGGCTTGCCGGCACCCGGGTCGCGCCACACCGACACCGGCGCGCCGGCCAGCGCGGCGCCGCTCTCGCGTTCGGTCACGCGCACCTGCGTGGCGGTGGTCGCGGCCATGAATTTCGAGCTGCCGAGCTTGGGCCAGTCGCGCCAGTCGGTGTTGATCTGCGCCTTGGTGCCTTCGGTGAAACGGATCAGGCCGAGCGTGGCGACGCGGTTCGCGGCCGGGTCGTAGCGCTGCTCGAACACGGTGCCCAGCAGCGGGTCGAGGCGCCAGTGCTGGCGCGTCCACCAGTAGCGATCGGTGTGCTTCACGAGCGCGAGGTCGCTGGCGGGCGCGGTCTCGGTGGTGTCGGCGACGGCGATGGCGTTGTAGTACTCGCCGGAGCCGGCGCCGAACACGTGCTCCAGCTCGTGCAGCAAGGTCTTGAGCTGGCGGCCGAGGTAGTCCTTCTCGGTGGACTCGGGCGCGGCCGGCGTGATGGCGCGCGACAGGCGCAGCGGGTCGTGGATGGCGGTCCAGTTCAGGTTCCAGGTCACGCCGGTGGGTGGGAAGGTGGTGCTGGTGGTCAGGCCGCCGTGGCTGTAGCCGCGCTTCGAGGGGCCGACGCACAGCACGATCTCGCCGCCGGCCACGCCGTTGAAGCCGCAAGGCGGCGCCGCGCCGGGCGCGACGAGCTGCAGGTCTTTCGCGGGGTCGAAGGTGAAGCTGCGCACGGTCTCGCGCTGGAACACGGTGTTGAGGTCGGCCACGTACTGCGCGAGCCGGCGGCCGGCCTCGGGCGCGCCGATGTCGGCCGCCAGTTGCGGGTCGATGAAGAAGCGCAGGCGGTGCACGCTCGGCGTGGCGCGGCCGACTTCGTTCAGGGCCGCCCAGGCGGGAGCGGCGGACAACGGCAGCAGCACGGCCAAAACGACAGGCAAGGCTGCGCCCAGCCGGCGCGCGAGCGCCAGCAGCGAATCAATGAAAGGCATCGATTTTTCTCCCCGTGCTCAGGGGAATCCGGCAGTGATCGACAACAAAGGGGATCGCTTCGGGCCGCGCGAAGGTGTCGCCCGGCGCCCAGCACTCAAACCCCGCCGCGACCGCCTTTGCCGGTCACGCTCCTGCATCGCATCGAGGTCGCCGAAGGCGATACGCCCTGACGGGCGCCGATGCTTCTGAAGTGCGGGGGACTACTGGTTGCTCATTCAGTGCAGAGGGCGGGCGGACCGCTCATTCCTCCCCACGATGTGGCAACAATCAGTGAACCTTTATCTTAATTTCTGGGCTCGTAGGAAGGGAACTTGCTTCGCTGTAGTGGTGCCTGTTATTTGGGCACTTTCTCACGACAACGGCGGTACGAATGGCGCTTCGGTGGGCCCCATGAGGCCGGGCCGGAGCGGGCTGCCCCGCAATGCAGGGGGCTCCGGAAGAACGGTCATCCACCGGAACCGGTGGCGATTCTAGTGCGAATGTTCAATTGGTTGCAATTGTGTTGCATTCGTGCATCTTGGGCGATGCGCCGCCCGCCTACAGCTGGAAGGCGACGGTCAGCAGCAGCCCTTCGGCCACGTCGCGCAGCAGCCCCGGACGCCGCGCGCGGTAGGGCTCGCCGGCCGAGGCGGTGGTCTCGATCCATTCGGCCAGCCATTCGATGTCGTCGTGGCCGTAGAACACCACCGCCGCCTCGTGGTTCAGCAGCAGGCTGCGCAGGTCGAGGTTGATCGAGCCGCACATCGCCAGTTCGTCGTCGACCACCACGGCCTTGGCGTGGGCCATGAAGGGCAGCATGCGAAAACTCACGCCGGCGCGCGCGAGGTCGCGCATGGCGCGTGCGCGCACGAAGTCGGCCAGCCGGTGGTTCGACTGCGCCGGCATCGCGATCGTCACCTGCACGCCGCGCCGCGCGGCGAGGCGCAGCGCATCGCGCAGGCCGTCGCCGGGCACGAAGTAGGGCGTGATCGCGAGGATGCGGTGCTCGGCGCGAAAGCAGGCGTCGATGAGCAGCGCGTGCGCCGTGTCCTCGGTCTGGTCGGGGCCGCTCGGCAGGAACTGGGCCATGGCGCAGCCGGGCCCAGCGGGCACGTCGGCGGCGGTGATGGCGCGCGCCTTGCGCCCGCGCACCGAGCTCCAGTCGTGATCGAACTGGCGCGCGGCGGCGGCGGCCACGCTGCCCTGCAGGTCGAAGGACAGGTCGTGCCAGGCTTCGGGGTGCTTGTCGTTGCCGGAGAAGTACTCGCCCGCGAGGTTGCGCCCGCCCGACCACAGCCAGCGGTCGTCGGCGATGGTGAGCTTGCGGTGGTTGCGCAGGTTGCGCGGCCCGATGCGGCGCAGGCTGAAGAAGGGGCGGAACACCGCCACCTCGCCGCCGGCCGCGCGCAGCCGGTCGAAGTGATGGCGCGGCAGCGACAGCGCGCCGAAGCCGTCGAGCAGCACGCGCACCTTGACGCCCTCGCGCGCGCGCTGCGCGAGCCGCGCCAGCACGGCGTGGCCGAGCGCGTCGTCGCCGATGATGAAGGTGCACACGTCCAGGCGCTGGCGCGCGCCGTCGATCACCTCGAACAGCGCCTCGCGCGCGGCCTCGCCGTCGGCGTGCATGCGGATCGCGCAGCGCCCGGGCGGCGCCAGGCCGAAGCTCTCGATCAGGTCGGCCGCCCAGTGGCCCGGCGGCAGCGAACGCGGCGGCCGGGGCGCACCGGCCGGGCGCAGCTTGCGCTGGCCGAACAGCAGGTACATCGGCAGGATCGCGTAGGGCATGAGCACCAGCCCCATGACCCACGCGATGGCGGTGGTGGGGGCGCGCTGCTCGCGGCGCGTGCGCGTGGTCAGCACATAGACCAGCAACGCGAAAGTGACGGCAAGAAAATGCTGCGAAGGGGAGGGCAGCCAGTCGAAGAGGGTGTCCGGCATGGGCGGGTGATGCCTCGGTGCCCGCTCAGCGCTGCAGGAAGGCCGGCACGCCGCGCCCTTGCGAAGCCAGGAACCGCATCATCGGATCGACCACCGCGCGCACGGCGGGCCGCGCGCCCACGCGCTCGCGCCAGGCCACGAGGCGCGGCGTGGCGTCTGTCATGCCGGCGCCCTTGCGGTCGGCGAACACATGCGCCATGTAGAAGGCGATGTCGGCGAAGGAATAAGGGCCGGCCAGGTATTCGCGCGTGGCGAGCAGGCCTTCCATCTCTTCGTAGAAGCGCGCGCAGCCGGCGCATGCGGCCACGGCCGGCGCGCTCTGCATGGCGTCTTGCAAGCCGAAGAGCTTGATGACGTTGGGGAAGAACACCTCGTCCGACTTCTGCTCCAGCTGCCGCGCGCGGGCCCGGTCGGCGATGCCCTCGGGCCACAGCGCGGGCTGGGGGTAGCGGTCTTCGAGGTACTCGAAGATCTGCGTCGAGTCGAACAGCGCGACCTCGTCGTCGACCAGCACCGGCACCTGCTGCTTCACCGGGTTCACGCGCAGCACCTCGGGGTGCTTGGGCTCGTAGGCGTCGTCGGTGGTGAACGGCACCATGGTGAGCTCGAAAGTGATGCCTTTTTCGTACGCGGCGATCTGCACCTTCGCGCCGAACATGCTGAGGGGGCCGGAGTAAATCTGCGTCGTCGTCATGCCCCCGACTTCAACAGAAACCGCGCGTCAGGTCGAGCCCCAGACTTCCTGCGCGGTTTCGACGACAAGGCGCAGCTTGTTGCGCTGTGCTTCGACGGCGATGTTGTTGCCGTGCACCGTGCTGGAGAAGCCGCACTGCGGCGACAGCGCGAGCTGGTCGAGCGAGGCGTACTTGCTGGCGTCCTCGATGCGGCGCTTGAGCTCGTCCTTGTCTTCCATCTCGCCGAACTTGGTGGTCACGAGGCCGAGCACCACGGTCTTGCCCTTGGGCAGGTAGCGCAGCGGCTTGAAGTCGCCCGAGCGGGCGTCGTCGTACTCCATGAAGTAGGCGTCGAGGTCCATCTCCTTGAGCAGCGCCTCGGCCACCGGCTCGTAGTTGCCGGCCGCGGCGTGCGTGCTCTTGAAGTTGCCGCGGCACAGGTGCATGGCCAACAGCATGCCCGGCGGCTTCTGCGCCACCACCTTGTTGATGAAGGCCGCGTAGCGGTGGGGCAGCTCGTTCGGGTCGTCCCCGCGCTTGCGGGCGGCTTCGCGCATGTGCTCGTCGCACAGGTAGGCGAGGTTGGTGTCGTCCATCTGCACGTAGGTGCAGCCGGCCGCGGCCAGCGAGCGCAACTCGTCGCCATAGGCCTTGGCCACGTCGTCATAGAACACCGGGTCGAGCTCGGGGTACGCGTCCTTGCTGATGCCAGCGCGCCCGCCACGGAAGTGCAGCATCGTCGGCGACGGGATCGTCACCTTCGGCGTGCGGCCGGCCGACACCTGGCTCTTGAGGTACTGGAAGTCGGCGAGCTGGATGTCCTTCACGTGGCGCACCTTGTCGATCACGCGCATTGCGGGCGGCGCCAGTTCCTCGGTGCCGTCGGGGCGGCGGATGGTGACCGGGATGTCGGTCTTCACGCCGCCGAGCTGGTCGAGGAAATCGATGTGGAAGTAGGTGCGGCGGAACTCGCCGTCGGTGATGCTTTTCAGGCCGATGTCTTCCTGGAAGCGGACGATCTCGGTGATGGCCTTGTCTTCGACCTCGCGCAGTTGCTCGGGCGTGATCTGGCCCTTGGCTTTCTGCTCGCGTGCTTCGAGCAGGTACTGCGGACGCAGGAAGCTGCCCACGTGGTCGTAGCGGGCGGGCAGGGCGGCATGCTGGGACATGGAATGAACTCCGTCGTGACTGTGAACGAGCGGAATCCTAGCGCCTTCGTGAAAAGCCTGTTTGTATACGTAGACGTCAGTGTTTACCCTCGAATAAGGGGTTCAACTCTGGAATGTCTCTCTGTTCTGTATACATTGCGTATTCATGAAGACGCCCACGACCGCCTTTCCGCTCAACGCCTGGTATGCCGCCGCCTACGACGTCGAAGTGCGTCACGCGCTGCTGCCACGCACGATCTGCAACCAGAAAGTGGTGCTGTTCCGCCGCACCGACGGCCAGGTGGCCGCGCTCGAAGACGCCTGCTGGCACCGGCTGATGCCGCTGTCGCTGGGCCGCCTCGAGGGCGACGAGCTGGTCTGCGGCTACCACGGCCTGGTCTACAACAGCCAGGGCCGCTGCACCCACATGCCGAGCCAGGAAACGCTCAACCCCTCGGCCTGCGTGCGCAGCTTTCCGGTGGTCGAGAAGCACCGCTTCGTGTGGATCTGGCCCGGCGACCCGGCCAAGGCCGACCCCGCGCTGGTGCCCGACATGCACTGGAACGACGACCCGGCCTGGGCCGGCGACGGCAAGATGATCCGCGTCAACTGCGACTACCGACTCGTGGTTGACAACCTCATGGACCTCACGCACGAGACCTTCGTGCACGGCTCGTCCATCGGCAACCGCGAGGTGGCCGAAGCGCCCTTCGTGGCCACGCACGGCGACCGCTCGGCCACCGTCACGCGCTGGATGGAGAACATCGACGCGCCGCCGTTCTGGGGCAACCAGATCCGCCATGCGCGCGGCTACACGGGCAAGGTCGACCGCTGGCAGATCATCCGTTTCGAGGGGCCGTGCACGGTGAACATCGACGTCGGCGTGGCCGAGGCGGGCAGTGGCGCGGTGCCGTCGAACGACAACGCCGGCGACCGTAGCAAGGGCGTCAACGGCTACGTGCTCAACACCATCACGCCCGAGACCGACAAGACCTGCCTGTACTTCTGGGCCTTCGCGCGCAACTACTGCCTGGGCGAACAGCGCCTCACGCACGAACTGCGCGAGGGCGTGTCGGGCATCTTCCGCGAGGACGAGATCGTGCTCGAGGCGCAGCAGAAAGCGATCGACGAGCACCCCGACCACCAGTTCTACAACCTCAACATCGACGCAGGCTCGATGTGGGCGCGGCGCCTCATCGACCGCATGATCGAGAAGGAACGGCCCGCGCGCGCCGCGATCCCGATCCGTCCCGCCCCAGAGAGCCAGGCCGCGTGATGAAGGTCGCCACCGTCTCTCCCGCCGAGCCCGGCGACAGCGGCAGCTCGCAGGCCGTGAAGGCGCAGCTGCGGCTGCGCGAGATGATCCTGGCGGGCGAGCTGCCCGGCGGCGCGCGCATTGCCGAGGTCGCCATTTCCGAACAGCTCGGCGTATCGCGCACTCCGGTGCGCAGCGCGCTCATGCGACTCGAACAGGAAGGCCTGCTCGAAGCGCTGCCCAACGGCGGCTATGCGGTGCGCACGTTCTCCGAACGCGACGTGGCCGATGCCATCGAGCTGCGCGGCACGCTCGAAGGCCTCGTGGCGCGGCTGGCGGCCGAGCGCGGCGCGGCGCCCGTGGTGCTGCGCGAAGCGCGCGCCTGCCTCACGCGCATCGACGAGCTGCTGCGCGAGCCCGCGCTCGACGACGCGGCCTTCTCGCGCTACGTGACGCACAACGAGAAATTCCATGCGCTGCTGTGCGAGATGGCGGGCAGCCCCGTCATCGCGCAACAGCTCGAACGCGTGGTCAACCTGCCGTTCGCCTCGCCCTCCGGCTTCGTCATCGTGCAGGCCAATTCGCCGGCCGCGCGCGACATGCTCGTGATCGCGCAGGACCAGCACCTGCAGGTGCTCGACGCCATCGAGTCCGGCGAGGGCTCGCGCGCCGAAGCGCTGATGCGCGAGCACAGCCGCATCGCGCGGCGCAACCTGCGCGAGGCGCTGCACGGCACGCCGAGCGCCGAACAGCGTCCGCTGCCGGGCGTGCAACTGATCCGCCGTCGCGGCTGATCGACGACTTCTTTTTCTTCTCTTTCCCTGCTGGTGTTCCCCGATGAAAAGCGATCTTCAATGGATGCAGGCGCAGGTGGTGGCGCTGCGCGACGTCACGCCCACCGTGCGCGAGTTCACGCTGCGCCCCGACACCGACTTCGTTGCCGCGCATGAACCCGGCGCCCACCTGCAGGTGCAGGTGATGACCGAGCAGGGCCGCGTGCAGACGCGCTCCTACTCGCTGGTGGGCGAGGGCGACGGCAATTGCTGGCGCATCGCCGTCAAGCGGCTGGACGACGGCCGTGGCGGCTCGCGCGCGATGTGGCGGCTGGCCGAGGGCGACCGGCTGCAGGTGAGCGCGCCGCAGAACCACTTTCCGCTCGACCTCGCGGCGCCCGGCTACCTGCTCGTGGCCGGCGGCATCGGCATCACGCCGCTGGTGTTGATGGCGCAGCGCCTGGGCGCGCTGGCCCGACGCCGCGGCGTGCCGGTGGCCATGCTGTACGGCGCGCGCCACGCGGGCGAGTTCGGCTACCTCGACACCCTGCGCGACGCGCTGGGCGAGGCCGGCGTGCAGGCGCACGAAGGTGCCGCGCCCATCGACTTCGACGCCGCCATCGCCGCGCTGCCGCCCGGCGGCCAGCTCTACACCTGCGGCCCGGTGCCGATGCTCGAAGCCGTCAAGCGCGCCTGGGCCGCGGCGGGCCGGCCGCTCGCCGACCTGCGCTTCGAAACCTTCGGCAGCAGCGGCCGGCTTGCGACGCAGGCCTTCACCGTGCGCATTCCGCGCCACGACCTGTCGATCACCGTGCCGGCCGACTGCACCCTGCTCGACGCGCTCGATGCGGCCGGCGTGCAGACCCTGTCGGACTGCAAGCGCGGCGAGTGCGGCCTGTGCGCCATGGACGTGCTGGCTGTGGACGGCGAAGTCGACCACCGCGACGTGTTCCTGAGTCCGCACGAGAAGCAGGCGACCACGCGCATCTGCGCCTGCGTGTCACGCGCCGTGGGTACGCTCACGCTCGATTCCGCGTACCGCCCCGACCACTGAAAACATCGGTTGCGCGATCATCGCGCAACCATTCGACTGATCGCGCAACAAAGACCCGTGCGGCGGGCGGGTAGGTGGTTGCCTGCTCCGTCAATTGTTGCGAATTGTTCAAAATACGCCCCGTTTCGCGTTCCGTCCCTCAAAGGAAAAATTCCATGCAAAGACGCCATCTCATCCAGACCGCGGGCCTTTCGGCGATTGCGCTCGCCACCGCGCTGTCGCTGCCTGTGGCCAGCGCCCAGGACAACAAGTTCAAGATCGGCCTGATCCTGCCGATGACGGGGCAGTCGGCCTCCACCGGCCGCCAGATCGAGGCCGCCGCGCGCCTGTACATGGCACAGAACGGCGACACCGTGGCCGGCAAGAAGGTCGAGCTGATCGTGAAGGACGACACCGGCCTGCCCGACGTGACCAAGCGCCTGGCGCAGGAGCTCATCGTCAACGACAAGGTCAACGTGATCGCCGGCTTCGGCATCACCCCGGCCGCGCTGGCCGCCGCGCCGCTGGCCACGCAGTCGAAGACGCCGCAGGTCGTGATGGCCGCCGCCACCTCGAGCATCACCGAGGCCTCGCCCTACATCGTGCGCAGCAGCTTCACGCTGCCGCAGGTGTCGGTGGTGATGGGCGACTGGGCGCCCAAGAACGGCGTGAAGTCGGTGGTCACGCTGGTCACCGACTACGGCCCGGGCAACGACGCCGAGAAGTTCTTCAGCGACCGCTTCCAGCTCAACGGCGGCAAGGTGCTCGAGAAGCTGCGCGTGCCGCTGCGCAACCCCGACTTCGCGCCGTTCCTGCAGAAGGTGCGCGACGCCAAGCCCGACGCGCTGTTCGTCTTCGTGCCCTCGGGCGCGGGCGCGGCGGTGATGAAGCAGTTCCTGGAGCGCGGCATGGACAAGGCCGGCATCAAGATGATCGCCACCGGCGACGTGACGGATGACGATCAACTGAACGACATGGGCGACGGCGCGCTGGGCGTGGTCACCTCGCACCACTACTCAGCCGCGCACCCCTCGGCGCTGAACAAGAAGTTCGTCGAGGCCTTCCAGAAAGCCAACCCCAAGATGCGCCCCAACTTCATGGCCGTGGGCGGCTATGACGGCATGCGCGTGATCTACGAAGCCCTCAAGACCACCAAGGGCCAGGGCGGCGGCGAAGCGCTGCTGGCCGCCATGAAGGGCCAGGTCTTCGAAAGCCCGCGCGGCCAGGTGCTGATCGATGCGCAGACGCGCGACATCGTGCAGGACGTGTACCTGCGCAAGGTTGAAAAGAAGGACGGGCAGCTCTACAACATCGAGTTCGACGTGTTGAAGGGCGTGAAGGACCCGGGTAAAGCCAAGTAATTTCGCTTCGCCGGTGGGAGCGCTGCCGTTCAGGGCGGCGCTCCCGCCGACGGGGTGCCTTGCTCCGCGAATGTCCCCCGGGGCTGCGCCCCTCCTCCTTGATTTCGCTGCGCAAGGCACCCCGTCGACGTGAGCGTCATCAGTGCGGTCGTTGATCGGCCAGCACCACGACAGCGCTCAGTGTGCGCAGGGCACTGGGTGCTTCCCGCAGCGAAATCAAGGAGGAGGGCGAAGCCCGGGGGACATTCGCGGAGGGAAGTACCCGGTGGCCTGTGCACGCACCCCCGAATAGCAGCATCCTGAACGACCGCACCAGACCCAGACAACCGACATGCTGACCATTCTTTTCGACGGCATCGCCTACGGCATGCTGCTCTTCGTCCTCGCCGTGGGGCTGGCCGTGACGCTCGGGCTGATGAACTTCATCAACCTAGCGCACGGCGCCTTCGCCATGGCGGGCGGCTACCTCACCGTGTTCGCGATGCAGAAGTTCGGCGTGCCGTTCCTGGCCTGCCTGCCGCTCGCGTTCATCGTCGTCGCGCTGGCCGGCGCGCTGCTGGAGCGCACGCTCTACCGGCCGATGTACGGCAAGCCGCACCTGGACCAGGTGCTGTTCTCCATCGGCCTGGCGTTCATGGCCGTCGCGGCCGTCGACTACTTCGTCGGCTCGTCGCAGCAGAACCTGCAACTGCCCGAATGGTTGCGCGGGCGCAGCGAATTCGGCGACGGTGCGTTCCTGCTGGGCATGGGCCACTACCGCATCTTCATCATCGCCGTGTGCGCCGTGCTCACCGTGGTGCTGCAGCTCATCCTCTCGAAGACGCGCTTCGGCAGCCGCCTGCGCGCCGCCGTCGACGACCCGCGCGTGGCCGCCGGGCTGGGCATCAACGTCAATGTCGTGTTCCTGCTGACCTTCGCCGTGGGCTCGGGCCTGGCCGGGCTGGGCGGCGCGCTGGGCGCGGAAATCCTCGGGCTCGACCCGACCTTCCCGCTCAAGTACATGATCTATTTCCTCATCGTCGTCTCGGTCGGCGGCACCTCGTCGATCACCGGGCCGCTCGCCGCCGCGCTGCTGCTCGGCATTGCCGACGTGGCCGGCAAGTACTTCATTCCGAAGATGGGCGCGTTCACCGTCTACCTGCTCATGATCCTGATCCTCATGTGGCGGCCGCAAGGCCTGTTCACGCGCAAGGGAGGCCGCTGAGATGAGCGCGCCTGCCTATGAATCGGCCCTGCTGCGCACCGCGCGCTGGCGGCCCTGGGAGTTCGTGGTCTGGGCCGTGGCCTTCGCGCTGCCGCTGGCCATGCCCTCGCACTCGCTGCTGGTCAACGAGATCGCCATCGTCGCGCTGTTCGCGATGTCGCTCGACCTGATCCTCGGCTACACCGGCATCGTGTCGCTCGGCCACGCCGCCTTCTTCGGCTTCGGCGCATACGCCGCCGCGCTGTTCGCCAAGCTCGTCATGCCCGACCCGACCGTCGGCCTCGTGTTCGCCACCGTGCTGTCGGCCGTGCTGGGCCTCGTGGCCAGCGTGACCATCCTGCGCGGCAGCGACCTCACGCGGCTCATGGTCACGCTGGGCACCGCGCTGCTGCTGCTCGAACTCGCCAACAAGCTCGACTGGCTCACCGGCGGCGCCGACGGCCTGCAGGGCGTGGTCATGGGGCCGGTGCTCGGCCTCTTCGAGTTCGACCTGTATGGCCGCACGGCCGCCTGGTACTCGCTGGCCGTGATGCTCGTGCTGTTCCTCGTGATGCGCCGCATCGTGCATTCGCCCTTCGGCGCCACGCTCAAGGCCATCCGCGACAACCGGCTGCGCGCCATGGCCATCGGCATCCCGGTGGTGTCGCGGCTCGCCGTGGTCTACACCGTGGCCGCCGGCATCGCGGGCGCCGCGGGCGCGCTGCTGGCGCAGACCACCGGCTTCGCTTCACTCGACGTGCTGGCCTTCGACCGCTCGGCCGACGTGCTGCTGATGCTGGTCATCGGCGGCGTGGGCTGGCTGTACGGCGGCGTGGCCGGCGCCATCGTCTTCAAGCTGCTGCAGACCTGGCTGTCGTCGGTGACGCCGCAGTACTGGATGTTCTGGATCGGCCTCATCCTCGTGCTGCTGGTGCTCGTGGGACGCGACCGCCTGCTCAAGCCGTGGACATGGTTCGGCACTGCGAAGAAGAAGGGCGGTGCGGCATGACGACCGACACCGTGCTCTCGACCCAGGGCCTCGTGATGCGCTTCGGCGGCATCACGGCCACGAACAACGTCACGATGGAACTGAAGCGCGGCGCGCGCCATGCGCTCATCGGCCCGAACGGCGCCGGCAAGACCACGCTGATCAATTTGCTGACGGGCGTGCTCACGCCCACCGAAGGCCGCATCTCGCTGCTCGGCGAAGGCATCACCACGCTCGCGCCGCACAAGCGTGTGGCGCGCGGGCTGGTGCGCACCTTCCAGATCAACCAGCTCTTCGATTCGATGACGCCGCTGGAAACGCTGGCGCTCGTGGTGTCGCAGCACAAGGGCATCGGCGCGCAGTGGTGGCGCCCGCTGGGCGCGGACAAGCGCATCGCCGAGCGGGCCGGGCAACTGCTGGAGCAGTTCCACCTCGCCGACGTGGCGCAGCAGCAGACGAAATTCATGGCCTACGGCAAGCGCCGCCTGCTGGAGATCGCCATCGCGCTGGCCTGCGAGCCGCGCGTGCTGCTGCTCGACGAGCCCGTGGCCGGCGTGCCCGCCGGCGAGCGCGAAGAGCTGCTGCAGACCGTGGCCGCGCTGCCGGCCGACGTGTCGGTGCTGCTCATCGAGCACGACATGGACCTGGTGTTCAGCTTCGCCGACCGCATGACGGTGCTGGTCAACGGCGCGCTGCTGACCGAAGGCGACCCCGAGACGATCGCCAACGACCCGAAGGTCAAAGAGGTCTACCTGGGCCACGGAGAACATGCCCATGTCTGAACTGCTGCGCATCGAGAACCTGAGCGCCGGCTATGGCGAGGCCGTGGTGCTGCACGACGTGGCGTTCACGCTCGGCGAGGGCCAGACGCTCGCGCTGCTGGGCCGCAACGGCACGGGCAAGACCACGCTCATCAACACGCTGGCCGGCGCCACGCGCCAGCACGGCGGCACCATCGCGCTCGGCGGGCAGGCGGCGCTGCACAAGTTGCAGCCACACCAGCGCGCGGCGGCGGGCATCGGCTGGGTGCCGCAGGAGCGCAACATCTTCAAGTCGCTCACGGTGCACGAGAACCTCACGGCCGTGGAGCGCCCGGGCCAGTGGAACCCGCAGCGCGTCTACGAGATGTTCCCGCGCCTGGCCGAGCGCAAGACCAACCTGGGCACGCAGCTCTCGGGCGGTGAGCAGCAGATGCTGGCCGTGGGCCGCGCGCTGGTGCTCAACCCGAAGCTGCTGCTGCTCGACGAGCCGCTCGAAGGCCTCGCGCCCATCATCGTGGAGGAGCTGCTGCGCGCCATCCGCCGCATCACGCGTGACGAAGGCCTGGCCGCGATCATCGTGGAGCAGCACCCGCAGGCGATCCTCGCGATTTCCGACCAGGCCGTGGTGCTCGACCACGGGACCATCGTGCATGCCGACACCGCGGCGGCGCTGCGCGCGCAGCCGGAGGTGCTCGACCGGCTGCTGGGCGTGGCGCGGTAGCGGCGGCCGATCACAAAAAACAACCAGGAGACAGACAGATGGCGATCCCCCACACAGTGTTCAGCGGGGGCGCCATGCTGGCGACCGCCGCGTTGCTCGCCGCATGCGGCACAGCCCCGAACGGCCCCATGCGCCTCGGCCTCGGCGCCGATCCGGCCCAGTCTTGCGCGGCGCTCAGCGCGCCGGTGGCGGCCAGCGCCATCGGCCTGCCCAGCGGCGCGGCGACGATCGACTCGGCGGCGCTGGTGCCGGCGTCCGCGCTCGCCGTGGCCGAGCGCGGCCCCAGCCCCGCGTCGCGCATCACGCCGGCAATGCCTGCGTACTGCAAGGTGCTCGGGCGCATCGCACCGCTCGACGCGAGCGCGCCGCCGATCCTGTTCCAGGTCAACCTGCCGCTCGCATGGAACGGGCGCAGCGTGCAGTACGGCGGCGGAGGCTTCAACGGCACGCTGATCACCGGCCTGGCACTGGTGCCTGCCGCACGCTTCGACCTGCCCACGCCGCTCGCGCAGGGCTACGTGACCTACGGCACCGACTCGGGTCACCAGAACGTGCAGGGCCAGCCGCCGCAGGCCTTTGCGCTCAACGACGAGGCGCTCGTGAATTTCGCGCATGCCTCGTACAAGAAGGTGCGCGACGTGGCGGTGGCGCTGACGCAGCGCGCCTACGGCCACGCACCGCAGAAGCTCTACTTCATGGGCAGCTCCGAAGGCGGGCGCGAGGCGCTCACGATGGCGCAGCGTTATCCGCAGGACTTCGACGGCATCTTCAGCCGCGTGCCGGTGATCAACTGGACGGGGCTGCAGCATGCGGGCACGCGCAACGGCATCGCCACCTTCGGTGAAGGCTGGCTGCGGCCCGCGCAGGTGCAGCTGGTGCACAACGCGGTGCTCGCGTCGTGCGACGCGACGGACGGCGTGGCCGACCGCATCGTGTCGAACCCGGTGGCCTGCCTGCAGCGTTTCGACCCGGCCACCTTGCGCTGTGCGTCGGGCACGAGCGGCGACAACTGCCTCAACGACGCGCAGGTGCAGGCGGTGCGCACGCTGCGCTCGCCGTGGCGCTCGCCCGTGCCGCTGGCGCATGGCGTCACCGAGTACCCGGGCTGGGGCATCGGCGGCGAAGGCACGCCCGCCTTTGCGTCGATGGGCGGCTGGAACGCGTGGTGGACAGGCACTGCCGCACCGACCGTGCCGCCGCAGCCGAGCAACGGCATCGCGTGGTTCTACGGCAGCGGGGCGCTGCAGTATTTCTACGCGCGCAATCCGTCGCTCGACGTGCGCAACTACCGCGCCGAAGATTTCGCGGCGCGCATCGCCACCGTGTCGCAGCTGATGGACTCGACCAACCCCGACCTGAGCGCCTTCCATGCGCGCGGCGGCAAGCTGCTGATGCTGGAGCACATGGCCGACTACGCGCAGAGCCCGTTCGCGGGCATCCGCTATTACGAGTCGGTGGTGGCACGCATGGGCCGCGAGAACGTGGATCGCTTCATGCGCCTGTACACCGCGCCCGGTGTCGACCATGTGGGCAGCGGCGCACCGGCCAACGTCGACATGCTCGGCGCGCTGGCCGACTGGGTCGAGCGCGGGCGTGCGCCGGCCGGGCTGCAATTGCTTGAACAGGAAGTGCAGCCGCCATTCAAGACGACCCGCGCGCGTCCGCTGTGCGAGTGGCCGCTGTGGCCGCGTTATGTGAGTGGGGATGCGTCGCAGGCTGCGAGCTTCCAGTGCAGCCGGTAGCGCTCGCTTGAAGCGGTCGCGATCTTCAAGGAGCGGTTGAAGGAGTTTCGGGGCGAGGGGGCTTTTTCATGTGCGAGGGGCGCCGCAGACTGCAGGCTTCCGAACTTCACAACGCACCGACCCATGAGCACCACGCCCCTTATCAGCATCGCCGTCCTGAAGGCCAAGACCGGCCAGCGCGAGGCGCTGCGCGATGCCTTGAGCGCGCTGGTGACGCCCACGCGGCAGGAGCCCGGCTGCCTCGACTACACCTTGTTCGAACTGCGCGACGAGCCCGGCAGTTTCTACATGCGCGAGTCGTTCCAGGACCAGGCCGCGCTGGACGCGCATTTCGCCACGCCGTATTTCCAGGCCTTCGAAAAGCGGTTCGACGCGCTGCTGGACGCGCCGATCCGGCTGGTGTTCCTGGAGAAGGTCGCCTAGGCGTTGCGCCTCAGAACTGGTACTTGGCGCTCGCGACCACCGCGCGGTCGCTGCCGGGGTAGTACTTGCTGTACGCGCGCGATGCGGCGTACTGGCGGTTGGCCAGGTTCGTGGCGCTCAAGGCGAAGCGCCAGGGCCCGCGCTTGTAGTGCACCGTGGCGTCGAGCAGCGCGACGCCGCCTTCGGACGAGGTGTTGCCCACGTCGTTCCAGCGCTTGCCGATGTAGCGCACGCCGCCGCCGAAGCCGAAGCCGTTGCCCATCGTGTAGTCGAGCCAGAGCGAGGCCGTGTTGCGGGGCACCTGGATCGGTGTCTTGCCGCGCTCGGTTTCATTGGCGCTCTCGCGCACCTGGGTGTCGAGCCAGGTGTAGGAGGCCGTGAGGTTCAGGTCGCGCGCCAGCTCGGCCTTGGCTTCGAGTTCGAGCCCGCGCGAGCGGATTCGGCCGATCTGGCGCGCCTCGAAGGTGTTCTGGTCGTAGGTCACCACGTTGGATTTGCGCAGGTCGAACACGGCCGCGGTGAACAGCGCGCGCGTGCCCTCGGGCTGGAACTTGACGCCGGCCTCCACCTGCTTGCCACGGCTGGGCCGGAACGGCGTGCTGTTCAGGTCGACACCGCTGGTCGGCATGAAGGATTCGGCGTAGCTCAGGTACGGTGCCCAGCCGTTGCCGACGAGGTAGCTCAGGGCCGCACGGCCGCTGAACCTGTCGTCGGTCTGTGTCGTGCGCTCGCTTTTCAGCCGGTCGTAGGTGGCGGACTTGACGTGGTCCTGCCGTCCACCGAGCGTGAGCAGCCAGTGGGGGCCGAACTTGATCTGGTCCTGTGCGTACACGCCGAGCTGCTCGGTGGTCTGCGTGAAGTTGCTGTCGGGCCGGAACGGTTCCGCCACCGGCAGGCCGTTGACGGGAAAGCGCAGGTCCAGGCTCGGCGCCGGCCCCGAGAACTGCTTGGCCGTGTACCGGACGCGCGACCAGTCGACGCCGAACAGCAGCGTGTGCTCGACGTCGCCGGTGCGCACGCGGCCCTGCAGCTGCGTGTCGGCGGTCCATTGGTTGACCCACTCGGGGGCGAAGCGCGCGGTGCGCCGCAGCGTGTAGCCGTCGGGTGCGAGGTTGACGACCACGTGGTGCTTGTCGGTGTCGAAGCTGAAGTAGCGCGTGTTCTGGCGCACCGTCCAGTCGTCGTTGATGTGGTGTTCGAACAGGTAGCCGAGCGACGATTGCTGCTGCTTGATCCGGCTGTAGTTCGGTTCGCCCTGGATGAGCCCGGTGTCGCGCCCCTTCGCGTCGGTCACGTTGAAGGTGTCGTCGCTGGCATCGCTCTTCAGGAACTCGCCGAGCAGGGTGAACGAGGTGGCGGCCGACGGCTGCCAGCGCAGCGAAGGCGCGAGGTAGCTGCGCTTCACTTCGGCGGGGGCGCCGTTGGGATAGCGCTGCTGGCTGTTGCTGTCCAGCTCGACGCCCACGAGGCGGTAGCTCAGCGTGTCGCTCAGGGCGCCGCCCAGGTCCACGGCCAGCTGCTTGCGCTGGAAGCTGCCGTACTGCACTTCGATCTCGCGCGTGGGCGTGCTGCTCGGCATCTTGCTGACGCGGTTGACGATACCGCCCGCATCGCCCAGCCCGAACATCACCGACGACGGGCCGCGCAGCACCTCGACGCGCTCGACGCCGTAGGGCTCGGTCAGCGAGTAGGCGGGCAGCAGCAGGCCGTCGCGGTACATGGCGTTGCCCGCGGTGGCGTCGAAGCCGCGCAGCAGCAGCCAGTCGATGCCGCGTGCGTCGTAGCCCCAGTTGCCGGCGACCACGCCCGGTGCGTAGCGCACGGCTTCCATCACGGTCTGCACGCCGCGCGCTTCGAGTTCTTCGCGGCCGATGACGGAGATCGACTGCGGCACTTCGAGGATCGGCGTGTCGGTCTTGGTGGCGCTCTGGCTGCGCCGGGCGACATAGCCCGGCACCGGGCCCAGGCTGGTTTCGAGTTCGGCCGTGGCGCTCACGGTCACGGCCGGCAGGGTGGCGCCTGCGGCGCTTGGCGCTTTCTCGATCACCAGCGTGCTGCCCGCTACGCGCCCGGCCAGCCCGCTGCCCTGGAGCAGTTGCGCGGCGGCGGCCTGCACGCTGAGGCTGGCCTGGACCGGGCGGCCCTGCAATCCCTGCAGCAGGCCCGGCGCCGCCAGCAGCTGCACGCCGGCCTGGCGCGCAAGCTGGTTCAGCGCCTGGTCCAGCGGCTGGGCGGGGATCGAGAAGGCGATGGCTGCGCCGGCGGCGGGCGGTGTCGCGCTCTGGGCCCAGGCGGTCTGGCTGGCTTGAGCGACCAGGCACAGCACGGCCGCCGCGATCAGGTGGCGCCGGCCGGCGGGGAGAAGAAGGTGGCGGGAGGGCATGCGGTTCTCTCGGTTCAGGTCGGGGTCATGAAAATTCCGGGATGTCCGCAGGGCGGTTGTTCCGGGCTCCATGGACTGATACGACCGAGCGAGCGCAATCCCTCAAGCAGATCGCAAGAAAGACAAGGCAAGGCCAGCGGGCGGATGCCGGCGTCAGGAGATCGGGCGGCGCTCGATGACCAGGGCGCGTTCCGCCCCGTCGTCTTCGCGCACCCGCACCGGCAGGCTGTTGGGCAGCAGGCGCAGCCAGGTGCCCGCTTCGGCAATGCGCACGCGCCCGAACACCGGGAGTTGCGCGGCCTCGGGCGCCACGCGCAGGGGGCGCGGGCTGTAGCGCGCCAGGCGCTCCACCACCTCGCCGAGCGGCTGGTGATGAAAGTCGAGCCAGCCGTCGCGCCACGGGGCCACGGCGCTGTTCACAGCGTTCGCGGCCGGTTGGGCCGCAGACAGCTGCAGCGCCGTGTCGATGAAGGCGCGGTCGCCCGCGCCGAGCACGCGCGCGTCGCCGCTCGCGCTGCGCACCCGCACCCGCACCTGGCCCGATTCCACCGCGACGCGCACGCCGCCGTCCTGCAGCGCAACCTCGAAGCGCGTGCCCAGCACCGTGATCTCGTGGCCCAGCGCGCTGACGATGAAGGGGCGCGCCTCGTCGCGCGCCACGTCGAAGAAGGCGCTGCCGGCCAGCAGCCGCACGGTACGGCGCGTGGCGAAGTACTGGACCTCGGCGCGGCTCGCGGCGTCGAGCGTGAGACGGCTGCCGTCGGGCAGCGCCTGCGCCTGGATGCGTCCGATGGCGGTCGCCAGGGTGGCGCTGTAGCCGGGCATCCACTGGCGCCAGGCCTGCCAGAGCGCGGCGCTGCCGACGCTGAGGCCGCCCACGCCGAGCAGGGCCGACAGCGCGCGGCGCCGCCCGGTGCGTACCGGTGCCACGTCGCCGCGCCAGCGGTGCAGCGCGGCCTCGACGCTGTCGAGCGCCCGCATCACCTCGCGCTCCACGGTCTTGATCGACACGCCGTGGCGGCGCGCCAGTTCGGCATGGCAGGCGCCGTCGAGCCGGTCGGCCAGGAAGATGTCGCGGCTGCGCGGCGGCAGGGCCCGCAACGCGGCATCCACCGCGTCGAGTGCCTGCCGGTGGGCGACGCCGTCGGCCACGTCCCGTGTGCTGTGGTGGTCGTGTCCCGTCGTCAGCCCGGTGTCGAGGTCGACGGGGGCGGGGCTGAAGCGCTCCGCGCTGCGCTGGCGGCGGCGCAGGTGGTCGATGGCGAGGTTCTCTGCCACGGTGTAGACGTAGGCGCGCACGGCGGCCTCGGGCGGGGCGGGGTCGGCGGGGGTGTCGTCCCGCGCTTGCGCACGTTCGGCCAGCCGGACCCAGGTGTCGTGCGCCAGCTCCCGCGCCTCGTGCGGGCTGCCGGTGCGGCGCGCGATGAAGCGCACCAGTTCCTGGTAGCTGTCCTGGAAGGCTTTCAGCAGCGGGCTGGAGGAGAGTTGGGCGGACATGGGCTGGGGTGTGGCGCGCGAATCGCAGGAGAATTATTGTCGAGAATAGTTCTCATTTGATGGCGGCATACCCGAATCGGCCCCGTTCTGTGGTGAACGGGGCCACCGCCGGCCCAGACCGGCGATGCGGCTAGATCGCGCAGCCGTCGGGGCCGCAGGCTTCCGGCGCAGTTGCAGAAGGCGCCGGCGCGACGAAGGTGGCGAGCTGTGCCTTCCAGTCGTCCGCACGCCCCAGCCAAGGCCCGATGTCGATGCGCCCCGCGCTGCCATCGGCCTGCGCCAGCACGAAAGTCGGGAAGCCCTGGCCGCCCGCGCGCTGCAGCAGGTCGCGGCTCGCGGCGATGTGCCGCGCGGTGGCGTCGCCCGTGTGCTGCTGGAAAGCCGTGGCGAAAGCGTCGGCATCGAAGCCGAGTTCGACCGCCAGTTCGGCGAGCACGCCGGCCTCCGCGATGCGCCGGCCTTCGACATAGTGCGCCTGCTGCACGCGGTGCGCCATGTCCAGCCCGCCGCCTGCGCGCAGCGATTCGGCGGCGAGGATGGCGGTGATCGGCGGTTCGGAGTCCATCACCGCGCCGGTGTCGCGCAGCAGGCCTTCGAAGTAGGCCTCGCCGAACGGCTGGCCCGTGAGTTCGGCGATGCGCTTGTCGTGCGGGATCACGTAGTCGCGCCACTGCGGCGTGATGGGGCGGCGGTTGGCGCCGGTCATCATGCCGCCGGCGTGGAGCTCGACGCGCAGGCCCGGCACGGTGCGCGCGGCCTCGACCAGCGGCGCGGCGGCGTAGCACCAGCCGCACAGCGGATCGAAGATGCAGTGCAGCGTGGCGGAGTCGCCGTCGTTGCTGGTTACTGCGGCCACTTCATTTCTCCCTTGATGACCTTGGCGCCCAGTTCGAGCGACGAGGCGTCTTCGAGCTTCGGGTAGCGCTGCTTCATGGCGGCGATCAGCGCGCCCGAGTCCTTGGCCTTGGTGGCTTCGGTCTCGAAGGCCTTGAGGTAGTCGCGCGTGAACTTCACCGAGGCCACGCTGTAGGGCGCCGAGCCGTCGGCGTTCGGCAGGTAGTGGCCGGGCACGACGGTCTTGGGGTGCAGCGCGGCGATGCGGTCGAGGGTCTTGAGCCAGTCGCGGCGCGACTGCACCGTCTGCGTGTCGGCCACCCAGACGTGGATGTTGGCCGACACCGGAATGCCGCCGACCACCGCCTTCAGCGAGGGAATCCACGCGAACGTGCGCGCGGGCGAGGGGCCGTCCAGGCCGACGACCTGGATCTTCTTGCCTTCGAGCACGAGGCTGTCGCCGGCCAGCGGCTCGGGCACGACCAGCGCCTGGGGCGCGTTGTCCTTGAGGATCGGGCCCCAGTGCGCGAGCTTGCCGTCCTTGGAGGCCTGGATGGCGGCGACGGTCTGCGGCGTGGCGACGATCTTGGCGTCGGGGAAGGCGGCGCGGATCACGTCCAGGCCGAAGTAGTAGTCGGGGTCGCTGTGGCTGATGTAGACCGTGGTCAGCTTCTTGCCGCTGTCCTTGATCTTCTGCACCAGCGCCTGCGCGTCGTTGCGCTGGAACTGGGCGTCGACCAGCACGGCGTCGGTGGCGCCGGCGACCAGCACCGACGACACGGGGAACATCGACTTCGTGCCGGGGTTGTAGACGTCGATCTTCAGCGGCTGGGCGGCCTGGGCGGCGAAGGGCGCGAGGGCGAATGCGGCGGACAGGGCGGCGGCGGCAACGAGGGTTCTGCGGAACATGGCGGTGTCTTTCGGTCGATGAGGTTGAGGGTGACAGCGTGAACAGAGCGGATGTTAGGTTGCGCGAAACGAAACAAAAACCACCGCCAGCACAATGGATCGTTTCTGATATCGGACGAATCAGGTGGCTTCCGAGCGGTCCGTGGCACAGCGCTCGAGGTGCGCGACCAGCAACTGGGCCGAGGGCGACAGCGCCGCCTCCCTGCGAAAGCAGATCGCGAAGCGCCGGCGCGCCCAGTCGTCGGTGAGCGGCATCAGCCGCAGTCCGAAGGCCTCGGTGAAGGGCCGGGCGACCTCCGCCGGCACGACGCTGATGGCCAGCCCGGCGCGCACCACGCGCAGTGCCGCATCGAAGTTCGATACCAGCACGCGGTACACGAGCGGCTTGCCGGCCACGGCCGCTTCGCGCGCCAGCATCAACTGCACGGCGCTGAGCGCGGGCATGCCGACGAATTCGTGGTCGAGCACCTGCTCGAAGCGCACCGCGTCATGGCGGGCCACGGGGTGCGACGGGTGGGCCACGATGGCCAGGTGGTCGGAGCGGTAGTCGCGCCGCTCCAGCCCGTCGAGGTCGGCCGCGTCCCAGCACAGGCCGATGGACGCGATGCCCTCGCGGATGCCGCGCACGATCTCGGGGCTCACGCGCTCTTCCATGTCGACGCGGATGTTGCGGTGCGCCGGGTCCTGCAGAAAGCCCGCCACGTCCTCGGCCAGCGATTCGGCCATGACCGAGGCCGACGCCAGGATGCGCACATGTCCGCGTGCGCCGCCCGCGTAGGCGGCCATGTCGCGCTCGATGCGGGTGGCGCTGCCGAGCATGGCGCGCGCGTGTTCGAGCAGCGTTTCGCCGGCCGGCGTGGGCACCACGCCACGGCGCTTGCGCAGCAGCAGCGGCGTGCCGACCGTGTCTTCGAGCTGGGCCAGGCGCTTGCTGATCGCCGAGCCGACGATGTTCGCTTGCTCGCCCGCGCGCGCGATGCTGCGGCTGTCGCAGACGGCGACAAACAGGCGCAGGGTGGTCAGGTCGAGGTCTCTCATGAAGTTCCAATCTGGAAGCAAACGGCTTCCAAAATATACCTTCAGGACTGAATCGGAACTTCTACGATCGGCGTCATTCCCTCACGACGGAGACACGCTCTTGATTCATGCCTTCCTGCCGCCGCGCGCGGTCGTCCGCGAAGTGGGCCTGCGCGATGGCCTGCAAAGCATTGCCCGCGTGCTGCCTACCGCACGCAAGCTCGAATGGATCCGCGACGCGCACGCGGCCGGCCAGCGCGAGATCGAGGTCGGCTCGTTCGTGCCGGCGCACCTGCTGCCGCAGCTGGCCGACACGGCCGAGCTGCTGGCCTTTGCGAAGACGCTGCCAGGGCTTTTCGCCTCGGTGCTGGTGCCCAACCTGAAGGGCGCCGAGCGCGCCATCGCGGGCGAGGCCGACCTGATGATGGTGCCGCTGTCGGCCAGCCACGCGCACAGCCTGGCCAACCTGCGCAAGACGCCCGACGAGGTGGTGGCCGAGGTCGGCCGCATCCGCGCGGCGCGCGACGCGGCGGGCTCGAAGACGCTGATCGACGGCGGCGTGGGCACGGCCTTCGGCTGCACGCTGCAGGGCCATGTCGACCCCGACGAGGTGCTGCGCCTGATGCAGGCGCTGCTCGACGCCGGCGCCGACCGCGTGAGCCTCGCCGACACGGTGGGCTACGCCGATCCGGCCATGGTGCGCAGCCTGTTCGAGCGCGCGCTGCGCATCGCGGGCGACCGCTTGTGGTGCGGGCATTTCCACGACACGCGCGGGCTGGGCCTGGCCAATGTCTACGCCGCGCTGGAGGTCGGCATCACGCGTTTCGACGCCTGCCTGGCCGGCATCGGCGGCTGTCCGCATGCGCCGGGCGCGAGCGGCAATGTCGACACCGAAGACCTCGTCTTCATGCTCGAGAGCATGGGCGTGCAGACGGGTGTCGATCTGTCGAAGCTGCTCGATCTGAGGAAGCGCGTGGCCGGCTGGCTCGACGGCGAGACGCTGCAGGGCACGGTGTGGCGCGCGGGCTTTCCGAAGACCTTTGCACCGGTGGAGGGCGTCGCCGCATGAGCACCGAAGCCAAACGCCTGCCGCTCGCCGGCATCCGCGTGGTCGAGTTCACGCACATGGTCATGGGGCCGACCTGCGGCATGGTGCTGGCCGACCTGGGCGCCGAGGTCATCAAGGTCGAGCCCATCGACGGCGACCGCACGCGGCACCTGCTGGGCGCGGGTGCGGGCTTCTTCCCGATGTTCAACCGCAACAAGAAGAGCATCGCGCTCGACCTGCGCCATCCGCAGGGGCTCGAGGCCGCGCTGCGCCTGTGCGCCACGGCCGATGTGGTGGCACAGAACTTCCGGCCCGGCACCATGGACAAGTACGGCCTGGGCTACGCCGCGCTGGGCAAGCTCAATCCGTGCCTCGTGTACGTGAACCACACGGGCTTCCTGCCCGGCCCGTACGAGCACCGCACCGCGCTGGACGAGGTGGTGCAGATGATGGGCGGGCTCGCGTACATGACGGGGCGCCCCGGCGATCCGTTGCGTGCGGGCACCAGCGTGAACGACATCATGGGCGGCATGTTCGGTGCCATCGGCGCCATCGCCGCGCTGATGCAGCGCGCCGAGACCGGGCGGGGGCAGGAAGTGCAGTCGGCGCTGTTCGAGAACAACGTGTTCCTCGTCGGCCAGCACATGCTGCAGTACGCGATCACCGGGCAGGCGGCCGCGCCGATGCCCGAGCGCATTTCGGCGTGGGCGCTGTACGACGTGTTCACCGTGAAGGACGGCGAGCAGATCTTCCTGGCGGCCGTGAGCGACGCGCAATGGAAGACCTTCTGCGACGCGCTGGGCTTCGACGACCTGAAGGCCGACGCCACGCTGCAGACCAACAACGACCGCGTGCGCCTGCGCCCGACCTTGCTGGCCGCGTTGCGCACGCGCCTGGCCGACCGTTCGGCCGCCGAGCTGTCGGCGATCTTCGAAGCGCGCGGCCTGCCGTTCGCGCCGATCACGCGGCCCGAAGACCTGTATGCCGATCCGCACCTGCAGGCCACCGGCGGCCTCGCCGACATCCGCCTGCCTGATGGCGAGCGGGCCGGCGAGATGGCGCAGACCACGCTGTTCCCGATCACGCTCGGCGGCGAGCGCCTGGGCGTGCGCCTGCATCCGCCGACGCTGGGCGAGCACACACGCGCGCTGTTGGCCGAGCTGGGCTACGCGCACGAACAGGTCGAGGCGCTGCATGCCGAAGCGGCCGTGGCCTGATCCTTCAAGCACCGACAAAGACAAAGAGAGACAAGACCCATGAGCCCGATTCCGTTTTCCTCTTCTTCATTCAACCGCCGTGCGTTGCTCGGCTTGGGGGCGTCGGCGGTCGTGCTGTCGGCCGCCCGCCCGGTGTTCGCGCAGGGCGGCGACAAGCCCGTGCGCTTCATCCTGCCGATCAGCGCGGGCTCGGGCGTGGACGCCATCGCGCGCGCCGCCTCGGTCGCGCTCGGCAAGGCGCTGGGCCAGCCGGTGGTGATCGAGAACCTGCCGGGCGCCGGCGGCATCACCGGCACCTCGGCCGTGATCAAGGCGCCGCCCGACGGGTTCACGCTCGGCATGGTGTCGAACAACCATGTGATCAACCCGAGCGTGTTCAAGAAGATGCCCTTCGACGCCATCGCCGACATCACGCCCATCAGCGTGGTGGGCGCCACGCCGCTGGTGCTGGCCGTGAACCCGAAGCTGCCGGCCAAGAACGTGAAGGAGCTGGTGGCGCTGCTGCGGGCGAAACCCGAGGGCTACAACTACGCCTCGTCGGGCAACGGCACGATCATCCACCTCGCGGGCGAGATGTTCATGGACGAGGCCGGCGTGAAGGCGCGGCACATTCCGTACAAGGGCACGGGGCCGATGGTGACCGACATGATCGCGGGGCAGGTCGAGATGGGCGTGGTCGCGCTGCCGGCGGTGCAGCCGCATCTCAAGAGCGGCGCACTGCGCGCCATCGGCCTGTGCGGCCCGGCGCGTTCGCCGGCCGCGCCCGAGATTGCGACGATCGCGGAGCAGGGGCTGCCGAACTACGCGGTCGAAGGCTGGTTCGCGGTGATTGGCCCGCCGAAGATGCAGCCGGCCGACGTCAAGCGCGTGCACGAGGCCATCGTGGCCGCCTTTGCCGCGCCCGAGGTGCGCGAGGCGATGGACAAGCAGGGCAACATCGTCAAGCCCACGTCGCCCGAGCAGGCGGCGAGCTACTTTCGCAGCGAGGCCGCGCGCTATGCGGCGCTGGTGAAGAAGGCGAACGTGGTGCTGGAGTGAAGCCTTGCGCCTTCCCCTTCGGGAGAGGGGGAGGGCGACGTACGGGCGCTACGCCGGGCTCACCGCGCGGTACAGCGCCCGCACGAAATCCGACTGCGTGATCATCCCCGTCAGCCGCTTCTCTTCATCGATGATCGGAATGTGGTGATGCCCGCCTTCGGAGAACAGCGGCACCAGCTCGACCACCGGCCGGTCGGCGCTGGCCACGCGCACCTGGCGCGTCATGATCTGGCCGACCACCTCGGGCTTGTTCGACATCACCGTGCGCGTGGCGCGGATCAGGTCGCGCAGCCGGCCGGCGATGCCGTCGTGGTGCTGCAGGTCGAGCTGGCGGAAGAAGTCGGCCTGCGTGACGATGCCGACCACGCGGCGCGTGCGATCGGTGACGGGCAGGGCCTTGATGCGGTGCTGGTGCATCAGCGTCCAGGCTTCCTGCAGCGGCGTGCCGAACTCCACCGAGATCGGCGTGCGCGACATGATGTCGGCGCAGTGCAGCGTGCCCAGGCGGCGCTTGTACGACTCGAGCTCGGTCTGCTGGATGAGCGACTCGAGGTCGTCGCGGCTGATGTCGAGCACTTGGTTGTAGCGCGACAGCACGGCGTCGATGTCGGCCTGGCTGAAGCGCGCATCGGGCGAGGGCGGGCGCGCCACCTGCACGTGCGGATAGCGCCGCCCCGTGAGCGTGTTGTAGGCCACGCCGGCCAGCACCAGCAGCAGCGAGTTCACGAGCACCGGGAACAGCGCCGCCGAAAAATCGGTGGTGTGCGTGAGCACCGCCAGCAGCGCCGCCGCGCCGCCGGGCGGGTGCAGGCAGCGCGTGAAGAACATCAGGCCGATGGCCAGCGCCACAGCCACGGCAGCGGCCACGGCGGTGTCGGGAATCCAGCTGGCGCAGGCGATGCCCACCAGCGTCGACAGCGTGTTGCCGCCGATCACCGACCAGGGCTGCGCCAGCGGACTGGCGGGCACGGCAAACACCAGCACGGCGGTGGCGCCCATCGGTGCGACCAGCCACACCGCATGCTCGAGCGGGACGGCCAGCCAGCGGCACAGCAGGCCGGTGATCAGCAGCCCGATGCCTGCGCCGCCCACGGCGCGCAGGCGCTCGCGCGCGTTGACGTTGGAAGGGCCCGGGAGCCAGGCGCGCAGATAAGTCCACAGTGCGGCGAATCGCATCCCCCGTCCCCCTCAGGCTTCTTCGTGCGCCACCCGACGCCCGATGTCGGGCCAGCGGTGGTGCAGCCAGACCCAGGCGACCAGCCCGATCGTGAGCATCAGCGCGGAGGTGAGGGCCAGTGCCAGCGTGGAGTGCATCACCAGCGGCGCCACCGCGCCGGCCACCACGCCATTGGCGGTGGAGCCGATCACGGCCTGCAATGACGAGGCCATGCCGCGGCGCTCGGGGTGCAGGTCGAGCACCAGCAGCGTGACCACCGGCACCATCAGCGCCCAGCCGAAGGCGAACACCGCCAGCGGCCACACGGCCCAGGCCACATGCGCCTGGAAGAAGATGTTGGCCACCACGTTGACCACCGAGGTGACCATCATGATCAGGAAGCCGTCGCGGATCTGCCGCTTGGGCGCCACCTTGCCGGCCATGCGGCCGCTGGCGCGCGCGCCGAGCATGATGCCGCCGATGGTCAGCAGGAAGAACCAGAAGAACTGCTGCGGCTGCAGCGCCAGGTGGTCGCCCAGGAACGCGGGCGCGGCCAGCACGTAGAGGAACATGCCGTTGAACGGCACGCCGCTCGCGAAGGCCAGCAAGAGAAAGCGCGGGTCGGAGCACAGGTCGCGGTAGCCGCGCATCAGGTGGCGCACCTGGAAGGGCTGGCGGTGGTCCTTGTGCAGCGTCTCGGGCAGCAGCTTGTAGTTGGCGACGAACAGCACCACGCCCACGGCCACGAGGAACCAGAAGATCGAGTGCCAGCCCGCGTGCACGAACAGGAAGCCGCCCACGATGGGCGCGATGGCCGGCGCCACGCCGAAGTAGATCGTGACCTGGCTCATCACCCGCTGCGCCTCGGCCGGCGGGAACATGTCGCGGATGACGGCGCGCGACACCACGATGCCGGCGCCGGTCGACAGGCCCTGCAGGCCACGGAACAGCACCAGCTGCGTGATGTTCTGCGACAGCGCGCAGCCCAGCGAGGCCAGCGTGAACACCGCCAGCCCCCACAGCACCACGGGCCGGCGGCCGAAGCTGTCCGACAGCGCGCCGTGGAACAGGTTCATGAAGGCAAAGCCGAACAGGTAGGCCGACAGCGTCTGCTGCATCTCGGCCGGCGTGGCGCCGATCGATTTCGCGATGCCCGAGAAGGCCGGGATGTAGGTGTCGATGGAGAAGGGCCCGAGCATGCCCAGCACGGCGAGCAGCACGGCAAGCGCCCAGCGCGGGGCCTGCCAGAGTTTGTCTGCGTCGGGATTCATGGAAAGGCGGCTCCGTTGTACTTGTAGTGTGTCGGTGGAAAAACGAGAACGCCCGCCGCCCGGGTGAGGGGCAAGGCGGGCGCTTGGGCTTCAGCGAACCTGGATTACAGGGTGTCGATGAAGCTGCGCAGCTTGTCGGAACGCGACGGGTGCTTCAGCTTGCGCAGCGCCTTGGCTTCGATCTGGCGGATGCGCTCGCGGGTCACGTCGAACTGCTTGCCGACTTCTTCCAGCGTGTGGTCGGTCGACATTTCAATGCCGAAGCGCATGCGCAGCACCTTGGCTTCGCGCGGCGTGAGGGAGTCGAGGATGTCCTTGACCACATCGCGCAGGCCGGCTTGCATGGCGGCCTCGATGGGGGCCGTGTTGCTGCTGTCCTCGATGAAGTCGCCCAGGTGCGAATCGTCGTCGTCGCCGATGGGGGTTTCCATCGAGATCGGCTCCTTCGCGATCTTCATGATCTTGCGGATCTTGTCTTCCGGGATCTCCATCTTGGCGGCCAGGATGCCGGCGTCGGGCTCGAAGCCGAACTCCTGCAAGTGCTGGCGCGAGATGCGGTTCATCTTGTTGATCGTCTCGATCATGTGCACCGGGATGCGGATGGTGCGCGCCTGGTCGGCGATCGAGCGGGTGATGGCCTGGCGGATCCACCACGTCGCGTAGGTCGAGAACTTGTAGCCGCGACGGTATTCGAACTTGTCGACCGCCTTCATCAGGCCGATGTTGCCTTCCTGGATCAAGTCGAGGAACTGCAGGCCGCGGTTGGTGTACTTCTTGGCGATGGAGATCACGAGGCGCAGGTTGGCCTCGATCATTTCCTTCTTGGCATCGCGCGAGGACGATTCGCCCTCGTTCATGCGCTTGTTGATGTCCTTGAGCTCGGTCAGCGGCACCACCACGCGCGACTGGATGTCGGTGAGCTTCTGCTGCAGTTCCTGCACCGGCGGGATGTTGCGCGCGAGCACGGCGCTCCAGGGCTTGCCGGCCGCGGCCTGCTTCTCGACCCACTTGAGGTTCAGCAGGTTGGAGGCGATGCGGTTGCCGTTCTTGTCGAAGCCGCTGAAGTCGCGGATGAACTCGTCCTGCGGGAAGCCGCACTTGTCCACGATGATGCGGCGCAGTTCGCGTTCCTTCTTGCGCACGTCGTCCACCTGCGTGCGCACCAGGTCGCACAGCTTCTCGATGGTCTTGGCCGTGAAGCGGATGGTCATCAGCTCGTCGGACACGGCCTGCTGGGCCTTGGTGTACGCGGGCGTGCCGTAGCCTTCCTTCTCGTAGATCTTGTGGATCTTCTCGAACATCTCGGCGATGCGGTCGAAGCGCGAGAGGGCTTCGTTCTTGAGCTCTTCGAGCTTCTTGGTCAGGGCCTTGGAGCCGCCCTTGCCGTCGTCGTCGTCTTCTTCGTCGAATTCGTCGAAGTCTTCTTCGGCCACGTAGTCGTCGGCCTCGTTCGGGTTCGAGAAGCCGTCCACGATGGTCGAGATGACGACCTTGCCTTCACGGATGGTCGCGGCCATTTCGAGGATCGCGGCGATGGTGGCGGGGGAGGCCGAAATGGCTTCCATCATGGCCATCAGGCCGCCTTCGATGCGCTTGGCGATTTCGATTTCGCCTTCGCGCGTCAGCAGCTCGACCGTGCCCATTTCGCGCATGTACATGCGGACCGGGTCGGTGGTGCGGCCGAATTCGCTGTCCACCGTGGAGAGAGCTGCTTCGGCTTCTTCCTCGGCTTCTTCCACCGTGGTGGCGGTGGGCGCGGTGTTGTTCAGCAGCAGGGTCTCGGCGTCGGGCGTCTGCTCGTACACCGCCACGCCCATGTCGTTGAGCATGGTGACCACGACTTCCATGGTCTCGGCGTCGACCAGCTTGTCGGGCAAGTGGTCGGAAATTTCGCCGTGCGTGAGGTAGCCGCGGGTCTTGCCCAGCGTGATCAGGGTCTTCAGGCGCGAGCGGCGCTTGGCCAGGTCTTCTTCGGAGAGCACGGTCTCGTCGAGGCCGAACTCCTTCATCAAGGCGCGTTCCTTCGCCTTGCTGATCTTCATGCGCAGCGGCTTGACCTTCTCTTCGGTGGTCGCGACGGCCGCGGGCTCGTCACCGGCCAGGTCTTCCTCGATGTCCGACAGGTCGATGTCGCTCTCGCCGGCTTCCTTGGCGGCCTTGGGCTTGCGCCCGCGCTTGGCACCGGTGGCGGGCGCGGCGGCAGCGCCGGCGGCCTTGGGCGGACGGCCAACTTTCTTGGCGGCGGGGGCAGCCGTGGCAGTGGCCGCGGCTTTTTTTGGATCGTCGAGAGAGGTCGATTTCGTGGGCACGGTTTTCACTTTCGTTGCGGCTGCCGTTTTGGACGCGGCGGCAGCCGTCTTGGTTGCCGGTTTGGCACCGGCTTTCAGCGGTTTCTCTGCTGCGGGCTTGGTGGCAGCGCTCTTGGCGCTTTTGGCAAGTGAAGGAGCAGGCTTCTTTGAACTGGGCATACGACCTCGTTACGACAAGAAAAGACAAGCGGGATCACAGGCGCGCTGCCACGCGGACAGCACCACCATGCCCGTGCACAGGCACGGACAAAACAATTGGGAAACGAGGAATTAATTCCTCACCAGGCAAGATGTCGGGCGAACATTTGGTGTGCAGTCCTTGCGGTTATTGACCCTTTCCGCCGGAATTTACCGTTGGAGTGCGTTGCGCTAGGGGTCGGCCCGGAGGTGCTGCTGTCGCTCTTGCCTAATTTCGCCAGTTGCGAAGCCCTACATTATAGCCTGTTGCGCAAATTTCAAGCAGTATCTGTCCCCGACGCGCGAATGCGGTCACGCAATTCGAGCCGGCGGGCTTCCAGTGCCTTGTAGCGTTCCAGGGCTTTCGGGTCTTTTCCGACCGAAGCGATGGCCTCGCTCTGCTGGGCCTTGAGGCGGTCGTCGAGCATGAAGTCGAGCACGCTCCCCAGCTCCTTGGCGGCCTCGGCCAAGTGCTGTTCTTCCTCGCCCTCGGGCACCGGCCCGGCCTCGGAAACGCTCATGAGGCGCTCGGCCAGCGGCGCGAAATCGAGCCCGCGCAGGCCTTCGCGCAGCGCCGCCCAGGGTTGCACGCCGTGCTCGTGCAGCTGGCTGTCCAGCCAGGTGAAGAGGGCGCCGTGCTCGCCCGGCAGGTCGCACAGCATCACGTGCAGCTCGTGGGACAGCGCCTCCCACTGCGCCATGTTCGACAGCACCAGCCGCACCGCCACGTCGGGCCGGCTCGGCGGCTTGCCGCGTCCGCGCAGCGGCTCGATGGGCTCCTCGAACTTGCCGCCCCAGCGCTTGCCCTTGGTGAACTTGCGCGGCTGGAACTTGGGTTTGCTCTCGTTTTCGTAGCGCGGCGGCTCGTAGTCCTGCGTCGGCGGCATGTCCGGGTAGTAGTCGCCGGGGTCGTTGCCGTAGCTGTCGGGTTCGCTGTGGCGCTGTGGCGCCTGGGACGGTGCGCCGGCGCCCTTGCGCGGGCCGGGCGCGGCCGTGGCCGTGGCCCACAGGTCGGACAGCGCCGCGGCGTCGAGCTGCACCAGCGTGGCGATCTCACTGAGCAGCTGCCGCTTGAGCGCGCCGTCGGGCATGGCGCTCCAGAGCGGACGCACGTTGCTGGTCATGTGGGCGCGGCCCTCGGCGGAGCTCAGGTCGCAGCCTTCGCGGGCGGCCTCGAGCATGAAGCGCGACAGCGGCGTGGCCTCGGCCACGAAGCCCGCGAAGGCCTCGGCGCCGTGCGCGCGGATGTAGCTGTCGGGGTCATGCTCGGCCGGCAGGAACAGGAACTTGATGCTGCGCGTGTCGGTGGCGTAGGGCAGGGCGCCATCGAGCGCCTTGCGCGCGGCGCGGCGGCCGGCGGCATCGCCGTCGAAGCTGAACACCACCGATTCGGTGAAGCGGAAGAGCTTTTGCACGTGCTCCGTCGTGCAGGCGGTGCCAAGCGTGGCCACCGCATTCGGAAAGCCGAGCTGGGCAAGGGCGACCACGTCCATGTAGCCTTCGGTGACGAGCGCGTAGCCGCGGTCGCGGAAGGCGGCGCGGGCTTCGTACAGGCCGTAGAGTTCGCGGCCCTTGCTGAAGACGGGCGTCTCGGGCGAGTTCAGGTACTTGGGCTTTTCGTCGCCGAGCACGCGCCCGCCGAAGCCGATGCACTCGCCCTTGACGTTGCGGATCGGGAACATCACGCGGTCGCGGAAACGGTCGTAGCGCTTGGCCTCTTCGTCGCTGAGCTTGCCTTCCTCGTTGTTGACGATCACCAGCCCGCTCTCGGCGAGCAGCGGGTCGTCGTAGTCGGGGAACACGCTGGCCAGCGCGCGCCAGCCGGCCGGCGCATAGCCGATGCCGAACTGCTTGGCGATCTCGCCCGACACGCCGCGGCCCTTGAGGTAGTCGATGGCGCCGGGCGCCTGGCGCAGCGCCTTGCGGTAGGCGTCGCCGGCCTTCTCGAGCACGTCGGTCAGCGTGGCCTGCTTCTGGCGCTGGCTGGCGGCGCGGGCGCGTTCGGCGGGCGAGACGTCGTCCTCGGGCACGACCAGGCCGTACTGGCCGGCCAGGTCGTGCACGGCCTCGACGAAGCCCATGCCCGCATGTTCCATGAGGAAGCCGATGGCGTTGCCGTGCACGCCGCAACCGAAGCAGTGATAGAACTGCTTGGTCGGGCTGACCGAGAACGAGGGCGACTTCTCGCCGTGGAAGGGGCACAGCCCCATGAAATTGGCGCCGGCCTTCTTGAGCTGGACGTAGCGGCCGACGATTTCGACCACATCGGCGCGCGCGATGAGTTCCTGGATGAATGAAGCGGGGATGGTCATGGCTGCGGGGAGCGGCAAATCATACGCAAGCGCACGGGCGGCATACTGAACCCCGCCGCAAATCCACATCACGCATGAAGACGCCACTGCCTTTGCAACACGCCGCGCCGCTGCTGCGCCATCCGCTGCGCTTCGTCTGGGGCGCGCTCAAGGACTTTCGCGCCAACCAGGGCCTGCTGCTGGCGGGGGCGGTGGCCTACTACGCGCTGCTGTCCATCGTGCCGCTCCTGATCGTGAGCGTGATGGCGCTGTCGCACGTGATCGACCAGGCCGAGCTGCTGCGCACCATCGGGCGCTACCTCGAATGGCTGCTGCCGGGGCAGTCGAAAGCGATCGTGGCCGAGCTGTCGAGCTTCCTGGACCACCGCTCCGTGCTCGGGCCGGTGCTGCTGGTGACGATGATTTTCTTCAGCTCGCTGGCGTTCAGCGTGCTCGAAAGCGCGATGGCGGTGATCTTTCACCACCGCAAGGACGATCACAAGCGCCACTTTCTCGTGTCGGTGGCGATGCCGTACCTCTACATCCTGAGCCTGTGCGCGGGGCTGTTGCTGGTCACGCTGGTGTCGGGGGCGCTGCAGCTGGTGGGGCAGGAAAGCGTCGACCTGCTGGGGCGCAGCTGGTCGCTGTCGGGCATTTCGGGCCTGCTGCTGTACCTGCTGGGGCTGGGCGGCGAGATCTTCATGCTGACCTCGCTCTACCTCGTGATGCCGGCCGGGCGCATGTCGCTGCGGCATGCGCTGCTGGGCGGCGTCACGGCCGCGCTGCTGTGGGAGGCCACGCGGCGCGTGCTGATCTGGTATTTCTCGACGCTGTCGCAGGTGAACATCGTCTACGGCTCGCTCACCACGGCGATCGTGGTGCTGCTGAGCCTGGAAATCGCCGCCATGCTGGTGCTGATCGGGGCCCAGGTGATCGCGAACTACGAGCGCCTGGACCGCACCGGCAGCACGAAGCTGCCGGCGTCCGAGATCAGCGAGGGGCCAATCGAATCGCTCCGTCCAGACGAATCACCTCGCCGTTGAGCATGTCGTTCTCGATGATGTGCTTGGCCAGCTTGGCGTAGTCCTCGGGCGTGCCCAGGCGCGAGGGGAAGGGCACGCTGGCGGCCAGCGCGTCCTGCACTTCCTGCGGCATGCCGAACAGCATGGGCGTGCCGAAGATGCCGGGGGCGATGGTCATGTTGCGGATGCCGCTGCGCGCGAGGTCGCGGGCGATGGGCAGGGTCATGCCGACCACGCCGCCCTTCGAGGCGCTGTAGGCGGCCTGACCGATCTGGCCGTCGTAGGCCGCGACCGAGGCGGTCGAGATCAGCACGCCGCGTTCGCCGGTGGCTTCGGGCTCGTTCTTGCCCATGGCGTCGGCCGCCAGGCGGATCATGTTGAAGCTACCGATCAGGTTGACCGTGACGGTCTTGCTGAACACGGCCAGCGCGTGCGGGCCGTTCTTGCCCACGGTCTTCTCGGCCGGCGCGATGCCGGCGCAGTTGACCAGGCCCATCAGCTTGCCGAGCTTGACGGCGGCAGCCACCACGGCTTGGCCGTCGGCTTCCTGGCTCACGTCGCACTTGACGAACACGCCACCGATTTCCTTCGCAACGGCTTCGCCCTTGTCAGCCTGCATGTCGGCGATCACCACCTTGGCGCCGTTGGCGGCCAGCATGCGCGCCGTGCCTTCGCCGAGGCCCGAAGCGCCACCGGTCACGATAAAAACTTTGCCGTCGATCTGCATTGAGAGTCTCCTGAAATGAGACCCGCATTATCGAAGACGGCCGCCGGCCAAAAAAAAGGCCTCATCCGAAGATGAGGCCCTGAATTGGATCCGTGAGGACCCAAGGAGACAACTGGTGGTGGTCGGTGCTTAGCGCTTGCGCGAAGCGGTGGCCGTCTTGGCAGCGGCGACGGCTTGGGTCGACACGGCGTTGAAGTTGGCTTCGGCGACGTCCGACGCTTGCTTGACGGCCTTCTGGACCGATTCGAAAGCGTTGTTGGCGGCAGCCACGGCGCTCTTCAGCACGGCGACGGCGGTTTCCGAACCGGCGGGGGCGTTCTTGGAAGCGCTGTCGACGAGGCCGACGAAGGCTTGCTGGGCTTCAGCGGCCTTGGCTTCGAAAGCCTTCGAGAATTCGGTGCTGGTGCCTTGGGCGATGTCGTACAGGTGACGGCTGTAGGCAGCGGTCTTTTCGGCCAGGGGCTGGAACAGGCTGGCTTGCAGCGTCAGCAGCTCTTGGGCGTCCTTGACGTTCAGGGCAGCTTGAGCGGTGCTCTGAGCTTCGGTCAGGGCGGCCTTGGAAGCGGTCACGTTCAGTTCGACCAGCTTTTCAACGCCTTCGAAGGCCTTGGTGGTCAGGCCGAACAGGGTTTCGAGGTTGGCTTTTTGGGCGGCGAGGATTTGGTCAGCGGTCAGGGCCATTTGAGATCTCCAGAAAGGATGATGGGGTGGTCGATTCACGTTGCGCTGCGCCTCGTCGTCTATGTTGCGGTGCAGCATGGCCTCAAGTATAGGCAGCTGAACGCGGCGATCAAGTGGTTTTTGCTGCTCTGCAGCAATTTAGAAGCGGCCTTCTAAATCCGGCCTGCGCGGCCAGAATGCGGCCATGCGTGCTTTCTATTCCGGGCAGTTCGTCCTGCCCCTGCCGCCGGGCCACCGCTTTCCCATGTCGCGCTACGCGATGCTGCGCGATCGCCTGCAGGAGCAGCTGCCGGCCGTCGAGATGGACCCGGCCCCGCGCGCCACCGACGACGAGCTGGCGCTGGCCCACACCCCCGAATGGATCGCCGCCGTCAGCGAAGGCCGCGTGAGCCCGCAGGCCATGCGCGAGATCGGCTTTCCCTGGAGCGAGGCGATGGTCGAGCGCTCGCGCCGTTCCACCGGCGCCACCATCGCCGCCTGCCGGGCCGCCTTCGCGGGCGGCGTGGCGGCCAACATGGCGGGCGGCACGCACCACGCCTACGCCGAGAAGGGCAGCGGTTTCTGCGTCTTCAACGACGCGGCGGTGGCGGCCCGGCTGATGCAGGTCGAGCAGGCCCGTGCCGGGCGGCTGCTCAGGGTGGCCATGATCGACCTCGACGTGCATCAGGGCAATGGCACCGCCCGCATCTTCCAGGGCGACCCGAGCGTGTTCACGCTGTCGGTGCACGGCCAGAAGAACTTTCCGTTCCGCAAGGAGGCGAGCGACCTCGACGTGGAGCTGCCCGACGGCTGCGGCGACACCGACTACCTGGCGGCGCTGGAGCACGCGCTCGACGAGCTCGACCGGCGCTTCTCGCCCGGCCTCGTGATCTACCTGGCCGGCGCCGACCCCTTCGAGCGCGACCGGCTCGGCCGCCTCAAGCTGAGCTTCGACGGCCTGGAGGCGCGCGACCGCCGCGTGTTCGACTGGACCTGGCAGCGCCGCATCCCCACGGCCTTCGCGATGGCCGGCGGTTACGCCAGCGACATCGCCGAGACGGTGCAGGTGCAGCTGGGCACCTTCCGGGTGGCGCTCGATTACTGGCACCGCTGGCAAAATGCCGCGCGATGAGCGCTCCGACACCTACCCCCAAGCCCACGCCCCACACCCGCAGCGCCTACCGGGCGTTTCGCAGCATCCCGACGCGCTGGGCCGACAACGACATGTACGGCCACGTCAACAACGTCGTCTACTACAGCTGGTTCGACACCGCGGTGAACGCGCTGCTCATCGAGCGCGGCGCGCTAGACATCCACGGCGGCCAGACCATCGGCTTCGTGGTCGAGACGCAGTGCAACTACTTCGCGCCGGTGGCCTTCCCGCAGACGGTGGAGGCGGGCATCCGCGTGGCGCAGGCGGGCCGATCGAGCGTGCGCTACGAGATCGCGCTGTTCGCCGAGGGTTCCGACACGGCCGCGGCGCAGGGGCACTTCGTGCATGTGTACGTCGACCGCGCGACGCAGCGGCCGGTGCCGTTGCCCGAGGCGCTGCAGCAGGTGGTCGATTCGCTGCGCGCCTGAGCGCCCGCCCATGAAAAACGGCGCCCGCAGGCGCCGTTCGTGAGAGGGGCCGCAGCCCCGCTTACATCGTCTTCTTCATGGCCTTGATGTCGGCCTTGCCCTGGGCTTCATCAGCCTTGGCCTGCTTCACGCAAGCGTCCTTGGCTGCGCCATTCTGGTCGTCGCACTTTTCCTTCGCGACTTCATAGGCAGCCTTCACCTTCTCTTCGGCCACCTTGCGGGCATGGCTGTCGCTCGGCTGGTACTGCTGCTCCAACTCGGCCTTGGCCACTTCTTCCTTGCCCTTGGCGTCCTTCTGGCAGACGTCCTTGGCGTTGTCCTTCATCGTGTCGCACTGGGCCTTGGCGACCTTGTAGTCGGCCTCGACCTTTTCCTTGGCGACCTTGTACTCGTCCTTGGTCATCGCCCCGGCCTGGCCGGCGACGAAGAAGGTGGAGGCGAGGGCGAGCATGACGAGGTGTTGTTTTTTCATGGTGTGTGTCCTTTGCGGTGAATGACAGGGAAAGAGAAGAAAAGGGCGCAGGGCGCTTGCTTCTTTCTCAGTTCTTCTCGAACCAGAGTGCGTCCGGCGAGCGGCCGTCGCGAGATTCCCAGTCCTTGACCTGCTTCTCGGCCTCGTCGCGGCTGATGCCGTGGCGTTCCTGGATGCGGCCCAGCAGCTGGTCGCGCTTGCCGGCGATGACGTCGAAGTCGTCGTCGGTCAGCTTGCCCCACTGCTCGCGGACCTTGCCCTTGAGTTGCTTCCAGTTGCCTTCGATGGTGTCCTTGTTCATGCGAATCTCCTTGAGAAAGAGTGATGACCCGGCGGAACATGCCGCCGCCGTGAAATCAATGTCGCGTGAGTGATTCCCCCTGCCGGTAGGACGTGCAGGCCGGCCCTCGTAGGCACAGGCCGACGCAGGCCGTGATAATGGAACGGACGCCGACGACAGAGACCCGAGACACCGCGCACCGCACCATGATCATTCACAGCCTGCTCGACACCGACCTCTACAAGTTCACGATGATGCAGGTGGTCCTGCACCACTTTCCGGGGGCGCGGGTCGAGTACCGCTTCAAGTGCCGCAACCCGGGCGTCAACCTCGCGCAGTTCGCGGGACAGATCCGCGACGAGATCCGCAGCCTGTGCTCGCTGCAGTTCCGCGACGCCGAACTCGCCTACCTGCGCTCGATGCGCTTCATCAAGAGCGACTTCGTCGACTTCCTGGGCCTGTTCAGGCTCAACGAGAAGTACATCAACGTCATCCCCCAGCCCTCGGGCGAGCTCGAGATCCGCATCAAGGGGCCGTGGCTGCACACCATCCTGTTCGAGATCCCGGTGCTGGCCATCGTGAACGAGGTCTACTTTCGCAACACGCAGAAGAACCCCGACTTCGAGGAAGGCCGCCGCCGCCTCGACCTCAAGATCAGCCAGCTGCAGGAAGCCGGCCTGGGCGACCTGAAGATCGCCGACTACGGCACGCGCCGCCGCTTCTCGAAAGACTGGCATGAAGAGGTGCTGCGCACGCTGACGCAACGGCTCGGCGCCGTGGCCTCGCCGCCGGCGAAGTCGCCCGCCGGCGAGCACCTGCCACAGCTGGCGGGCACGAGCAACGTGCTGTACGCCATGAAGCTCGGGCTCATCCCGCTGGGCACCATGGCGCACGAGTACCTGCAGGCCTGCCAGGCGCTGGGCCCGCGACTGCGCGACAGCCAGATCTTCGGCTTCGAGAGCTGGGCCCGCGAATACCGCGGCGACCTGGGCATTGCGCTGTCCGACGTGTACGGCATGAGCGCCTTCCTGCGCGACTTCGACCTGTACTTCTGCAAGCTCTTCGATGGCGCCCGCCACGACAGCGGCGACCCGTTCCAGTGGGGCGAGCGCATGCTGGCGCACTACCACGCGAACCGGGTCGATCCGCTCACCAAGACGCTGATCTTCAGCGACGGCCTCACGGTGCCGCGCACCATCGAGCTGTACCAGCAGTTCCGCGGGCGCTGCCTGCTGGCCTTCGGCATCGGCACCAACCTCACCAACGACCTGGGCTACGAGCCGCTGCAGATCGTCATCAAGATGATCCAGTGCAACGACCAGCCGGTGGCCAAGCTGTCGGATACGCCGTCCAAGAACATGTGCGAGGACGAGAAATACCTGGCCTACCTGCGCCAGGTGTTCGAGATCGAACAACCCCCCGTTTGAAGGCTGTACTGACCTGTCTGGTACGGTACAGCCCCCATGAAGAAAACGATCCGACTGACGGCAGCCGCGGCGCTGCCGATGCTCTTTCCCGCCCTGGCCTTCGCCGCCGATTTCGACGGTGCCGCGCTCTCGCCGCTGTGGGGCGTGCCGTTCGCCGGCATCCTGCTGTCGATCGCGCTGCTGCCGCTGGCCACGCCTTCGTTCTGGCACCACCACTACGGCAAGATTTCCGCCGCCTGGGCGCTGGCCTTCCTGCTGCCTTTTGCCGCGACCTACGGCGCGGGGCTGGCGGGCGTGCAGCTGGTGCATGCGCTGGTGGCCGAGTACATCCCGTTCATCATCCTGCTCACGGCGCTGTTCACCGTGGCGGGGGGCATCCACATCCGCGGCAACCTGCACGGCACGCCCGGGCTCAACACGGCGATCCTGGCCATCGGCGCGGTGCTCGCGAGCTTCATGGGGACCACGGGCGCCTCGATGCTGCTGATCCGGCCGCTGATCCGGGCCAACGACAACCGGCAGCGCAAGGTGCACGTGATCGTGTTCTTCATCTTCATCGTGTCGAACGCGGGCGGCTCGCTCACGCCGCTGGGCGATCCGCCGCTGTTCCTCGGCTTCCTCAAGGGCGTGGGCTTCTTCTGGACCGCGCAGCACATCCTGCCCGAGACGATCTTCATCCTGGCCGTGCTGCTGGCGCTGTTCTATGCCATCGACCGCCACTTCTACCGCAAGGACGGCGTGCTGCCCGTCGACCCGACGCCCGACACCCCGCGCCTGGGCTTCGACGGTGCGGCCAACTTCTGGCTCTTGGGCGGCATCGTCGCGCTGGTGCTGCTGAGCGGCTTCTGGAAATCGCCCGTGGTGTTCGACGTGTTCGGCACCGAGGTCGGCCTGCCGGGCCTGGTGCGCGACGTGGGGCTGGCGCTGATCGCCATCGTCTCGTACAAGCTCACGGCGCCCAAGGTGCACGCCGACAACCAGTTCGAGTGGGGCCCGATGGCCGAGGTGGCCAAGCTCTTCGCCGGCATCTTCCTGACCATCATCCCGGTGATCGCCATGCTCAAGGCCGGCACGCAGGGCCCGTTCGGCGCCATCGTGGCGGCCGTGACGCGCGCCGACGGCCAGCCCGACCCGGCCATGTACTTCTGGGCCACCGGCATCCTGAGCTCGTTCCTGGACAACGCGCCGACCTACCTCGTGTTCTTCAACACGGCGGGTGGCGACCCGGCGGCGCTCATGACCACCTATGCCAGCACGCTGGCCGCCATCTCGGCGGGCGCCGTGTTCATGGGCGCCAACACCTACATCGGCAACGCGCCGAACCTGATGGTCAAGGCCATCGCCGAAAGCCGCGGCGTGCGCATGCCCAGCTTCTTCGGCTACATGGCGTGGTCGGGGGCGATCCTGGTCCCGCTGTTCGTCCTGTGCACCTTCATCTTCTTCCGTTGATCCTTCCAGCCCTTCAAAGAAAGAGACACGTTCCATGAGCAGCAGCAAGCCCAAGATCCTGGTCGCGCGCGCGGTGTTCCCCGAAACCCTCGCGCGCCTGGCGCAGCATTTCGAGGTCGAGTCGAACCAGGCCGACGAGACCTGGAGCAAGGACCAGCTGATCGCCAAGCTACAGGGCAAGCAGGGCGCCTTCACCACCGGCAGCGAGCGCATCGATGCCGCGGTGCTCGACGCCTGCCCCGAGCTGAAGATCTGCGCCAACATGGCCGTGGGCTACAACAACTTCGACGTCGACGCCATGGCCGCGCGCGGCGTGCTGGGCACCAATGCGCCCGACGTGCTGACCGAAACCACGGCCGACTTCGGCTTCGCGCTGCTCATGGCCACCGCGCGCCGCATCACCGAGAGCGAACACTTCCTGCGCGCGGGCAAGTGGGAAAAGTGGAGCTACGACATGTTCGCCGGCTCCGACATCCACGGCTCGACGCTGGGCATCATCGGCATGGGCCGCATCGGGCAGGGCATTGCCAGGCGCGGCGCGCACGGCTTCGGCATGAACGTGATCTATCACAACCGTTCGCGCCTCGATGCCGCGCTCGAGGCCGAATGCAAGGCCCGCTACGTCGGCAAGGAAGAGCTGCTCAAGACCGCCGACCACGTCGTGCTGGTCGTGCCGTATTCACCGGCCTCGCACCACACCATCGGCGCGGCCGAGATCGCGCTCATGAAGCCGACCGCCACGCTGGTCAACATCGCGCGCGGCGGCATCGTCGACGACGCGGCACTGGCCGTGGCGCTGCGCGAGAAGCGCATCGCCGCCGCCGGCCTCGACGTGTTCGAGGGCGAGCCCAAGGTCCACCCCGACCTGCTCACCGTGCCCAACGTGGTGCTCACGCCGCACATCGCCAGCGCCACCGTGCCCACGCGCCGCGCCATGGCCGACCTCGCGGCCGACAACCTCATCGCCTGGGGCACCGGCAAGGGGCCCTTGACCCCCGTCACGCCGATGCCGGCGGCCACGAAATAACCTGACAGCGAGAGCGACACGCCCCCCACCTTGGAACTGACGGATCTGATTCTTCTCGCACTGGCCGCACTCGCCGTGGTGCAGCTGGTGCTGGTCATCTGGCTGCTGGCCCGCCGGCCACCCCCACCTGATCACAGCGAAATGCTGGGCGTGCTCGCCGCCATGGGCCGCGCCAACGAACGCACCGAGCGCGAGCTGCGCCACGAGATCGGCGAAAGCTCGCGCGGCGCACGCCAGGAAACCGCGCAGGCCTTCGCCACCTTCCAGCAGTCGCTGGTGCAGCAGGGCGCCGAGGCCACGCGCACGCAGAACGCGCAGCTCGACGCCTTCGCGCTGCAGCTCGCCTCGCTGCAGAAGACCCTGGCCGACACGCTGAACACCCAGCTGCAGGGGCTGAGCGAATCGAACGCGCGGCGCCTTTCCGAGGTGCGCACGACCATGGAAACCCAGCTGGCCCAGCTGCAACAGAGCAATGCCGCCAAGCTCGACGAGATGCGCAAGACCGTCGACGAGAAACTGCAGAGCACGCTCGAGGCGCGCCTGGGCGAAAGCTTCAAGCAGGTGGCCGACCGGCTCGAGCAGGTGCACAAGGGCCTGGGCGAGATGCAGACGCTGGCCGTCGGCGTCGGCAGCCTGCAGCGCGTGCTGACCAACGTGAAGACGCGCGGCGTGTTCGGCGAGGTGCAGCTCGAGGCGCTGCTCGAGCAGGTGCTCACGCCCGAGCAGTACGCGCGCCAGGTCGAGACCAAGCCGCGCAGCGGCCAGCGCGTCGACTTCGCGATCCGCTTTCCGGGGCGCGGCGACGACGGCGCGCCGGTGTGGCTGCCGATCGACGCCAAGTTTCCGCGCGACGACTACGAACGCCTCATCGACGCCCACGAGCGCGCCGATGCCGCTGGCGCCGAGGCCGCGGCCAAGGCGCTCGAGACGCGCATCCGCGTCGAGGCCAAATCGATCGCCGACAACTACCTCGCAGCGCCGCACACCACCGACTTCGCGATCCTGTTCCTGCCGGTCGAAAGCCTCTACGCCGAGGTGCTGCGCCGCCCCGGCCTGATGGACGCGATCCAGCGCCAGCACCGCGTGACGCTGGCCGGCCCGACCACCTTGCTCGCCATGCTCAACAGCCTGCACATGGGCTTTCGCACGCTCGCGCTGGAGCGCCAGGCTTCCGAAGTCTGGAAGGTGCTGGGCGCGGTCAAGACCGAGTTCGAGCGCTACGGCGAATGGGTCGCGCGCATCAAGGAACAGGTGGCCAAGGCCTCCGACACCATCGACAAGGCCGACACGCGCGCCAAGCAGATGCGCCTGGCGCTGCGCAAGGTTGAGGCCCTGCCCGAGGCGCAGTCGCAGGCGCTGCTGCCGCCCACGGCCGACACTGACAGCGAGGCCGACGACACCCCGTGAAAGGTTCTGAACTGCTGCGCGTCATCGTGGCGCAGGTCTGTTTGCACGCCACGATGGCGGGCATGCGGCTCGCCACACCGCTGCTCGCGCTGCAGCAAGGCTACAGCGCAGCGGCCGTCGGCCTGCTGATCGCGCTGTTCGCGCTGACCCAGGTGTTTCTTGCGTTGCCGGCCGGGCGCTTCGCCGACCGGCATGGGCTCAAGCGGCCGCTGTGGCTGTCGGTGATCGCGGCCTCGGGCGGGGCAGGGCTGGCGCTGATTTTTCCGGTGTTCCCCGTCATGTGCATCGCCGCGCTGCTGACCGGCGGCGCCACCGGCGCGACCGTCATCGCGCTGCAGCGGCACGTGGGCCGCTCGGCCACCGACCCGACGCAGCTCAAGCGCGTGTTCAGCTGGCTGGCCATCGCGCCGGCGGCGGCGAACTTCGTCGGGCCCTTCCTGGCCGGGATGCTGATCGACCACGCCGGTCGCGCGCCGGCCGACCTGCTGGCCTTTCGCATCTGCTTCGCCGTGATGGCCTTTTTGCCGCTGCTGTGCTGGCTGCTGGCGCGCGGCGCGCACGAGCCGCCGCGGGTGGCGCCGGTGCCGGGCGCCGCGCCCACGCGCGCCTGGGACCTGCTGCGCGAGCCGATGTTCCGCCGCCTGCTGTTCGTGAACTGGCTGCAGTCGTCGAGCTGGGACGTGCACGCCTTCGTGCTGCCGGTGCTGGGCCACGACCGGGGCATCAGCGCCTCGGTGATCGGCTCCATCCTCGGCGCCTTCGCGATCGCCGCGGCAGTCATCCGCATCGTGTTGCCGCTGATCGCGTCGCGTGCGTCGGAGCGCAGCGTGATCCTGAGCTCGACCGTCGTCACTGCGGCCGTGTTCGCCATCTACCCGCTGCTGAATTTACCGTGGACCATGGGCATCTGCTCCGTGGTGCTGGGTTTCGCGCTCGGCGCGGTGCAGCCGATGGTGATGAGCATGCTGCACCAGATCACGCCGCACGCGCGGCACGGCGAGGCGCTGGGGCTGCGGCTCATGACCATCAACGCATCGAGCGTCGCGATGCCGATGCTGTTCGGCTCGCTCGGTGCGCTGATCGGCATTGCCGGCGTGTTCTGGGTGGTGGGCGGCGTGCTCGCGCTGGGCGCCAAGGCGACCTGGGGATTGAAGCTGTGACGGCGGTTTGAATCCCACGTTGCAAATGACAGTAATTCTCATTTGATTGACAAAATACTGACTCGAAGTCAGTATCGGCGCCTTCTTTCTTCCTGACCCGAAGGCGTCCATGGACTCCCATTCCCCGTCGGCGACTGCCGATCCGCGCCGCCGCCTGGCCCTGGTGGCGGCGGTCTACCTCGGCAGCTTCATCGCCACGCTCGACGTCAGCATCGTCAACGTCGCGCTGCCCACGCTGCAGCGCGCGCTCGCCACCGACCTAGCCGGGCTGCAGTGGGTGATCGACATCTACGCGCTGTGCCTGTCGGCCTTCATGCTGTCGGCCGGCCCCATCGGCGACCGCTACGGCCGCAAGCGCGCCTGGCTGGCCGGCGTGGTGGTCTTCACCGTGGGCTCGGCGATGTGCGCGATGGCGTCGGGCCTGCCGATGCTGCTCGCGGGGCGCGCGGTGCAGGGCGTGGCCGGCGCGCTGATGATTCCGGGTGCGCTGTCGCTGCTGGCGCACGCCTTCCCCGAGCCGGCGAGCCGCGCGCGGGTGATCGGCGGCTGGTCGTCGTTCACGGCGCTGTCGCTGATCCTCGGGCCGATGCTCGGCGGGCTGCTGGTGGACCACGCGGGCTGGCAGAGCATCTTCCTCATCAACCTGCCGATCGGCGTGCTGACCGTGGCGCTGGGCATGTGGGGTCTGCGCGAGTCCTCGCACCCCGAGCATGCGGCGCTCGACCCGGCGGGGCAGGTGCTCAGTGTGCTCTGGCTGGGCGCGCTGACCTACGGGCTCATTGCCGCGGGCGAACACGGCTGGGGCTCGCGCCACGCGGTGGTCGCGCTCGTCGCGGCGGGTGTCGGATTGGCGCTGTTCCTGGCCGTGGAGGCGCGCGTGGAACGGCCGCTACTGCCGCTCGCGCTGTTCCGCGATGCGCGCTTTTCGGTCACCAACTTCGCCTCGTTCGTGCTGGGCTTCTCGACCTACGCCAGCCTGTTCTTCTTCTCGCTGTTCCTGCAGCAGGTGCAGGGCTGGTCGGCCAGCGAGACCGGCTGGCGGCTGGTGCCGCAGTTCGTGGCGACCGGCCTCGTGGCCTCGCAGTTCGGCCGGCTGGCGCGCCGCTTCGAGGTGCACACGCTGATGGTCGCGGGCTACGGGCTGATCGGCGTGGCGATGCTGCTGCTGACGCTCTTCTCGGCCGACACGCCGTACCTGCCGCTGGCGCTGCTTTTCGTGGCGCTGGGGGCGGGCGCGGGCCTGGCCGTGCCGGCCACGAGCACGGCGGTGATGGCCTCGGTGCCCGCGCAGCGCTCGGGCATGGCCTCGGCGACCATGAACGCGCTGCGCCAGGGCGGCATGCTGATCGGCATCGCGTTGCTCGGCACGCTGATGCGCACGCGTGCCACCGCGCTGATGGCCGAGTCGCTTGCGCGTGCCGGCGTGGCCGATGCGCCGCAGGCGGCGGTGGCCGCGGTCTCGCGGCACGACCTCGGCGCGCTCGCAGCGCTCGACGCCGGCACCGCGCAGCGGCTGTTGAGCGATGCGCTCGCGGGCGGCTTCCATGCGGCGATGGCCTGTGCCGGCGTGGCGGGGTTGGTGGCGGCGGGGCTGCTGCTGCGCGTCAGGCCGCGTGCCGCCGCGCTGACCGCTGCCACGCGCGCCTGAGCTGTTTGCCATGCCCGCCGTCCGCATTCCCTTCCTGCGCCGCAGTGCCCGGCGCCTTCCGGTTATCTACAAGGAGTCTTTCATGATCCGTCACGAACTCAGTCAATGGCCGCTGGTCATCAGCGTGTCCGCAGGCCTGCAGACGCTGGAGAGCCTGCAGGCCTTCACCGAGGACTGGAACCGCTGGCTCGACCGCGGCGAGCCCTTTGTCTCGCTGCGCGTGTTCGCGGACGCCGACGCGCTGGTGCATCCCGAGGGCAGCGCCCAGAGTGCCAAACAGTGGCTGCAGGCGCGCGGCGCCGACATCCGCCGCCATATGATGGGCATGGCGAGCGTGGTGCCCGCCGACCAGTTCGAGAAGATCAGCAAGATGAACGTCGAAAAACTCTTCGGCATTCCCGCGAGCACCTTCGCCCGCACCGACGAGGCCCTGGCCTGGCTGCGCGAGCGCGTGCTGGCCCCGCGCGGCCTGCGTCTCGATGCCGCGGCGGTGCACGCCGCCATCGACACGGCACGCGCCGGTACCTGAGCATGACAAGCAGCAGCCCCGACGACGCTCCCGCCACCGCCGCACGCCGCCGCACCAAGGCGCCGCAGACCCGCGCCGTCGCGCTGATGGACGCCGCCGAGCAGCTGTTCATCGCCAAGGGCATCCCCGCCACCAGCATCGACGACATCGCCGCCGGCGCGCAGGTGGCCAAGGGCACCTTCTATCTGTACTTTCCGTCGAAGGAGGCGCTGCTCGGCGCGCTGCAGCAACGCTTCGTCGACACCTTCTGCGCCCGCCTGCAGGAGGCGATGGACCGCCACGCGCCGGGCAAGTACCGCGCGCGGCTCAAGGCCTGGGTGGAAGCGGGGCTGGAGACCTACCTGGACAACGTCGCGCTGCACGACGTGGTGTTCCACGAGTACCGGCCCGAGGACCGGTGCATGCGCAACGACAACGTCGTCATCACGCAGCTGGTCACCCTGCTGAAGCAGGGCGACGCCGCGGGCGTGTGGGAGGTCGAGGACGCGACGCTGACGGCCGTGATCCTCTTCAATGCGCTGCACGGCGTGGCCGACGATGCCGTGGCCATGGGGCCGCACGCGAACCCCGTGGCCGACCGCCGCCGCCGCGCCCGCGCGCTCACGCGCTTCTTCGAGCAGGCCCTGCGGCCCGACGACAGCGACGACGCCTGACCGGGGCGGTCAGAGTTTGTAGAAGCGCTTGATGGCATCCCACGCGTCTTCGGGCGCGTCGACGTATTCGAAGAGCTTCACGTCGCCGGGCGAGATCACGCCTTCGTCGACCAGGAAGTCGAAGTCGATCAGCTTCTTCCAGTAGTCCGAGCCGAAGAGCACGATCGGCACCGGCTTCGACTTCTTGGTCTGCACCAGCGTGATCACCTCGAACAGCTCGTCGAGCGTGCCGAAGCCGCCTGGGAACGCCACCAGCGCCTTCGCACGCATCATGAAATGCATCTTGCGGATCGCGAAGTAGTGGAACTTGAAACTCAGCGCCGGCGTGACGTAGGGGTTGGCTTCTTCTTCCATCGGCAGCGCGATGGCCAGGCCGACCGAGAGGCCGCCGGCTTCGTGCGCGCCGCGGTTGGCCGCCTGCATGATGCCGGGGCCGCCGCCGGTGCACACGAAGAGCTTGTCCTGCGGCTCCTTCTTCTCGCTGTATTGGGCGACCAGCTTGCCGAAGGTGCGCGCCTTCTCGTAGTAGTGCGAGTTGCGCGAGAGCCGGCGCCAGCGCTCGGCCAGGGCCGTGTCGCCGGCCGCCTCGGCCTGCGCGACCAGCGCGGCGGCTTCGTCTTCGCTGCGGAAACGCGCGCTGCCGAAGACCACCACCGTGTTCTCGATGCCGTGGGCGCGCTGCTCGAGGTCGGGCTTCATCAGCTCGAGCTGCATGCGGATGCCGCGCGTTTCGCGGCGCAGCAGGAATTCGGGGTCGGCAAAGGCCAGGCGCGAGGGATCGGGATCGAGGGGCAGGCCCCGGTCGGAATGGGACTGCAGCGTGGCCCAGGCATCGGCCAGGCGCTTGTCGTGAATGTTGTGCGTGTTGTTCATGAAACGGTCGTCGAACGGAATTGGCTTGGCATTGTGCGCCGATGCAACCCGCGTGCCCGCCAACGAAAAAGGCTCCTTGCGGAGCCTTCGTCGTGGTGGTGGTCAGCCGGGTGCAGACGCGCTCAGACGCGCTTGCGGTATTCGCCGGTGCGGGTGTCGATTTCGATCTTGTCGCCTTGCGACACGAACAGCGGCACGCCGACTTCGAAGCCGGTGGCGATCTTGGCAGGCTTCATGACCTTGCCCGAGGTGTCGCCCTTGACGGCCGGCTCGGTCCAGGTGATTTCGCGCTCGACGCTGGTCGGCAGTTCGACCGAGATGGCCTTGCCGTCGTAGAACACCACTTCGACGGCCATGCCGTCTTCGAGGTAGTTCAGGGCGTCGCCCATGTTCTCGGCTTCGACTTCGTACTGGTTGTACTCGGCGTCCATGCAGACGTACATCGGGTCGGCGAAGTAGGAGTAGGTGCACTCCTTCTTGTCCAGCACGATCTGGTCGATCTTGTCGTCGGCCTTGAAGACCACTTCGGTGTTGAAGTTGGCGATCAGGCTCTTCATCTTCATGCGCACGGTGGCGCTGTTGCGGCCGCCGCGGCTGTATTCGGTCTTGAGGACGACCATCGGGTCCTTGCCGTGCATGATGACATTGCCGGCGCGGATTTCTTGAGCGATTTTCATATCAGGTTCTCTGGATGTTGGCCGCTCGGTGCGCGGGGCCCTCGGCGCTGCATGCCGTCGTATCTGGCCCCGCCGTACATGTCCCGCGGCAGGTTTGGCGAAAGGCCTCCCCGACCGTGGCGGCCAGGGCTGAATTCCGCAAAGCCCGCTATTTTAGCTTTTTCCGGCGACCAACTGCTGCAACTGGGCCAGCAGATCGTCCTGCGCGAGCAGCCTGTCGCGCGCGGCACGGGTGGTGTCGCGCCAGGCATCCAGCGGGCCGAGCGCGGGCAGGGGCGCGTCGCCGAAGCCGTTCCAGGCGTGGTGAAAAAGCCGCAGCTCCGGGGGGGCGCCGAGCCAGTCGAGCCAGGCGTTGAGCTTGACGTGGTGCGCGTCGTCGTCCTGCGGGTAGATCTGCCAGACCAGCGGCGCGCCGGCCCAGAGGGCGCGCACCAGCGAGTCTTCGCCGCGCACGAAATTGAGGTCGCAGGCCCACAGCAGGTGGTCGAAATCCGCTTGGCTGAGGTAGGGGAGGTATGAAATTGATAGCGAACTTTGAACGTCCAACGGGCGATCTGGCATGCACGCCTGCACGGCACGCGCGGCCCGGCCTGCGGTGACCAGCAGCCGCGTGGGCACCGGGTCGGCGGCCAGCTGGGCGAGCAGTGCGGCCAGCGCGGGCGGCTCATAACAGAAGAGCGACACCAGGCGCTCGCCTTCCTGCCAGGGAATCTGCTGCGCCTCCAGCCAGCGCGCCCGGTCGAAGCGCGCCTGGCGCGCCATCAGGTCGGGCTCGCGCAGCAGGCCCCCGGTCGCGGGCGTGAAGCCCGGGTAGAAGAAACGTTTCGTCAGCCCGGCGCCCGGACCCTTGAACACGGGCGAGGGCAGCCGGTGGAGTTTCTCGACATAGGGCTCGGCCGACAGGTACTCGAGGTTGATCCAGGCCTGCGCGTGGTCCGGGGCTTGCGCGAAACGCGCGATGAGCTCGGGCTCCGGGTCGCAGCCGAAGGCCTCGACCAACACGTTTGGCGTCGGGTCGGCAACCGCGCGGCGCACGGCTTCGGCGTCGGACCAGTCGATCACCTGCACGCCGTCGCAGCCGGCCGGCGCCATCCAGTTCAGCGCCGTCGGGTCGTCGACCCACAGCCGCGCGCGCTTGCCCGCCGCCGCCAGCTGGCAGGCCAGGCGCCAGCAGACGCCCAGGTCGCCGTGGTTGTCGATGACCTTGCAGAAGATGTCCCATTGCATGCGCGTGCCCATGGCCGCGAGTGTGCCTGTCTTCGTGGTCGCTCAGGCGCGGGCGAAAACGTGGCCCGCTTGCTATGCTGCCCCTCGCCACGACAACCATCGGAGAGAGCCAGACCATGAGGATGCAGATCCGCCGCCGTTCGTCGTTTTCTTCTTCGCCCTTGAGCAGCGCCAAACGCGGCGTGCTCGCGCTCTCGCTGGCCCTGGCCGGCATCGCCGGCGCCCAGGCCCAGACCGCGCCGCTCACCGCGCAGCAGCAGCGCTTTCGCGAGATCTACAAGGAACTGATCGAGATCAACACCACCCACTCGGTGGGCGACAACACCGTCGCGGCGCGGGCCATGGAGAAACGCCTGGTCGATGCGGGCTTCGCGCCCGGCGACATCCAGATTTTCGAGCCCTTCCCGAAGAAGGGGAACCTGGTGCTGCGCTTCAAGGGCGACGGCAGCAAGAAGCCGCTCCTGCTGCTGGCCCACATCGACGTGGTCGAGGCCCGCCGCGAAGACTGGAAGACCGACCCCTTCAAGCTGCAGGAAACCGGCGGCTACTTCACGGCGCGCGGCGCCATCGACGACAAGGCCATGGCCGCGGCGCTGGTCTCCGTGCTCGGGCAGCTCAAGCAGGAAGGCTTCAAGCCCAAGCGCGACATCATCCTGGCGCTCACCGCCGACGAGGAGCGCGGCGACGCGCTGAGCAACGGCGCCTTCTGGCTCATCAACAACAAGCCCGAGCTGCTGCAGGCCGAGTTCGGCATCAACGAAGGCGGCGGCGGCGAGCTGCGCGGCGGCAAGCCGAACCTGCACCGCATGCAGGTGGCCGAGAAGATGTACACCACCTACATGCTCGAGGCGCGCGACGTCGGCGGCCACAGCTCGGTGCCCACCAAGACCAACCCGATCTATGCGCTCTCGGCCGGCCTGGAGCGCCTGGGCAACTACGCCTTCCCGATCAAGCTCGCGGACGTCACCAAGACCTACTTCGCGCGCAGCGCCCCCTTCGCCACCGGCCAGCTGGCCGACGACATGCGCGCCATCGGCAGCGGCAACCCCGACGCCGGCGTGCTCGAGCGTATGACGGCCAACCCGGCCTACAACGCGCAGCTGCGCACCACCTGCGTGGCGACGATGGTGCAGGCCGGCCATGCCGAGAACGCGCTGCCGCAATCGGCCAAGGCCACGGTCAACTGCCGCATCCTGCCGCACGACGATCCCGAGGAAGTCGAGCGCCTGCTGACCCAGGCGGTGGGCAACGACAAGATCGTGGTGCGCAACATGGGCAAGCCGCTGCGCAGCCCGGCCTCGCCGCTCAACGGCGATCTCGTGAAGACGGTCGAGACGCTCACGCAGCAGATGTGGCCCGGCGTGCCCGTGGTGCCCGCCATGAGCACCGGCGCCACCGACAGCCGCTTCTTGCGCAACGCCGGCATCCCGATGTATGGCGTGACCGGCATGTTCCTCGAGCCGGCCGATGCGCGCGCGCACGGGTTGGACGAGCGCATCGAGATCCAGCGCCTGTACGACGGGCGCGAGTTCCTGTACCGGCTGGTGTCGGAAGTCGCGAAGTAAATCAACAGGTGATCGGGCAAGGGGGCAGGCGCGGCGAAGGCGGCGCCAGCCCCCTTGTCGTTCAGGGCGTGAAGGTGTCGCCCAGCACGATGCCTTCGCGGCGTGGGTCTGCACCGCCGGTCAGCACGGGCTTGCCGCCGACGTTCGTGCGCAGGATGGTGCTCACGCCGCTGGACTGCGCCCCCAAGTTCACCGTGTGGCCGAGCGCGCGCAGGCCGGCAATCAGCGGGTCGTTGTTGCCCGAGTTGGAGGTGTCGATAGCCGGGTGCTCACCGCCCACGTTGGTGAGGCTGTAGGTGGCGCCAGGGGGCGTCGGTGGTGGGGTGTTGGTGGCACCGAAGTCGACCAGTGATGTGGCTTGTTGCGCATCGAGTCCCCAGTCGAGCGCGCCGACCAGTGTCTTGACCACGTACTGGATGATCGTGCCGCCGCCCGGCGAGCCGGTGCCCATCACGAACTCGCCCATGCTGCCGTCGGTGTTCTTCTTGAACACCAGCGTCGGCGCCATCGTGCTGCGCGGGCGCTTGCCGGGGGCGACGCGGTTGGCGAACTTCACGTTCGGGGTCACCGAGGTGTCGATCGGGTTGAGGGCGAAGTCGGTCAGCTGGTTGTTCAGCAGGAAGCCCTGGGTCATGTGGAACGAGCCCATGCTGCCTTCCACCGTCGTGGTCATCACGACCACGTTGCCTTGCTTGTCGACGACGGTGAAGTGCGTGGTGCCATGCTCTTCGGTCTTGTCAATGCCCAGCGGCACGTCGCCCCGATCGCCAGCCTTGGCGAGGTTCATGCTCTTCGTCAGGCTGATGAGGCTGGCGCGGCCCTGCAGGTAAGACTTGTCGATCAGCATGGCGGGGCTGCCGCCGGGCAGCGGCACGAAGTCGGTGTCGGCCACGTACTTGTCGCGGTCGGCATACGCCAGGCGCTCGGCCTCGCTCACCAGGTGCACGCCCATCACGCTCGGCCTGCCGCCTTCGAGGTCGATGGCGGTCGGCTTGTACAGGCCCAGGTTGAAGGTCTCGAGGATGCCGAGGGTCGCCACCACCGCGATGCCGCCCGAGGAGGGCGGCGACATGCTGCAGATGTAGTACTCGCGGTAGGTGCTGCAGACCGGGTCGCGGCGCTTGGCCTTGTAGTTGGCCAGGTCGGCCAGCGTGGTCTTGCCGGGGGTGATGGCCGAGCCGTCGCTGGCCGCCGTGGTGACGCCGATCTTGTCGACGATGCTCTTGGCGATCTCGCCCGTGTAGAAGGCGTTGGCGCCCTGTGTGGCGATGGTGTTCAGCGTCTTGGCGTATGCCGGGTTCGTGAGCCTGGTGCCCAGCGCCTTCGGCGTGCCGTCGGCGTTGAAGAAATAGGCCGTGGCGTCGGCGTCGCGCTTCAGGCTCGACGCGGAACCCGCGATGGCGGTTGCCATGCGGCCGCCGATCAGGAAGCCGTCGGACGCCAGCGTGATGCCATAGCCGAACAGGTCTTTCCAGGGCAGCTTGCCGTGGTCTTGATAAGCGATGTCGAGCATGCGCACGGCGCCGGGCGTGCCGATGGAGCGGCCGCTCGAGCGGGCGCCGCCGGGCTTGGGCGCGGTCTGGTCGTTCGTGTCGTCGATCCAGCGCAGGTAGTTCTCGGTGGCCGCGGCAGGCGCCGTCTCGCGACCGTCATAGGCCTGCACCTTCTTCGTCGCCGCGTCGTAGTGAAGCATGAAGGCACCGCCGCCCAGGCCGCTCGATTGCGGCTCGACCAGACCGAGCACCGCCTGCACCGCCACCGCCGCATCGACCGCGCTACCGCCGGCTTTCAGCACGTCGCAGCCGGCGCGCGTGGCCAGCGGGTGGTTGGCGACCACCATGTAGTTCTTGGCGTACACCAGCTTGTGGCCGGGCACGTAGCCCGACGCCGGCTCCGGCGCGGCCGGATCGCCCGGGTCGCCCGAGCCGACGACCACGGAGGTGCCGCTGCTCGGGATCTGGCAGCCGTTGTCGGCGGCGGGCGGGGCCGTGGGCGTGGGCTGGTTGGCCGCGTTGATCGCGGCAATGGCCGCGACCAGTGCGGCATTGTTCTGCGCGTTGTTGTTGCTGTTGCCGCCGCAGCCGGCCACGGCCAGGGAGAGCGCGAGGGGCGTCAACGCCCACCATGCGCGCACGGAGTTCTTCTTCATGAATATTTCCCTTTGCTGTTAATTTGAATGCCAAAAAAGACAATGGGCGCCCCCCGGCGCCCGCTGCGATCTTGAGCACATTCCGTTCCTGTCCGTGTCGCCTTTGCGTCGGGCCCAGCCGGCCCTCACGCCGCGCGCCACAATAGCCGCCATGTCCGACGTGCATTCCGATCAATTGCTCAGCGAAGTCGCGGCCCTGCCGCAGTTGCCGGGCGTCTACCGCTATTTCGACGCGGCCGGCGCCGTGCTGTATGTGGGCAAGGCGCGCAACCTGAAGAAGCGGGTCGCCAACTACTTCCAGAAGAGCCACGGGGGCACCCGCATCGGCCACATGATCTCGAAGATCGTGCGCATGGAGACCACCGTGGTGCGCTCCGAGGCCGAGGCGCTGCTGCTCGAGAACAACCTGATCAAGACGCTCAAGCCGCGCTACAACATCCTGTTTCGCGACGACAAGAGCTACCCCTACCTGAAGATCGCCTCGCACGGGTTTCCGCGGCTGGCCTACTACCGCGGCGCGGTCGACAAGAAGCACCGCTACTTCGGGCCGTACCCGAGCGCCTGGGCGGTGAAGGAATCGATCCAGCTGCTGCAGAAGGTGTTCCGCCTGCGCACCTGCGAGGACACGGTGTACGCCAACCGCACGCGGCCCTGCCTGCTGTACCAGATCAAGCGCTGCAGCGGCCCCTGCGTGGGCCTCATTTCGCCCGAGGCCTACGCGCAGGACGTGGCCAGCGCCGAGGCCTTCCTGCTCGGCGACACGCAGGGCGTGCTCTCCACGCTCGAACAGCGCATGACGGCGCACGCCGAGAAGCTCGAGTTCGAACAGGCAGCCGAGCTGCGCAACCAGATGTCGGCGATCTCGCGCGTGCTGCACCAGCAGTCGATCGAGGTGGTGTCCGACAAGGACGTCGACATCCTCGCGGTCAAGGTGCAGGGCGGCAAGGCCTGCGTCAACCTCGCCATGGTGCGCGGCGGGCGCCACTTGGGCGACCGCGCATACTTTCCGGTGCACGTGGACGACGCGGCGCAGATCCATCACGGCGAGCTCGACGCCGAAGAGGGCGCCGACCCGGTGGTCGCCGACCCGATCGAGGTGCAGGTGCTCGAGGCCTTCATCGCCCAGCACTACATCGACGTGCCGGTGCCCGCCACGCTGGTGCTGGGCCGGCAGGTGAGCCGGGCGCTCATCGAGGCGATTTCGCAGCAGGCCGGCGTGCGCGTCACGGCCGTGTTCCAGCCGCACGAGCAGCGCCGCCACTGGCTCGAGATGGCCGAGACGAATGCCGGCCTGCAGCTGGCACGGCTGCTGGCCGAAGAGGGCTCGCAGCAGGCGCGCACCCGTGCGCTGGCCGATGCGCTCGAGCTGGCGTCGGACGACCTGGACAACTTCCGCGTCGAGTGCTTCGACATCTCGCACACGGCGGGCGAGGCCACGCAGGCCTCGTGCGTGGTGTTCGCGCACCACACGATGCAGAACCGCGAGTACCGCCGCTACAACATCGAGGGCATCACGCCCGGTGACGACTACGCCGCCATGCGCCAGGTGCTGCACCGCCGCTACGGCAAGCTGGCCGAGGCGCTCGCGGCCGAGACGCAGGCGCTGGCCCCGGGCGATGCCGAGAGCGAAGGGGCCGAGGGCGTCGAGGCGCCGCCGCCCCGGACGCCGGCCGCGCGCATGCCCGACCTGGTGCTGGTCGACGGCGGCAAGGGCCAGGTGTCGATGGCGCGCGAGGTGTTCAGCGAACTGGGCCTGCCGCTGTCGCTGATCGTCGGCGTCGAGAAGGGCGAGGGCCGCAAGGTCGGGCTCGAAGAACTGGTGTTCGCCGACGGCCGCGAGAAGGTCTACCTCGGCAAGGATTCGGCCGCCCTGATGCTCGTGGCCCAGATCCGCGACGAGGCGCACCGCTTCGCCATCACCGGCATGCGGGCCAAGCGCGCCAAGGTGCGCGTGGGCGGCAGCCAGCTCGAAGACATTCCGGGCATCGGCCCGAAGCGCCGGGCGCGCCTGCTGCAGCGTTTCGGCGGCATCCGCGGCGTGGCGGCGGCGAGCGTCGAAGACCTCGCCTCGGTCGAGGGCATCGCCACCGAACTGGCCGAGGAAATCTATCGCGCGCTGCGTTGAAGCCGGGATTGCCCCCGTCCTTCCGGCGCTTCACGCGTGCATGACACAATCGCCCGCATGTTCTGGACCCTACCGACCATCATGACCTGGACGCGCATCGTCGCGATTCCGTTGATCGTCGGCGTTTTCTACCTGCCGATCAGCGAACCGACGCGCAACCTGATCGCCACGGTCATGTTCATCGTGTTCGCCGCCACCGACTGGCTCGACGGCTACCTGGCGCGCAAGCTCAACCAGACCTCTTCCTTCGGCGCCTTTCTCGATCCGGTGGCCGACAAGTTTCTCGTCTGCGCCGCGCTGCTGGTGCTGGTGCATCTGCAGCGTGCCGACGTGTTCGTGGCGCTCATCATCATCGGCCGCGAGATCGCCATCTCGGCGCTGCGCGAATGGATGGCGCGCATCGGCGCCGGCAAGAGCGTGGCGGTCCACATGATCGGCAAGGTCAAGACGACCGTGCAGATGGTCGCGATTCCCTTCCTGCTCTATGACGGGCACCTCTTCAAGGTGATCGACACCGGCCTGTGGGGCCAGTGGCTGATCTGGATCTCGGCGGTGCTTACCGTCTGGTCGATGGTCTATTACCTGCAAAAGGCCATTCCCGAGATCCGGGCCCACTCCAAATGACCGCGGCGGTCTCGGTCCGCAACGCAGGCTGGCTGCGGGCGATGCCGGCGGTCTTCGTGCTGATCTGGAGCACGGGTTTCATCGTTGCGCGCTATGGCATGCCCTATGCGCCGCCCCTCAAGTTCCTCGCCGTGCGCTATGCGCTGTCGCTCGCCTGCTTCGGCGTGTGGGTCATGCTCGCGCGCGTGGCGTGGCCGGCGAAGCGCGCGCAATGGGGGCACCTGGCGGTCACGGGCGTGCTGATGCAGGCCGGCTACCTGGGCGGCGTCTGGGCGGCGGTGCATGCGGGCATGGGTGCGGGGCTTGTCGCGCTGCTGGTCGGCATCCAGCCGGTGCTCACGGCGGTCTGGCTTTCTTTCAACGGTGGGCGCATTTCGGGACGGCAGTGGACTGGGCTGGCCCTGGGCTTCGCGGGGCTGGTCTTGGTGGTGTCGCGCAAGCTGGGGCAGGGCACCGAGGTCAACGCGCTGACGATGGGGCTGGCCGTGATGGCGCTGCTGTCGATCACGGCGGGCACGCTGTACCAGAAGCGCTTCGTCGCGCCCTGCGACGTGCGCAGCGCCAGCGCGGTGCAGATGGCCGCCGCGCTGCTCGTGACCTTGCCTTTCGCCGCGCTCGAGGCGCAGGCCATCGAATGGAACACGCACTCGATCGGCGCCATGGCCTGGTCGGTGCTGGCGCTGTCGCTGGGCGGCAGCTCGCTGCTCTATATGTTGATCCAGCGCGGCACGGCCACCGCCGTCACCAGCCTGCTGTACCTCGTGCCGCCGTGCACGGCGCTGATGGCCTGGCTGCTGTTCGCCGAACCGATCACCTGGACCACGGTGCTGGGCATCGGCCTGACGGCCGTCGGTGTGAGCCTCGTGGTGCGCGCAGAGCGCTGACGGCGCTTTCCTTCTTTCAGCGCCCGGCCGGCTTGGCCGGCTTCCAGGGCTCCGAGCGGAACTGCTCGACGAGGTGATCGACCAGCAGGCGCACGCGGCGCGGCGTCTTCGGTCGCCACGGCGCGACCCAGTGGATGTCGGCATCGGGCATGCTGTACAGCGGCAGCACGCGCACCAGTTCGCCGCTTGCGAGCTGCGGTGCGATGTCCCAGAGGCTGCGCAGCATGACACCGTGGCCCGCGAGGCACCAGTCGCGCACCATTTCTCCTGAATTGCTCGTGAGCGGACCCTGCACCCGCACGCGCGCCGTGCTGCTGTCGCGCGCGTGGCGCAGCGTCCAGAGCGCGAACTGGCGCGACTGCGCGGCGTCGCCGTTCTCGCGCGCGATCAGGCAGTCGTGCGTGGCCAGCGCTTCCACCGTGGCCGGCGTGCCGCGCCGTGCCAGGTAGTCGGGCGAGGCGGCCAGCACGCGCTGGTTGCGCGCGATGCGGCGCGTGGTCCAGTCGGCGGCGCGGTGCTGCTGCACCGCCCACAGCCAGACCGCGCCGTCGTAGCCTTCGGCGCCGAGGTCGGGCAGCTGCTCGGTCAGCAGCAGCTCGACCTGCAGGCCGGGGTGCTGCGCCTGGAAGTCCGCGAGTGCCGGGCCGAGCCAGTGTCGGCCGAAGCCGAAGGTGGCCGCGAGGCGGACCGTGCCGATCAGCGCGTTCTGCCGTTCGCCGAGTTCGCTCTCGAGCGCCGCGAAGCCTTCGAGCAGCGTGCGCGCATGCAGGCACACGGCCTCGCCTTCGGCCGTGACGCTGAGCCGCCGCGTCGTGCGGTCGAACAGCCGCTGCCCGAGCCGGGCCTCCAGCGCGCCGAGTCGCTTGGTGATGACCGAGGGCACCACGTCGAGCGTGGCGGCGGCGCCAGCCAGGCTGCCCTGGTCGCGGATGGCCAGCACCAGTTCAAGATCGCCGCGTTCCATCGCGTGGGGATTCATGCCAAAGTGGAAAGTATGAATTGGCTGATTGTTGCTTGATGGCCGCCGGGGTGCAACGCACAATCGCGGCGTGACGGCTTCCTTCCTCGACTTTCCCCGCTTCGACATCGCCCGCGATGGCGTGCGCATCCACGGTCGCATCGGCGGGCAGGGCGCGCCCTTGCTGCTGTTGCACGGTCATCCGCAAACGCACGCGATCTGGCACCGCGTCGCGCCCGCGCTGGCCGAGCGCTTCACGGTGGTTGCCGTGGACCTGCGCGGTTATGGCGACTCGGGCCGCCCGGCGGCCGACGCCGAACACGCGGTCTACAGCAAGCGGGAGATGGCGCGCGACGCGCTGGCCGCCATGCACCACCATGGCTTCGATCGCTTCGCCGTGCTCGCGCACGACCGCGGCGCGCGCGTGGCGCACCGGCTCGCGGCCGACCATCCCGGCGCGGTCGAGCGCATGCTGCTGCTCGACATCGCGCCGACGCTGGCGATGTACGAAGGCACCAGCGAAGCGTTTGCCAAGGCCTACTGGCACTGGTTCTTCCTGATCCAGCCGCCGCCGCTGCCCGAGGCGCTGATCGCGTCCGACCCGGTGCGCTACGTGCGCAGCGTGATGGGCGGGCGGCATGCGGGGCTCGCGCCGTTCGCGCCCGAGGTGCTGGCCGAGTACGAGCGCTGCATCGCCATCCCAGGCACCGCCGAATCCATCTGCGAGGACTACCGCGCCTCCGCCACCATCGACCTCGTGCACGACCGCGCCGACATCGCCGCCGGCCGCCGCCTCGCGCAGCCGCTGCGCGTGCTGTGGGGCGAGCACGGGGCGGTGGGGCGCGCATTCGATGTGCTCTCGCTGTGGCGCGAGCGCGCCGACGACGTGTCGGGCCGCGCGCTGCCATGCGGCCACTACATCCCCGAAGAAGCCCCCGACGCCTTGCTGGCCGAGGCGCTGAATTTTTTCGTTTCCCCCGAACACCCAGGAGCCATTTCATGAGCACCCACAGAATCGCAGTCATCGCCGGCGACGGCATCGGCAAGGAAGTCATGCCCGAGGGGCTGCGCGTGCTCGATGCGGCGGCGCGCAAATTCGGCATCGACCTGAAGTTCGACCACTTCGACTTCTCGAGCTGGGACTATTACGAGAAGCATGGCCAGATGCTGCCCGACAACTGGAAGGACCAGATCGGCGGCCACGACGCCATCTTCTTCGGCGCGGTCGGCTGGCCCGAGAAGATTCCCGACCACGTGTCGCTGTGGGGCTCGCTGCTGATGTTCCGTCGTGAGTTCGACCAGTACATCAACCTGCGCCCCGCGCGCCTGATGCCCGGCATCGTCGCGCCCGTGGTGCGCCGCGACGGCACGCCGCGCGAACCCGGCGAGATCGACATGTACATCGTGCGCGAGAACACCGAAGGCGAGTACTCGAGCATCGGCGGGCGCATGTACCAGGGCACGCCGCGCGAGATCGTGGTGCAGGAAACCGTGATGTCGCGCGTGGGCGTCGACCGCGTGCTGAAGTTCGCCTTCGAGCTCGCACAATCGCGGCCGAAGAAGCACCTGACCAGCGCCACCAAGTCGAACGGGATCTCGATCACCATGCCGTACTGGGACGAGCGCGTGGTGGAAATGGCCAAGGGCTACCCGGGCATCACGCTGGACAAGTTCCACATCGACATCCTCACGGCGCACTTCGTGCAGCGGCCCGACTTCTTCGACGTGGTGGTGGCGAGCAACCTGTTCGGCGACATCCTGTCCGACCTCGGCCCCGCCTGCACCGGCACCATCGGCATCGCGCCCAGCGCCAACCTCAACCCCGAACGCACCACGCCTTCGCTGTTCGAGCCGGTGCACGGCTCGGCGCCGGACATCGCCGGGCAAGGCGTCGCCAACCCGATCGGCCAGATCTGGTGCGGCGCGATGATGCTGGAGTTTCTCGGCCACAAGGACGCGCACGACGCGATCCTGGCGACCATCGAGAAGGTGCTCGCGCCCCAAAGCGGCGCACCGCGCACGCCGGACATTGGCGGACGGGCGGGCACGGCCGACCTCGGAAAGGCAATTGCCGAGGCCCTTTGAAAAGTACGTCGCGAAACGCCCCTAAAATCGCGCGCTCCGCTGGGCTGCAGTGCGTTGTGTCTTATTGACACCCCGCAGACCAGTGGTTGTAATCCTCGCTGGCAGTGCGCTGCCGAGGCGTCAGGCCTGCCATGTTCTTGAGTCGCTCCCGTCGCGGCCAGGTCGCAGCTGACGAAAGCCGACCAACTTTTTTTCGACAAGGGGCCCTTGTGAACAAGACCGAACTGATTGAGCACATCGCAAAGAACGCCGATATTTCCAAAGCCGCAGCGACCCGTGCGCTCGAATCCACCATTGGCGCCATTCGTACCACGCTCAAGAAGGGCGGTTCCGTGTCGCTCGTCGGTTTCGGCACTTTCGCAGTCGGCAAACGCGCAGCCCGCACCGGCCGGAATCCCCGCACCGGCGACGCGATTAAAATCAAGGCAGCCAAGATCCCGAAGTTCCGTCCCGGCAAGGCGCTCAAAGACGCGCTGAACTGAGGCTGTAGACTCGGAGAGTATTCCAGGTGGGGTGCTTAGCTCAGTTGGTAGAGCGGCGCCCTTACAAGGCGTAGGTCGGGGGTTCGAGCCCCTCAGCACCCACCACCACCCGATGCAAAGGCGAACACCGGTTCGCCTTTTTTATTGCCGTCCGGCGCCCGTCGAAAAAGAGTGTTCAAGCATGTTTGATACCTTCCGCAAGTACAACAAAGTCGTGATGATTTTCTTGTTCTTGCTGATCATTCCCTCGTTCGTCTTCTTTGGTGTCGAGCGCTACCAGGGCATGGGCGGCGACGAGAAGGTGGCCCGCATCCAGGGCCATGACATCACCAAGCCCGAGTGGGACCAGCAGCACCGCGTCGAGACCGACCGCATCCGCCAGCAGTCGCCCAACGTCGATCCGACACTGCTCGACTCCGACGCGCTGCGCTACGCCACGCTGGAACGCATGGTGCGCGATCGCGTGCTGGCGGCTGCGGCGGTCAAGACCAACATGTCGGTGTCCGAAGACCGCCTTACGCGCATGTTCGCGCAGGACGCCGGCCTGGCTGCGTTCCGCACGGCCGACGGCAAGTTCGACCGCGAAGCCTTCCTGCGCGCCACCGGCCGCACGCCCGAGCAGTACGAAGCTTCGGTGCGCGCCGACATGGCCTCGCAGCAGGTGCTGCTGGGCGTGACGGGCACGAGCTTCGCACCGGCGGCGCTGACCGCGGCCACCGTCAATGCGTTCTACGACCGCCGTGAAATCCAGGTGGCGCGTTTCGCGCCCGAGAGCTTCGCGTCGAAGGTCACGGTGAGCGACGCCGACATCGAGGCCTACTACAAGGACCACACGTCGCAGTTCCAGGCGCCGGAGCAGGCCAGCATCGAGTACCTCGTGCTCGATCTCGAAGCCGCGAAGAAGAACATCGTCGCGAACGAAGCCGACCTCAAGACCTACTACGAACAGAACACCGCGCGCTTCGGCACCAAGGAAGAGCGCCGTGCAAGCCACATCCTGATCACCGCGCCGGCCAGCATGTCCAGCGGCGACCGCGCCAAGGCGAAGGCCAAGGCCGAGCAGTTGCTGGCCGACGTGAAGAAGGCGCCGAACACCTTCGCCGACGTGGCACGCAAGAACTCGCAGGACCCCGGCTCGGCCGAGAAGGGCGGCGACCTCGACTTCGTCACGCGCGGCGCGATGGTCAAGCCTTTCGAAGACGCGATGTTCGCGCTCAAGAAGGGCGACATCAGCGACCTCGTCGAGACCGAGTTCGGCTATCACATCATCCAGCTGACCGACATCAAGCCGGCCGTGGTGCCGCCGTTCGAGAAGGTGCGCGCGACCATCGAGAACGACGTGCGCGCCCAACAGGCCACGCAGGAATTCGCGAAGGCTGCGGAAATTTTCACGGACACCGTCTATCAGCAACCCGAGAGCCTGAAGCCGGCCGCCGAGAAGCTGAAGCTCACGATCCAGACCGCCACCAACGTGCCGCGCACGCCCGCACCGGGCGCCACCGGCCCGCTCGCCAGCCGCAACTTCCTGCAGGCGCTGTATGCCTCCGACTCGCTCGACCGCAAGCAGAACACCGAAGCCATCGAAGTCGGTCCGAACCAGCTCGCATCGGGCCGCGTGACGCAGTACACGGCCGCGCATCCGATTCCGCTGGCCGAGGTGAAGGACAAGATCCGCGCACAGCTCATCACCGAGCGCGCCGCAGCACTGGCCAAGACCGAGGGCGAAGCCAAGCTCGCCGCCTGGAAGGTGAAGGCCGACGGCGCCACCTTCGGCGCGCCGGTCACGGTGTCGCGCATCGATGCGCAGTCGCAGCCCGCACCGGTGATCGACGCCGCACTGCGTGCCGACGGCGCCAAGCTGCCCGCGCTGCTCGGCGTGGACCTGGGCACGCAAGGCTATGCCGTGGTCCGCGTGACCAAGGTCGTGCCGCGCACGCCGCCGACGGCCGAACAGGCGCAGCAGGAAAGCATGCAGATCGCCCAGTCGGTGACTGCCGCCGAAGCCGCTGCCTACTACGAGCTGCTGAAGCAACGCTTCAAGGTGGAGATCCTCGTGCCGAAGCCGGCCGACACGCTGCCGACCGCTGCGGCGGCGCGCTGAGACAGACGGGCAACCGCTGCTCGCCACAAGCCCGGGTTCGACGACCCGGGCTTTTTTTTTGGTCGCACGAGGGACAAGCGCGTGTCGCGCTTCTTGCCAGAATCCGGCGCATGGGAACCCTTTACCTCGTGCGCCACGGGCAGGCCAGTTTCGGTGCTGCCGACTATGACAACCTGAGCGAACTCGGACACCGGCAGTCCGTGCGCCTGGGTGAATACTGGCGCGAGCGCGGCATGCGTTTCGATGCCGTCATCACCGGCACGCTGAAGCGCCACAAGCAGACCTGGGAGGGCATCGCGCAGGGGCTCGGGCTGCCGCGTGACGACGTGCTGCCATGGCCGGGGCTCAACGAGTACGACAGCGAGGCCGTCATTGCCACGGTGCACCAGGGCAAGCTCGAGAAGCCCGATTCGCCCGAGATGTACCGCCATCACTTCCGTCTGCTGCGCGATGGGTTGGGTGCGTGGATGCAGGGACGCACGGCGCCGGTCGGCATGCCGAGCTATGTCGACTTCCTGGCCGGCGTGACCACGGCGCTCGACCACGTGCGCGAGCGGCACCATGGCGCGAAGGTGCTGGTGGTGTCGAGCGGCGGGCCGATCAGCACCGCAGTCGGCCATGTGCTGGGCACCAGCGCCGAGACGACCATCGAACTCAACCTGCGCATCCGCAACAGCTCGGTGACCGAGTTCGCCTTCACGCCGAAGCGGCACATGCTCGTGACCTACAACACCTTGCCGCACCTCGACGGCCCGGCGTACGAGGACTGGGTCACCTACTCCTGAACCACGTCAGGCCTGCCAGACGCCGTAGCCGGCGCGGCGCAGGGCGATGCCCAGGTCGACCTCCATCAGCCGCGCGTCGTCGTACGGCATCGGGTTGTAGCGTTCATAGAGCGCGGGCAGCAGCCGCAGGCCGAATTCCTGCACGAAGCGGTTGGCCTGGATGCCGGCCTTGTGCTTGTCGAAACGGATGTCGGGGTCCAGGCCGGTCATGCCGACATAGACGAAGGGCTTGCCGAGCTGGTAGTCGGGGTTGGCGCGCCGGAAGCGGCCGTTGTTCCAGACGCGGTCGTCGAGTTCGACCACATAGACGTGGTGACGGGCGCGTGGTTTGCGGGGCATTGGCGGGAAGGCCTCGCGAGGCTGGCTGAAGAAGTGTGGGGCCAGGCAGCCGGAAGAACCGCCGGCCGTGTTGCGCGGCGCGGCGCCAGGGGCATCAGCTCTTGCGCTTGATGAGGCCGTAGAGAATCAGCAGCACGATCGCGCCCAGCACGGAGGCGATGAAGCCGGCGCCCTGGCCGGCGGTGTACCAGCCCATTGCCTGGCCGAGGTAGGTCACGCCCAGCGAGCCTGCAATGCCGATCAGCGTGGTCACGATGAAGCCGGCGGAATCGTTGCCCGGCTTGACGGCCCGCGCCACGAGACCCACGACGAACCCGATCAGGATAGTCCAGACGATGCTCATGAAGAAGTTCCTTTGATGAAGTGAAGTGGCGAAAGCCGGGCCCGGTCGGGCCGCTCGCATTCATGATAGCGGAGCCATTCGCGGCTCAGCGTCGACCAGGCACATCGAACGGGCGACTGCGAAGTTATGCCCATGGGGCAGGACGCATGTGTGGCGGCAGGCCATCGCGGACGGTCTCTGGAGGCGCTGGGTTGCATGTCAATGTGGCATTTCAGCGTCTTTGGTGATCGCGGGAGCGAAAGCCGCGATTTTTAACGCTACAATCAGAGGCTCTACGGTGGCTGTAGCTCAGTTGGTAGAGTCCCAGATTGTGATTCTGGTCGTCGTGGGTTCGAGTCCCATCAGCCACCCCAAAAAATTCAGTCCCAGCGCTATTTCTCAATAGCACCCAAGGGATTCCAACGCCGGGCTTGCCCGGCGTTGTCATTTCTGGCGTCGCCGTCGCTTCAAGCGCCTGGTTGCACGCCGCATTCTTTCCCCCACCGCCCCCGATTTTGAAAGTACCCAAAATGGTGCGCGTGTGTTGCGGGTTGTTGCATTCCGCCAATGCGCCTGCATTTTTCTGCTGAAAAGGCGCTTGTGGCAAAAGTGGTTTGAATTAGAATTCAGCCGTTTTCAATTCACAACAGGAGTCCAACAATGGCTTCGTCACTCGCCGATATCAATTCCCAGATCCAGAAGCACGACGAGCAGATTGCGCAATTGCGCAAGCAGGCCGAAGACCTGCGCAACCAGGAACGGGCCGGCGTGATCGAAGAAGTGCGCAGGAAGATTGCGGAATACGGTTTGACCGCTTCCGATCTGAAGCTGGGTGGCGGCCGTGCTGCTGCAACCAAGCGCAGCGCAGGTCCTGCAGCCGCCAAGGCCGCCGCCAAATACCGCGGCCCGACGGGCGAAACCTGGTCCGGTGGCCGTGGCCGCAAGCCGCGCTGGGTCACGGAAGCCCTGGCAGCCGGCAAGTCGCTCTCCGATTACGAGATCAAGTGATTGCCTGCAGAATCAGTTGGACATTCGCCCAATAAAAAAGCCCGCTTCGGCGGGCTTTTTTATTGGATGGCGCGCACGGCGATGCGCGAGCGTCCGATCAGTTCACCATCACCAGTTTTCCCTTGACGCCGCGCGATCCCATGTGCGCATAGGCAGCCTTCAATTCGGCCATCGGCATCGTGCTGTCGATCACCGGCTTGATTTTTCCCTGGCCGTACCACTGGGCCAATTCGGCCATCATCTGCGCATTGGCCTTGGGTTCGCGCTTGGCGAAATCGCCCCAGAACACGCCCACCAGCGACGCGCCTTTGAGCAGCGTGAGATTCAATGGCAGCGACGGGATCGGGCCCGATGCAAAACCGACCACCAAATAGCGACCGCGCCAGCCAATCGAGCGGAATGCGGGTTCTGCGAAATCGCCGCCCACGGGGTCGTAAATCACATCCGGGCCTTTGCCGTCGGTCGCGGCTTTGATGGCATCGCGGAAACCATTGGGCAGTGCGTGCGTCGTGTAATTGATCGTCGCGTCGGCGCCGATCGAGCGGCAGAGTTCGCACTTCTCGTCGGTCGATGCCGCTGCAATCACCTTGGCGCCTGCCGCCTTGGCGATCTGGATGGCCGCGGTGCCCACGCCGCCCGCTGCGCCGAGCACCAGCACGGTTTCTCCGGCCTTGAGCTGCGCGCGGTCCATCAGTGCGTGCCACGAGGTGGCGTAGATCATGATGAAAGCGGCAGCATCCACATGGCCAAAGCCTTCGGGCAGCGGCATGCACAGCGCAGCGGGTGCCAGCGTGTGGGTGCCGAAGCCGCCCGTGCCCGACAGGCACGCCACGTTCTGGCCGACCTTGAGGTGCGTCACACCTTCGCCCACCGCCTGGATCACGCCCGCATATTCCGATCCGGGAACGAAGGGCAGCGGCGGCTTCATCTGGTACTTGTTCTGCACGATCAGCAGGTCGGGGAAATTCAGGCTGGCCGCCTTGATCTCGATCAGCACCTGGCCCGGGCCCGGCGTGGGGGTGGGCAGTTCTTTCCAGGTCAGCGCGTCGACGCCGGTGGGGTTTTCGCAAAGCCATGCGTGCATGCTCGGGGTCTCCTTCGAATGAGTCGTGTGGGCAATGAATTCGGGGCGATGATAGGCGGCGCTGTGGTGTGGCGTTGTCCCTGCTGCGACGCACCCCGCACCTACAATCCGCTGCACCCAGAAGCACCATGAAGATACTTATTTCCAATGACGATGGCTTTCAGGCGCCGGGCATCGTCGCGTTGCACGACGCACTCAAGGACATCGCCGACGTCGAGGTGGTGGCACCCGAGCACAACAACAGCGCCAAGTCGAACGCACTCACGCTGGCCGCACCGCTGTACGTGCACAAGGCGCACAACGGTTTCCGCTACGTGACGGGCACGCCGGCCGATTGCGTGCACATCGCGCTCAAGGGCCTGCTCGACTACCGTCCTGACCTCGTGGTCTCGGGCATCAACAACGGCGCCAACATGGGCGACGACACCATCTATTCGGGCACCGTGGGTGCTGCGATGGAGGCCTATCTGTTCGGCATCCCGGCCATCGCCTTCTCGCAGATCGAAAAAGGCTGGGCGCACGTGGATGCGGCGGCCCAGGTGGCGCGACGGCTGGTGCAGCAGATCGAGCGCGAAAAGATGCTCGGCGGCCCCGCCTTCCTGCTCAACGTGAACGTGCCGAACCGCCCGTTCGACGAACTGAAACGGGTCAAGGTGTGCAGGCTCGGCCGTCGCCACGCCGCCGAAAAGGTGATCACGCAGGACAGCCCGCGCGGCGAAACCATGTACTGGATCGCCGGTGCAGGCAGCGCCAAGGACAGCGGGGAGGGCACCGACTTCCACGCGACCGCGGCCGGCCACATCGCGCTGACGCCCTTGCAGATCGACCTGACCGACCATGCCAACCTGGGCCAATGGCGCGAGACGGTGGCCCGTCTCGGCAATTGACGACATGGCGACCCCTCCACGGCCCAGTTTCCCGGTTCGACTGACCCCCACCGCTTCGGTCGCCACGCGCGGGCGCATGCCCGCCGTGCCGGTCAAGCCGATGGTCCCGTCCACGCCCTCGATGGCGTCCGACGCCGTGCGGGCGCGCATGGTGCAAAAGCTCGCGGCGCAGGGCATCACCGATGCGCGCGTGCTGCGCGCCATGGGCACTGTCGAGCGGCATCGCTTCGTCGACAGCGCGCTGGTCAACCAGGCCTATGAAGACACCAGCCTGCCGATCGGGCTGGGGCAGACCATTTCCAAGCCCAATGTGGTGGCCCGCATGATCGAGCTGCTGCTGGGCGCGCCGGCGCTGGTCGGCAAGCCGCAGGAGCGGCTGGGCCGCGTGCTCGAGATCGGCACCGGCTGCGGCTACCAGGCCGCGGTGCTGAACGAAGTGGCGGCCGAGGTCTACAGCATCGAACGCCTGCGCGGACTGCACGAGCGCGCGCGCACCAATCTGCGGCACTTCCGCCTGGCCACCGTCCACCTGATGTTGGGCGACGGCATGATCGGCTACGCGAAGGGCGCGCCGTACGCGGGCATCATCGCCGCGGCAGGCGGCGAGGCCGTGCCCGAGGCCTGGATCGCGCAGCTCGCGGTGGGCGGGCGCATCGTCGCGCCGACCCATTCCGCCACGGGTGGACAGGCCCTCGTCGTGATCGACAAGACCCCCCGTGGGCTCGAGCGGCGCATTCTTGAGGCGGTTCACTTTGTCCCCCTAAAATCGGGCATCGCTTGAAGGAATAATAAATGCAGGGTTTTGGCAATCGGAGTTTGTTCGCAGGCATCACGTTGGCTGTTGTGCTCGTGATCGCGGGCTGCTCCGCACCGCGCGGTCCCGCACCGGTCGAAGACCGGGGCACCATGACGCGCGCACCCGGGGCAACGACGCCCGGCGGTCCTCCCATCACGACCGACGCGTCCGGCAAACCGCTCCCCGGTATCGAGAACTACGGCAAGCCCGGCTACTACGCCGTGCGCCCCGGTGACTCCATCCGCCGCATCGGCAGCGAAACGGGCCAGCGCTGGCAGGACATCGTGCGCTGGAACAACCTCGACAACCCCGACCTGATCGAAGTCGGCCAGGTGTTGCGCGTGATTCCGCCGACCGGCGGGAGCACGGCGGTTGCCACGGCACCGTCCACCTCTGCGCCTGCCGCGGCCACCGAGGCGACGACCAAGCCGGTGGCCCCGCAGGCGTCCGTCACGCCGGCCGTGCCGGCCAGCGGCGCGAGCGGCACCACCAAGCCGCCGGTCACGGCCTCGCCTTCGGGTCCGAGCAGTTCGGGTGACGACGACCTGGGCTGGATCTGGCCTGCCAGCGGTTCGCTGATCGCCGGTTTCGACGAAGCCAAGAACAAGGGCTACGACATCAGCGGCAAGGCCGGCGACCCCGTGCTCGCCGCGGCCGACGGCCGTGTGGTCTACGCCGGTGCCGGCCTGCGCGGCTACGGCAACCTGATCATCCTGAAGCACAACAACACCTACCTCACGGCGTATGCGCACAACCAGACGCTGCTCGTGAAGGAAGACCAGTCGGTTCAGAAGGGCCAGAAGATCGCCGAAATGGGCAACAGCGACGCCGATCGCGTGAAGCTGCATTTCGAGATTCGCCGCCAGGGCAAGCCCGTCGACCCGTCGCGCTACCTGCCCAATCGGTGATGCCATGGCTGCCTCCCGCCCTCTTCGCACACTGCCCGTGCGTGGGCTGGCGGGGCAGGGCAGCCCTTCACCTCGAAGCAACGGTGGCCGCAATGGCCATCAGGACAGCGGCGACGAGCCGCTGAGCACGGACTCTCTTCCCGACGACCCCGCAGCGGACCCATCGACTCCCTCAGCAGCATCGGCGCCGCCCCACGGCACCGCCACCGAGGTCATGGGCGGCGAAGGCGCCGATGCCCTGACCATCTACCTGCGCCAGGTCCGCCGCACCGGACTCTTCACCCCGGCCGAGGAATACACCACCGCCTGCGCCGCACGCGCCGGCGACTTCGCGGCGCGGCAGTCGATGATCGAGCACAACCTGCGGCTCGTGGTCAACATCGCCAAGAACTACCTGGGGCGCGGCATGCCGCTGTCCGACCTCATCGAGGAAGGCAACCTCGGGCTGATGCATGCCATCACGAAATTCGAGCCCGAACGCGGGTTTCGCTTCTCTACCTATGCGACCTGGTGGATCCGCCAGTCGGTCGAGCGCGCCGTCATCACGCAATCGCGGGCGATTCGCCTGCCGGTGCATGTCGTGCGCGAGCTGCAGCAAGTCTTGCGGGCGCGCCGCACGCTCGAGGGCGACGCGGAGTTCCTCGCAAGCCGGCCGGACGGCGTGCGCGTCGAGGACGTGGCCGCGCTGCTCGGCCGCGAGGTGCAGGCGGTGGCCGACTTGCTGGCGCTGGCCGAGGCGCCGCGTTCGCTCGATGCAGGCGATGCGCGCGGCGAAGAAGGCTTCACGCTGGCCGACACCGTGGCCTCCGACGACGAGCAGGGCAACCCCGCCGGCGTGACGCACACGCACGAGGTGGAGCGCCTGCTCGACCAGTGGGTGCAGGCGCTCAACGCGCGGGAGCGCGAGGTGCTCGAAGGCCGCTACGGCCTGCACGACCGGGAGCCCGAGACGCTCGAGGTGCTGAGCGTGCGACTGGGCCTGACGCGCGAGCGTGTGCGCCAGATCCAGAACGAGGCCCTGGCCAAGATGCGCAAGCAGCTGGCGCGCTCCGGCGTCGGCCGCGACGCGCTGTTCTAGCGGTGTGAAGAAAAGAAGGTAACCCGTCGCGCCGGGACCGCCCCGGCCACGCTGAGACAATCGGGGGATGACGGAATCCATCGAAGAAAAGAAAGTCCCCGCGAGCCCCGCCGATGAATGGCTCCAGGTCGAGTCGCTCGACCTGGACGCGCAAGGCGTCTCCCACAAGTCCGACGGCATGGTCGTGTTCATCGAAGGCGCATTGCCCTTCGAGGAAGTGCAGTTCAACGTCCACCGCCGCAAGAACAACTGGGAGCAGGGCACGGTCACGCAGATCCGCCGCGAGTCCTCGCAGCGCGTGCGCCCCGGTTGCCCGCACTTCGGCCTGCACACGGGCGCGTGCGGCGGCTGCAAGATGCAGCACCTGGACGCCGCCGCCCAGGTGGCGGTGAAGCAGCGTGCGCTGGAAGACAACCTCTGGCACCTGGGCAAGGTCAAGCCCGAGAACCTGCTGCGCCCGCTCGAGGGCCCGGCCTGGCACTACCGCTACCGGGCGCGGCTGTCGGTGCGCCACGTGGTCAAGAAGGGCACGGTGCTGATCGGCTTCCACGAGCGCAAGAGCCGCTACCTGGCCGACATGCAGGTCTGCCCCGTGCTGCCCAAGCAGGTCAGCGCCATGCTGATGCCGCTGCGCGCGCTGATCGGTTCCATGGACGCACGCGACACCTGCCCGCAGATCGAGCTGGCCTGCGGCGACGCGCCGGATTCGACCGCACTGGGCACCATCGCCCTGGTGCTGCGGCACCTGGAGCCGCTGTCGGGCGCCGACATCGAGCGGCTCAAGGCGTTCGCGGCCGAGAACGAGGGTGTTCAATGGTGGCTGCAGGCCAAGGGCCCGGACACCGTGAAGCTGCTGGAAGAGGGCGGTACGCCGCTGGCTTATCGCCTGCCCGCGTTCGGTGTGACGATGCCGTTCAAGCCCACCGACTTCACCCAGGTCAACCCGCACATCAACCGTGCGCTGGTCGGCAAGGCGCTGCGCCTGCTCGATGTGCAGCCCGAGGAGCGCGTGATCGACTGGTTCTGCGGCCTGGGCAACTTCACGCTGCCGCTGGCCAGCCAGGCGCGCGAAGTGCTGGGCATTGAGGGCAGCGACACGCTGGTGGCACGCGCCACCGACAACTTCCAGAGAAACCAGCCTGCAACGCCCGAGCGGCGTGCGCTGTCGGCCACCCGGTTCGTGGCGCGCAACCTGTTCGACATGACGCCCGAGATGCTGGTGGCCGACGGCAGCGCCGACAAGTGGCTGGTCGACCCGCCGCGCGAAGGCGCCTTCGCGCTGGCCAAGGCCATGGCCGACCTGCACCAGCAGCCTGAACTGCGCACCGGTGGCTGGACGCCGCCCAAGCGCATCGTGTACGTGAGCTGCAACCCGTCGACGCTGGCACGCGACGCCGGCCTGCTGGTGCACCAGGCGGGCTACCGCTGCACCTTCGCGGGCGTGGTGAACATGTTCCCGCACACGGCGCACGTCGAGTCGATCGCGGTCTTCGAGCTGGAATGAAAAAAGGCCCCTCGGGGCCTTTTTTCCTGGGGTCGGAGCAAGCCGCTCAGTCGCGCTCGCCGCCGAAGATGCCCAGCAGGGCCAGCAGGCTCTGGAACACGTTGAACATGTCCAGGTACAGGGCCAGCGTGGCGCTGATGTAGTTGGTTTCGCCGCCGTCCATGATCTGCTTCAGGTCATAGAGCATGTAGGCCGAGAAGATGCCGATGGCCGCCACCGAGATCACCAGCATGCCGGTGCTCGAGCCCACGAAGACGTTGATGACCGCGCCGAGCATCAGCACCAGGGCGCCGACGAACAGGAACTTGCCCATGCCCGACAGGTCGCGCTTGATGACCGTGGCCAGCGAGGCCATCACGAAGAACACGCCGGCGGTGCCGCCGAAGGCCGTCATGATCAGTTCGGGGCCGTTCTTGAAGCCCAGCACCATCGCGAGCAGGCGCGACAGCATCAGGCCCATGAAGAAGGTGAAGCCCAACAGCACCGGCACGCCGGCGGCGGAGTTCTTGGTCTTCTCGATCGCGAACATGAAGCCGAAGGCGCCGCCGAGGAAGACGATCAGGCCGAGTCCGCCGGTGAGCGAGCGGGTGATGCCGGTGCTCACGCCGATCCAGGCGCCCAGCACGGTGGGCAGCAGGCTCAGCGCCAGCAGCCAGTAGGTATTGCGCAGCACGCGCTGGCGTTCGGCCTGCGGCAGTGTCTGGCCGTAGCCGGTGGAAGTGTCGAGGGTGGTCACACGGTCGTTCATGGCCGAAGCTCCTGAGGTTGCTGCATGCAATGACACGCAGTTGGGCGCATTCTAGGGGGCTGCAAGAGGGGGCCTTGCAAAGACCGTATGCCCGTTGTTCTTAAGCCCCCGTGGGACGCTGCGGCGCCCCGCCGTTATGCTGTCGGGTTTCGACGCAACCTGAGCCTATCCATGAAGACCAAATCATTCCTCGAACTCGCCGACGTCAAGGCCATCGCCGCTGCAGCGGAAGCCGAGGCCCTGAAGAACAACTGGGCCGTGACCATCGCCATCTCCGACGACGCCGGCAACCTGCTCTGGCTGCAGCGCCTGGACGGCGCCGCCGCGCTGTCCTCGCACATCGCCCCGGCCAAGGCACACACCGCCGCCATGGGCCGTCGCGAGAGCAAGGTCTATGAAGACATCATCAACGGCGGCCGCACCGCATTCCTGACGGTGCCCCTGGTGGAAGGCCTGCTCGAAGGTGGCGTGCCGATCGTGAAGGACGGCCACGTCATCGGCGCTGTGGGCGTGAGCGGCGTGAAGTCGAACGAAGATGCGCAGATCGCCAAGGCCGGCATCGCCGCGCTCGGCCTGTAAGCCTTTTCATTCGCCCAAAGCAAAACGCCGACCAGATGGTCGGCGTTTTCTTTTTCGGGGCTTCAGCGTGAAAAAAAGCTTGGCTAGTCGGCGAACCGTTGGCTAGCAAAAAACGACCCTTCGGAGATGAATCTCCTCGAGTCGCCCCACGATGAAACTTGCGCGAGGGGCGGGCTGAACGACCTACTTGGTCAGGATCAGCTTGCCGAGTTTGGTGGCCTGAAGCCGGTAGAGCGAGCCGTTGTGCATGATGCCCACGGTCTTGCTTCCCTTCAGAAGCTCCGTGCTTTCGACCATCGGCGCCGGACGCGCTGCCTGGATCGATGCATGACCGCCACCCGATTGGTCGAGCGAAGGGTGGTTCAGGACAGAAAAGGCATTCGGGGTGGCTGGCATCTGGAGTTCCCTTTATGGAAGCGATGAGTGAATGATAATGATTCTCAATATAAAGTCAATCGTCGCGATCAACTTTTTTTCGATCCGTCATTCACTCGTTCAGATCACTTCGTGTCGGGCTCGGTGATGAAGCCGATCTTGCGCACGCCGGCCTCACGCGCCTCGGCCATGGCCTTGGCCACGCGCTCGTAGCGCACGGCCTTGTCGCCGCGGATGTGCAGCTCGGGCTGTGGTTCCTTGGCCGCTTCGGCGGCCAGGCGGTTCGGCAGCTCGCTGTCGTCGATCTTCTGCTCGTTCCAGTAGTAGGCGCCGTCGGCCGTGACGCTGAACAGGATGTTCTGCGGCTTGGGCTGCTCGGGCTCGCTGCTGGCGCGGGGCAGGTCGATGTTGACCGCGTGCTTCATGACCGGCACGGTGATGATGAAGATGATCAGGAGCACCAGCATGACGTCGACCAGCGGCGTCATGTTGATCTCGTTCATCACCTCATCGGGTTCGTCTTGCGTTCCGAAAGCCATGATGCTGCTCAGCCCTTCTTGAGCGGAACCACGACGGCTTCACCGCTGCCGCTTTGCACGCGGGCGCCGGTCACGAAGTAGGCGTGCAGGTCGTGGGCGAAGCTGTTGAGCTTGGTCAGCACGAATTTGTTGCCGCGCACCAGGGCGTTGTAGCCCAGCACGGCGGGGATGGCGACCGCCAGGCCCAGGGCCGTCATGATCAGTGCTTCGCCGATCGGGCCGGCCACCTTGTCGATGGTCGCCTGGCCGGCCGAGCCGATGCTCATCAGCGCGTGGTAGATGCCCCAGACGGTGCCGAACAGGCCGATGAACGGCGCCGTCGAACCCACCGAAGCGAGGATGGCCAGGCCGGTCTGCAGGCGCGCCGTGAAGGCGTCGATGCCGTTGCGCAGGGCGCGCGTGATCCAGTCGCTCACGTCGAGCGCGTCATGCAGGTGCGCCTTCGTGTTGCGGTGGTGGGCGGCGGCTTCGCGGCCTTCGAGTGCCAGGGCGCGGAAGGGGTTGCTGTCGTCGGTGCCCAGCTTGTTCAGGGCGGTGGCGAAGTCTTCGCTGTGCCAGAAGTCCTGCGAGTGCTTGGCCAGGCGCTTGTATTTGATGACGTCGAGCGCCTTCACGATGATCACGATCCACGATGCGAGGGACATGCCGATCAACAGAACCGCGACAGCCTTGGTGACGAAGTCGCCCTGATTCCAGACGTTCATCAAGCCAAATTGGGAATCCATACGAAGTTGCTCCAGAGAAAAATTAGTTCAGGACGTAGTTGACGGGGGCGTCGTAAGACATGGCCTGCACCACGCCGTTGACCTTGCCGGGCACGAACCGGCATTTCATGATGTATTCGACGGCGGCCTCGTCGAGGCGGTCGAAGCCGCTGGATTTCTTGACCTCGGCGCTCTTGGGCAGGCCGTCGGCGCCCACGAGCACGCGCACGATCACCTTGCCCTGCTCGCCGAGCCGCTTGCTCATGGCGGGGTAGACCGCCTTCGGGTTCTGCAGGTAGTCGGCATTGCTCGACGGCAACTGCACGGCGGGCGGCGCCGGAGGCGACGGCGGCGGTGCGGGAGGGGCCGGCGGCGCGGGCGGTGCCGGGGGCGCGGGTGGAGGCGGCGGCTCGGTGGTGCCCGAGGTCGCGTTCGGCGCGGGCGTCGGCTTGGGTTCGCGGATGGCCTGCGGACGCGGCGGCGGCGGTGCCTTGCTCACCTTGGGTTGCGGCGGCGGAGGCGGTGGGGGCGGCGGATCGGCCTTGGGCTTCGGCGGTTCGACGAACTGGCTCAGGATCTCGACGGGAATCACCACTTCGGCGGCCCGGCGCAGCAGGCCGCTTTGCAGCGCCCACAGCGCGGCGCCGTGAAACAGGATCACGCCGCCGGCAATGACGACAGTACGCGACAGGCCAAGAAAGGAGGGAGGGGGGGCAAAGCGGTCAGACACGATCAACCATTCGAATGCGGGCACTACAAATCGTGCCCCGATTGCAGCAAAACCGCTACAGAGACGCTACTTGCGAAAAATCCACCAGACAGAGCCGGCGACGAGGATCAGGCTGCCGCCGAGAGCCGAGACGAGTTCCATGCTTTGCTTTCCTTGATGGAGTTGGCAAGCTGGATCGCTCTCGGCGCCGATTCGCAGTTCAGTGCGGCGACCGGGTGAGAGACACTGCACTGCGCCACGATGTCGCGGGCACAACCTTCACACTGGCCACACTGGGTGGCCACGCCGAGTTCGAACTGGACTTCGTCGAAAGTCATGCCCGCGCGCACATGACGTGCGATTTCACGGTCAGAGACTCGGCGGCAGACGCAAACGATCATGGCGGTGAAAGCGGCAGTTGGCTGGCTGTTGGATGTGACTCATTATAAATAAGAATCCATCGCATTTGCAATCACTATGACTGACATGCAGTCGGAGTTTGCAAGCCGGTGTTACACCTCGGCCCAGAGGCGCAGCAGGTTGTGATAGTGGCCGGTGAGCGCCACGGTTTCCTCGCATTCGCCCAGGCGGGCGCGCAGTTTCTGGATGGTCTGGTCGAGTTCGAACAGCATGCCGCGCTGGGCATCGCTGCGCACCATGCTCTGCAGCCAGAAGAAGGAGCACACCCGCGCCCCGCGCGTGACCGGGTGCACGCGATGCAGGCTGCTCGCCGGGTAAAGGATGAGGTCGCCGGCCGGCAGCTTGACCTCGTGGGAGCCGTAGGTGTCGATCACTTCCAGCTCGCCGCCGTCGTAATCCTCCGGATTGCTCAGGAAGAGGGTGCACGACAGGTCGGTGCGCAGCTGCTGGCTGCTGCCCGGCACCGCACGCACCGAGCCGTCGACATGCACGCCGTAGTGCTCGCCGCCCTCGTAGCGGTTGAACAGCGGCGGCACGAAACGCGCGGGCAGCGCGGCCGAGAAGAACAGCGCGTGGCGCGAGAGCGCGGCCAGGATGGTCGCGCCGAGTTCGCGCGAGACCGGCGAAGACTCCGGCAACTGGCGGTTGCGCTTCACCTGCGCGCCTTGGTCTCCCACGGTTTCGCGGCCGTCGACCCAATGGGTGGCATCGAGCGCGGCGCGCATCTCGCGCACCTGGTCCGGGCTCAGCACGTCGGGCACATGCAGCATCATTTCGGTGAACTCCACAAGAGAAAAAAGCCCCGGCGCAGGCCGGGGCTCGAGTGTCGCACCGCGCCTGCCGCAAGGGCCGGCACGGAGGCGACGCGGTCGTCGGGATCAGAACGCGAAGTTCGCGGTGATCTTGGCCGAGCGAGGGATGCCCGGCGTGTAGCGGTAGCCGCTCTTGTTGATGGCGGCCGCGTACTGCTTGTCGAACACATTGGCGATGTTCAGCTGGATGTCGACGTTCTTGTTGATGCGGTACGACGCCATGGCATCGAACACCCAGTAGGAGTCGATGTACGCCGGCGTGCCCACGGCGCCGTCGGTGCCGCGGTGCAGCTTGCCGTTGTAGCGCGCGCCGCCGCCGACCGTCAGGCCGAACGGGAACTGGTAGGTGGTCCAGGCCGTGAACGAGTTCTTCGGCGTGTAGGTCAGCACGTTGGTGCCGTCGGCCGTGACGTTGGGGCCGCTTTGCACCTTGGTGTCCATCGTGGTGAAGCCGGCGCTCATGCCCCAGCGTTCGGTGATGGTGCCCGCCACGCCCAGTTCGATGCCCTGCACGCGCTTCTTGCCGCTCTGGTAGTACAGCGCGGTGTTGGTCGGGTCCTGCACCACTTCGTTGGTCACGTCGGTGCGGTAGACCGCGCCGGTCAGCGACAGCTTGTCGTCCAGCACGTCCCACTTCGTGCCGACTTCGAAGGTCTTGGCCTTCTGCGGCAGGAAGTCGGTGCGCGCTGCGCTGTTGCCCGTGCCGGCGGCCGACAGCGAGAAGTTCGCGCCGCCCGGGGGCTGGGCCGAGGTGCCGTAGGCCGCGTAGATGCTGCCGTTCTTCGCGGGCTTGTAGACCACGCCGATCTTGCCGGTGAACAGGTTGTCGGAGAGCTTGAGCGACGAGGGCACCAGCGTGCCGACCGGCAGGCCGGGGTTGGTCGTTGCGGTCGACAGCGCCGCGCTCTGGAACGAGGTGCTGTAGTGATCGAAGCGCAGGCCGCCGGTGATCTGCCATTGCTCGTTGAGCTTGATCGTGTCGAAGGCGTACAGGCCGACCGTGTTGGTCACGCCCTTGCTGTCGGCGCCGCTGAGCATGCGGTTGTAGCCGTTCACGTACGGGTTCGGCGCGTACAGGTTGGCCACGGGCCATGCGCCGTTCTGCACGACCTTGCCGTTGAACGTGGCGCCGGGGCTGAAGTAGCCCAGGCTCGACTGCTCTTCACGGATCAGCTCGACGCCGGCGCTGAGCGAGTGGCTCAGGCTGCCGGTGTTGAACTTGGCGGTCACGTTCGTCTGGTTGACGAAGATCGTGTTTTCCTGGTTCTTGTTGGTCGGCAGGTTGCGCGTGGTCGTCCAGGTCGACGGCAGGCCTGGGATCGGCGTGCTGAGGAACGCGGTGTTGCCCGAGGGCGGCGGGTTGCCGTTGGTGCCCAGGCCGCCGAGCATGAACGCCGTCAGCATATAGTCCTGCTTCGTCTTGCCGTAGCGGGTCGTGTTGCGCAGCGTGATGTCGGGCGTGAAGTCGTGCTCCACGCGCGCGGTGAACATGTCGGCCGTCACCTTGTTGAAGTCGTAGGCGGTGCCGTAGAAGTTCTTCGGATCGACCGGCGCTGCGTAGTTCAGGAAGCTGCGGCGACGCGCACCGAGGGCGACCGGATCGGGGTTCGAGTAGCTGGGCAGGCCGATGGTCGGCACGCCGCCATCGGGCACGTTGTCCTGGTCGACGTGCAGGTAGTCGAAGTAAAAGCGCGTGGGCGAATTCAGGCCGAGCGCGATCGACGGTGCAATGGCCGTGCGCTTGTTCTTGACGAAGTCGCGACCGGGCACGCCCGAGTCTTCCATTGCCGCATTCAGGCGGAAGGCCGCGCCGATGCCGTTGGCGCTGCTGAGCGACTTGTTCCAGTCGATGCTGCCGCGCTTGTAGTCGGCGCTGCCGAAACCGAGCGAGCCCAGAAAGCTGTCTTCGAGCTTCGGCTTCTTGGTGACGAGGTTGATGTAGCCGGTGGGCGAGGTGCGGCCCACGTCGGTGCCCGACGGGCCCTTCACGACTTCGACCTGCTCGATGTTGAACATGTCGCGCGAGACCGAGCCCAGGTCGCGGATGCCGTCCACGAAGATGCTGCTGGAGCTGTCGAAGCCGCGCATGAACACGGCGTCGCCGGTGTTCGTGTTGCCGTTCTCGCCCAGGAAGAAGGTGCCGACGCCGGCGGTGTTGCGCAGCGCTTCGGTGAGCGTGGTCGCACCTTGTTCGCGAATGATCTGTTCCTTGATCACCTGGATGGTCTGCGGCGTGTTCACCAGCGGGGCCGTGAACTTCGGGTTGGCCGAGGTGTCGGTCTTGTAGTCGGCGGCGCTCGAATCCTGCACGCGGACTTCAGGCAGGGCCCGCCCGGTCTGGGCAAAGGCGGCGGGGGCTGCGATGGCCAGCAGCGTGGCTGCGGCGGCACCCGAAAGGTGAGGAACGGCGCGTGCGACGGCGTGTTTGCGGCTCTTGATATAGGCCATGTTGTTTTCTCCAGAAAGGGCGGGCGGGCAGAGCTCGACTGGCTGGGTCCGGGCGGCGCACTCTCGGGGAGAAAAAGGGCGGCAAGACTGGCTGGGTGAGCTGATTTGCGAAGGTTTTTGCAAATCGATGCAAATGATATTGCTTCTCAATACCAAGGTGCTCAACTGGCCGCTTTTAACCAGAAAGTTTCGCTCGCTCCGTTGCCGGCGCGCAACTGACGAGGCCGCGCGGGCCGTTCAATAGACGTCGCGGCGGTAGCGTCCGCTGGCCGACAGCTCGGCCCAGAGGTCGTCGCCGGCGATCTGGCGCAGCGCCGCGTCCACGCCCGATGCCATGCCCTGCAGGCTGCCGCAGACATAGACGGCGGCGCCATCGCGCAGCCAGGCTTGCAGCGTGTCGGCCACCTGCAGCAGGCGGTGCTGCACGTAGAAGCGCTCGGCCTGGTCGCGCGAGAACACCATGTCGAGTCGCGCGAGCGTGCCGTCGGCCTGCCAGGCTTCGATTTCCTGGCGGCAGAGGAAGTCGTGGGCGGACTGGCGCTCGCCGAACACGAGCCAGTTGTCCTTGCGGCCGGCCGCGGCGCGCGCGCGCAGGTGGGCGCGCAGGCCGGCCAGTCCGGTGCCGTTGCCGATCAGGATCAGCGGACGGTTCTCGTTGCCTTCGAGCCGGAAGCCGCGGTGCGGCCGCAGGCGCAGCGCCACGGAGTCGCCGACCGAGAGCGTCGAGGTGAGCAGGCCCGACGCGGCGCCCATCGAGCCGTCGGGGTGCTGCTCCTGCCGCACGAGCAGTTGCAGCTCGCCGTCGGCGGGCAGGGAGGCGATCGAGTAGTCGCGTGGCCGTGCCGGATCGCTTGCGATGGCGACCTGCACCAGGTCGCCCGACGCCCAGTGCGGCAGGGCGCCGGCTTGCGGCGTGAGACCGAGATGGAAGACCGGGCCGCCCGTGCTGCCGGCGTTGAGCAGTTCGCGCCGCGTGAGCCGCCAGGGCGCGAAGCTTGCCGGGGCGTCGTCTCTGCCCTCCGGCGCATCGCCCCAGCGGGCGTGCCAATCGGCGAGCGCGGCGGGGTCGCTGTTGTCGACCTCGATGGGATCGAAGTCGCGCACGGCGCCGGCCGTGTGGAGCCACGCGTCGAGCGCGCGGCCGAAACCGCAGAAGTGGGTGTACTGGCGGTCGCCGAGCGCCAGCACGGCGTAGCGCAGCGATGGCAGCGCCAGCGGCGCGCCCATCACGCGCTCGGCGAACACGCTGGCGCCGTCGGGCGCATCGCCCTCGCCGTAGGTGCTGGCCACGAAGAGGGCGCGGCGGGCCGAAGCCAGCGTGGCGCTGTCGAGGGCGTTGAGCGCCATCACGCGCACGGCCGTGCCCGCCGCGCGCAGCCGTCGCGCGGTCTGCCACGCGATGGTTTCCGCCTGGCCGGTCTGGCTGGCGAACAGCACGAGGGTGGGCGAGGCCTGCGCGCCGTCACCGGCCGACAGGGCCGCGGCTTCGCGGGCGGCCGTGGCGTGCAGCCGCCGCTGGCGTGCGTAGATGCCCAGGCACAGCGCGGCATAGGCCGCGACCGTCGCACTGGCGCCCAGCGCACGCCACAGGGTCTCGGTCATGCGCCCGCCTGCGCCTGCCACGCGGGCGTGGCGCGCTCGGAGATCGATCCGTCGTCGGCGCGGGAGATGAACAGGGCCGCGATGTCGCGCTGCTGCGCGAAGGTCAGCCCCTCGTCGGGGCCGAGCACGGTCAGCACGGTGGCGAGCGCGTCCGCCTGCATGCACTGCGGGTGCAGCACTGTGACGCTGGCCAGCGCATGCGCCACGGGCTCGCCGCCACGCGGATCGATGGTGTGGGACCAACTGCGGCCGTCGATGGCGCGCCGATGCCAGCGGTCACCCGAGGTGGCCACGGCCATGTCGGCCAGGGCGATGCGTTGCGGGGTCGGCAGCTCGGTGTCGACCTGCACCTGCCACGGCGCGCCGCCGGGTCGTCGGCCGATGCCGCGCAGCTCGCCGCCGATCTCGAACAGCAGGTCGGTGAGGCCGAGCGCACGCAGCGCGTCGACGCCATGGTCCACCGCGAAGCCCTTGGCGATGCCGGACAGGTCGAGCTGCACGCCACCGGGTTGCAGCAGCGTGTGGTCGGTCGCATCGAAGGTCAGCCGTTGCCAGCCGACGTTCGAGTGGATCGCGGCCAGCGCGTCGGGCGAGGGCAGGGCGTTGTCCTGCGACGCTGCGGGGCCGAAGCCCCAGCGCGCCACCAAGGCACCGATCGTCGGGTCGATCGCGCCGCCGCTGGCCTGCGCCCACGCGAGGGCGCACTGCATCACCTGTGCGAATTCGGCCGGCAGCGCATGGCGAGAGCCGGCGGGCGCGGCGTTGAAGCGGCTGATGAGGGAGTCGGGCTCCCAGTGGCTCATCTGGTCGATCACGCGCGCGAGCGCCGCCTCGACCGCCTCGCGCACCTGCGCGAGCGGCAGCATCTGCGGGTTGTCGAAGCGCAGCGACCAGGTCGTGCCCATCGTCTGCCCCCCGAGCTGCTGGAGGCTGGCGGGATCGGCGCGACGGGGAACGGCCGCGTTGGCGTAGCCGCCCGCGCGCCAGGTGCTGAAGGACAGGCCCAAGGAAAAACGCAGGGTCAGGGCATCACTTCCAGGGTGGCCGCGTAGCTCAGGCGGCGTTCCTTGGCTTGTGGCACGGTGGTCTTGCTGTCCTTGGTGCTGGCGTCGAGCCAGTACATGCCGGCGGCCGGCCAGGTCACGCTGAACTGGCCCTTGTCGTCGGTCTTGAGCTTGAGCTCGTCGAGCTTGTCGCGGTACTGGGTGTTGCCGGCGGTCACCGTCACTTCGAGGTCTTTGGCGGGCTTGCCGTCCAGGTGCAGCGTGAAGGTGGCCTTCTCGCCCTTGGCCAGGTCGGTCGGGCTGCCGGCCGAGATCAGTTCCAGGCCCTGGCCGATGGGCTTGAGCGTCGAGGGCTTGCCGACGGTCACGAAGGTCTCGATGCGGCCGGCCGATTGGGTGATGGTCACTTCCTGCGCATCGGCCGGGATTTCCTTGGCGATGGTTTCGGCCGTGCCGCGGGCGCGCTTGTTCTGGCCCGTGGCCTTGTCCTTCCAGGCGGCGAACGCGCCGTTGTTGACCACCGCGATGCGGTAGGTGCCCGGCTGCGCGACGTTCACGTCGAACACGTTGCGCAGCTTGAGCTTGGCTTCGGATTCCGGCTTGACCGTGCTGCCGTCGGGCGCGGTGATCTGCAGGCCGTCCAGGCGCAGCGGCGCATGGTTGGCAACGAACAGGTCGTTCGACACGGCGGCGTCGACGCTCACGGTGTCGGCCTTCGACAGCACGGTGGTCGAGGGCAGCAGCCAGGCGTTGTGCGCCTGGGTCACGGAGGCAACGGCCGAGAGGGCGAGGGCGAGGCCGGCGGCGCGCAGGGTGAAGCGGGTCATGGTGGTCCTTGGAATGAGCGGGTGGGCGGAGTGGGTGGCGGCGGCGTTCAGGGCTTGAGTTCGAGCTTGATTTCGCCGAGCTCTTCCTTGCCGGCAGCAACCGGTTGCGCGGCGGCGGTAGGCGGCCACTGGAACGGGATGGTCACGACCTCGCGGCCGCCGACTTCACGGGCGGCTTCCACCACCAGCTTGTAGGCACCGGGGGCGAGCTTGGGCATCGCGCCCGAGCCTTCGGTGAAGCTCAGCTGGTGCTTGCCCGCGGGCTTGGAGGCGCCGGTGACGCCATCGACCGGCACCGCCAGTTCACGGCCGCCGCGGCGCCACCACTGGCGCATGTCCTTGAGCCACTTGGTGCCTTCGCCCTCGGGGTTGTTGGTCTTGGTGCGCACGTCGTACCAGACGGCCAGCGTGCCGGCCATCGTGCTGTCGGCGCGTTCGATCCAGGTCGCCACGTAGGGGCGGTGGTACTCCGACACGTTGAGCCGGGGAATCTCGATGTTGACCGACAGGCCGGCGGCAATGGCCGGGGCCGCGAACAGCGCCGACATGGCGATCGGTGCGAGCGAGTAGCGAAGGTGCACGGGAAAACCTCTTTCTTCCTGAATCAGCAAAGACAACGCACCGGCCGATCCGTCGATCGGACCGGTCAGTGAATGAACAGCAACGCGAGCAGCACCGGCACCACCAGCCCCATGCCCACCATGGGCCAGGTGAAGGGGCGGTTGCCCGCATGCATCTTGAGAATGAACAGCCCGGTGACCGAGAAGACCAGCGTGGCGGCCGCGAAGATGTCGATGAACCAGCTCCAGGCGGTGCCGGTGTTGCGGCCCTTGTGCAGGTCGTTGAAGTAGGAGAGCCAGCCGCGGTCGGTGCGCTCGTACTCGACCTCGCCCTCGGGCAGGCTCAGCCGCAGCCAGGCGTCGCCGCCGGGGCGGGGGAGCGAGAGATAGATTTCGTCGTCGGACCACTCGGCCTGGCGGCCGGCGGTGTCGATGTCCCATTGCTTGCGCAGCCAGGCCTGCAGTTCGGCGGGCAGCGGGGCCTTGCCTTGCTGAGCCTTGGCGGCCGGCAACTGCTGTTCGAGGCGGGCGCGCAAGGCGTCGTCGACCGTGCCGTTGTGCGTGGTGACCACCGGCTTGGCCTCGATCTGGCCCGCGTGGTTGAGCGTGACGCCCGTGACGCTGAACAGGATCATCCCGACGAGACAGATGGCGGAACTGACCCAATGCCACTCGTGGAGGGTCTTGAGCCAATAGGCGCGGCGGCGGTTGTCGGAACGGGCGGGGGCAGTCATCGAAAGCGCGAATTGTAGTCGCGCGAATGAGAATGACTGCTATTCAGTGGCTATGAAGTTAAGTAAAGAGCAATAAAAAACGGGGCCGAAGCCCCGTTTGTTTGCAATGCCGTGGCAGCGTTGCGTTCTGCTTACTCGAGCTCGCCCACTTGCAACTGCAGGTAGTTCTGCAGGCCGACGCGGTCAATCAGGTCGATCTGCGTCTCGAGGAAGTCGATGTGCTCCTCGGTGTCGTCCAGGATCTCTTGCAGCAGGTCGCGCGAGACATAGTCGCGCACCGACTCGCAATGCGCGATGCCGTCCTTGATGGTCGCTTGCGCGCCGGTTTCGGCGCCGAGGTCGCAGCGCAGCAGTTCGGGCACGTCTTCGCCGATGTTCAGCTTGCCCAGGTCCTGCAGGTTGGGCAGGCCGTCGAGCATGAAGATGCGGTCCATGAGCTTGTCGGCGTGCTTCATCTCGCCGATGGATTCCTCGTATTCCTTCTTCGCCAGCTTGTCCAGGCCCCAGTGCTTGAGCATGCGGTAGTGGAGGAAGTACTGGTTGATGGCAGTCAGCTCGTTCTTGAGCTGCGCCTGCAGGTGTTCGATGACTTTGGGGTCGCCCTTCATGATTATTTTCCTTGTTCTGAAAGCGGTGATTGTCGGAGGGGCGAACACACGCTTGCAAGCAAACCCATGCTGCGCCGGTCTGCATGCGTGTGATGGTGATACACGTTCGTATTGACCCGGCGCAAGGCGATGCGCGAGGCGATGGCAAACATAGCGGGTTCCAATACTTTCAATAGTTGATATCTATCAAAAACGATATATTGGTAGTTATACTCATGGCTCACGCTTATTTTTCCAACCGCAGCATCCAAGGAATCACATGTCCCTGATCAACACCGCAGTCCAACCCTTCAAGACCCAGGCTTACCTCAACGGCAAGTTCATCGATGTGTCCGACGAGACGCTCAAGGGCAAGTGGTCTGTGCTGATCTTCATGCCGGCGGCCTTCACCTTCAACTGCCCGACCGAAGTCGAAGACGCGGCCGACCACTACCCCGAGTTCCAGAAGCTGGGTGCCGAGGTCTACATCGTGACCACCGACACGCACTTCTCGCACAAGGTCTGGCACGACACGTCGCCGGCTGTCGGCAAGGCCAAGTTCCCCCTGGTGGGCGACCCGACCCACACGCTGACCAACGCGTTCGGCGTGCACATCCCCGAAGAAGGCCTGGCACTGCGCGGCACCTTCGTGATCAACCCCGACGGCATCATCAAGACCGCCGAAGTGCATTCCAACGAAATCGCCCGCGACGTGAAGGAAACCCTGCGCAAGCTCAAGGCAGCGGTCTACACCGCCGAGCATCCGAACGAAGTCTGCCCGGCCAAGTGGAATGACGGCGACAAGACCATCGCTCCGTCGTTCGACCTCGTCGGCAAGATCTAAGCGCCCCGCGCAAAGCCCGGGCGCTCACGAGGCCCCGGGCTTTTTTGTCCCCAGTTGATAGTTTCCAGTTATCGAAAGAGAGTCCGCCATGCTTGACGCCAGCACCAAAGCCCAATTGAAGAGTTACCTCGAACGCGCCACGCAGCCGATCGAGATCGTTGCCTCGCTCGACGACAGCAAGGCTTCGGGCGAAATGCTGTCGCTGCTGAAGGACGTGGCCGAAGTCTCGCCGCTGGTCACGCTGACCGAAAGCCGCGACGACAGCCACCGCAAGCCCTCGTTCTCGGTCAACCGCCCGAGCGAAAACCACGGCCCGCGCTTTGCCGGCCTGCCGATGGGCCATGAATTCACGTCGCTGATCCTTGCGCTGCTGCAGATCGGCGGCTACCCCCCGAAGGTCGAGCAGGCCGTGCTCGACCAGATCAAGGCGCTCGACGGCGACTTCGAGTTCGAGATCTACGTCTCGCTCACCTGCCACAACTGCCCCGACGTGGTCCAGGCGCTGAACCTGATGGCCATCCAGAACCCGCGCATCCGCACCACGATGATCGAGGGCGGCACTTTCCAGGACGAAGTCAAGGAACGCCAGATCATGGCCGTGCCGACCGTGTTCCTGAACGGCACCGAGTTCGGCCAGGGCCGCATGAGCCTGGAAGAAATCCTGGCCAAGATCGACACCAGCGGCGTCGAGCGCGAAGCCGCCAAGATCGCCGCCAAGGACGCCTTCGACGTGCTGATCGTCGGCGGTGGCCCCGCCGGTGCCGCAGCCGCGGTGTATGCCGCGCGCAAGGGCATCCGCACGGGCGTCGCCTCGGAGCGCTTCGGCGGCCAGGTGCTCGACACGCTGGGCATCGAGAACTTCATCTCGATCAAGGAAACCGAAGGACCGAAGTTCGCCCACGCCCTCGAAGAGCATGTGCGCGACTACGACGTCGACATCATGAACCTGCAGCGCGCCAAGGCGCTGGTGCCGGGCAAGGACCTCATCGAGGTGCAGCTCGAAAGCGGCGCGTCGCTCAAGAGCAAGACGGTCATCATCTCGACCGGTGCCCGCTGGCGCAACATCAACGTGCCGGGTGAGCACGAGTTCAAGAACAAGGGCGTGGCCTACTGCCCGCACTGCGACGGCCCGCTGTTCAAGGGCAAGCGCGTCGCCGTCATCGGCGGCGGCAACTCGGGTGTCGAGGCGGCCATCGACCTGGCCGGCATCGTCGGCCACGTCACGCTGATCGAGTTCGACACGCAACTGCGCGCCGACGCCGTGCTGCAGCGCAAGCTCAAGAGCCTGAAGAACGTCGACATCTTCACCAACGCGCAGACCACCGAGATCACCGGCGACCAGAAGGTCAACGGGCTGGTCTACAAGGACCGCGCATCGGGCGAACTGAAGAAGGTCGAGCTCGAAGGCGTGTTCATCCAGATCGGCCTGGTGCCCAACACCGACTGGCTCAAGGGCACGGTCGAACTCACGAAACACGGCGAAATCGTCGTCGATGCGCGCGGCCAGACCTCGGTGCCCGGCGTGTTCGCGGCGGGTGACGTCACCACGGTGCCGTTCAAGCAGATCATCATCGCGGCCGGCGACGGCGCGAAGGCGGCGCTCGGCGCGTTCGACCACCTGATCCGCACGACGGCCCCTGCGTAAAGTAGGCCTTTGGCAAACATTGATATCTTTCAATTGAGAATTATTCTCATACAATAAATGAGCGGGCAATCACTGCCGATTGCCCCTCATTGCCAGCCAGGTCGCACACGCGCAGTGTTCTCTCTGCGCCTCAAGGTCCAGCAAGCAGTTCATCAACTGTTTCCTGGACCTTTTTCGTGGCCGCTCATTTCCCTCGACCGTCTTCCCATCGACCCGCGCTGCTGCCCTGGCTGATCGCCTCTGCCTTCGGCATGGCCGCCGCGCCCGCGTGGTCCCAGCAACTCGCGGCACTCGGCGAAGTGGTGGTGAGCGGATCGCGCTCGGAGCAGGCCAGGCACGACCTGCCGCTGAGCATCGAGGTCATCAACCGCCAGGACATCGAGAGCAAGCAGATCCACGACATCCGCGATGCCGTGCGCGACCTGCCCAACGTGTCGGTCAAGCGTTCGCCGGCGCGCTTCGGGTTGGCGCAGGGCAACACCGGCCGTGACGGCAATGCGGGCTTCAACATCCGCGGCCTGGACGGCAACCGCGTGCTGCTGCTGACCGACGGCATCCGCACGCCGCGCAGCTACGTGTTCAGCGCCAATGCGTTTGGGCGCGACTACTTCGACATCAGCCTCGTCGAGCGCATCGAGATCATCAAGGGCCCGGCGTCGGCGCTCTACGGTTCGGATGGCCTGGCCGGGCTGGTCAACTTCATCACCCGCGAGCCCTCGTCCTTCCTGCGCGAGGGCAAGACCTTCGGCGGCAGCGCGAACATCGGCTACAGCGGAGAAGACAACGGCGTGCGCGGCGGCGTCACGCTCGCGGGCAAGGCGAATGACGTGCTCGAGTGGCTGGTGTCCGCCAACCTGGGACGCGCCAGCGAACTCGAGAACCGGGGCTCGCTCAACGTGCCCAACCTCGACCGCACCACGCCCAATCCGCAGCGCGACCAGACCCGTTCGCTGCTGGCCAAGGCCATCCTCACGCCCAACGCCGACCAGCGCCACGCCTTCACCTTCGAACACGTCGAGAAGAGCAGCCGCTACAACCTGCTGTCGGGCGTCGCCAAGCCGCCGTATGCGTCCACCTCGGTGATCGGCCTCAATGCCAAGACCGACCTCGACCGCGATCGCCTGACCTACGAAGGCCGGCTGCGCCTGAACAGCGTCGTGGCCGACAACCTGCTCGCTGTCGTGAGCTACCAGAAGGCCGGCTCGCGCGAGTACATCTACGAAGACCGCTTCACCGCGGCCGACCGCACGCGCGACGTCACCTACGACGAGAACACCTGGCAGTTCGGTCTGCAGGCCGACAAGACGATCCGCATGGGCAGCTGGGCCCAGAAGATCACCTACGGCCTGGACTACACGCGCACCAATGTCGAGAACCTGCAGACCGGCCTCGTGCCGCCGGCCGGCGAGAGCTACCCGCTCAAGCGCTTCCCCGACACGCGCGAAACCTCGACCGCCTTCTATGTGCAGGACGAGTTCATTCACGACCGCTGGAGCATCACGCCCGGCATCCGTTTCGACCGCTTCTCGCTCGACGCGAAGCAGGCGGGCTTCAACGCGCAGGCCGTGTCGCTGTCGGGCTCGGCCGTGTCGCCCAAGCTGGGCGTGCTGTTCCGCGCCACGCCCCAGTTCAGCGTGTACGGCAACTACGCCTCGGGTTTCAAGGCGCCCAATGCGTTCCAGGTGAACAACTTCTTCGAGAACGTGATTTCGGGCTACAAGACGATCCCGAACCCCAACCTCAAGCCCGAGAAGAGCCAGAACATCGAGCTGGGCGTGCGTGGGCGCACCGGCCTCCTGAGCTTCGACGTGGCCGCCTTCACCGGCGACTACAAGGACCTCATCGAGAACGACAAGCTCGTGGGCGGGCGCGGCATTCCGCGCATCGACCCGCTGATCTACCAGACCGTCAACGTCGGACGCGCGCGCATCAGCGGCTTCGAGATCAAGGGCGAGCTCGATTTCACCGAGAACGGCAACGGCTTCTCCGTGCCCTTCGCCTACGGCCGCACGCAGGGCCGCGACCGCACCAACAACCGGCCGCTCAACTCGATCGATCCGCAGAAGTTCAGCGCCGGACTCAAGTACCAGGCGCCGGCCTGGAGCGTGCGCCTCGATGCGGTTCATCATGGCGCCAAGGAGTGGGAAGACGTCGATCGCAGCGAAGTGACCACGGGCCTGCAGTTCCGCACGCCGGCGGCCACCACGCTGGACATCAGCGCGCAGTGGCGCATCCGCAAGGACCTGCGCCTGAACGCGTCGGTGACCAACCTCACCAACAAGCGCTACTGGATGTGGAGCGATGTGCGCGGCGTGACGACCACCTCGGCCATCCGCGACGCCTACACCCAGCCGGGCCGCAGCTTCAACGTCTCGCTCGTGGCGGACTTCTGACGCGCGCCGCCACTTCTCTCCAAACAAAGGACACCCGATGAATGCCGAAGACATCCGCACCCGTTTTGCCGAACTGCGCGCCAAGGGCATGCGCCACAAGGACGCGGCCGCGGCCATGGGCCTGAGCGAAGGCGCTGCCATTGCGGCGCACACCGGCGCGCACGACAAGGCGCTGCGCGCCACGCGGCTGAAGGGCCCGTGGGTCGAGCTGCTGCAAGCCTTGGAGCTGTGTGGCCCCGTGCTGGCGCTCACCCGCAACGAGACCACGGTGCACGAGAAGACCGGCGTCTACGAGAAGGTGTCCGGCAGCGACGCGATGGGGCTCGCGCTGGGCGAGGTCATCGACCTGCGCCTGTTCTTCAGCCGCTGGCATGCAGGGTTCGCGGTCAGCGAGGCGGCGGCCAATGCCGGCGTGCCGCCGTCGCTGAGCCTGCAGTTCTTCAGCCCGCAGGGCGTGGCAGTGCACAAGATCTTCGTGCGCGATGCGACCGACCGCGATGCGTTCCAGTCGGTCATCGACACCTACACCGCCGCACCCGACGCACCGGTGCAGTTCGTGCCCGCCGAGAAGAAGGCGGCGCCACGCGACGACGGCGCTATCGATGCGGTCGCACTGGCCGACGCCTGGCGCGGCATGCAGGACACGCACGAATTCTTCGGCCTGCTCAACAAGTTCGACGTGGAGCGCCAGCAGAGCTTTCGCCTCACCGAAGGCGAGTTCACGCAGCGGGCCGAAACGGGTGCGGTGCGCGAACTGCTGCTCGAGGCTTCGTTCGACGGCACGCCGATCATGGTGTTCGTCGGCAGCCCCGGCTGCATCCAGATCCACTCGGGGCCGGTCGTGCGCATCGAGCCGATGGAGATGCATGGCATGCAGTGGCTCAACGTGCTCGACCCCGGCTTCAACCTGCACCTGCGCGAAGACCGCATCGCGAGCGTGTGGATCGTCCAGAAGCCGACCAGCGACGGCATCGTGACCTCGGTCGAGGCCTTCGATGGCGAGGGCGAGCTGATGGCGATGTTCTTCGGTGCGCGCAAGCCGGGCGTGCCCGAGCGTACGGAGTGGCGCCAGATCGTGGCCAAGCTCTCGCGCCTGGCCACTTCTGAGGTGCAAGCGCGATGAGTGCCGACGCCGTTCCGGGCGTGGTCGAGATCAAGGCCTTCGTGCCGGCGAAAGACTTCGCGCTCTCCATCGCCTTCTACCAGGACCTGGGCTTCACGCTGGCCTCGAACGAGGACGGCATTGCTTACTTCTTCTGTGGCGAGAGCAGCTTCCTGCTGCAGGACTTCTACGTCCAGACCCATGCAGAGAATTTCATGATGCATCTGCTCGTCGATGACGCGCTGGCCTGGTGGGACCGCGTGCAGGCGCAGCGGCTGACCGAACGCTACGCAGTGCAGACCACGCCGCCCGCCGAGCGCCCGTGGGGCATGGTCGATTTCACGCTGACCGACCCGACCGGTGTGCTCTGGCGCATCGCGCACAACATTCCCCGGCGCGGCTGACGCGCATCTTTCTCTTTCGCTGTCCGTGACCCCATGACTGAACAACGAGATTCCTCTTTTCTTTCTTCTTCCGTGCCGCGTCGCCGTGATGCGCTGCGCCTGCTGTCTGCTGCAGCGCTCGGCGCGGGCGCGTGGCCCGCGTTCGCGCAGGACAGCAAGCGCCTGCCGCGGCTGGTCACGGTCAGTGGCGCGATCACCGAGGTGGTCTATGCGCTCGGCGCCGAAGGCCAGCTGGTCGGCACCGACACGACCAGCCTGTTTCCCGCTGCGGCGCGCGCCACGCCCAAGGTGGGCTACATGCGCCAGCTGTCGGCTGAAGGGCTCCTGTCCCTGAAGCCTGACGCGATCATCGCGACCAACGAGTCGGGCCCGACCGTCGTGCTCGACCAGATCCGCACGGCCGGCGTCAAGGTCGAGATCATCGAGGCCGACCACAGCTGGGGCGAAGTGCAGCGCAAGGTGCAGGCCGTGGGCCGCGCCGCTGCCAAGGAGGCGCAGGCGCGCGAACTGCAGGCCCGGCTTGATGCCGAATGGGCGCAGGTGCTGCAGCGCATCGGCGGCGCGAAGGGCCGCAAGCCGAAGGTGCTGTTCGTGCTGTCGCACAGCGCGAGCCCGCAGGTGTCCGGCGAGAAGACCGCAGCGCATGCGGTGATCGGTTTCGCGGGCGGCGTGAATGCGCTGGGCGGCTTCCACGGCTACCGGCCGATGACGGCCGAGGCCATGGCCAGTGCGGCGCCCGACATCATCCTCACGAGCACGCAGAGCATCGAGGCGCACGGCGGCGTCGAGCGCTTCTGGCAGCGGCCTGAGCTGGCGCTCACGCCGGCGTACAAGAAGCGCGCGCTCATCACGCAGGACGCCTTGCTGCTGCTGGGCTTCGGCCCGCGCCTGCCGGCCGCCATCGGCGAGCTGCACGACAAATTCCGGGCCGCGCTGGCATGAGCCGCCGGGCCGCTCCCAAGGCGAATACCGCAGCGCGAAGCGCGAAGGCTACTCAATGAGTCAGCGCTTCGGGGCGCGTGCCGTGCTTTGCGGCAGCGCGGTGCTGCTCGTCGCGGCCTTCGCGGTGGGCGCCGTGTCGGGTGCCTACGCCATCAGTCTTTCGCAGCTCTGGAATGTGTTGACCTCGCTGGGGCAGGGTGCAAGCGGCCAGTCGCCCGAGCACCTCGTGTTCCTCAACATCCGCTTGCCGCGCCTGGTTCTCGGCGTGGCGGCGGGTGCGGGGCTCGGCATGGCGGGCACGCTGATGCAGGGGCTGTTCCGCAATCCGCTGGCCGACCCGGGGCTGATCGGCATCAGCAGCGGCGCGGCGCTGGCGGCCGGCGTCACCATCGTGCTGGGCGCCTCGTTCTGGCCGATGCTGCCGCGCACGCTCGGCAGCTGGACGCTGGTGCTCATGGCTTTCGGCGGTGGCTTCGTCGTGACCTTGCTGATCTACGGTCTGTCGCGCAGCGAAGGCGGTACGCGCATGGCGCTGATGCTGCTGGCGGGCATCGCGATCAACGCGCTGGCCGGCGCCGGCCTCGGCCTGCTGAGCGTGATGGCGACCGACGAGCAGCTGCGCAGCCTGCAGTTCTGGCTGCTGGGCAGCCTGGGCGGAGCGCGCTGGAGCGCGGTCATCCTGGTGGGGGTGGCGGTGTTGCTCTCGTGCTGGGCCGCGGCGTCGCTCGCTTCGCCCCTGAACGCCATCGCGCTCGGCGAGGCGCAGGCGGCGCTGCTCGGCGTGGACGTGGAGCGCACCAAGCGGCGCGCCGTGGTCATCACGGCGGTGGCGGTGGGTGCGGTGACGGCCACGACCGGGATCATCGGTTTCATCGGCCTGATCGCGCCGCACTGGGTGCGCATGGTGGCCGGGCCCGACCACCGCGTCGTGCTGCCGGCCTCGGCGCTGCTGGGCGCGGCGCTGGTGCTCGCGGCCGACACGGTGGCGCGCACGGTGATGGCGCCGGCCGAACTGCCGCTGGGCGTGCTCACGGCCTTCATCGGCGTGCCGATGTTCCTCTTGATGCTGCGGCATTTCAGGGGGCGCATATGACGACGGCGAGGGGACACGGGGCGCTGGCGTGCGTCGGCGTCGAGGTGCGCATCGGTGCCAAGACCTTGTTGGCCGACGCGTCGGTCGAACTGGCGCCGGGCCGCGTGACCGCGATCCTCGGCCCGAACGGCGCGGGCAAGTCGACGTTGCTGTCGGTGTTGGCCGGCCAGCGCGAGCCGACGCAGGGCAGGGCGATGCTCGACGGCCGGCCACTGTCAGACCACGGCATGCCCACGCTGGCATTGCGCCGGGCCCTGATGCCGCAGGAAAGCGCGGTCGCCTTCGACTTCACGGCGCAGGACATCGTCGCGCTCGGCCGCTACCCGCACCGTCGCGCGCCGACCCGCGACGAGGACGCGATCATGGCCGAGGCGATGGCGCTGACCGACGTCACGGCGCTGGCGCCGCGCATCCTCAACACGCTGTCGGGCGGCGAGAAGGCGCGGGTCCATCTGGCGCGGGCGCTGGCCCAGCTCTGGCATCCGCGCCCCGACGGCGCGAGCCGCTGGCTGCTGCTCGACGAGCCGACTGCCGCGCTCGACCTTGCGCACCAGCATTCGGCGATGCGCCTGCTGCGCGCCTGGGCGGCGCGGGGCGTGGGCGTGGTGGCCGTGCTGCACGACCTGAACCTGGCGCGGCGCTATGCCGATGAGGTCGTGGTGCTGGGTGCGCCCGGCGGCCTGCGCCAGGGGGCGACCGCCGAGGTGCTGCAGCCCGCGCTGATCGAGGCCGTCTGGCGCATGCCCTGCCAGCCGGTGGCCGGTGCGGACGGCGTCACGCAGTATCTGTTCGGATAGTCCGTCGGGCGGGTGGTGTTTGCTATTGAAAAGGTAGCAAATCAATAGACCAGCCGCTCCGGCCGCAACTCCTGCAGGATCGTCGTCGCGATTTCCTCGATCGACTTGGTGGTCGTCGAGAGCCAGCGGATGCCGGCGCGCCGCATCATGGCCTCGGCCTCGCTGATTTCGTGACGGCAGTTCTCCAGGCTGGCGTAGCGCGAGTTGGGCCGGCGTTCGTTGCGGATCTCGCTCAGCCGCTCGGGCTGGATCGTCAGGCCGAAGATCTTCTTGCGGTGCGGGCTCAGCGCCGGCGGGAGCTGGCGGCGGTCGAAATCTTCGGGAATCAGCGGGTAATTGGCCGCCTTCAGGCCGTGCTGCATCGCCAGGTAGAGCGAGGTGGGCGTCTTGCCGCTGCGGCTCACGCCGACCAGGATCACGTCGGCGCCTTCCAGGTCGCGGTGGCTCTGGCCGTCGTCGTGCTGCAGGCTGAAGTCGATGGCCGCGATGCGGTCGTTGTAGGCCTTGCTCTTGCTGACGTCGCTGAAGCGGCCGATGCGGTGGTTCGACTTCATGGCCAGCTCGATTTCGAGCGGCCGCACGAAGGTGCCGAACATGTCCAGCAGCATGCCCTTGCAGCCGGTTTCGATCACGCCCAGCACGTCCATGTTGGCCAGCGTGGTGAAGACGATGGGCCGAACGCCCTCGACTTCGGCCGTGTGGTTGATCTGCCGCACCGCCTGGTGCGCCTTGTCGACCGTGTCGGTGAACGGCAGCCGCACGTGGCGCGGCTTCATCTCGAACTGGGCCAGAACGGCATTGCCGAAGGTTTCGGCGGTGATGCCGGTGCCGTCGGAGACGAAGAAAACGGTGCGTGTATGCATGGTGTTGCTTTTGCGGCGGAGTCCTGCGGCGCGCGCGACCTGCCACGCCTACAATCCGGGCCATTATCGGGAATCCGCTTTCCCCACCCCCTCGAATTCTTTCCATGCACACCGCGACCGCACCCAAAGCAACGACAACGATCGTGCTGCGCCGTCTGCATGCAGCGCCGGTTTCAACTTCTGGAGCTTCCCCATGTCTGCACTTTTCGAGGCGACCGCACTGGTCGTGCCATTTGAAAACCTGAGGATGACCGACGTCGAGTCGGTTGGCGGCAAGAACGCCAGCCTCGGCGAAATGATCTCGCAGCTGCCACAGGGCGTGCGCGTGCCGACCGGTTTTGCGACCACGGCCCACGCGTTCCGCCAATTCCTGGCGCACGACGGCCTGGCCGACAAGATCAGCAAGCGCCTGGCTGCGCTGGACACCGAAGACGTGCGCGCCCTGGCCGCGGCCGGTGCCGAGATCCGCGCCATGGTCGAGGCCCAGCCATTCCCGGCCGACCTGCAGAAAGCCATCGGCGAGGCCTTCGCCACGCTGAGCGCCGGCAACCCCGCCGCCTCGTTCGCCGTGCGCTCCTCGGCCACCGCCGAAGACCTGCCCGACGCTTCGTTCGCCGGTCAGCAGGAAACCTTCCTGAACGTGGTCGGCATCGACGACGTGCTGCACAAGATGAAGGAGGTGTTCGCCTCCCTCTACAACGACCGCGCCATCAGCTACCGCGTGCACAAGGGCTTCGAGCACGACGTGGTCGCGCTCTCGGCCGGCGTGCAGCGCATGGTGCGCTCCGACCTTGGCGCCGCCGGCGTGATGTTCACCATCGACACCGAGTCGGGCTTCGACCAGGTCGTGTTCATCACTTCGAGCTACGGCCTGGGCGAGACGGTGGTGCAGGGCTCGGTGAATCCCGACGAGTTCTACGTGCACAAGCCGACCCTCAAGGCCGGCAAGAAGGCCGTCATCCGCCGCAACCTCGGCTCCAAGCTGATCCAGATGGAGTTCGCCACGCCCGAAGAGAAGAAGGCGAGCGGCAAGCTGGTCAAGACCACCGACGTCAAGGCCGAGCAGCGCAACCGCTACTCGCTGAGCGACGCCGACGTGGAGCAACTGGCCCGCTACGCGCTGGTCATCGAAGAGCACTACGGCCGCCCGATGGACATCGAATGGGGCAAGGACGGCACCGACGGCCACCTCTACATCCTGCAGGCGCGTCCCGAAACCGTGAAGAGCCAGCAGCAGGGCAAGGCCGAGCAGCGCTACAAGCTGCTGGGCAAGGGTGCCGTGCTGGCCGAAGGCCGTGCCATCGGCCAGAAGATCGGCACCGGCGCCGTGCGCATCGTGCACAACATCAGCGAGATGGACCAGGTGCAGGCCGGCGACGTGCTCGTCACCGACATGACCGACCCCAACTGGGAACCGGTGATGAAGCGCGCCGCCGCCATCGTCACCAACCGCGGCGGTCGCACCTGCCACGCGGCCATCATCGCGCGCGAACTCGGCATTCCGGCCGTGGTCGGCTGCGGCGACGCCACCGACCTGCTCAAGGACGGCACGCTCGTCACCGTGAGCTGCGCCGAGGGCGACACCGGCTTCATCTACGACGGCCTGCTCGAGACCGAAGTGACCGAAGTGCAGCGCGGCGTGATGCCCGAGATCGATCTGAAGATCATGATGAACGTGGGCAACCCCCAGCTCGCCTTCGACTTCGCGCAGCTGCCGAACCACGGCGTGGGCCTGGCTCGCCTCGAGTTCATCATCAACAACAACATCGGCGTGCACCCGAAGGCGATCCTCGACTACCCGAACGTCGACAACGACCTGAAGAAGGCCGTCGAGTCGGTGGCCCGTGGTCATGCCTCGCCGCGCGCGTTCTATGTCGACAAGGTGACCGAAGGCGTTGCGACCATCGCCGCTGCGTTCTGGCCCAAGCCTGTCATCGTGCGCCTCTCGGACTTCAAGTCGAACGAGTACCGCAAGCTGATCGGCGGCAGCCGCTACGAACCCGAAGAAGAAAACCCGATGCTGGGCTTCCGCGGTGCCGCGCGCTACCTGAGCGCCGACTTCGGCGAAGCCTTTGCCATGGAGTGCGAGGCGCTCAAGCGCGTGCGCAACGACATGGGCCTGACCAACGTGCAGATCATGGTGCCCTTCGTGCGCACGCTGGGCCAGGCCGAGCGCGTGACCACGCTGCTGGGCGAGCACGGCCTCAAGCGCGGCGAGAACGCGCTCAAGCTGATCATGATGTGCGAGGTGCCGAGCAATGCCGTGTTGCCGGAAGAGTTCCTGAAGTTCTTCGACGGCTTCTCGATCGGTTCGAACGACCTGACCCAGCTCACGCTGGGCCTGGACCGCGACTCCGGCCTCGAGCTGCTGGCGGCCGACTTCGACGAGCGCGACCCGGCCATCAAGGCGCTGCTGAGCCGCGTCATCAAGGCCTGCAAGGCCGAAGGCAAGTACGTCGGCATCTGCGGCCAGGGCCCCAGCGACCACCCGGACTTCGCGCTGTGGCTGGCGGAGCAGGGCATCGAATCGATCTCGCTGAACCCGGACAGCGTGATCGACACCTGGCAGCAACTGGCCCAGAGAGGCTGAGCCAGCGCGCGGCGGGCATGCCCCGCCGCGTGGTGCAGCGCGACGGATGGCGGAAATCCCCATGGGGGATTCCCCCGTGCCCGCCCGTGCAAGTGAAACAAAGTGCGTTTCCGGTGTCAGACTCGTGACATTCGCAGGCGGCGCAATCCGGCTGCCTGCCTGAGGTGATGCGGGCCCGTCAGGGCCCGTGTCAGCACTTCGCCGGAGACCCCCATGATTCTTGTCAAGACGGAAGCCGGACAGCAGGTCCTCAAGGACCGCTCGGTGCCGTTGACGCCGCGCCAGCGCTCGGCCTTCATCCAGTTCGACGGCAAGCGCTCGATCGACGACGTGCTGGCCTCGGGCTTGGGCATCGGGCGCGAGGAGGTCGATCAGATGGTCGCGCTGGGCCTGCTGGCGCCTCTGGCCGGCCAGCCGCCAGCCGCGGCGCCTGCAGTTTCGGCGGCCCCGCCGCCGGCTGCGTCTTCCGGTCGCAGCCGCCAGCAGCGCTACAAGGACGCATACCCCATCGCCACCCAGCTGACCGGCAGCCTGGGCCTGATGGGCTTCCGGCTCAACCTTCAGGTCGAAGGCACGACCAGCTACGAAGACCTCCTGGCACTGGCACCCAAGATCCGCGCCGCCGTGGGACCGGAGAAGGCCGCCGCCCTCGACAAGGCCCTCAACGACTGAGGTGCCTTGCCGGATCGCGCAACACAGGGCTATAATGGCCGGCTTTGCCTTGCCATACCGCGCCCGACGCTGCGGGTGGCTTTTCCTCTTCCACGGAAGAATCCACAAGGAGTGCCATGCGTCACTACGAAATCATCTTGCTCATCCACCCGGATCAGAGCGAACAAGTTCCGGCCATGCTGGAGCGTTACAAGGGCCTGATCACGGCCGGCGGCGGCAAGGTCCACCGCGTTGAAGACTGGGGCCGCCGTCAGCTGGCCTACCAGATCAACAAGCTCAACAAGGCCCACTACCTGTGCGTCAACATCGAAGCTGAACAAGCCGTGATGGGTGAACTGGAACACGCGTTCAAGTTCAACGATGCCGTGCTGCGTCACCTGACCGTTCAGAAGAAGAAGGCCGACACCGGTCCTTCGTCGATGATGAAGACGGTCGAGCGCGAAGAGGCCCGCAAGGCCCAGCAGGCCGAATACGCCGCCAACAACAACTGATGGCGTGACGGCTGCCGCTGCGGCGACCGGGGTCAACCAGCTTCTGCTGACCGCCTCTGTCGCCGAACTCGGAACCCTGCGATACACGCCAGCCGGCCTGCCCGCCCTCGATCTGAAGCTCGACCATGAGTCGACGCTCCAGGAGGCGGGAAAGCCCCGGCAGGTGAAGACGGCCCTCAAGGCCGTTGCGTTCGGCGCCATCGCCGAGCGGCTCGCAGCGCAGTCGATGGGAAGTCTCTGGCGATTCCAGGGGTTTCTCGCGACACCGGGCAACGGCAAGCATCCGGTCCTGCACATCCAGGATTTTCAGCAAGATTAATTTTCGACAAGAGGTCCCCCAATGGCCACGTTCAAGAAATTCAACAAAGACAAGCGCCCGAAGCGCAACACCCAGTCGCTGCTGTTCAAGCGCAAGCGCTTCTGCCGTTTCACCGTCGCTGGCGTCGAAGAAATCGACTACAAGGACATCGACACGCTGCGTGACTTCATCAGCGAAAACGGCAAGATCATCCCCGCACGCCTGACCGGCACGCGCGCGATCTACCAGCGTCAGCTGAACACCGCCATCAAGCGCGCGCGCTTCCTGGCCATGGTGCCGTACAGCGACCAGCACCGCGTCTAAGAAGGAGCACACACCATGCAAATCATTCTTCTGGACAAGGTTCTGAACGTCGGCGGCCTGGGCGACATCGTCAAGGTCAAGGACGGTTACGCACGCAACTTCCTGATCCCGTCGGGCCGCGCCCGTCGCGCCACCGCTGCCAACAAGGCCGAATTCGAAGCCAAGCGCGTCGAACTCGAAAAGGCTGCGGCCGCCAAGCTGGCCGAATCGCAAGCCCAGGGCGAGAAGCTCGCCGGCTCGACCGTCAAGCTGACCCAAAAGGCTGGCGTGGACGGCCGTCTGTTCGGTTCGGTCACCAACGGCGACATCGCCGAAGAGCTGAACAAGCAGGGCTACAAGGTTGCCAAGTCGCAAGTGCGTCTGCCCAACGGCCCGATCAAGGTCGTTGGCGACAACACCGTGAGCGTCTCGCTGCACACCGACGTGGTCGTTGAGATCACTGTCACGGTCTACGGCGAAACCGCCTGATCGTTCGCAGCGCCCGGTGCGCTGACGCAAGAAAGCCGCCTTCGGGCGGCTTTTTCTTTTCTGCGCGCGAGTTGTCCACCTCGCCGCACCGGAAGTTCACTGTTTATTAACAACCTTGTCCACACACGCCGCGCCCTGCGCGGCTTAGCATGCAGGGTTGCAAGGGAAGTCCATGTCCGCCGTTTTCTCCTATGCCGACAATGATTCGTCGGCCGACCGCCAGATCGCGCAATTGCGCATTCCGCCTCATTCCATCGAGGCCGAATCCAGCGTGCTGGGGGGCTTGCTGCTGGACAACGGCGCCTGGGACCGCATGGGCGACCTGCTGGTCGACGGCGACTTCTACCGCCACGAGCACAAGCTGATCTACGCAGCCATCGGCGGACTGATCAATGCCAGCAAGCCGGCCGACGTGATCACGGTCTTCGAGCAGCTGCAGAACCTCGGCAAGGCCGACGACATCGGCGGACTGGTCTACCTGAACTCGCTTGCGCAGTACGTGCCGAGTGCGAGCAACATCCGGCGCTACGCCGAGATCGTGCGCGAGCGCTCCATCCTGCGCAAGCTCGTGACCGCCGCCGACGAGATCGCGACCAACGCCTTCAATCCGCAGGGCAAGCCTGTCGACAAGATCCTGGACGAAGCCGAGCAGAAGATCTTCAACATCGGCGAAGAAGGCACGCGGATGAAGCAGGGCTTCCAGAGCATGGATTCCCTGGTGGTCGAGCTGCTCGACCGCGTGACCGAGATGGCCGAGAACCCGAACGACATCACGGGCGTGCGCACCGGCTTCAACGACTTCGACAAGATGACCTCGGGCCTGCAGCCGGGCGACATGATCGTGCTGGCCGCGCGTCCCTCGATGGGCAAGACCTCGCTGGCGATCAACATCGCCGAACACGTGGCGCTCGAAGAGGGGCTGCCGGTGGCGGTGTTCTCGATGGAAATGGGCGCCGCCCAGCTGGCGGTGCGTATCGTGGGCTCCATCGGCCGCATCGACCAGGGCCACCTGCGCACTGGCAAGCTCAGCGACGAAGAGTGGCCGCGCCTGACCGAGGCGATCGAGAAGCTGCGCACGGTGTCGCTGCACATCGACGAAACGCCGGGTCTCTCGTCCAGCGAGCTACGCGCCAATGCGCGCCGGCTGGCGCGCCAGTACGGGCGCCTCGGCCTGATCGTGGTCGACTACCTGCAGCTCATGTCCACCAGCAGCTCGGGCGACGAGAACCGCGCCACGGCCGTGGGCGAAATCTCGCGCGGCCTGAAGATGCTGGCCAAGGAACTGAAGTGCCCGGTGATCGCGCTGTCGCAGCTCAGCCGCGGCGTGGAAGCCCGTACCGACAAGCGCCCCATGATGAGCGACTTGCGCGAATCCGGCGCCATCGAGCAGGACGCGGACATCATCATGTTCATCTACCGCGACGACTACTACAACAAGGAGTCGAAGGAGCCGGGCGTGGCCGAGGTGATCATCAGCAAGCACCGGAACGGCCCGACCGGCACGGTGAAGCTGGCCTTCCTGAAGCCGATCACCAAGTTCGAAAACCTCGTCGGCTACAGCAACAACGACGAGTACTGACCGGCCCGCGCGGCAGGTCGTCAGCTGGCGTCGCTGCCGGGCTCGGACGTCGAGGCCGGCGGTTTCTGCTCCCACACCTTGTGGCGCTGTGCCTCGGCCTTCACCTGCCGCAGCAGGTCGGCGAGCGTCTTGCCGGGTTCGTCCTGGAAGCGTGTCGTGAGCACCTCCACGGCCTCCATGCGGTCGACCCGGAAACCGCGGAAATCGTTGCGCAGCTCGCACCACGTCGAGAGCGTCCAGACCTTGCCCCAATAGAAGCAGCCCAGCGGCCGCACGGTGCGCTCGCTGGCGTCGCCCGAGACGTCGCGGTAGTGCAGCCGCAGCTTCTGGTGCGCCTGCACGGCCTCGCGCAGCGTCTGCAGCCGGGTGCGCAGGGCGTCGTCGAGGCCGAGCGCGGGTGCATAGAGCGCCAGCGCCTCCGCCGAGACGCGCGCCGCCGGCGGCAGCACCGACAGGATCTTGCCCAGGCCCGTCTCGATGTTGCGCGCCATCGCCGGGTCGACCCAGCTCTGGGTCATGCGCGCGGCGGCCACGAGCGCCGATGCCTCGTCCTGCGTGAACATCAGCGGCGGCAGCTCGAAGCCCGCGCCGAGGCGGTAGCCGACGCCGGCTTCGCCCTCGATCGGCACGCCCTGGTGCTGCAGGTCGGCGACATCGCGGTACACCGTGCGCTCGGACACCTCCAGGCGCTGTGCCAGGAAGGCGGCCGTGGTGAGCCGGCGGCCGCGGATGAGCTGCACGAGCTGGAAGAGACGGTCGGCGCGGCGCATCAACGCGTTCCGACGAGCTTCCTGGCGAAGTCCTCGACAAAGTAGCGCTTGCCGCGCTGGACCACCGTGTGGCCTTCGGCCTCGAGCCGCGACATCTGGGCCTCGATGCCTCCCGGGTACTTCGGGTTGAGCTCGCCGCCGATCTTGAGCGTGCGCCAGTACGGCGTGCCCGGCGCGCGACCGGCGCCCGTCGTCATGGCTTCCTCGGTGGCGTGGGCCACCATGTGGGCGAAGATGGCCGTGGTCACGGTGCAGCCGATGGTGGCCTGGTGGCGCGCCGCGATGTCTTCGCCGATGCCGAGCACGGTCGCGAGCCGGCCTTCGGGCACGCCGCGCATGGCCTCCTCGACCTCGGCGGGCGAGGGTGTGGCGATGGTGCCCTCGCCATGCCGCGCGCGCATGGCCGGGGGAATGGCCTTCACGTTCGGCAGGTTCGGGTAGCCGGCCAGCCTGTCGCGCCAGCCCTTGCGTGTGCTCATGAGACTCCGATGTGGATCGCCACGGCGTCCGGCCCCTCGTAGGCTTCGAAATCGCTGCGGTAGCGGCGCACGATTTCCGGGTGCGCCTCGAAATACTGCCAGATGCGCTGCCAGGTGGCGATCACCATCTGCGGCATCTCGCCGCGGCCGGTGAACACGAGGTAGTCGCCGGCTTCGATGGTGACGCTGTTGGCGCCATCCGAGACGGCCACGCCGGCCGTCATGTCGAAGGCGCCGTGCGCGTCCGATTCGTAGGCGGAGTAGACGCTGAAGATGCGCGTGTCGCTGGTGCGGTGCGGCGTCGACTCGTAGGTCTGTTCGCCGAAGAAGCGGTTCCACAGCGCGCCGATGCGTGCGGTGGCGGGGTCGATCTCTTCGCGGTTGGTGGTGCGTACCGTGAGGCCGGAGACGCGGAAGGCGTCGTGGTGTTGGCGGATGGGGTCCATGCGTTGTTTCTCCGGAAGTGGCGGATGAGGAGGGCGAAAGCGCTCAAAACAGGAGCGCCTTCGGTTCGGCCTTCATCGTCTGCGCGATCAGTTTCATGTCGATGTCGGTGATGTCGAACAGGCCGAAGCGGAACTTGTAGCCCCATTGCTTCGGGGTTTCGATGAAGGCGAGGCGTTCGATCAGCGGGGCGATGGGTGCCTCGTGTGCGGCGACGTAGGCCACGTCGCGACGCCACGGGACGAAGCCGTTGCCCATGTCGAACTCGTACGGATCGCCCGGCTGCACGATGCCCAGCGCCACGAAGCTTTGCAGCCTGTCCGTGCCGCCGAACACCGTGGCCGGCGCGTAGTAGGCCACGCGGTCGCCCGCCGCCACGCGCTTGAGCGGCGCGAGCTTGCCGTGGCCCACCTGCATGAACCCGAGCGGCCGGTGGTCCCGGCCGCGCCGGGCGTGCTCGGCGCTGGCGACCGCAATCCAGTTGCGTTGTGCCATGGTGTCTCAGGCTGGGGCGTGCAGGCCGACTTCGTTGCCTTCGGTGTCGCGCAGATGGGCGATGAAGCCCATGCCCGGCGGCAGCGCGGACTTGGGCGCCACGATCTGCCCGCCGGCCATTTCGACGCGCGAGAGCACGGCATCGATGCCAGTGCAGTCGAGGTAGACGCGGATGCCGCTGCCCGCCTGCGCGCTGGTGTTGGCGCCGGGCTTCAGCGCGCCGCCGGTGGCGGGGTCGTCGTAGGGAAACACGGCCAGCGGGTTGCCACCGAAGTCTTCGCGGCGCAGCTTGCGCGCGAGCACGGTTTCGTAGAAAGCCTGGGCGCGGTCCAGGTTGGTGACCGGAATCTCGAACCAGGTGATGGCATGGGTGGTCATGAAATGCTCTCTTTCGTTCGTTGCGTTGGAAGGAGCCTGGATGGTGCGAGCCGCCTCCTGACAACGTCTTGTCAGTAGCCTGTCATGGTGGGCGAAAAAAAGCCCGCGATGCTCCGGGAGCATGCGCGGGCCGGTATCGGCCAGAGCCGATGAATTTAGAGCACGTCGCTTGCGAAATCGGCCAGGCGCGAGCGTTCGCCGCGCGCCAGCGTGATGTGCCCGCCGTGCGGCCAGCCCTTGAACTTGTCGACCGCGAAGGTCAGGCCCGACGAGCCTTCGGTGAGGTAGGGCGTGTCGATCTGCGCGAGGTTGCCCATGCAGATGATCTTCGTGCCGGGGCCGGCGCGGGTGATCAGCGTCTTCATCTGCTTGGGCGTCAAGTTCTGCGCCTCGTCGATGATCACGTACTTGTTCAGGAAGGTCCGTCCGCGCATGAAGTTCATGCTCTTGACCTTGATGCGGCTGCGGATCAGCTCGTTGGTGGCCGCGCGGCCCCACTCGCCGGCACCGCCGCCGTCGCCCTTGGCCAGGAACTCGAGGTTGTCGTCGAGCGCGCCCATCCAGGGGCCCATCTTTTCTTCCTCGGTGCCGGGCAGGAAGCCGATGTCTTCACCCACGCTCACCGTGGCGCGCGTCATGATGATCTCGGTGTAGCGGCGGTCGTCGAGCACCTGCGTGAGGCCGGAGGCCAGCGCCATCAGGGTCTTGCCGGTGCCGGCGGTGCCGGTCAGCGTGACGAAGTCGATCTCGGGGTCCATCAGCAGGTTCATCGCGAAGTTCTGCTCGCGGTTGCGCGTGTTCACGCCCCAGACCGCGTTCTTGCCCGAGCTGTAGTCCTTGAGCGTCTTGAGCACCGCGGTCTTGTCGCGGATTTCGGTGACGCGCGCGTACATGCTCGGCTCGCCGGGCGCCTCGAAGAAGACGAACTGGTTGATGTACAGGTTGGGCACCAGCGGGCCGCTGATCCGGTAGAAGGTGTTGCTGCCGCTTTGCCAGCTTTCGACCGTCTTGCTCTGGCGGGTCCAGAAGTCGGGCGGGAGTGCGAGCGAGCCGGCGTAGAGCAGGTCGCCGTCTTCCAGCGTCTTGTCGTTCTGGTAGTCGTCGGCGGCCAGGCCCAGCGCGCGCGCCTTGACGCGCATGTTGATGTCCTTGGACACCAGCACCACTTCCTGCTTCGGCTTGCCCGGGCGGTCCTTGGCGTATTCGTCGCGCAGCGCGTGCACCACGCCCAGGATCTGGTTGTCGGCCTTGCCCTGGGGCAGGCTGATCGGCAGCGAGTAATCGAGCGGGGCGGTCTGGAAGAAGAGGCGCCCGCCGGCCTCGCGGTGGCCGGTGGTGTCCAGCTTCAGGCCCTTGTCGATGTCTGCGTCCTGCGCGGCGGCCAGTGCGTCGAGCGTGCGGCTGGTCTGGCGGCCGTTGCGCGCGACTTCGGTCGTGCCTTTCTTGTGGCCGTCGAGCTCTTCCAGCACGATCATCGGCAGGAAGATGTCGTGTTCCTCGAAGCGGAACAGGCACATTGGGTCGTGCAGCAGCACGTTCGTGTCGAGCACGAACAGCTTGGCCGGACCGGTGGACTTGCGCTTGGGGCGTGCCGGGGTCTGCTGGGGCGCCGCGACGGGCGTGGCGGCTGCCGGGGCGGGCGTGGGCACGCGCGTCTCGACCTGCACCATCGCGGGTTGTTGCTGCTGCGGCGGTGCGCTCACCGGTGCCGACGTGGGCGCCGGGGCGGGTGCAGCCTTGGTTTTCGCGCGGCGTGCCGGGCGGGCGACAGGCGCATCGCCGCCGCCTTCCGTGCCGAGGTTGTCGAACAGTTCCAGTGGCTGGGGTCCGCTCTTGGCGGGGGCGTCGTCGCGCGAATCGCCGGAACGGCGCGAGTTTCTGTGCGAGGGACGGGCGGGTGCGTCGATGGCATCCGGCGAGAGCAATGCGGCGCGTTTCGTGGGGGCGGGAGGCAATGGCATGGGTCAGGTCGCTCGCAAGGAAGAAAGAGGAGGGCCGGAAAACGAAAAAGCCGCCTGTAGACCCAGGCGGCTTCGTTCGGAGGATGCGGTCGTGGAGCTCAACGGCATGAGGCCATTATGCACACCGCAAAAGACGCACCAGAGGCTCTTTGCACACTGCGTGGGGCAATTCCCACGACTTGATGCAAAAGCGCACGCCCGGTGCCTTGCGGCGTGATCAGGCGGCCTTCTTGAGTGCCTTGACGGCCTTGAGGACGTCTTCGACATGGCCCGGAACCTTGAGCCCGCGCCATTCGGCCTTCAGGATGCCGTCGGCGCCGATCAGGAAAGTGCTGCGCTCGATGCCCTTGACCTTCTTGCCGTACATGATCTTGTTCTTGACCACGCCGAACATGTGGCACATTTTTTCTTCGGTGTCGGCAATCAGTTCGAAGGGGAGTTCGAGCTTGGCCTTGAACTCGTCGTGCGACTTCATGTTGTCGCGCGAGACGCCGAAGACGGTGGCACCGGCTTTTTCGAAGTCTTTGTAGTGGTCGCGGAACTGCATCGCTTCGGTCGTGCAACCCGGAGTGTTATCTTTCGGGTAAAAATACATGACCATGACGTGGCCGAGGTGCGAGGTGTTCGAAACCTTGATGCCGCCCGTGGCGTTGGCGTCGAATTCAGGAATGGGTTTGTTGACAACGATCGCCATGAAACTTGTTTTCTCCGTTAGATTCCGTTCTCCGAGCCCTCTCAGCCTTTTTCGGGCTTGCTCGATGAACGGAGGATTGGTCGTTGCTAACTTGGGGTAGCTGGCCGGTTCGCAACCCGGTATTTTACCTCGAAAACCCCTCTCTCAGCCACCCGCCGGGCTCTCGACGAGCAGGGCGGCGATGACGTGCCGGCCTTCGCCGGCCAGGATGTTGTAGGTGCGGCAGGCCGCCGGGGTGTCCATGGTCTCCACGCCGGTGCGTTGCGCCATCAGGGGCTGCAGCCAGGCCGGCTGGGGAAATCGAATGCGGTTGCCGCTGCCGAAAATGACCAATTCGGCGCCCAACGACGCCAATTGCGCGAATTGTTCGGGGCCCAGCTGGTCGAAGCGCGTGCAATCCCAGGCAAAGCGTTCGCCACGCGAACCCACGACCACGCTGCCCTCCACCTTTTCGTTGTTGATCGCGACCCAGCCGGGGCCGTGTGCGGTGAGGGTCTGGACGTCGGATTTGTCGGGCTGGAGCTTCATCGGGGCACTGGGAACTGTGGTCAAATTATAGGTTTTCCCTAGTGACACGAGGCCCGCAGGGGCCTTTGACCTTCGAGTAAACCCGCCCGGGAGGGCCCCTTTGAAGCAGCTCAAGAAATCGGCCAAGCTGGCCAACGTCCTCTATGACATCCGCGGCCCCATCATGGACGCCGCCAAGCAGATGGAGGAAGAAGGCCAGAAGATCATCAAGCTCAACATCGGCAACCTGGCCGTGTTCGGCTTCGATGCGCCTGAGGAGATCCAGCAGGACATGATCCGCAACCTGCCGACCTCGGCGGGCTACTCGGACAGCAAGGGCGTTTTCGCGGCGCGCAAGGCCGTGATGCACGAGACCCAGAAGCAGGGCATCGCGGGCGTCACGCTCGACGACATCTACCTGGGCAACGGCGCCAGCGAGCTGATCGCCATGTCCACCAACGCGCTGCTCAACGACGGCGACGAGCTGCTGCTGCCGGCCCCCGACTACCCGCTGTGGACCGCCTCCACGAGCCTGTCGGGCGGCACGCCGGTGCACTACCTGTGCGACGAGGACAACGGCTGGATGCCGAACCTGGCCGACATCCGCGCCAAGATCACGCCGCGCACCAAGGGCATCGTGGTCATCAACCCGAACAACCCGACCGGCGCGCTGTATTCCGACGAGCTGCTCAAGAGCCTCGTCGAGATCGCCCGCGAGCACGGCCTCGTGATCTTCGCCGACGAGGTCTACGACAAGGTGCTGTACGACGGCGTCAAGCACACGGCCATCGCCAGCCTGTCGACCGACGTGCTCACGCTGACCTTCAATTCGCTGTCCAAGAGCTACCGCTCGTGCGGCTACCGCGCCGGCTGGCTCGTGGTGTCGGGCGACAAGCGCAGCGCACGCGACTACATCGAGGGCCTGAACATGCTCTCGAACATGCGCCTGTGCGCCAACGTGCCGGGCCAATGGGCCATCCAGACGGCGCTCGGCGGCTACCAGAGCATCAACGACCTCGTGTGCGAGGGCGGGCGCCTGCGCCGCCAGCGCGACTTGGCCTACGAGCTGATCACCGCCATTCCCGGCGTGAGCTGCGTCAAGCCCAGCGCTGCGCTCTACATGTTCCCCAAGCTCGACCCCGAGGTCTATCCGATCGCGGACGACCGCCAGTTCTTCCTCGAGCTGCTGAAGGAAACCCGCGTGATGCTGGTGCAGGGCACCGGCTTCAACTGGGCCACGCCGGACCACTTCCGCATCGTGTTCCTGCCCCACGAAGACGACTTGCGCGAGGCCATCAACCGCATCGCCAAGTTCCTGGAGCAGTACCGGTTGCGTCGCAAGACGGGACCATGAAATCCGCCTGCGTCGCTGCCGCGCTGTTGCTGGGCGCACTGTCTGTCGGCGCGGCCGGGAAGAAAGAGCCGGTCTCGTTCTCGCACAACGACTGGGAGCTGGTCTGCGACAACACGCTGACCTGCCGCGCCGCCGGCTACCAGGCGGACGGCGGGGAGCACCAGCAGGTGTCGATGCTGATCACCCGCGTGGCCGGGCCGAACACGGCCCTCGATATTCAGCTGCAGATCGGCGATGACGGCAGTGCCAAGGGGCCGCTGCGCTTCAAGGTCGGCAAGGCCGCCTTGTCCGGCCTCGACGCGGGAACCGCCAGCTTCGACCAGGGCCAGATCCGCGCCGTGCTGCCCGAGCTGCTCAAGAGCGACGACGCCATCGTCACGGCCAACGGCGGCAAGAAGTGGACGCTGTCGCTCGCCGGCCTCAACGCCGTGCTGCTGAAAATGGACGAAGCACAAGGCCGCGTCGGCACCCCGGGTGCGCTGGTGCGCAAGGGCGCCAAGCCCGAATCTTCCGTGCTGCCGCCGGTGCCCATGCCCGTCGTCCATGTGGTCAAGCCGCCGAAGGCTCGACCTGGCGACGACGCGCTGGCCGCGCGCATCTTCCCGTCGCTCGACCTGAAAGACGCGCGCGAGCGGTGCAACAACCAGGACCAGGTCAACGCCAAGTCGGTGGAGGTTCACCGCCTGAATGACCGCAAGGTGCTGCTGGCGCTGGGCTGCGGCGTGGGCGCGTACAACTACACCACGCTGCTCTGGACCGCCAACGACAAGCCGCCCTATGCGCCCGTGTCGCTCGAAGCGAGCGGCGAGTTCGACGAGAAGGATGCCAGCGTCACCTCTTCCATGAAGGGCCGCGGCATCGGCGATTGCTGGTCGAGCGAAACCTGGCACTTCAACGGCACGACCTTCGTGCGCACCGGTGCGGCCGGCGACGGCATGTGCCGTGGTTTCGCGGGCGGCGCCTGGAGCCTGCCGCGCTACGTCAGCCGCCTCGTGGACGCCGCAGCACCGTCTCTCACCCCATCCAAACCATGAACGCGACCCCTCCCATGAAATCCATCCAAGTAGGCCTGCTCGGCGCAGGCACGGTCGGCAGCGGCACCTTCAAGGTGCTCCAGCGCAATCAGGAAGAAATCAAGCGCCGCGCCGGCCGCGGCATCGAGATCACCATGGTGGCCGACCTCGACACCGCCCGTGCCCGCGAAGTGGCCGGCGAAGGCGTGAAGGTGGTCGCCGATGCGCGCGAAGTCATCGCCAACCCCGACATCGACATCGTCATCGAACTCATCGGCGGCTACGGCATTGCCAAGCAGCTGGTGCTCGAAGCCATCGCGGCCGGCAAGCACGTGGTCACGGCCAACAAGGCACTGCTCGCCGTGCACGGCACCGAGATCTTCGCGGCCGCGCACGCCAAGGGCGTGATGGTGGCCTTCGAGGCCGCGGTGGCCGGCGGCATCCCGATCATCAAGGCGCTGCGCGAAGGCCTCACGGCCAACAGCATCCAGTGGCTGGCCGGCATCATCAACGGCACCACCAACTTCATCCTGTCCGAGATGCGCGACAAGGGCCTGGACTTCGCCACCGTGCTGAAGGAAGCCCAGCGCCTGGGCTACGCCGAAGCCGACCCCACCTTCGACATCGAAGGCGTCGACGCCGCGCACAAGGTCACGCTGATGAGCGCCATCGCCTTCGGCATTCCCGTGCAGTTCGACAAGGCCCACGTCGAAGGCATCACCAAGCTCGCCGCGCAGGACATCAAGTACGCCGAGCAGCTCGGCTACCGCATCAAGCTGCTGGGCGTGACCAAGCGCACCGCCCAGGGCATCGAGCTGCGCGTGCACCCGTCGCTCGTGCCGTCCAAGCGCCTGCTGGCGAACGTCGAAGGCGCCATGAACGCCGTGGTCGTGCACGGCGACGCCGTGGGCACCACGCTGTACTACGGCAAGGGCGCCGGCAGCGAGCCGACCGCCAGCGCCGTGATCGCCGACCTCGTCGACATCACCCGCCTGCACACCGCCGACGCCGCACACCGCGTGCCGCACCTGGCGTTCCATCCCGACGCCATGAGCGATCTGAAGGTGCTGCCGATGGCCGAGGTCGTCACCAGCTACTACCTGCGCCTGCGCGTGGCCGACCAGGCCGGCGTGCTCGCCAAGGTGACGGGCCTGCTGGCCACCGCCGGCATCAGCATCGACGCCGTGCTGCAGCGCGAAGCCGACGAAGTGGGCGGCGAGGGTTCGACGCAGACCGACCTCATCATCCTCACGCACGACGCGCGCGAAGGCACCGTCAACGACGTCATGGCCGAACTGCAGGCGCTGCCGACCGTGCTCGAACCCATCGTGCGCATCCGCAAGGAAGAGTTGAAGTGAACTACCTGAGCACCCGCGGCCACGCCGACCGCAAGCGCTTCTGCGAAATCCTCCTCGAAGGCCTGGCGCCCGATGGCGGCCTGTACCTGCCTGAAACGTACCCGCAGGTCGACACCGCCACGCTCGCCAAATGGCGCACGCTGCCCTACGCCGAGCTGGCCTTCGAAATCCTCTCGCTGTACATCGACGACATTCCCGCGGCCGACCTGAAGGCGATCTGCGCGAAGACCTACACGGCCGAGGTGTTCGGCACCGACGAGATCGTGCCGCTGCGCGAGCTCGAAGATGGCGTGTACCTCGAAGCCCTGTCCAATGGCCCCACGCTGGCCTTCAAGGACATGGCGATGCAGCTCTTGGGCAACCTGTTCGAGTACGAACTGGCCCGCCGCGGCGCCGAGCTCAACATCCTGGGCGCCACCAGCGGCGACACCGGCAGCGCGGCCGAGTACGCCATGCGCGGCAAGAAGGGCGTGCGCGTTTTCATGACCTCGCCCGACGGGCGCATGAGCCCGTTCCAGCAGGCGCAGATGTTCAGCCTGCAGGACGCCAACATCCACAACATCGCCATCACCGGCGTGTTCGACGACTGCCAGGACATCGTCAAGGCCGTGTCGAACGACCTGGCCTTCAAGCGCAAGTACCGCATCGGCACGGTCAATTCGATCAATTGGGCGCGCCTGCTGGCGCAGGTCGTCTACTACTTCGCGGGTTACTTCCAGGCCACCGCAAGCAACGACAAGCCCGTGAGCTTCACCGTGCCCTCGGGCAACTTCGGCAACGTCTGCGCGGGCCACGTGGCACGCATGATGGGACTGCCGATCCAGACGCTGGTGGTCGCCACCAACGAGAACGACGTGCTCGACGAGTTCTTCCGCACCGGCGTGTACCGCGTGCGCGCGGCGGTCGATACGCACGAAACCTCCAGCCCGTCGATGGACATCAGCAAGGCCAGCAACTTCGAGCGCTTCGTGTTCGACCTCGTCGGCCGCGATGCAGACCGCCTGCGCCAATTGTTCGTGGACGACCTGGGCCTGACGGGCAGCTTCGACCTGAGCGCCGACCCGGCCTTCAAGCAGGCCGCCGAGCGCTTCGGCTTTCGCAGCGGCCGCAGCACGCACGCCGACCGGCTCGCGATGATCCGCGACACCGAGAAGCGCTTCGCCACGCTGATCGACCCGCACACCGCCGACGGCCTCAAGGCCGCGCGCGAGCAGCTCACGCCGGGCGTGCCGATGGTGGTGCTCGAGACCGCGCTGCCGATCAAGTTCGCGGCCACGGTGGTCGAGGCGCTGGGCGAGGAGCCCGCGCGCCCGAAGAAGTTCGAAGGCATCGAAGCCTTGCCCAAGCGCGTGGTCCAGCTGCCGGCCGATGCCGAGGCCGTCAAGGCCTACATCGCCCAGCACTGCGACTGACCGGGGCTACTGCGGCATGAAGGTCGTCGGCTTCGCCGGGTATTCCGGCGCAGGCAAGACCACGCTGGTGGAGCGCCTGATTCCCGTGCTCAAGCAGCGCGGGCTGCGCGTGTCGGTGGTCAAGCATGCGCACCACCGCTTCGACATCGACCACGTCGGCAAGGACACCTGGCGCCACCGGCAGGCCGGGGCCTTCGAGGTGGTCGTCGCGTCCGACCAGCGGCTGGCGCTGATGCGCGAGTTCGAGGTGCCGGTCGAGCTCACGGTGCACCAGCTGCTCGCCGAGTTGCATCCGGCGGTCGATTGGGCACTGGTCGAGGGCTTCCGGCACAGCGACGTGCTCAAGATCGAGGTCTGGCGACCGAGCGGCGACGGCGAGGCGCCGCGCCCCGCGCTGTACATCGACGACCCCTTTGTCACCGCCATCGCCACCGATGTGCCGGCCTGCCTGCCCGAGGCCACGGCGCGGCCGGTGCTCGACCTCAACGACGCCGAGGCCATTGCCACGTGGTTGATCGACAGCGGCGAGCGCTTCGACTACAACCCCGGACACCATGGCTGATTCCTCTCCCGTTCCCTTCGCCGCCTCGTCCTCGCGCCCGCCGTTGATGCCGCTCGATGAAGCGATCGCGGTGCTGCTCGCCAAGGCCCGGCCGCTGCTGCCGGCCGAAAGCGTCGGCACCTTCAATGCCGACGGGCGCGTGCTGGCGCAGGACCTCGTCTCGGGCCTCACCGTGCCGCCGCGCGACAACAGCGCGATGGACGGCTACGCCGTGCGCGCGGCCGATTGCGCCACGCCCGGCACCGAGCTGGCCGTGACGCAGCGCATTCCCGCCGGCACCGTCGGCACGCCGCTCGCGGCCGGCACGGCGGCGCGCATCTTCACGGGCGCGCAGATTCCCGAAGGCGCCGACGCGGTCGTCATGCAGGAAGACACGGCCGCCACGCCGCAAGAGGGCGGCCTGGGGTCGGTACGCATCGCCATCGCGCCCGTGGCCGGCCAGTGGGTGCGCCGCGCGGGCGAAGACGTGGCCTCGGGCGACGTGGTGCTCCAGCGCGGCGAACGCCTCACGCCCGCCGCGCTCGGCCTGGCCGCCAGCGTCGGCTTCGACAAGCTGCAGGTCGCGCGCAAGCCGCGCGTGGCCATGCTCTCCACCGGCGACGAGCTGGTGATGCCCGGCGAGGTCGCGCCCGACGCGATGAAGCCCGGTGCGATCTACAACTCGAACCGCTTCTTCATGCGCGCGCTGCTGCACCGCCTGGGCTGCGAGGTGAACGACCTGGGCATCGTGCCCGACAACCGCGAAGCCACCATCGCCGCGCTGCGCGAGGCGGCCGAGGCGAACGACCTGATCATCACCACCGGCGGCGTTTCGGTCGGCGAAGAAGACCACATCCGTGCCGCGCTGCAATCGCTGGGCGAGCTGCAGCTGTGGTCGCTGTCGATGAAACCTGGCAAGCCCTTCGCCTACGGCTCGATCGCGCGCACGAACGGGCAGGGCGCCTGCCACGTCACGGGGCTGCCCGGCAACCCGGTGTCGAGCTTCCTGACCTTCCTGATGCTGGTGCGGCCCTTCCTGCTCGCGCTGCAGGGCGCCACGCGCGTGGCACCGGCGGCCGTGCCGTTGCGCGCCGATTTCGACTGGCCGCGTGCCGACAAGCGCCGCGAGTTCCTGCGCGTGCGGCGCAACGCAGCGGGCGGTCTCGACCTGTTCGCCAACCAGAGCTCGGGCGTGCTCACCTCGATGGTCTGGGGCGACGGCCTGGTCGACAACCCGGCGGGCCGGACCATCCAGTCCGGCGACACCGTGAACTTCATTCCTCTCGCATCGCTGCTCGGCTGAATCTCCCCATGAAGGTCCGCATCCGTTATTTCGCCTCAGTGCGCGAGGCACTGTCCAACAGCGGCGAAACCGTCGACACGCAGGCCGGCACGCTCGCGTCCCTGCGCGACGAGCTCATCGCCCGCGGCGGGGCCTACGCCAGCGCGCTCGCACGCGGCAAGGCCGTGCGCATGGCGCTCGACCAGGCCATGAGCGACGAAGCCGCCGCGCTGAGCGACGACTGCGAAGTCGCATTCTTCCCGCCCGTCACGGGCGGCTGAGCCGCGCGTCCAGCGCCACGAGGCGCTCGCGCAGGCCGTCCGACGCGCGGGTCATCGGCGAGCGCAGCTCGTCCCGCAGTTCACCCGCATGCGCCAGCAAGGCCTTCAGTGGGGCCGGGTTGGGTTCGGCGAACAGCATCTCCAGCAGCGGTTGCAGAGGTTGCCATTCGGCGCGCGCTTCGGCCAGCCGGTTCTCGGCCAGCAGGCGCACCAGCCGCACGAGGCGCTTCGTCTGCACATGGCCGCTGGCCGCGATGGCGCCCACGCCGCCTTCGGCCATGGTGGCGAAGATCTGGTGGTCTTCGCCTGTGAGCACCTGCAGCCGGCCGTCGGCGATCACCGCGCGCGTCTTGGCCATGTCGCCGCCGCAGTCCTTGATGCCGCGGATGCGCGGGTGCTCGGCCAGCGCCAGCATCGTCTCGCGCGCGATGGTCACGCCCGTGCGGTAGGGAATGTCGTAGACCAGCACGGGCACCGTGCTGGCATCGGCGATGGCATGGAACCACTCGAGCACGCCGGCCTGCGACGGGCGGATGTAGTGCGGCGCGGCCACCAGCAGGCCCGCCAGCGGGCGTTCCGAGAGCTTGCGGGCCCAGGCCGTGGCCTTGCCCAGGTGGTAGCCCGATACGCCCATCACGACCGGCAGGCCACCCGCGGCGGTCAGCACGGTGTCGAGCACGGCGAGCTGTTCGGCCTCGTCGAGCGCGGCGGCTTCGCCGGTGGAGCCGCAGGGCACGAAGCCGGTCACGCCGTCGTCGGCGAGCCGGCGCACGAGCGCCGCCAGGGCGGTGTGGTCGACCGCGCCGTCGCGGAACGGGGTGACGAGGGCGACCCACAGGCCCGAGAAATCGGTGGCGGTGTCGGCGGTTGGTTGTTGATGTGGCACGCAGGCTTCCTTTCAGGAATCGACCGATGGAAAGAACCACCGTCCGATGCGCGCGCAACCCAAGAGGGGCCAAAGCCTTGGCAGGTTCCGTCGCTCATCCGACGACGGAACCTCGGCTCCGGTCAGACGAGCTTTGGTTTTTTGGCTTTGTTGCCCTGGCGCGCGCGTGCCTGACCTTCGAACGAAGGCGAGAGGCGGGTGGGCGTGCGGCGCGAAGGCATGGGCTGCATTGTCGCGCCTAGGCCGGCGGTGCGGTGGCGCTGCGTTGCAGGCTCACGACACGGCCGCCCTCGGCGGCGCGGGCATTGCCCAGGAACTCGACCGTGACCTGGTTGCCCAGCTGTGCGTCGGTCTTGAGGTCGAGTGCGCCGAACAGCTGGCCGTCGACCCGGAACCATCGCACCTCGGCCGTGTGCTTGCCCTGCGGCACCTGGGCCGTGAGGATTTCGGTGACCGGCCCGCTCACCGTGTGCAGGTGCGTGAACCGGCGTGCGCGCAGCAGCTGCGGCAGCACGCCGACCGCGAACACCAGCGCACAGATGGCGGCTGCGTACCTCGCCATGAACAGGCCGAAGCCCGGGCGAAAACCGTCGGCCCACGCCGTCCCGATCGCCAGGACCGCGCCGCCCGCCAGCACGACGCCCATGAAGCGGCGGTCCGAGCGCCCGGCGCGCCGACGGTCGCGCGAGGTGGCTGGCCGCTCGCTGCGCGTGGCCTGGCGTGCCATCGGATAACGCGTGCGCAGCAGCAGATGCACGGCGTTGTCGCGCGCCACGCATTCGATCTCGACGGGCGCCTGTGCCAGGTGCCGCACCGCCGTCAGCGGTCGGCCCGTGGCGTGGCTGCGAGGCGCGTCCAGGCCCAGCACCGGCACGACGTCGACGTGGAACTGGCCGTCGACCGTGTAGCGCAGCGCGCCGCCGGGCAGGGCGGCCACGTGGTCCACGGTGCCGGCCACGGTGAACTTGCTGTTCTTCGCCAGGGCCTCGCGGGTGGCCTGGGCCAGGCGCCGGTCGATCCGCGTCCGATGGGTGAACAGCCACACGCCCAGCAGCAAGGTGACCAGCGCCGCCGCGTTCATCGCCAGGGCCAGGCCCGCCGGGGCGCCGGGCAGCCGCCCGATCACCACGAAGACGAGGGCGCAGCCCGCCAGCAGCACGGCCAGCACCGCCAGGCCGGCGGCCGGGGTGCGCGCGGCAAGGTCGACGCGCCGCAGCATCTCGACATCGTCGGGCGTCAGGGGCTGCGACGTGGGGGCCGGCATCGGCGCAGTGTAGGGCGGCAGTGCCACAATTTGGGCATGTCCTCGCTCCCTCGCGTTTCCATCCAGACGGCCGACTTCGACGCCGGTGCCGAGATCGCCGCCCTGCGCGCGGCCGACGCGCGCGTCGGCGCCGTCTGCAGCTTCATCGGCACGGTCAGAGACCGCAATGACGGCAGCACCATCGCCTCGATGGAGCTGGAGCACTACCCCGGCATGACCGAGAAGGCCATCGAGGCCATGATCGACGAGGCTCACAAGCGCTTCGACATCCTGGATGCGCGCGTGATCCACCGCGTGGGGCTGCTGCAGCCGCTGGACCAGATCATGATGGTGGCGGTGGTGTCCGCCCACCGCGGCCAGAGCTTCCAGGCCTGCGAGTTCCTGATGGACTACCTGAAGACGCAGGCGCCGTTCTGGAAGAAGGAGCAGACGCCCGAAGGCGCCCGCTGGGTCGATGCCCGCGTGACCGACGACGAAGCGCTGGCGCGCTGGGGCATCGCGGCCTCGAACAGCGCCACCTGAGCGGCGCGGTCGAGACTTACGGTGCGATCAGCGCCGAGGCCGCCAGTGCCTTGGCTTCCGCACCGCAATCCTGAGCGGGCACGGCACCCGCCGCGCGTGCCTTCGCGATCTCCGACCGGGCACCCGCCATCTGCGCCTGGAACACCGGGTTCGTGTGCAGCCTGGCCACCGTCGCCGCGCCGACCAGCCGGCCGTTCTCGATGTCGCTCTGCCAGTGCACGCCGCAGATCGCGCGGCTCTGCGAGAAGGCCCGGCCGCGCTGCAGCAGTGCATCGGCGCGCTCGGGCGCGAGTTCCGTCAGCACCAAGGCCCAGGCCCAGCCCACGGCCGAGTGGCCCGAGGGGTAGGAGCCGTCCTTGGCCAGAAAGGCTTCTTCGGCGGGCGTGCAGCTGCCGGTCTTGAAGGCCACGAAGGGGCGCGTGCGGTTGTAGGTGTTCTTGGCCTTGTAGGTGGCCGTGCCGGCGTCGGCCAGCGTGCGGCGCAGCAGCATGTTCAGGTTCGGCGTGGCCTGCTCGGAGATGGGCATGCCCAGCGCGCACGAGAACACCTCGGCGGCCTTCGGGAACTTGAGGTTGGCGTCCTGCACCGCCAGTGCGCCGCGCGGCGTGCCCTGCAGGGCCGTGAGCGCACGGAAGGTGGCGCCGTCGGCCGCCAGCGCGGCCGAGCCCTCGGCCGGGGGCGCCGGCAGCAGGGCGAGGCTGTCGGGCAACTCGGCAGCGGGCAGGTAGCCCTTCAGGTAGCCCGAGCCCGGGCGCAATTCGCCGACTTCGGCGGGGGCAATGGGGGCTGTACTGCCGCAGGCGCCGAGCAGCAGCGCGGCCGCCAGCGAGGCGGCGAGGGTCGTGAATCGCATGGGGGATGTGTCTCCGGCTTTGTTGTTGGAAGGCGAGGGCCCATCGTAGACGGGCCCCGCCGGGCCGGAAGATCACCCAGGTGACGGCCGTGCTGGGCCGTACCAGGTCGCGCAGCTCAGGGCTTGAAGCCGCTCGCCTGGATGATTTTTTCCCAGGTCTGCGTGTAGGTGCGCACGCGGCCCGCGAACTGGCCCTGGGGCTCGTAGCCGACCGTCAGGCCCATCGTGGTGAGCTTCTGCTTCACGTCGGGCATGGCCAGCACCTTCTGCAGCGCGTCGCCGTACCTGTCGATGACGGCCTGCGGCGTGCCCACCGGCGCGAAGATGCCGTAGTAGGGCAGGTCTTCCAGGTTCGCAAAGCCCAGCTCGGTGAAGGTCGGCACGTTCGGCAGCAGCGCCTGGCGCTTGGCGCCGATGGAGGCCACGATGCGCACCTTGCCCGCGCGGTGGTTCTCGATGAAGTCGGGCACCGAGGCGATGCCCGCCGTGATCTGGTTGCCCAGCATGTCGGCCGTCATGGGCGCGCTGCCGCGGTACGGTGCGGGCTGCACGTCGATCTTGTACTTGTCCGAGATCATCTTCACCAGGAATTCGGGGATCGACGCGGGTGCCGGCACGCCGATGGTTTCCTTGCCGCCCTTTTGCGTGCGGATCCACTTCACGTACTCGTCGATGCTCTTGGCCGGCGTGCCGCCCGACACCGCCAGCACGTTGGCGAAGGTGGCAAAGCCGGCCACGGGCACGAAGTCGGTCGCGGGGTTGAAGCCCGGGTTCTTCACCACCTGCGGCAGGATCGAGATGGAGTGGTCATGCGACAGGAACAGCGTGTGGCCGTCGGCCGGCGCGGCCTTCAGCGCCTGCGCCGCGATCTGGCCGCCCGCGCCCGCACGGTTCTCGACCACCACGGGCACGCCCAGCACGTCCTTGAGCTTTTCGCCCAGGGTGCGCGCAATGGCGTCGGTGCCCGCGCCGGCGGGAAAGCCCACCAGAAGGCGCACCGGCGTGCCGCTCTGGGCCTGCGCCAGGCCGGCCATGCCCATGGCCGCTGCCAGGAGACCCACGCTGAACGCGCGGCGCATCGGTTGGACGCGCTGCATTGAAAAAACCATGATCGACTCCATTCGAAGAAAGAGAGAAATGCCTACGGCAGGACGGTGCGGGGCCCGGTGCAATACCCGTGCCCAGGGTGCAAATCCGATTCGCAACCTTGAATCGTGCCCGAACAGCCCTATTTTGGATGCAGGAATACCACCATGCGACAAGACAAACTCACCACCAAATTTCAGGAAGCACTGAGCGACGCCCAGTCGCTCGCCCTTGGCAGCGACAACGCCTACATCGAACCGGCCCACCTGCTGGTCGCGATGCTGCGCCAGGACGACGGCCCGCGCGCCCTGCTGGAGCGTGCCGGCGTCAACGTGCCCGGGCTGCTGCAGGCCGCCGAAGGCGCCATCAAGAAACTGCCCCAGGTGCAGGGCCACGACATCGTGCAGGTCGGCCCCGAGCTGGGCAAGCTGCTGCAGGCGACCGAGAAGGAAGCCATCAAGCGCAATGACCAGTTCATTGCGGGCGAACTCTTTCTGCTCGCCGTGGCCGACAGCAAGGCCGACATCGGCAAGATCGCCAAGGACAACGGCCTGAGCCGCAAGTCGCTCGAGGCCGCCATCGAGGCCGTGCGCGGCGGGCAGGGCGTGAACAGCGCCGACGCCGAAGGCCAGCGCGAAGCCCTCAAGAAATACTGCCTGGACCTCACCGAGCGCGCCCGCCTGGGCAAGCTCGACCCGGTCATCGGCCGCGACGAGGAAATCCGCCGCGCCATCCAGGTGCTGCAACGCCGCACCAAGAACAACCCCGTGCTCATCGGCGAACCCGGCGTGGGCAAGACCGCCATCGTCGAAGGTCTGGCCCAGCGCATCGTCGCGGGCGAGGTGCCCGAGTCGCTCAAGGGCAAACGCGTGCTGTCGCTCGACATGGCCGCGCTGCTGGCCGGTGCCAAGTTCCGCGGCGAGTTCGAAGAGCGCCTGAAGACCGTGCTCAACGAACTCGCGAAGGACGAAGGCCAGACCATCGTCTTCATCGACGAGCTGCACACCATGGTCGGTGCCGGCAAGGCCGAAGGCGCGATGGACGCGGGCAACATGCTCAAGCCCGCGCTCGCGCGCGGCGAGCTGCACTGCGTGGGTGCCACCACCCTGGACGAGTACCGCAAGTACATCGAGAAGGACGCCGCGCTGGAGCGCCGCTTCCAGAAGATCATCGTGGGCGAGCCCAGCGTCGAGGCCACCATCGCCATCCTGCGCGGCCTGCAGGAGAAGTACGAAGTGCACCACGGCGTGCAGATCACCGACCCGGCCATCGTGGCCGCGGCCGAGCTGTCTGATCGCTACATCACCGACCGCTTCCTGCCCGACAAGGCCATCGACCTGATCGACGAGGCCGCGGCCAAGATCAAGATCGAGATGGACTCCAAGCCCGAGGTCATGGACCGCCTCGACCGCCGCCTGATCCAGCTGCAGATCGAGCGCGAAGCCGTGCGCCGCGAAAAGGACGAAGCCTCGCAGAAGCGCTTCGGCCTCATCGAGGACGAGATCACCAAGCTGCAAAAGGAAATCGCCGACTACGACGAGATCTGGCAGGCCGAGAAGGCCCAGGCCCAGGGCAGCGCGCACGTGCGCGAAGACATCGACAAGATCAAGTTCCAGATCGAGGAATGGAAGCGCAAGGGCGACTTCAACAAGGTCGCCGAGCTGCAATACGGCCAACTGCCGGCGCTCGAGAAGCGCCTGAAGGAAGCCGAAGAGAGCGAGGCGAGCAAGGGCAAGTCCAGTGCGCCCACGCTGCTGCGCACGCAGGTCGGTTCGGAAGAAATCGCCGAGGTCGTGGCACGCGCCACCGGCATCCCGGTCGCCAAGCTGATGCAGGGCGAACGCGACAAGCTGCTCGTGATGGAAGACAAGCTGCACGAGCGCGTGGTCGGCCAGGACGAGGCCATCGGTGCGGTCGCCAACGCGATCCGCCGCTCGCGCTCGGGCCTGAGCGATCCGAACCGCCCCACGGGTTCGTTCCTGTTCCTCGGCCCCACGGGCGTGGGCAAGACCGAACTGTGCAAGGCGCTCGCGGGCTTCCTGTTCGACAGCGAAGACCACCTGATCCGCATCGACATGAGCGAGTTCATGGAGAAGCATTCGGTCGCCCGCCTCATCGGCGCGCCGCCGGGCTACGTGGGCTATGAAGAGGGCGGCTACCTCACGGAAGCCGTGCGCCGCAAGCCCTACAGCGTGGTGCTGCTCGACGAGGTCGAGAAGGCCCACCCCGACGTGTTCAACGTGCTGCTGCAGGTGCTCGACGACGGTCGCCTCACGGACGGCCAGGGCCGCACCGTGGACTTCAAGAACACCGTGATCGTGATGACCAGCAACATCGGCTCGCCGATCATCCAGGCGATGGTGGGCCAGCCGAGCGAGGAGATCAAGGAAGCGGTGTGGGACGAGCTGAAGAACTACTTCCGCCCCGAGTTTCTGAACCGCATCGACGAGACCGTCGTGTTCCACGCGCTCGACGCGAAGAACATCGAATCGATCGCCGCGATCCAGCTCAAGGTGCTGCAGGCGCGCCTGGCGAAGATGGACCTGGGCCTGCAGGTGTCGCCTGCGGCGCTGGCCGAAATTGCCAAGGTCGGCTTCGACCCGGTGTTCGGTGCGCGTCCGCTCAAGCGTGCGATCCAGCAGCGCATCGAGAACCCGCTCTCGAAGCTGTTGCTGGACGGCAGCTTCGGGCCGAAGGACACGATCGAGGTCGAAACCGACCCGATCCAGTCGCCGGGCCAGTTCTCGTTCCGCAAGGGCGGGGAACCAACGGCGGCTGCATCGGCCTAAAGTCGGATGATGAACTTCATTCTTCGCGTCATTCTTCTGCTCCTGGGGCTGGTCTTCGCGGCCAGCCTGGCCGTGGCGGCCCTGCTGCTGGCGGCGGTGTGGGGTGTGCGCTACGCCTGGGGGCGCCTCACGGGCAAGCCCGTGACGCCCTGGGTCATGCGTTTCAACCCGCGCTCGGGTTTCGACCGATTTCGCCATGCGGCACAACAGCCGGCCGAGCCCACGGCCGCCGACGTGGTCAGTGCCCGTGCGCGCGGCGAGTCGGTGCGCAGCCCGGTCGTGCTGGGCCCGGCCGACGATGTGACCGACGTGCGGGCCCGCCCCGTGCGCGGCGACTGAGCCTCTTTCTTCCCGATCAGGCGCTGTACAGCGCCTCGATCTCGTTGGCGTAGGCCTTGTAGATGCTGGAGCGCCGCACCTTCATGGTCGCGGTGACTTCACCGTCGTCATGGTCCAACTCTTTGGTGAGCAGATGAAAACGTCTGATCTGCGACACCTGCGCCAGCTTCCCATTGCCGCGCGCCACTTCGGCCTCGATCAGCGCGCGCACCTTGGGTTCTTCCACCAGCGAGCGGAAATGCGTGAAGGGCAGGCGCTGCGCCTCGGCCCATTTGCCGACGGTCTCGTAGTCGATCTGCAGCAGCGCGCCCACGAACTTGCGGCCGTCCGCCACCACGATGCATTCCTTGATGAAGGGGCTGCCCTTCATGGTGTTCTCGATCTCCGAGGGCGTGAGGTTCTTGCCGCCGGCGGTGATCATGATGTCCTTCAGCCGGTCGACGATGCGCAGCTGTCCGCCGGCTTCCTCGCGCACCACGTCGCCCGTGTGCAGCCATCCATCGCGGATCGATGAGGCTGTGGCCTCGGGGTTCTTGTAGTAGCCCTCGAAGACCATGTCGCCGCGCACCAGCAGCTCGCCGGCTTCGCCCACGCGGTGCTCGGTGCCCAGCGTGGGCGGGCCGACGGTGCCGATGGTCACGGCGTCGGCGCGGTGGCCCGAGACCATGCCGGTCGATTCGGTGAGCCCGTACACCTCGACCAGCGGCACGCCCAGCGTGCGAAAGAAGCGCACCACGTCCGCCGGGATCGGCGCCGCGCCCGTGAGCGCGATGCGCGCGCGGCGCAGGCCGATGAAGTTCTGCAGGGCGCGCAGCACGGTCCAGTAGGCGAGGGCGAAGCGGCCGCGCTCGGCCAGCGTCCAGGCGCTGCGCGGCTTCTCGGCCAGCGGCGCGCAGGCCTCGATGGCCTTGTGGAACAGCGCGCGCTGCAGCCGCCCGGTTTCCTGCATCTTGATGCTGATGCCCGCGTGCAGCTTTTCCCAGATGCGCGGCACGCCGAGGAACATGGTGGGCGCCACTTCGCGCAGGTCTTCCTGCACGGTGCGGATCGATTCGCCGAAGTTGACCTGCGAGCCCAGGTACAGCGGCACGAAGGCCGTGAGCATCTGCTCGGCCACGTGGCACAGCGGCAGGTACGACAGGTGCGTGGTGCTGCCGTCGAGCCCGAGCCGATCGACGATGCCCGGCACGACGCCGCGGATGTTGCGGTACGAAATCATCGCGCCCTTGGGCTTGCCCGTGGAGCCTGAGGTGTAGATCATCAAACCGATGTCGGCCAGCGTCTGGCGCTGCAGCGCGGCGTCGATCAGCGAGGTGCCGTCGCGTGCCAATACTTCGACGCCGGCCTGCTCGACCTCTGCAAAGGTCGCGATGCGCTCGCGCACGTCGGGTGGGTAGCTTGCGAGGCCCTTGGTCTCGATCACGACGATCTTGCGCAGGCGCGGCAATTGGTCGAGGGCGTCGAGCACCTTGTCGGTCTGCTCCTGGTCTTCGCAGACGATCACCTCGATGTCCGCATGGCCGACCACGTAGGCCACCTCGTTGCTCGGGCTCGTGGGGTACACGCCCACGGTCACGGCGCCGATGAGCCCCGCGCCCATCTGCGCGAGCAGCCACTCGACGCGGTTCTCGGAGATCACGCCCAGGTGCCCGCCGGGCGCGAGGCCCATCGCGTGCAGGCCCAGGCCGAAGCGGCTGGCGCGCTGCAGGTAGCCGGCCCAGTCCAGCGGATGCCAGATGCCGAAGTCCTTCTGCCGGATCGCGATGCGCTGCGGCTGCAGGCGTGCCTGCTCGCGCAGCATCTGCGGCAGCGTGAGCGAAGGGAGCGGGTTCGTCGTCATGACAGCCAGCGCTTGCGGCGCTTGTAGTGCTTCAGCTCGCGGAAGCTGCGCGATTCGCCGCTGCCGCCCACGCCCAGGTAGAACTCGCGCACGTCGGGGTCGGCCGCGAGGCGCTCGGCGCTGCCGTCGATCACGACCTTGCCGCTTTCCATGATGTAGCCCGTGTGCGCAATGGCCAGTGCCACGCTGGCGTTCTGTTCCACCAGCAGCATCGAGGTGCCGCGCTCGGCGTTGATGCGCGCGATGATCGTGAAGATGTCCTCGACCAGCTTGGGCGACAGGCCCAGCGAAGGCTCGTCGAGCAGGATCAGTTGAGGTTGCGCCACCAACGCGCGGCCGATGGCGAGCATCTGCTGCTCGCCGCCCGAGAGGTAGCCCGCGAGGCCCTTGCGGCGCTCGTGCAGGCGAGGGAAGTAGGCGTAGACGTCGTCGAAGTTGCGCGACGCGGGCGCAACGCCCGTGCGCCCGGTCAGCGCGTAGGTCGCAGCGACGAGATTCTCTTCGACCGTAAGGTCTTCGAACACGCGCCGGCCTTCCATCACATGGCTCAGGCCGCGCCGCACGAGTTGCTGCGGCGCGAGCCGCTCGGTGGGGGCGCCGTCGAACACGATGCGCCCGGCCTCGACCTCGCCGTCTTCCAGCGCGAGCAGGCCCGACACCGCCTTCAGCGTGGTCGACTTGCCCGCGCCGTTGCTGCCCAGCAGCGCCACGATCTGCCCGCGCGGCACGGCCAGCGACAGGCCGCGCAGCACCTGCACGACCTTGTTGTAGACCACCTCGATGTTGTTGACCTCCAGAACGAGGTCGGGCGGTGCCGCGCGCGCGTCCATCGTGTCGATCAGTTCAGTGCGATCCAGTCCGACGCCGGCACCATCTTCTGCGCCTTCATGTCGGCCTTGTAGACGCGGCCCACGGGGATGGAGTTGCCCTTGATGGTGATCGGCGTGCCGATGATCCCGCCGGTGTCGAAGTCCTTGATGGTGTTGAGCGCGGCCTTCAGGTTCTTGCCGTCCAGCGGCTTGCCGGCGTCGAGCGTGCGCTTGGCGGCCTCGGTGAACAGCATCGCCGTGAGGAAGCCCTGCGTGTAGGCCGTGCTCTGGTACTCGGGGCGCAGCGCGCGGATCTTGTCGAGCATTGGCGCCTTGGCCGAGGTGTCGTAGTAGTAGCGGTAGGGCATGACGCCCATGAAGCCGTCGCCGCCTTCGCCCATCTTCATGACGGTGGAGCTGTCCATGGTCCAGAAGGTGCCCATCCACTTGCTGGTCATGCCCATCTGCTTGCCCTGCTGCACGAACTCGGGAATGGGCGCCAGGATGTAGCCGTGGAAGATCGTGTAGTCGGGCGCGGCACGGCGCAGCTTGATGACCTCGGTCGACACGTCGACGCTGCCCGCGGGCGTCATGAGCTTCACCGGCACGCTCAGGCCCAGCTTCTTGGCAGCGGCTTCGCTGGCCTCGATGGGGTCGCGGCCGAACTCGGAGTCGGAGTACACGAAGGCCACCTTGGCGCCCGGCTTTTCCTTGGCGATGTGGCGCAGCAGGATGCCGATCTGCTCGGTGTAGTCGGGGCCCACCAGGAACTGGTTCGGGTACTTGGCCGGGTCGTTGAGCTCGGTGGCGAACGAGGCGCCCGCCATCAAAATCTGGCCGCCGCGGTCCAGCTCGGGGTTGATGGTCTTGGAGAAACCGGTGGAGTCGCCGTAGTAGAGGTTGACCTTGTTCTGGCTCGTGATCTTCTTGAAGGCCGCCACCGACACGTCGACCTTGTAGCCCGTGTCTTCCGGCACGTAGCGCAGCTTGCGGCCCTTGATGCCGCCCGCGTCGTTGACGATCTTCACGTAGTCGGCAATGCCGGCGTTGATGCCCACGCCCGCGAAGGCGAACACGCCGGTCATGGGGATCGAGCCGCCGATGACGATGTCCTCGTTGCCTTGCGCATTCGCCGCGAACGGCACGGCTGCGGCCAGGCCCGCGGCGATCAGCAGGGCGCGGCGCTGGGGGGAAAGCTTCTTCGTTGTCTTGGGCATGTGTGTCTCCTGGTTCTAGTTACGAAACGGCCATAGATGGAAAAAGCGGCGTATGCGCCGCCACACTTCTGCGAGCCCGTGCGGCTCGAACACCAGAAATCCGACGATCAGCAGGCCGAAGACGACGGTGCGCACCGGCGAGAGGAACACGGTCATCTCGACGCCGCCCGGCAGCAGGTCGACCACCAGCTTGAGCAGCTCGGGCACCATGGTCATGAACACGGCGCCGAAGATGCCGCCCAGGATGGTGCCCATGCCGCCGACGATGATGGCGGCCAGGAAGAAGATCGACATCAGGAGCGGAAAGCTCTCGGGCGTGACCACGCGGAAGAAGTAGGCCCACAGGCCACCGGCCACACCTGCGTAGAATGACGACAGCCCGAACGACAGCAGCTTGTAGCGCAGCAGTGGAATGCCCAGCACCTCGGCCGAGATGTCGCGGTCGCGGATGGCGATGAAGGCGCGCCCCACGCGCGTGCGAAACAGGTTGGCCGCGCCGAGCACCATGAGCACCATCACGGGCACGATCACCCAGTACAGGCGAAACGACGTGTCCAGCGGCAGGCCGAAGAGCTGCGCGGGCGGCAGCGAGATGCCCGTGGTGCCGCCCGTGAGCTTGAGGTTGGCGAACAGGAAGTGCGTGATGAACGACGCGGCGATGGTCGCGATGGCCAGGTACAGGCCCTTCACGCGCAGCGACGGGATGCCGACGACCAGCCCGCCGAGCATCGCGACCACGCCGCCCGCGAGGATGTTGAGCAGGAAGGGCGTGCCCAGCCGCGTCTGCATGATCGCGACGGTGTAGGCGCCCAGCCCCATGAACGCGGCCTGCCCGAGGCTCACGAGGCCTGTGTAGCCCGTGAGGATGTTCAGCCCCGTGGCGCTCGCCACGTTGATGGCGACGAGGCACGCGAGGTACAGCCAGTAGTCGCTGGCCATGAAGGGGAACAGCACGAGCAGCGCCGCGCCGATCGCGAGCCACACCTTCTGCGTGCGCGAATCGAACAGCGCCGCGTCGGCGATGTAGCTTTGCTTGAGGGTGCCGATGCGCATGGCTAGAGCCTCTCGATCTCGTGCGTGCCGAAGAGCCCGTAGGGCCGCACCATCAGCACGAACACCAGCACGATGAAGGTGGCGAGCAGCTTGTATTCGCCGCCCAAGTAGGAGCCGGCGAGCGCCTCGATCAGGCCGATGAGCACGCCGCCCACCAGCGCGCCGAGCACGCTGTCGAGCCCGCCGACGATCACCACCACCAGCACCGACAGCCCGAACACGCCCATCGACGACGAGATGCCGCCGATGGCGCCGACGATGATGCCGGCCACCGCCGCGATCATGGACGAGGCCACCCAGGCCAGCGAGAACACGCGCGGCACGTGGATGCCCATCGAGTACGCCGCCGCCTGGTCGGAGGCCGTGGCCCGCAGCGCCACGCCGCCGCGCCAGAAGCGGAACAGCAGCAGCACCAGCCCGATCAGCACCACGGCGATCAGCGCGCCGTAGGCGATCTTCGGTGCCAGGAAGGCCTCGCCGATCATCACGGGCGTGTTGGGCAAAAACTCGGGCAGGCGGCGCTGGTCGGCGGTCCAGATGATCTCGACCAGCCCGACGAGGATCGACGCCAGCCCCACCGTCACCATGAACACCGAGATCGGCGGCTCGCCCAGCAGCGGGCGGATCATGGTGCGCTCGATCACCGCGCCCAGCAGGCCGGTGCCGATCACCGAGCCCAGCACCGCCATCCAGATCGGCAGCGAGAAGCTCGCGGCGAAGGTGAAGAACAGGTAGGCGCCGACCATCAGCATCTCGCCGATGGCGATGTTGACCACGCGCGTCGCCTTGTAGACCAGCACGAAGGCCAGCGCCGCCAGCGCGTACAGGCCGCCGCCGGCGATGCCGGTGAGCGCGATCTCGAAGAGGTAGGCCCAATCCATCAGGCGGCTCCCACGGCAGCTTCGCCGCGCAGCCGGCGACGCAGCTCGCCCACGTCGCCTGCGCCGAGGTAGGCGCGGATCACTTCCGGGTCGGCCTGCACCTGCGCGGGCGTGCCTTGCGCGATGACCTGGCCGAAGTTGAGCACCACCACGTGGTCCGAGAGGTCCATCACCATGCCCATGTCGTGCTCCACCATCAGCACCGTGATGCCCCATTCGCGCCGCACGTCGAGGATGAAGCGCGCCATGTCTTCGGTCTCTTCGCGGTTCATGCCGGCCACGGGCTCGTCGAGCATCAGCACCTTGGGCTGCATTGCGAGCGCGCGCGCCATTTCGACGCGCTTCTGCAGGCCGTAGGGCAGGGCGGCCACCGAGGCGTGGCGGATGTGGTCGATCTCGAGGAAATCGATGATGCGTTCTTCCACGTCGCGGCGCAGCTCGGCCTCTTCGCGGCGCGCGCGGCCCAGGTAGAAGAGGGCGTCGAACACGTTGGTCTTCAGGTGGGTGTGGCGGCCGAGCTTGATGTTGTCGAGCACGGTCATGCCGCGGAACAGCGCGATGTTCTGGAAGCTGCGCGCCAGGCCCAGCGCGGCGCGCTTGGGGGCGGGCAGGCGGGTGATGTCGGCGCCCTCGAACAGCACGCGGCCCTGCGAAGGCTTGTAGAAGCCCGAGATGGTGTTGAACAGCGAGGTCTTGCCCGCGCCGTTGGGCCCGATCACCGCGGTGATGGAGCCGGGCGCGACGCTGAAGCCGACGTTGGTGAGCGCCTTCACGCCGCCGAATGCCAGCGTCAACGCCTCGGCCTGCAGCACCGGGGCCGTGGCGGAAGGTGCGGACATGGAGGTATCCCGTCGAGTCTCGTCAGGCATGGCTAAGGGGCGCGCCGCAAGGTCAGGGTTTGTGTCCAGCAGCGAAATGCTACTGGCCCGTAAAATTCCTACTGGCCGGTAATGTCCGTGTTCGCCGCAGTTCGCGGCATCGGGACTTTCCCCGCCCGCACAAACCCCATGCCCCGTTCCACCGCCGTTCCTGCTTCAGCCTCTCCGTGGGCGCCCGCCGACCGCCGTGCGCAGCAGCGCGAGGTCAAGCGCATGGCCGTGTTGCGCACGGCCGCCCAGCTGTTCAACGAGCGCGGCTTCCACGCGACCTCGCTCGACGACATTGCCGAGCGGCTCAACGTGAGCAAGCCCACGCTGTACTACTACATCGAGAACAAGGACCAGATCCTGCTCGAGTGCGTGAAGATGGCGCTGGACCTCATGCAGACCGGCATCGGCGAGGTGCGCGCCGCGGGCGGCAGTGCCATCGACCAGCTCAAGGCCTGCATGCGCATCTACTCGGGCGTGGTCACGCAGGACTTCGGCATGTGCGTGATCCGCATCGGCGAAGACCCGCTGCCCGATCCGCTCAAGAAGGAACTGCGCCGCCTCAAGGCCGGCATCGACGGGCATTTCCGCCGCCTCATCGAGGAGGGCGTGGCCGAAGGCGCGCTCGCCCCCTGCGACCCGAAGATGGCGGCCTTCATGCTGGCCGGCGCGCTGAGCTGGATCGGCCGCTGGTACCGCCCCGACGGCGACCTCACGCCCGACCAGATCGCCGACCAGGGCATCGAGCTGCTGCTCAACGGCGTGCTGCAGCGCGCCCCGACGAAAGCGAACCCATGACTTCAGAGACTTCTTCTTCGCCCCTGCTGGTGGGCCGCGAAGGCGCGGTGGCCACGCTGCGCTTCAACCGGCCGGCCGCGCTCAACGCCATCGACGTGCCGATGGCCACTGCCTTCCTCGCCGCCGCGCGCGCGTTGGCTGCCGACAGGAGCGTGCGCGCCGTGCTGCTGAGCGGCGCGGGCAAGGGCTTCATGGCCGGCGGCGACCTCGGCGTGCTCAGCGCCGACCCGAAGCAGGGCGCGGCCGACCTCATCGGCCCGCTGCACGAGGCGCTCACCGTGCTCGACGCCATGGACGCGCCGCTGGTCGCGCAGGTGCACGGCGTGGCGGCCGGCGCGGGGCTGAGCCTGATGCTGCAGGCCGACTTCGTGCTCGCGGCCGAGCGCACGCGCTTCAACCTGGCCTACGTGAACGTCGGCACCAGCTGTGACGTCGGCGCCTCGTGGGCGCTGCCGCGCCTGGTCGGCATGCGCCGCGCGCTCGAGATCGCGATGCTCGGCGACACCTACGACACCGCCGCCGCCGAGCGCATGGGCCTCATCAACCGCGTGGTGCCCGCGGCCGAGCTCGAAGCCGAGGCCATGGCGCTCGCGCAGCGGCTGGCCAAGGGCCCGACCGTGGCGCTGGGCCACCTGCGCCGGCTGATGCGCGGCTCGCTCGACCGCGACCTCGCGACCCAGCTCGATGCCGAGTCGGCCGCGTTCCAGTCGTGCGCCACCACCGCCGATTTCCGCATCGGCCTCGATGCCTTTTTCGGCAAGAAGCCCGCGGCCTTCACGGGCCGCTGAAGAATTCGCTGTTTTCGTTTTTTCAATCCAGGAGATCCATCCCATGACTTCACGCGACATCTTCGTGGTCGGCACCGCCCGCACCGCCATCGGCACCTTCGGCGGCGCGCTCAAGGACGTGCCCAACACGCAACTGGCCACCACCGCCGTCAAGGCCGCCATCGAGCGCAGCGGCGTGGCCGCCGACGCCATCGGCCATGTGGTCATGGGCAACGTGATCCCCACCGACGTGAAGGACGCCTACCTGAGCCGCGTGGCCGCGATCGACGCGGGCTGCCCGATCGAGACGCCGGCCTTCAACGTGAACCGCCTGTGCGGCTCGGGCCTGCAGGCCATCGTGTCGGCGGCGCAAGCCATTGCACTGGGCGACTGCGACATCGCCATCGGCGGCGGCTCCGAATCGATGAGCCGCGGCCCGTACTTCGACACCTCGGCCCGCTACGGCGCACGCATGGGCGACGCGGTGCTGGTCGACTACATGCTGGGCATCCTGCACGACCCGTGGGAGAAGATCCACATGGGCATCACGGCCGAGAACGTGGCCGCGCGCTACGGCATCACGCGCGAGCAGATGGACGAACTGGCCGTGACCAGCCAGCAGCGTGCCGCCGCCGCCATTGCCGCGGGCCGCTTCAAGGAGCAGATCGTTCCGGTCGAGGTGAAGACGCGCAAGGGCATCGTGCTGTTCGACACCGACGAGCACGTGCGCGCCGACACCACCGTCGACACGCTGTCGAAGATGAAGCCCGCGTTCAAGAAGGACGGCCTCGTGACCGCCGGCAACGCCTCGGGCATCAACGACGGCGCCGCCGCCGTGGTGCTGGCCGAAGGCGGCCGCGTGAAGGCGCTGGGCCTGAAGCCGCTGGCACGCCTCGTGGGCTACGCGCACGCGGGCGTCGAGCCGGCGTACATGGGCATCGGCCCGGTGCCGGCCACGCGCAAGGTGCTGGAGCGCACGGGCCTGAAGGTCAGCGACTTCGACGTGATCGAGTCGAACGAAGCGTTCGCCGCGCAGGCCTGTGCCGTCATCAAGGAGCTGGGCTTCGACCCCGCCAAGGTGAACCCGAACGGCTCGGGCATTTCGCTCGGCCACCCGGTGGGCGCGACCGGCGCGATCATCACGACGAAGGCGATCGCCGAGCTGCACCGCACCGGTGGCCGCTACGCGTTGGTCACGATGTGCATCGGCGGCGGCCAAGGCATTGCCGCCGTCTTCGAACGCGTTTGAGGGCACACTCGCGGGCATGCTCCGCCCCCCACTCCTGATCGACCCCGACGAGGTCGACTTCAGCGCCATCCGCGCGCAGGGGGCGGGCGGGCAGAACGTCAACAAGGTGTCGAGCGCGGTGCACCTGCGCTACGACATCCACGCCAGCTCGCTGCCCGCCGATGTGAAGGAACGGCTGCTCGCCTTGCGCGACAGCCGCATCACGCAGGAAGGTGTGTTCGTGCTCAAGGCGCAGCAGCACCGCACGCAGGAGATGAACCGCGCCGACGCGCTCGCGCGGCTGCAGGCGGTGATCGACAGCGTGGCCACGCCGCCGCGCGTGCGGCGCGCCACCAAGCCCACCTACGGTTCGAAGCAGCGCCGGCTCGAAGGCAAGAGCCAGCGCTCGCAGATCAAGAGCCTGCGCGGGCGGGTGCAGGACTGACCGGCTTGTCGCCGCGCAGCCGCTTGATCTGCAGTGTCACGCCGACCACGTACAGCGCGCCGAGCACCGCGGTGATCGCCTTCAGTTCGGGCGCCTCGGCGTTCGGCAGCAGCGGCGCGCCCAGCGGAAAGCGCGTCAGCGTTTCGGTGAAGGCCGGAATCCAGTGGAAGAGAAAGCTCGCCGAATAGGCGACCGCCTCGATGTAGCGCGACTTCGGCCCGAGCCGCCCATACCCCGCCAGCGCGCCGACGGCCAGCGCCACCAAAGTGATGATGCCCAGCGCATGCGGCTTGCCGAAGCCGCCGTGCTGGAAGATGCCGAAGCCCGTGAGGCAGGTCAGCACCGTGGTCCAGACGAAGACCTGGCCCAGGCCGGTGCGCAGGGTGATTTCCTTGTAGCGCAGCAGGGCCCAGATGCCTGCGAACACGGCGATCAGGCTGATCGCCGTGTGAACCGTGCCGAGTGACGTCAATCCAAGCCATCCTGTGGGTGCCATGCGGATCTCCTCGTGGTCGTGGTGCGGCATTCTGGCGCGGCGCCCGCCTTTTTGCCATGTGTGCCCATTCGTTTCAGGGCAGGTCTTCCAGCCCGCCCCGAGCGCTGTGTCACCTTCGGCAAGCACAATCGGGGCCATGAGTGTTTTTGTTCGTCGCACGGGAATGGTGCTGCTGATGGCGGTCGCGGGCAGCCTGCTGTCCGCCTGCAGCCCGGACGCGGCCCAGGGGCAGGGCGCGGCCAGCGCGCCGGCCGCGCAGGAGATGGCCTGGGACGCGCTGGTGCCCAAGGAGTGGGACCCGACCCAGCGCTACCGCAACATCAGCCTCGAGGCGCTGCGCGACAACGACCCGCGCGCGATCCAGATGCTCGACGAGATGCGCGCCGTCTGGGACAACGCGCCGGTCAACGTCGCGCTCGACGGCAAGCCCGCCACGCTCTCGGGCTTCGTCGTGCCGCTCGATGCCACGCAAGACGGCATCCGCGAGTTCTTGCTGGTGCCGTACTTCGGCGCCTGCATCCACACCCCACCGCCGCCCGCCAACCAGATCGTCCACGTGATCGCGCCCGCGCCCGTGAAGGGACTGCACGCCATGGACACGGTGCGCGTGAGCGGCACGCTGAAGGCGGCGCGCTACGCATCGGCCGACATGGGCGTGAGCGGCTACGAGATCGCGTCGGCGGCGGTCGAGCGGGTGGCTGTCACGCAGGGGCCGTGAAGGCCGCCAGTTCGCCCAGGGCCGGCTGCAGCAACCGATAGCTCAGTCGCTCCGCAACCTGGAAGGCGCCGAGCCCTTCATAGAACGCGATGCCCCGCGCATTCGTCGCCTTCACGGGCCAGTCGATGCGGTGGCATCCGTTGGCGATGGCGCGCGCGGCCACCCACGCCATGAGGGCGCGGCCCGCCCCGGCGCTGCGGTGGCCCGACTTCACGTAGAGCTCCTTGAGCTGGCAGTGCCTGCGTTGCTCCGGTGCGAAGTCGACCAGCGAAAAAACCCAGGTGATCGCGGCCAGCCCGACCACGGTGTGCGCGTCTGTCGATGCCACTACCAGCTGGTGCGGCGACCCGGGGGCGAGGAGATTGCCCAGCAGGTGCTCGCGCACCAGCTTGTGCGGCACGCGCGCGCCTTCGTTGTAGAAGGCGTGCAGCTCGGCCAGCAGCTCGATGAGCGAATCGTGTTGGGCTTCGGACACCAGATCGACGTGCATGGCATTTCCTTCGGATGGGGCTGCGTGACTGCCGGATTCTGGCCCGCCCCGGATTCACGACGATCTTGTTACTCCCCGCTCCAGCCCTCGCGCGACTAGATTGCCCTTCACCACTTCGAAAGGACAAGAACCATGAACCCGGCCTACACCGGCGGTTGCGCGTGCGGCGCCATCCGCTACGAGATTTCAGGGGAACCCGTGTTCCAGAACGACTGCCAGTGCCTCGACTGCCAGCACAAGAGCGGCACGGGCCACGGCTCGTACCTCAGCTTCGCGGGCGCCGAGGTGAAGCAGACCGGCGCGGCCACGCTGTGGAGCCTCAAGGGCGACAGCGGCAACACGAAGACGCGCGCGTTCTGCCCGACCTGCGGCTCGCCCGTGTACATGACCTTCGCGGCGATGCCCGGCGTCTTCACCGTGCATGCCGCCAGCCTGGACGACCCGGGGCGCTACCGGCCGCAGGCGGTCACGTACGCGGTGCGCGGGCACGCCTGGGACTTCCTCGACCCGGCGCTGCCGAAGTTCGAACGGATGCCGCCGGGCTGAACTCAGCCGGTCAGCCCATCCGCTGCGACAGGAAATCGAGGAACGAAGTGATGCGCGCCGACAGCTGCGTGTTGCGGTAGTACACGGCGTTGACGGGCTGGCGCACGTCGACCGTGTCCTTGGGCAGCACCTGCACCAGCGCGCCGCTGGCGCGGTCGGCGGCGGTCATGAAGTCCGACAGGCAGACGATGCCCACGCCGGCCAGCGCCAGTTGGCGCAGCGTCTCGCCGCTGGACGCGACCACGGTGGGGGCGATGGTCCATTCGTCGCCGTGCACGCCGCGCAGCGGCCAGCGGTTGAGCGACTCGGGCTGGGTGAAGCCCAGCAGCGCATGCCCGGCCAGCTCGTCGACCTTGCGCGGCTTGCCGTGGGCGTCGAGGTAGGCGGGGCTCGCGAGCACGCGCAGCCGGTGCGTGCCGAGCGGGCGCGCATGCAGCGTGGAATCGCGCAGCGGGCCGATGCGGATCGCCACGTCGGTGCGCCGCTCCAGCAGGTCGATGGGCAGGTCGTCGGTGTCGAGTTCCAGGCTGATCTGCGGATAGAGCCGGCGGAACTCCGGCACCAGCGGCACGATGGCGTGCAGCATGAAAGGCGAGGCCGCGTTCACACGCAGGCGGCCGGCGGGCTGCTGGCGGCGCGCGGCCATGTGTTCCTCGGCGTCGTCGATCGCGTCGAGGATGGCGCGCGTGCGCTGCAGGAAGGCGGCGCCTTCCTCGGTGAGTTCGAGCCGCCGCGTGGTGCGGCGCATCAGCGTGGTGCCGAGCTTCTGTTCGAGCCGGCTCAGCGCGCGGCTGATGCCCGACACCGTCTGGCCCAGCTGGTCGGCCGCGGCGGTGATCGAGCCGGTGTCCACCACGGCGCGGAAGGCGACCAGTTCTTCGATGGTGGTTTTCATGGCGCCCGTGTGGGGGAAGAGGCGCGCGCGGTCAGGCCGCGGCTTCGGCTTCTTCGGGCATGTCGATGCGCGGCATCAGCGCGGCCAGCGCCTCGGCGTCGGTGCGGTAGCTGAAGAGCATTGGCCCCGGTGCGAGCAGGCCGGCGCGCTCGAGCACCTGCATGGCCGGCAGCTTCATGCCGCTCAGGTGCAGGCGCACGCCCTTGGATTCCATCATCCGGCGGATCGAGCCGAACACCTCGGCACCGGTGATGTCGATGCGGTTGATCGGCTGTGCGAACAGGCACACGTCGGTCAGGTCGGGGCGCTCGGCCAGCGCGACCGTGAGCGCGCGCTCCAGCGTGGAGGCGGAGGCGAAGTCGAGCTCGGCGTCCATGCGCACCGCATACAGCTGCGGCGCGAGCGGCGGCAGCTTCCACAGGTGGCGGTCGCGCAGGCTGCCGTCGGGATGCAAGCCCACCTCGATGATGCGCGGGTGCAGGTGGCGGTACATGTAGTGCGCCAGGCTGGCGAGCAGGCCGCCCAGCACGCCCCAGTAGATGCTCGGTGCGGTGGCGATGGTGAGCACGAAGGTGCCGAAGGCGATGCCGGCCTCCAGCTTCGAGATGCGCCACAGCGCCGTGAAGCTCGACGGCTTCACCAGCCCGAGGATGGCCGTGACCACCACCGCCGCCAGCACCGCCTGCGGCACGTGGTACAGCAGCGGCATGAGCCACAGCAGCGCGCCGGCCACCACCGCCACGCTGAACAGCGTCGCCCAGCCGGTCTGCGCGCCCGCGTAGAGCGTGATGGCCGAGCGCGAGAACGACGAGCTGGTGGGGAACGACCCCGTGAAGCCCGAGGCCAGCTTGGCCAGGCCCTGGCCGATCAGGTCCTGGTTTTCGTTCCACAGCGTACCGGCGCGGCCGTTGTCGACCTTGGCGCTCGACGCGGTCTCCAGAAAGCTCACCAGCGTGATCATCAGCGCGGGCAGCACCAGCGCGCTGAAGGTGTGCGCCGGCAGCAGGCCGGGCCAGTAGAACGAAGGCAGGCCCGAGGGCAGGGCGCCCACCACGGCGCCGCCGCGCAGCGCGTAGTTGATGCTCCAGCTGATGGCGGCCGCGCCGGCCACCAGCGCCATCGTGGTCGGGAAGCGCGGCACCCAGCGCTTGCCCAGCCACAGCACGGCGATGCTGCCCAGGCCGAAGGCGATGGCCGTGAGGTCGGGCAGCGGCCCGCCCTGCAGCACCTGCGGAATGGTGCGGCCCGTGAAGCCCAGCAGCGCGGGCAGCTGCGAGATCGCGATCAGCACCGCCGCGCCCTGCGTGAAGCCGATCAGCACCGGCGAATTGACCAGCCGCAGCAGCCAGCCGAAGCGCCCCGCGCCGAGCACGATCTGGATCGCGCCCGACATCAGCGTGAGCCACACCGCCATCGCCACCCATTCGTCGCTGCCCGCCACCGCCAGCGGCGCGAGCGACGCGCCCACCAGCAGGCTGGTGAGCGCGGTCGGCCCGACCGACAGCCGCTGCGACGAGCTGAACATCACGGCGATGAGCGCCGGGAACAGCGCCGCGTACACGCCCGTGACCAACGGCATGCCGGCCAGCGCCGCATAGGCCACGCCTTGCGGCAGCACCATCAGTGCGACGGTGATGCCGGCCATGGCCTCGTTGCGCAGCAGCGCGGCGGAAGGGCGGGGCCAGCCGAGGCAGGGAACCCAGCGTGCGAGGCGCTGGCGAAGAGACGGTGCGGGGGGAGAGGAGGGAGAAGCCGGATTCATGAAGCGGGGCGCGCGCACGGCGGGCACGCCGCGCGCGGAGAGCGGGAGAGAGAGAAAGAGCCTAGATCAGTGAGGTCGCGTTTTTCAGGACGTAGTCGCAGGCCTTTTCCTTGACCTTCGACGACAGCCCCTTGAGGTTGAGCGACTTGCCGTCGCCGCCCTTGAGCAGGCCCTTGGCGCCGCTCGCGAAGTCGTTTTCCTGTTTCTTCTGGCCGGTGATCTTGGCGAGCAGCTTGTCCTTGACGGAGGCGGCATCGCCGCCGAGGTAGTTGTTCTTGACGCAGTACTCGAGCACGCCGGCCGCGCTGCCGATGGTGCTGGAGCCGATGGCGGGCATCTTGAAGCCGCCGAGGCTGAGGTTGCTGAGCGCCGAGCCGCCACCGCTGCTGTTGCTGCTGCCTTGCGAGTTGACCGCCGCGCCGGCCTGTTCTTTCAGCTGGTCGAGCAGGTTGTTGGCCTGCACCGAAGCGCCTGCGGCGAGCAGGGCAAGGGCGACGAATGTGGAGCGAACGTGCATGGTGGCCTCCTTGGACGGACATGGGGGGAGAAGCGCCCACCAGCATACCGGAGAGCCCGGAATGTCTCTATCGCGCGGGGCACAGCGCCACGGGGTGCGCACGGCCCGCAAGAGCACGCAGTTCAGCCTCGGCGGAACAGCAGCACGGAGTTCGTGCCGCCGAAGGCGAAGGAGTTGCTGATGGCGGCCTCGAGCCCGGGGGCGGCGCTGTCGCCGGGGGCGACGAGGTTCATCCGGCAGTCGGGGTCGACCTCGGCGCAGTTCGCGTTGGGCGGCAGCTCGCGCCGGTGCAGCGCCAGCACGGTGATGAGCGCCTCGATGGCCCCGGCCGCGCCCAGCATGTGGCCGTGCAGCGCCTTGGTCGAGCTGACGCGCAGGGCGTCGAAGTCGGCGCCCCAGACCTCGGCCAGCGCGTTGCGCTCGACCACGTCGCCGATGCGCGTGGCCGTGCCGTGGGCGTTGCAGTAGCCCACGTCGCGCGGCTGCAGGCCGGCCTGGCGCAGTGCGGCGCGCAGGGCGCGGGCCTGGCCCGGTGCGTCGGGCTTGGTGAGGTGGGTGGCGTCGCTGCTCAGGCCCCAGCCGGCCAGCGTGGCGTAGCGGCGGGCGCCGCGCGCGCGGGCGCGTTCGGCCGATTCGAGAATGAGGAAGGCCGAGCCTTCGCCCAGTGCGAAGCCGCTGCGGTCGGTGGCAAAGGGGCGCACCGCGCCGGCCGCTTCGCCGGGCTGGAAGCCGGCCAGGGTCTGCATGGCCTGCCAGGCCAGCACCACGCCCGGGACGATGAGCGCTTCGCTGCCGCCCGCGATGGCGATGTCGACCTCGCCGCGCTGCACCGCCTTGGCGGCCTCGGCGATGGCCACCGACGACGAGGCGCAGGCGACCGAGTACGTGAGCACCGGGCCTAGCACGCCGTTGCGCATCGCCACGTGGGCGGCCGGCGCGTTGGGCATGAAGGCGGGAATGGTGAGCGGCGAGACGCGCCCGTTGCCGCGGTAGGCGGCTTCGAGCGCGGCGGCGCCGCCCATGCCGCAGCCGGCGTAGACGCCGACGCGCTCGGCATCGATGCCGGCATCGCTCAGGGTCAGCCCCGCATCGCGCAAGGCGAGGTCGGCGGCGGCCACGGCCAGCTGGCTCACGCGGTCGACGCCCGCGAGCTGCAGCTTGGTGAACCAGCGCGTCTCGTCGAAGGCGACCGTGGCGGCGGCGGCGGGTTTGGGGAGTTCGGGAAAGACCGGGGCGATGGCCGAGCGGCCCTGCAGCAGCGCGTCGAACAGCGCGTCGGGCGCGTCGCCATGCGGCGCCATGACGCCCAGCCCGGTGACGGCGACTTCGTGCGTGCTCACGCTGTCTTGGCGGCCCGGACCTTGTCGACCAGTTGCGCGAGCTCGGCCAGGGTGTCGATGCTCGCGTCTTCGTCGGGCATGGTGATGCCGAAATGGTCTTCGATGGCGAACAGGAATTCGGCCAGGGCCAGCGAATCGAGTCCGCCGGTTTCACGCATCGAGGCGTGCGGGTCGAGCTTGGACGGTTCGATGCCGTACTTCTCGTGGATCAGGTCCTGCAATTCCTTCAGCGAACTCATCTGCGATGCCTGTCGTCTTGTGCCGCCGTTGATCGATGGGCTGCCTGTCCCTTGCGGGTGGCGGGCCACGGGGTCGATCCCTTCCTCGTTCGGCCTGTGTTGAATGTGATCAATGGTGTTTGATGATATCCGCTTCGACCTTAGGGAAATCCTCGGGGCGGCCTCGGATCAACGGGGGCCGGGGCGCCAGCGCAACGAGGGCAGCGCAAAGGCCAGACCAAGCAGCGCGCCGGCCACCGCGTCGAGCACCACATGCTGCTTGACCGCCAGCGTGGAATAGGCAATGGCTGCAAACCAGGCCCAGTTGATCGCCTGCAACAGCCACGGCGTGCGCGCCGCGCGCAGCACGTCGGCCAGGCGCATGGCGGTGAAGATGGCGACCGCCACGTGCATCGAGGGGCAGGCGTTGCCCGCCGCGTCCACGCCCTGCAGCATCGCGAAGCCGGGGTAGCCCGAGACGTCGATGTCCAGCGGCGGGATCTGCGTCGGCCAGAAGTAGAAGAGGCCCAGGCCGCTCAGGCACAGCGCGCCGATCCACAGCCCGTAGACCACCAGTTCGCGAAACGTGAGCTGCAGCCCCGGCGCAAAGCCCACGTACACCCACAGCGACAGGTAGGCGCCGAGCGTGTAGGGCTGGAACGGGATCAGGTGGTCCAGCGGCGTCAGCGGCATCACCGTGACCGGAAAGGCCGGGTTGCGCAGCAGGTGGAAGTAGCCGATGAAGAACAGCCAGGTGAAGGCCGTGGTGCCGACCGCCTTCAGCAGGAAATGGCGGCGGATGCGCAGCCAGATGTCGGCGGTCCACGTTGCAGGCCTGGCCTCGGCCGCGATGTGCAGGGGGATCGGTGAGTGCATGGTGTCGGTGTCGGTCGCCGATCTTGCCAGAGCACCATGGCGTGCCCCGTCCATGCCCTGCGGCATCAAAGGGTGGCCGGTCGCTTGCGGTGCTGGAACGACGTCGGCGAGCGCCCCGTGGCTGCCTTGAACATGGCGCAGAAGGCGCTGTCGGTGGCGTAGCCGCTGGCCGACGCCACTTGGCTCACGGCCATGCCGCGCGCCAGCAGCGGCAGCGCGTGCGCCATCACGGCCTGCTGGCGCCATTGCTGCCAGCTCATGCCGAGCTGGTCGCGGAACAGCCGCGCCACCGTGCGCTCGCTGGCGCCGATGGCGGCGGCGCGTTCGGCCAGCGTGGCGCGGTCGGCCGGGTTGCGCAGCAGCGTCTCGCACAGCTGGCGCAGGCGCTTGTCGGAGGGCAGCGGCACGTCGATGCGGATCTGCGTGGCGCGCTCGACCTCGTCGACCAGCAGCGGCGCGATCATGCGTTCGCGCTGCGGCGCGTGCGGGTCGGCCGGGGGCAGGCCGTCGGGCGTGGTGTCGAGCGCGAGCATCAGGGCGCGCAGCAGCGGGCTGATCTCGAGCACCTCGCACTTCTCCCAGGTGGGCGCGATCCAGGCGTGCAGGTAGACGGTGCGCAGCTCGGCGTCTTCGATCAGCGTGATGCTGTGCGGCATGTTGGCCGGCACCCACAGCGCGCGCGAGGGCGGCACGATGTAGCTGCCATCTTGCGTGCTCAGGCGGATCACGCCGCGCGTCGAGAACGTGAGCTGCGGCCACGGGTGCTCGTGCAGCTCGACCAGCGTGTCGGCGCTCAGGAAATGTTCCTTGGCGCGCAGCGGGCGCACCGCGTCGGGGGCGTACAGGTGCGGCGTGAGCGGGCCCACGCTGTTGGTCGGCGCGGTGGGCGTTCCGCGTGCCTTGGCGGGCTCGGGGGCGGGCGGAGCGTGGGGGGGAACGGCGCTTGGCATGGTTTCGACAAATGTTGTCGCTGTATCGCCATTCTGCCGCGTCGGTGCCGCATAGCATCGGTGCCCGCACCGGTTTTTTGTAGCAATCCATGTCATCCACTTCCTCGACAGCCGTTCCCGCCACCACTTTGCGCACCGACGCTCAACTGATCGGGCTGGTCGGCCTGGCGCATGCGGTGAGCCACTTCAGCCAGCTGATCCTGGCGCCGCTGTTTCCCTGGCTGAAGGACGCGTTCAACGTGAGCTACACCGAGCTGGGCGCGGTGCTCACGGTGTTCTTCGTGGTCTCGTGCATCGTGCAGGCGGCCTCGGGTTTCATCGTCGACAAGCTGGGCCCGCGCCCGGTGCTGTTCGTCGGGCTGGGCGCGCTGGGGCTCGCGGCCTTCGGCTATGCCATGGCGCAGAGCTACTGGATGCTGCTGGCGTGCGCGGTGGTCGGCGGCATCGGCAACGGCGTGTTCCACCCGGTCGACTACACGCTGTTCAACCGCAAGGTCGCGCCCACGCGGCTGGGCCATGCCTACAGCGTGCACGGCATCACCGGCAGCCTGGGCTGGGCGCTGGCGCCGGCCTTCGTGGTGCCGATCGCCATCGCCTTCTCGTGGCGCGTGGCGCTGGCCTCGGCCGGCGTGGTGGCGATCGTGGTGCTGCTGATCCTGTGGATCTACCGCAGCGTGCTGGCGCTCGATGCTGCGGCCGTGCACAAGGCCACGGGGCACGGCGGGCCCGCGCCGGTGGGCGGCGAGTTCGACTTCCTGCGCATCCCGGCCGTGTGGATGTGCTTCGGCTTCTTCTTTTTCTACGCCGCCGTGATCAGCGTGGTGCAGACCTTCGCGCCCGTGGCCGCGGGCCACCTGCACGCGGTGCCGGTGGCGCTGGTGGCGGTGTGCCTCACGGTCTACATGGTGGCGAGCGCGGCCGGCATGGTGGTGGGCGGCTTCCTGGCCTCCGACCCCTCGCGCTGCGAGCGCATCGTGGGCGCGGGCTTCGGCGTGGCGGCGGCGCTGGCATTGGTGCTGGCCTTTGCACAGTTTCCGCCGGTGATGGTGCCGGTGCTGTTCGGCGCGATGGGTTTCGTCTCGGGCATCGCCGGGCCGTCGCGCGACCTGCTGGTGAAGAAGTCGACGCCGCCCAACGCGACCGGGCGCGTCTACGGCGTGGTGTACGCGGGCCTGGACATCGGGCAGGCCGTGGCGCCGCTGGTGTTCGGCCGGCTGATGGACCACGGCCAGTACACGAGCGTGATTGTCGGGCTGGCGCTGGTGCAGGGCGTGCTGATCGCCAGCGCCTTCAATGTGCGGCGCGTGCGGCGCACGGCGCTGGTGCCTGCGTCGGCATAGATCTCCTCCGGGCGTGAGAGCTGCATGCGGCCCCTATCATCGGCCGCATGCAAGCCTTGTATGTCTATGTGATCGTCGGCGCTGTGCTGGCGGGGTTCGTGCAGGGCCTGTCGGGCTTTGCTTTCGGCATGGTCGCGATGTCTGTGTGGGCCTGGACGTTGGAGCCGCAACTGGCGGCGCTGCTCGCGCTGTTCGGGGCGCTGACGGGGCAGGTGATCGCGGCGCTCACGGTGCGGCGGACTTTCGACAAGCGCATCCTCTGGCCCTTCGTGCTCGGCGGCCTTGTCGGCGTGCCGTTCGGTGTCTGGCTGCTGCCGCACCTGGACATCGTGCTGTTCAAGGTGTGCCTGGGCACGCTGTTGGTGCTGTGGTGCCCGGCGATGCTGATGTCGCAGCACTTGCCGAAGATCACTTTTGGCGGTCGCGCGGCGGACGGCGTTGCGGGTGCCATCGGCGGTGTGATGGCGGGCATCGGCGGCTTCTCGGGTGTCGTGCCTACGTTGTGGTGCACGCTGCGGGGTTTCCAGCGTGACACGCAACGTGCTGTGATCCAGAACTTCAATCTCTCGATGCTGGCTGTGGCCTTTGCGGTGCATGTGGCGAGCGGGAGCATCGGGCGTTCGGTGGTGCCTCTTCTTGCATTGGTCGCGGCGGCTGTCGCGGTGCCGGTGTTGTTGGGGGCTCGGCTGTATATCGGGATCAGCGAAGCGGCGTTTCGCAAGATCGTGCTGAGCTTGTTGACGTTGTCTGGGGTTGCTATGTTGGCTTCGGCTTTGCCTGCCTTGCTGGCTCGTTGAACTTGGCGCGTGGGTTTGCCTTCCGGGGCCGGGAGTTCCGCCCGGCGGCGGACTCACTTTCTTTTGCTTCGCCAAAAGAAAGTAAGCAAAGAAAAGGCGACCCCACTGTCTGCGACCCTGCGCTTCGCTACGGGCAACCTGCGGTGCTCGCGTTTCGCGGGGTCTCGCAGAACTCGCTTCGCTCAAACAGCTGCGAGCCCTGATCCGCGAAACGCTGCGCTCCTCGGCGCAGCCAGAGGGGCTTTGATACCGGGCGGGCCATCGCTTCGCTCGGCCCGGCAGTTGCCAACAGCCGAAGCCTGCGTTTGTGCTCGTGGTGCTGGTGCTTGCAGGCATATCTGCGCCCGTGCCCGAGCTTGCGTTCATGTTCCAACCAACGTCGCGACCCATCCCAGCCGCAGCAGGCGCAAAGCGCCTGCTGCGGCCCACAGGCCGAGCGAAGCGATGGCCCGAGGGGTTCCCCAATCCCTTCTGTATGCGCCGAGGAGCGCAGCGTTTCGCGGATCAGGGCTCGCCCTTGTCTGAGCGAAGCGAGTTTGGGCGAGACCCCGCGAAACGCGAGCACCGCAGGTTGCCCGTAGCGAAGCGGAGGGACGCAGACAGTAGGGTCGCCTTTCTTTGCTTACTTTCTTTGGCGAAGCAAAGAAAGTGAGTCGCCTGCCGGGGCGAGACCCGGCCTCGGAACGTCCTACGACCAACTCAACGAGGCAGAGCCAACGCAAACGGCAAACTAACCACCCCCAAGATCGTAGACAGCGTCACCAGCCCCGCCACATAAGGCCCGTTGTATCCCATCCGAGCCGCCAACACATAAGCACTCGAAGCGGTCGGCACAGCAGAAAAAGCCATCAACACCGAAGCCTGCGTAGCGTCCAGCTTCAGTGCAAGCGACAACCCCCAAGCCACGAGCGGCAAGAAGAAATGCCGTATCGCCAGCACCGACACCGCCAACACCTTCCCCCGCCCCAACGTCGCGAACTGCATCCCCGCCCCCGCCGCCAGCAGCCCCAACGCCAGCGACGCAGCCCCGATCCGCGTGAGCGTCGGCGTCAACCAGCCAGGCACCGTGAGCCCCAGCACATTGGCCAGCAGCCCCGCCAGCGTCGCCACGATCAGCGGATTGCGCACCAGCTGCCGCACGAAGCCGGTCTGCGCGTGCCGCGTCATCGGCCACACGGCGGCGATGTTGAACATCGGCACGCACACGCCGATCAGCACCGCGATCAGCAACAGGCCCTCGGGCCCGGCCAGCCGCTCGGCCAGCGCCAGGCAGATGAAGGAGTTGAAGCGGAACGCGATCTGCGCGCTGGCGGCGTGGTCGTGGCGGTCGATGTGCGAGCGCAGGCCTGGCACGAAGGGCAGGGCGTAGGCCATCGCGATGCCGGCCAGCCCGACGCCGACACCCGCGGTCAGCAGGCTCGAGGTCGCACCGAAGTCGAGCGGGCTGCGCACGATCGAATGGAACAGCAGGACGGGAAATAGAAAGTAATACACCAGGCTCTCGACTTGGTCCCACACGCGGCGGTCGAGCGCGGTGTAGCGGCACAGGAGCCAGCCGATGGCGATGAGGGAGAAATCGGGGAAGAGCAGCTGCGCGTAGTTCACCGCTTCGAGCATAAACCGGCACAACCGTGGGTATTCCACAGCATGACGGAAAGCCCCGACCCGCTAGCATCCGGGCTTCGCTTTTTTCCGGCCGCCCCGGCCGGTCCCGTCAAGTCAAGGAGTTATCGATGCAACGTCGTCAATGGAGCGCGTTCGTGGGCGCTGCCGCGCTGGTCACAGTGGCAGGCCAGAGTTTCGCGCAGGGCTATCCCACCAAGCCGGTCGAACTGAGCGTGCCGTTCGCACCCGGCGGCACGACGGACATCGTGGCGCGCGTGATCGCCGACCCGCTGGGCAAGGTGCTGGGCCAGCCGGTGGTGGTGATCAACCGCGCCGGTGGCGGCGGCATCGTGGGTGCGGCCGAAACGGCGCGCGCACCGGCCGACGGCTACAAGCTGGGCGTGGCCACGGTGTCGAGCACGGCGGCCAACCCGGCCATCAACCCGAAGACGCCGTACGACCCGATCACCGACTTCACGCCGATCATCAACATCGCGGCCACGCCGAACGTGATCGCCGTGAACCCGAGCTTCCCGGCCAAGAACTACGCCGAGTTCGTGGCCGAGCTGAAGAAGAATCCGGGCAAGTATTCGTACGCCTCGTCGGGCACGGGCGGCATCGGCCACCTGCTGATGGAGCTGTACAAGAGCCTGACCACCACCTTCGTCACGCACATCCCGTACCGCGGCGCGGGCCCGGCGCTGAACGACGTGGTGGCCGGCCAGGTGCCGATCATCTTCGACAACCTGCCCTCGGCGATGCCCTTCATCCAGAGCGGCCGCCTGGTGCCGATCGTGGTGTCGGCCCCGACGCGCGTGGCCGGCCTGCCGAACGTGCCGACCTTCAAGGAAGTCGGCCTGGAGCCTGTCAACCGCATGGCCTACTACGGCATCCTCGGTCCGAAGGGCCTGCCGAAGGAAGTGGTCGACAAGATCAACGCCGGCGTGAAGAAGGCGGTGGAAGATCCGGCCGTGAAGAAGCGCATCGAAGACACCGGCTCGCTGATCGTGGCCAACACGCCCGACCAGTTCGCCGCGCAGATCAAGGCCGAGTTCGACGTGTACAAGCAGGTCGTGAAGAAGCAGAACCTCAAGCTCGACTGACCGGCTTCGCTCCCAATAAAAGCCGCCCGCGTTCCGGGCGGCTTTTTCTTTTGTTATCTTGCACCGCATGACCGAGGCCGCCGCCGCTCCCCCCACCGCCGACATCGACACCTTCATCGACGCCCTCTGGCTCGAGGACGGGCTGTCGAAGAACACGCTGGCCGCCTACCGCCGCGACCTCGCGCTGTTCGCGCAGTGGCTGCGCGAACAGCGGGGCGGCATGGGGCTGGACGCCGCGCGCGAGACCGACCTGCAGGCCTACATGGGCGTGCGCCTGTCCACCAAGGGCAAGGCGACCTCGGCGAACCGGCGGCTCACGGTGTTCAAGCGCTACTACCGCTGGGCGCTGCGCGAGCGCCGCATCACGGCCGACCCGAGCATCCGCCTCATGCCCGCGCGCCAGATGCCGCGCGCGATCAAGACGCTGTCCGAGAAACAGGTCGACGACCTGCTGGCCGCGCCCGATGTCGAGAGCCCGCTCGGCCTGCGCGACCGCGCCATGCTGGAGCTGATGTACGCGAGCGGCCTGCGCGTGAGCGAGCTGGTGGCGTTGAAGGCGATCGACATGAGCCTCAACGACGGCGTGCTGCGCGTGCTCGGCAAGGGCAACAAGGAACGCCTCGTGCCCTTCGGCGGCGAGGCGCGGCGCTGGATCGAACGCTACCTCGACGAGTCGCGCCCCGTGATCCTCGACGGCCAGCAGACGCCCGACCTGTTCGTGACCGCGCGCGGCGCGGGCATGACGCGCGTGATGTTCTGGGTCATCGTGAAGAAGCAGGCGGCTGCAGCGGGCATCCATGTGCCGCTGTCGCCGCACACGCTGCGCCATGCCTTTGCCACGCACCTGCTGAACCATGGTGTGGACCTGCGCGCGGTGCAGCTGCTGCTGGGCCACGCCGACATCTCGACCACCACCATCTACACGCACGTGGCGCGCGAGCGCCTGAAGCAGCTGCACGCGGCGCACCATCCGCGCGGCTGACGCGGCGTTCGTTCTCAGCTCTTGCGCTTGCGCGCCTCGATGGCCGGCACCAGCGTGTCGTAGAAAGCGCTCACCATGCGCATCTCGCGTCGCTCGGCCAGGCACAGCACGTGGGCGTAGGTGAAAATTTCGGTGTCGCTGAAGCCCACCATGTGCAGGTTGGGCCCCGGCACGAACTCCACGCCCGACACGGCCGCGATGCCCAGGCCTTGCGCCACGGCTTCGCGGATCACTTCGCGGCTGCTGATTTCCATCACCACGTCGACCTCGACCTTGGCTTTCGTGAGCGCCAGTTCGAGCGCCTTGCGTGTGGTCGAGCCTTGCTCGCGCAGGATGAGCCGTTCGCCCTGCAGCTCGGCGAGCCGGATGTTGCGCCGCTTCGCGAAGCGGTGCGTGGAGGGCACGAACATCACGACCGGGTGCTGGCTGAAGGGCACCGACAGAAAGCGGTCGTCGCGCACCAGCTGCGCGAGCACGCCGACGTCGGCGCTGTAGTCGAGCAGGCGGTCGAGCACGTCCTGTGAATTGCCGGTGCTCACCGTGACCTTCACGTCGGGGTAGCGCAGGCTGAAGTCGACCAGCATCTTGGTCACGTGGTACGGGCCCACGGCCGCCACGCGCAGGTGGCCGGTGCGCAGCTTGCCGGCGTCGCCGAGCAGCGCCACCGCATCGCCTTCGAGGCTGAAGATCTGCTGCGCGAGCTGCATGAGCTGCTCGCCGATCTCGGTGAGCTGCACGCGCCGGCCGCGCCGGTGGAAGAGCTCGACCTGGTAGGCCTCCTCGAGAAAGCGCACCTGCGTGGTGATGGTGGGCTGGCTCACATGCAGGTGCTCGGCAGCCCGCGTGAAGCTGCCTTCGCGGGCCACGGCATAGAAGGAACGCAACTGGGTCAGGCGCATCGCAAGAGCCTTTCTGATCTATAGCTTCAGTATATAGATCATCGAAAAAATTTGAATTTGATCGATATGAGTACCAGTGATGTACTCGCGATCAAGACGGACCAGGCCTCGACAGAAACACGCCGGACGTCCCGAATCCTCGCGTTGTCATGACCATGACACGCACGACTGGAAGACTCGAGACGGGTACTTTTGCCCTTCGAAACGACCTGAGGATTCCATGCAACGCAGACCACTGGAGACAACCATGATGAAGCGTAGAAAGCTGCTGCTCGGCACTGCCGCCGTGACAGCGTCCGCCTTCGTGCCGATGGCACGGGCACAGCAGGTTCTCACTGTCGGGCTGATTCCTTCCGAGGACTCGCGCGCCATGATTGCCAACAGCCAGGCCATGATGGACATGCTGTCCAAGGCCCTCGGTTTCGCGGTCAAGCCCTTCGTGGCGGCCGACTACAACGGCGTGATCGAAGCGCTGCGTTCCAAGCGGCTCGACGTGGCCTACCTCGGCCCCTTCTCGTATGTGCTGGGCACCACGGTGGCCGACATCGAGGCCTTCGCGGTGGCCGAGACCAAGAAGGCCGGGCGCACCTCGTACCACAGCCAGATCGTGACCCACAAGGACACCGGCATCAAGACGGTGGCCGACCTCAAGGGCAAGACCTTCGCCTTCGTCGACCCGAGCTCCACCTCGGGCCATCTGTTCCCGAAGGCCGGCCTGCTGAAGGCGGGCTTCAACCCCGACAAGGATTTCGGCCGCGTGATTTTTTCGGGCTCGCACGACTCGAGCGCGATCGCGGTGCAGAACAAGAAGGTCGATGCCGCGGCCATCGCCGACCGCATCCTCGACGCCGCCGTGTCCAAGGGACTGGTCAAGCGTGAAGACCTGGTCGAAGTCTGGAAGTCGGAACCCATTCCCGAGTCGCCCACCGTGTGGCGCAAGGACCTGCCCGCCGACCTGAAGACGCGCGTGCAGGCCGCCTTCCTGCAGGTGAAGGACATCCCCTGGTCCGACCAGGGCCTGCTCAACGGTTTCCACCCGACCAACGACGCGGCCTACAACATCATCCGCGACACGGCCAAGGTGCTGAACCTCGACCTGAGGAAGATGAAATGATCGAGATCCGCGGGCTGTGCAAGCGCTACGGCGACTTCACCGCGCTCCATCGTGTGGACCTCACGGTGGCCAAGGGCGAGTTCGTCGTCATCCTCGGCGCGTCGGGTGCGGGCAAGTCGACGCTGCTGCGTTGCATCAACCACCTGGCCGAGCCGAGCGAAGGCGAGATCCACGTGGACGGCGAGCGCTCGCGCGGCGACCGCGCCGGCCTGCGCAAGGTGCGCCGCGACGTGGCGATGATCTTCCAGCACTACAACGTGGTGCCGCGCCTGTCGGTGCTCAAGAACGTGCTGACGGGGCGGCTGGGTTCCATGCCCGCGCTCCTGTCGTGGTTCCAGGTGTTCCCCGCGAAGGACATCGCCATCGCCCGCGAATGCCTGCGCCGCGTCGAGCTCGACCCCAAGGCCGACCTGCGCACCGACACGCTCTCGGGCGGACAGAAGCAGCGCGTGGGCATTGCGCGCGCGCTGGCACAAAAGCCCAAGGTGATCCTGGCCGACGAGCCCGTGGCCAGCCTCGATCCGAAGACCTCGCGCAAGGTGCTCAACTACCTGAAGCAGGCCAGCCGGCAGGACGGCATCACGGTGATCTGCAACCTGCACCAGGTCGACTACGCGCGCGAGTTCGCGCAGCGCGTGATCGGCGTGGCGGCCGGACGCATCGTGTTCGAAGGCCGGCCCGACGAGCTGACCGACGAGGTGCTGCACCTCATCTATCCGGGCGGCGTGGAAGAGGGCACCGACGCCGCCGCTGCGGGCGCAGAGCCCGACACCGCAACGCCGAGCGTGCCCGCCGCCGCACTTCATGCGGCGCCGGTGCGCACCGCCCCGCAACTCGCCATGGAGCAATCATGATCGCCCTCGGACGCTACAACCTGCTGATCGCCAAGAGCGCCGGCAACCCCGGCTGGTGGAAGTACGCCGTGGCCGTGCTCGCCGGCATCGGCGTGCTCTGGTGGGCCGCCATCGGCAGCCAGGTGAGCTTCAGCGAACTCGGCAAGGGCATGCCCTGGATCGCCGACTTCCTGGGGCGCATGCTGCCGCCCAACTGGGAGTTCATGGGCAAGCTCGTGAAGCCGGCCATCGAGACCGTGCAGATCGCGCTGTGGGGCACGCTGCTGGCGGTGATTCTTGCGGTGCCGCTGTGCTTCTTCGCGGCGCGCAACATCTCGCCGAACGTCGCCGTGTTCCACGCGATGCGGCAGGTGCTGAACATCACGCGCGGCATCAACGAGATCATCCTGGCGCTGATCTTCGTGGCGGCCGTCGGTCTCGGTCCGTTCCCCGGCGTGCTGGCGCTGGCGCTGCATGGCGCGGGCATGCTCGGCAAGTTCTTCGCCGAGTCGATCGAGGAGATCGACCAGGGCCCGATCGAGGCGCTGCGCGCCACCGGCGCGGGGCCGATCCAGACCATCATCTTCGGCGTGATTCCGCAGGTGGTCACCGCGTGGATCGGCGTGATCGTCTATCGCTTCGAGACCAACCTGCGCCAGGCCACCGTGCTGGGCATGGTGGGCGCGGGCGGCATCGGCTTCGAGCTGGTGGGCAGCATGAAGCTGTTCCAGTACCAGGACACGGCGACCTGCATCCTGGTGATCGTCGTGATGGTCATGACGGCCGACTACCTCTCGACCCGGCTGCGCGGCTGGATCCAGCAGGGCGCGCGCTGATGGCCCGCTCTCTCCCTGCGGCGTTCGCCGCCTCCTGAACCCACTTCCCCATGAGCGCCAATTACCACAACCCCGTGCACAGCGTGTACGGGGCAGGGGCCCTGCTGTCCCTGCCGAAGCTGCTCGAAGGCCGGCGCGCCGCGCTGGTGACCTTTCCCGAAGCGCGCGCACTGGGCCTGCTGGACCGGCTGGCGTCGGTGCTCGGCGACGCGCTGGCCTGCACGCTCGACCAGACGCGGCCCAACCCTGACGTGGCGGAACTGGCCGAGACCTACGAATGGTTCTGGCGCACGCATGCCGACGTGGAGGTGATCGTCGCGGTCGGCGGCGGCAGCGCCATCGACACGGCCAAGGCGCTGATGGTGGCCGACGACCACGGGCGCTTCGCGGACCTGGTGGCGGGGCTCGCGGGCGAACGGCCCTTCGTCGCCACGCGCCACAAGACGCTCATCGCCGTGCCCACCACGGCCGGCACCGGCAGCGAGGTCACGCCCTGGGCCACCATCTGGGACCGCGAGCGGCAGAAGAAATACTCGCTGCATTTGCCGCAGACCTGGCCGACCTATGCGGTCATCGACCCCGAGCTGATGCTGTCGCTGCCGGCGGCCGTCACGCTGCAGAGCGGGCTCGATGCGCTGTCGCACGCGCTCGAAGCGATCTGGAACGTCAACGCCAATCCGCTGTCCGACACCTTCGCCGTGGCGGCCGTGCAGGACACGCTGGAGGTGCTGCCGCAGCTCATGGTGCGGCTCGACGACGTCGACCTGCGCGGGCGCATGGCACTCGCGGCACTGAAGGCGGGCATGGCGTTTTCCAACACCAAGACCGCGCTCGCGCATTCCATCTCGTACGAGATGACGCTGCGCTATGGCCTGCCGCACGGCATCGCCTGTTCGTTCCCGCTGCCGATGGTGCTGGCGCGCGCGATCGGCCGCCGGCCCGACCGCGACGCGGTGCTGGCGCAGGCGCTGCGCATGCCGCTGGCCGACGCACCGGCACAGCTCGCGGCCTTCATCGAATCGCTGGGCGTGAAGACGCGCTTCGCCGACTACGGCGTGGGCGAGGACGAGGCGCGCGAGATGCTGCGCCATGCGCAGGGCGGGGCGCGCGGGCGCAACTTCATCGGCAACGACGTGGAGGTGCAAGAAGCCTGAGCTGCGCGGGGGCTGCACGGGCCCGGGATGTTTCAAAATGGACGCTCCCCTTCAAGAGAGATTCAGAGACATCCATGAACCTTCGCAGACTCTGCACCGGCCTCGCACTGGCCACGACCGCCGGCCTCGCCATCGCCCAGGGCTTTCCCACCGCCAAGCCCATCCGCCTGATCGTCGGCTACCCGCCCGGCGGTGGCATCGACTTCGCGGCGCGCACGGTGCAGGTGCCGCTGCAAGAGGCGCTCAAGCAGCAGCTGGTGGTCGACTACAAGCCGGGTGCCAGCGGCATGATCGCGGCCACCGAGCTCACGCGCCAGCCGGCCGACGGCTACACGCTGCTGCTGGCCAACACCGGCCCCTTCGCCATCGCGCCGTACCTGCAGAGCAAGCCGCCGTACGACCCCATCAAGCAGTTCACCTACATCGGCCAGATCAGCCAGGGCAGCTACATCGCGGTGACGCGGCCCGACCATCCGGCGAAGAACCTCAAGGAGTTCGTGGCGTGGGCCAAGGGCCAGCCCGGCAAGGTCAACTTCGCCTCGGGCGGCAACGGCACCTCGACGCACCTGAACGGCGAGCTCATGAACCAGGTCACGGGCCTGGACATGACGCACGTGCCGTACAAGGGCAGCGCGCCGGCCGTGCAGGACCTGCTCGGCGGGCAGACGCAGATCCTCATCGACGCGGGCAGCGTGCTGCTGCCGCAGGTGAAGGGCGGCAAGCTCAAGGCACTGGCCGTGACCGGCCCGGTGCGCGACCCGCAACTGCCCGACGTGCCGACCGTGAAGGAGATGGGCTTCGCGGGTATGGAGGCGGTCGGCTTCCAGGGCCTGGTCGGTCCGGCCAACATGCCCAAGGAGGTGGTCGATCGCCTGTCGGGTGAACTCGCGAAGGCACTGGCGACGCCCGAGATCAAGGCCAAGTTCGCGACGGCCGGCGCCGAGGTGCATCCGCTCGGCCCGGCGGCCTTTGCGGCTTTCGTCAAGGCGGACAATGAGAAGTGGTCCAAGCTGATCCGCGAGCGCAAGCTGCAGCTGGACTGACCGATCTTTCTTCTTCTCCTCGACGCATGCCTTTCATCGACACCATGAACTTCCTCGCCGCCTCCAAGCCTTCGCGCCGCACCACGACCCGGCTGCTCGCCGCCGCGGCGCTGTGCGCGGCCAGCGGCGCGCATGCGCAGGCCGTGCCGCGCACCGTGCGGCTCATCGTGGCCTACCCGGCGGGCGGCGTGAGCGACGTGGTCGCCCGCGCGCTCGGCGACCGGCTCGCCGTGCAGCTGGGCACCACGGTGATCGTCGACAACCGCGCGGGCGCGAGCGGCGCCATCGGCATGGACGCCGTGGCCAAGGCCGCGCCCGACGGCGCGACGCTGGGCTTTTCGGCCATCAGCCCGCTGGTGCTGAGCCCGCACCTGGGCAAGCTGCCGTTCGACCCGCTGAAGGACATCGTGCCGGTGGCCAGCGTGATGTATTCGCCCGTGCTGCTGGTGGCCACGCCCGCCAGCAAGGCGAAGGACTTTCGTGCGCTGATTGCCGAAGCCAAGGCGCAGCCCGGCGCGGTGCGCTGGGCCACGTCGGGGCCGGCCTCGCTCGGGCACATCGTGCTCGAGCAGGTGCGCGCGACGGCCGGCGTGGACATCACGCACGTGCCGTACAAGGGCGGCGGCCAGCAGCTCAACGATGCGCTGAGCGGGCAGTTCGAGATCCTGTCGACCAATGCCAGCCCGACGCTGTCGGCGCACATCCAGTCGGGGAAGCTGCGCCCGCTGGCGGCGGGCGCACCCGCGCGGCTCGAGAGCCTGCCGCAGGTGCCCACGCTGGCCGAGCTGGGCTACAGCGCGGCCAACATCCATTCGCTGTTCGGTGTGTTCGCCCCCGCGGGCACGCCCGCGGCGCTGGTGGCGAAGTACAACGCCGAAATCAACAAGGCGCTCGCCAGCCCCGAGCTGCGCGCCAAGCTCACGGCCACCGACAACGTGCCTGCCCCGGGCACGCCGGCTGCCTTCGCCAAGGAAATCGCCAGCGAGTTCGAGAGCAACGGCCGCATCGTGAAGGCTGCGGGCATCAAGGCCGATTGACCCCGGCGCTTGCAGGGGCGGGTTTCCCTACCTTATAGTAGGTAGATGCACGACGCCTCCACCCTGGCCCCCGGCGGCACCCGCGATCAGATCCTCGCGGTGGCGCGTGGGCTCATCGAAACCCGTTCGTACCTGGGCTTCAGCTTCCAGGACGTGGCCAACGCGGTGGGCGTGCGCAAGGCGAGCCTCTACCACCACTTTCCCACCAAGGAAGCGCTGGGCATCGCGGTGATCCAGGGCGCCACGCAGGGCTTCAAGGACTGGGTGGCGGCGCGCGCGCGCGAGCCCAAGGACGCGCTCGAATCCTATTTCCGCATGTACCGCAACACGCTGAAGGCCGGCTCGGGCCTGTGCCCGGCGGGCGCGCTGGCACCGGGCTGGGACTGCATCAACGAAGACCTGCGCCAGGCCGTGCAGGCGCTGCGCAACACGCAGGTGATGTGGCTCACCGGCGTGCTCGGCGCGCTGGTGCCGGCGCAGGCGCAGAAAGACAACCCCGTGGCCTCGCTCGCGGCCTTCGTGTTCTCGTCGTGCCAGGGCGCGCTGCTCGCGTCCCGCATGACGGGCCGCGTCGAAGACTTCGACGACGCCATCGCGCAACTGCGGCGCGCGCTGCCGCTGGACTGACCGATCCGTTTCACCACGGGCACGCTGGACGTGCCTTTTTTTGAACCCCGAAGCCTACCGATTGGAAGGTAGTTTTTCTCCAAGGAGTATTCCCATGAAAGCCGTGATTTCCGCCTACGCCCGTTCCCCGTTCCACTTCGCCAAGAAGGGCGCGCTGGCCGAAGTGCGCCCCGACACGCTCGCCGCCGGCGTGGTGCAGGGCCTGCTGCAGCGCACCGACCTCGACCCCGCGCTGCTCGAAGACATCATCCTGGGCTGCGCCTACCCCGAGGCGTCGCAGGGCAACAACCTCGCGCGCATCGTCGGGCTGCTGGCCGGGCTGCCGCACGAGGTGGGCGGCATGACGGTGAACCGCTTCTGCGGCTCGTCGATGCAGGCCGTGCACATCGCGGCCGCGCAAATCGAGGCGGGCATGGGCGAGGCTTTCCTGTGCGTGGGCGTGGAGTCGATGACGATGGTGCCGCAGGGCGGCTTCAACTTCTCGCCCAGCCCCGAGCTGCTGGCCAGCACCGATGCCTACATCTCGATGGGCGAGACGGCCGAGAACGTTGCGCAACGCTGGAACGTGAGCCGCGCCGACCAGGAGACGCTGGCCGTCGAGTCGCACCGCAAGGCGGCCGAAGCGCGCGCGCAGGGCCGGCTGGCCGGCGAGATCGTGCCGGTGCGCCTGGCCTCCGGCGAGGTGGTCGATGCCGACGGCTGCATCCGCCCCGCGACCTCGGCCGAGGCGCTGGCCAACCTCAAGCCCGCGTTCCGCCCCGACGGCGTGGTGACGGCGGGCACTTCGTCGCCGCTGACCGATGGCGCGGCGGCCGTGCTGGTCACCAGCGACGCCTTCGCCGCCAAGCACGGCCTGAAGCCGCTGGCGCGCATCCGTTCGTTCGCGACCGTGGGCGTCGACCCGGCCGTCATGGGCATCGGACCGATTCCCGCCACGCGCAAGGCGCTCGCACGTGCGGGCCTGAGCGTGGCCGACCTCGACGTGGTCGAGATCAACGAAGCCTTCTCGTCGCAGGCGCTGGCCTGCATCCGCGACCTCGGGCTCGACCCGGCCACCGTCAACCTCGACGGCGGCGGCCTGGCCATCGGCCACCCGCTGGGCGCGACCGGTGCGCGCATCACGGGCAAGGCGGCGGCGCTGCTGGCGCGCGAGAACGGCCGCTATGCGCTCGCCACGCAATGCATCGGCGGCGGGCAGGGCATCGCCACCATCCTCGAGCGCGTCTGATCGCCCGAGAATGACGGGCAACGCAACAAGGAGACTTCCATGGACAAGCTGTATCTCGAAGACCTGAAGGTCGGCGACCGTTTCCAGAGCGGCGAACACCTGCTCGACGCGGCGCAGATCAAGGCCTTCGCGCAGCAGTTCGACCCGCAGCCCTTCCACACCGACGAAGAGGCCGCCAAGAACACCTTCTTCGGCGGGCTGGCCGCGAGCGGCTGGCACACGGCGGCGCTCACGATGAAGCTGCTGGTCGACAGCGGCATTCCGTTGGCGGACGGCATCATCGGTTCGGGTGGCGAGCTGCAGTGGCCCAAGCCCACGCGGCCCGGCGACGTGCTGCATGTGGTGAGCGAAGTGGTCGACATCACGCCCTCGCGCTCCAAGCCCGGCCGCGCGATGGTCTCTATGCGCTGCCAGACGCGCAACCAGCGCGGCGAGGTGCTTCAGTACTTCACGCCGAAGCTGGTGGTGCACAGCCGCACCGCGACGTCCTGAATCTCAGACGACGCGCAGGCCCAGTTCCTCGACCAGCGCGGCGGCCTGCCGGTGGGAGATGGTCGCGCCCTTGAACGGCGCGGCGTTGGCCAGCCGCAGGCCGCCCAGGTCCACGTCGCGCAGGTCAGCACCTTCGAAGCGCGCGAGCTTCAGGTGCGCGTTGCGCAGGCTGCCGCCTTCGAAGATGGTTTCGCGGAAATCGCAGCCCGACAGGTCGGCCTCCGACAGGTCGAGCTGCGCGAGCGTCTGCTTGCGGAACGACAGGCCGCGCAGGTGCGCGTCGACCAGCAGCGAATCCTTGAACACGACGCCCAGCGCCGACACCTCGCCGAAGTGCGCGCCTGTGAGCTTCACGCCTGTGAAGAGCGCCGAGGCCAGCTTGGCGCGCGCCCATTGGGTGTTGTTCAGGTCGCAGTCCTGGAAGCGTGCGTTCGTGAGGTCGGCCAGGCCGAAGTCGGCCTGGCGCGCACGGCAGCCTACCCAGCGCGTGTCGGCCAGCTGCGCGCGCTCGAACGAGGTTTCGGCGAAGCTGCACAGCGTGAACTGCGCGCCGCGCAGATCGAGGCGCGACAGGTCGGCCTCGTCGAAATGGCAGCGTTCGAAATGCGGCGGCGTGTCGCGGCCCTGCAGGCAGGCCTGCAGCTCGGCGCGTGACCAGGTCTGGTCGGAAATCACATCGGTCATTCGGGGCGGGAGTCGGTCAGCGCGCGCAGCTCTGCGGGGCTGAAGCCCGCCCGGCCGCGTGCTTCGAGGTTGAAAGGTGGCTTGTGGCGCGGCGCGTCGTAGCGCGCGACCAAGGCCGGGTAGTTGGCTTCGGCGTCGAGCCCGGCGCGCTCGCACAGCCAGCGGTACCAGTGGTTGCCGATGGCCACGTGGCCCACTTCGTCGCGCAGGATGATGTCGAGGATCTCGACCGCGCGCAGCGCGTCGGGCGTGTTCACGCGTTTCAGCTTTGACTGGATCAGCGGCGTGGCATCGAGCCCGCGCGCCTCGAGCGTGCGCGGCACCAGCGCCATGCGTGCGAGCACGTCGTCCTTGGTCTTCTCGCACATGTTCCACAAGCCGTCGTGGCCCGGAAAGTCGCCGTAGCGCCAGCCCATGGCCTGCAGGTGCGTGTGCAGCAGCGTGAAGTGCTGCGCCTCCTCGTCGGCCACGCGCAGCCAGTCGCGGTAATAGGCCTCGGGCATGCCGTCGTAGCGCCACACGGCGTCCAGCGCGAGGTTGATCGCGTTGAACTCGATGTGGCAGATCGAATGGATCAGCGCTGCGCGGCCTTCGGGCGTGAAGGGCGAGCGCTTCTGCACGGCGGTGGCGGCCACGCGCAGCGGGCGCTCCGGGCGGCCGGGCACACCGTCGTCGTCGCCGAGCGTGCGCAGGGGCTCGAGTGCTATGGAAATGGTAGCTGCCTGTGCAGCCGTGGCGCGCGTGGCGGCCACCTTGTCGTCGGGGTCTGTCAGGCGCAGCGCGGCCAGCGCGCTCAATCGGGGGTGCATCCCTACAATTCTAGTTTTGCCCCTCCGGAGACAACCACGATGGCGATTTACGAATTGGATGGCATTGCACCGCGCCTTGGCGAAGGCGCATGGGTCGCGGACAGCGCCCAGGTCATGGGCAATGTCGAACTGGCAGAGAACGCGAGCGTCTGGTTCGGCGCCGTGCTGCGCGGCGACACCGAGGTGCTGACCATCGGGCGCAACAGCAACATCCAGGACCTGTCAGTGCTGCACGCCGACATCGGCTGCCCGCTGACCATCGGCGACAACGTGACGGTGGGGCACCAGGTGATGCTGCACGGCTGCACCATCGGCGACAACTCGCTGATCGGCATCCAGGCGGTGGTCTTGAATAACGCCAGGATCGGCCGCAATTCGATCGTTGGCGCCGGCAGCGTCGTGACCGAGGGCAAGGAGTTTCCCGACAACTCCCTCATCATCGGCTCGCCCGCCAAGGTGGTGCGCACGCTCGACGATGCCGCCGCCGCCAAGCTGCGGCAAAGCGCCGAGCACTACGTAGAAAACGCCCATCGCTTCGCGAAGGGCCTCAAGAAAATCGCCTGACTCCGCGCAGGCACAGAGAGAAAGATTCCGTTTTGAGCGAGCTGCACAAATTCCTGTTCGATGGCCTGCCGGTGCGCGGCATGATCGTGCGCCTGACGGATGCGTGGCAGGAGATCCTTGCGCGGCGCGCCTCCAACACCGCCACCGGCCCGTACCCGCCGCCGGTGGCCGAACTGCTCGGCGAGATGACGGCCGCGGCCACGCTGATGCAGTCGAACATCAAGTTCAACGGCGCGTTGATCCTGCAGATCTTCGGCGACGGCCCCGTGAAGGTGGCCGTGGCCGAGGCCAAGCCCGACCTGAGCCTGCGTGCCACCGCCAAGGTGATCGGCGACCTGCCGGCCGACGCGCACCTGCCCGACATGGTCAACGTGAACAACAAGGGCCGCTGCGCGATCACGCTCGACCCGAAAGACAAGCTGCCGGGCGCCACGCCGTACCAGGGCGTCGTGCCGCTGTTCGGCGACGACGGCGAGAAGCTGGGCAAGCTCAGCGACGTGCTGCAGCACTACATGCTGCAAAGCGAGCAGCTCGACACCACGCTGGTGCTCGCGGCCGACGACAAGGTGGCGGCCGGCCTGCTGATCCAGCGCCTGCCGGTGAAGGGCGAGGGCAACCTCGAAGGCACCTCCGACAAGGACCGCGACCAAGCCAGCGAAGACCGCATCGGCCGCAACGAGGAATACAACCGCATCTCGATCCTCGCGTCGAGCCTCACGCGCGACGAGCTGCTCACGCTCGACGTCGAGACCATCCTGCGCCGCCTGTTCTGGGAAGAAAAGCTGCTGCGCTTCGAACCGCAGGCCGGCCTGCTGGGCCCGCATTTCGCGTGCACCTGCGGCCGCGAGCGCGTGGCGCAGATGATTCGCGGCCTCGGTGTGGAAGAGGCCGAGGAAATCCTGGCCGAGCGCGGCGACATCGAGGTCGGCTGCGACTTCTGCGGCAAGCAGTACCGCTTCGACGCGATCGACACCGCGCAGCTGTTCAAGCCGCTGGGCGACCAGCTGCCGGGCAGCCCGGTCGTCCAGTAGGCGGCCCCGTGCAGCCGGTCAGGCCGGCTGCCGCAGCACCTTGACCATCGCAGCCAGGCGCTCGTTGCCCAGGCCCGCGCCCAGCGCGCGGTCGAACTGCCCCTTCAGGAACTCCGGAAAGCTCGCATCGAGCTGCGCCTCGCGCGCCTGCTTCACGAACAGCCGGCCCGAGCCCGCGCAGGTGGCCATCGAGCTTTCGGGCTCGCCGTACTGGCCGGCGTGGATCGCCTCGCCCTCGGCCTGGATCATTTCGCCGAGCACCGGCGAGATCGCGCCGATCATCTGAGAGAACCCGTCCACCGGCAGTCCTTCGGCTTCGCAGATGCGCACGCCGTGGAAGAACCCGCTCATCGCGCCGAACATGCACGACAGCGTGGCCAGGTCCCAGGCCGCGGCGTTGCCGATCGGCTCGCCCATGTGCTGGATGTTGCCGGCGATGGCTTCGAGCAGCGGTCGGCAGGCGGCGAGGGCGCGTGCCTCGCCCGAGATGAAGAGCGGCGTGTCGGGCCGGCCGATCTGCCCCGGCGTGGCGAGCAGGGCGCCGTCGAGGTACGCCACGCCGCTCAGCGCGGCCCAGTCGTCGCGTGCGTCCTGCGGCGTGCCGGTGCTCAGCTGCACCAGCACCTTGCCGCGCAGCGCGTCGTGAACGCCGGGCGTGGCGAGGATAGCGCGCGACGCCGGGTAGTCGGCCACGCAGACCAGCACCACGGGGCTGGCCTGCACGGCGGCCAGGGCGGTTGGTGCGAGCACTGTGCCCTGGTTCAACAGAGGCTTTGCGCGCTCGGCGGTGCGGTTCCACACCGTCAGCGTGAACTTCGATGCTTGAAGGGCGCGCGCGAGGGCGATGCCCATGGGGCCGAGGCCGATGAGGGAAACGTCGGTCATGTTGTGAGGTCCTTGGTGAGAGATCGGATCAGACTGCGCCCGGCGTCAGGCCCTGGCCCAGCCCGCCGTCGACGGTGAGGCGCGCGCCGGTCGTGAAGGTCGCCTCGAAGGCGAAGAACAGCACCGCGCGCGCCACTTCGGCCGACGTGCCGTGGCGCCGCATCGGCGTGATCTGGTCGCCCAGGCGCATGAACTCGGCGCGCTCCTCGGCGCTCGCGTCGGTCACGCCGAGCGTGGGCGTGTCGATGAAGCCGGGGCTCACCACGTTCACGCGGATGCCGCGCGTCACCAGTTCGGCCGCGAAGCCCGAGGCCATCGAGCGCAATGCGGCCTTCGTGGCGCTGTACACGCTCATGCCGTGCATGCCGCCTTCGTCGGCAATGGACGAGGTGAAGACGATGGCGCTGCCCGCAGGCATCAGCGGTGCGAGGCGCTGAACCGTGAAGAACGGGCCCTTGGTGTTGACCGCAAAGGCACGGTCGTAGCCGGCCTCGGTCACCTGCTCGAAGGGCTCGAGCGACGAGATGCCCGCGTTGATGTGCAGCAGGTCGATGCGGCCGAAGCGCTCGCGCGCCGTGGCGGCGAGGGTGTCGATGTCGGCCAGTGAGGCCGTGTCGGATGCCAGCACGTGCGCGCGCGGGCCGAGCACGCGGCGCGCGGCCTCCAGGTTCTTCGGATTGCGGCCGGTCACGAGCACGTCGGCGCCACCGTCGAGCAGCGCCTGCGCGGTGGCCAGGCCCATGCCGAGGGTGCCGCCGGTGATGACGGCTTTCTTGCCTGCGTAGGGGGTGTGGGGTGTGGTGTTCATGGCCGTCGATGATCCGGATCGCACGGTTTGCGGTCGCGCACGTTCAGCCGTGGGGGAGCACAAACGGTCGACAGCATGCACGCCGCGCGCGGCCCATAATGTTTCGATGAGCGATACCGATCTGGACACCGATCTGCACGCGCACGGTGGTGTGGCGTGCGAGGTGGCGCTGTCGGCCGACAGCTTCGTCGCGCCGCCCGCCACCGACAGCCTGCGCGTCGACGTGCGCCAGACCCCCGGCGGGGTCGTTGGCTACGAGGCGCTGCCCGACCACCGCCTCAAGCTGCACGCGGGCGCACCGGTGGCAGGCGCCTGCCAGTTCCATCGCTTTCTCTACACGCGCGGCGACCTCGACATCCTGCCGGCCGGCAGCACCGACATCTGGCATGAAGAGTCGCCGAGCACCTCGGTCGTGGTGCGCATGGCGCCCGCACTGCTGGTGCGCACGGCCGACGAGATGGGCCTGCCGGCCGAGCGCGCGGTACTCGGCGAACGCCATCAGTTCCGCGACCCGCAGATCGAGCACATCGCCTGGGCGCTCGACGCCGAGCGGCGCGCGGGCTTTCCCAATGGCCGGCTCTACACCGACAGCCTGGGCACCGCACTCGCGGTGCAGCTGATCGCGGCGGGCCCGCAGGTGGCGCCGTCACCCGCGCAGGGGCTGACCCGGCTGCAACTGAAGCGCGTCACGGAGTTCATCGAGGCGCACCTGGACGGCGACCTGTCGCTGGCCGCGCTGGCCGAGGTCGCGGGCCTGAGCGCCTCGCACCTGAAGACGCAGTTCAAGCGCTCCACCGGCCAGGCGGTGCATGCCTACGTGGTGCACCGCCGCGTCGACCGTGCGCGCAGCCTGTTGCTGAACAGCGAGATGCCCGCGAGCCTCGTGGCGCTCGAGAGCGGCTTCTCGCACCAGAGCCACATGGCGCGCTGCATGCGCCGCGTGCTGGGCCTCACGCCCGGCGAGGTGCGGCGCGCGGCCTGAGCTCAGCGCGCTTCGTCGTCGAAGCCGCCGAATGCGATGTCGGGCGCGCTCGTGTTGTGCTTCGACGGCAGGCTGCGGCCGAAGCGCACCTGCGTGGCGTTCAGCGTCTTCACCTCGGGCAGCGGCAACGCCTGCTCGGCCGCCTTCGGCGAAGCCTGCCAGCGCACCTCGCTCATGTCGGCGTTGTCGGGCGCCACGTACATCGAGCGCAGCACCGCGAAGGGCTGCTTGGCGCTGGCTGTGGGCTTGGAGAGCGTCACGTCGAGCGCGGTGCGGGTGCGGCTGATCTCGGTCACGCGCGCCACGGCGCTGCCGCCGTCGGTGAAGCGCAGGTGGATGGCCAGCGGTTGCGGCACGACGCGGATCGACGCGATGTCCACCACCGGTCGCCCGGCCTGCACGACCGGGCCGAGCAGGAACGACGAGCCGTACACGCCATCGCCGAAGCGCGCTTCGGGCAGCGGCTTGAGGCGCCAGTAGCCATCGGAGGGGTAGAGCACGATGGCTTCGAGCGCCTTGCCGTTCTCCTTCTTGAACACCTGCAGCAGATGAAAGCCGCGGTCGTGGCGCGCGCCGACCTGCACCGGCACGCGCGCCGGCCGCCAGAAGGTCGGCAGCGTCATGCCGACGATGCGCCACTGCGCGTTGTCGAGCAGCACGACGGTGCGCTTCTTGAAGCGGTGCGCCGGGTCGGTGGGGTGGGCGCCGCCGTCGAAATTGCAGCCCGAGAAATCGGGCGCGGTGACGTCGTTGCCGATGGTGCCCAGGTAGCTGGGCTGCAGCGCTTCGATGCGCATTTTGCGGATGCCGTCGCCGCGCAGCACCATCGACACGTTGTCTTCCTCGGCGCAGGCCGTGGAGGTGGTGGCGTTCTCGACGGTGGCGGCAACGGGCGCCGCAGAAGCGGCACCGGCGGTCAGCAGCAGGGCGAGGAAAGCGGCGGCGGGAGTGCGCGAGGCAGAGCGCACAGCAATCGAAACGGGCATTGGGTCTCCGGTGAAGGGGAGAGGGCGCGCGAACGCGCAGGAGCCGGAAGGCTCAGGGCGGGTCGCGGCGCGCCATCAGGTCGCTGAAGAGCTTATGTTCGCATTCCGGGTCGGAACACTTCTCGCAAGGCCATGTCCACGAGGCGGGCTTGGCATCGCGGCGGGTGCGCGTGCGGGCGCGGCCTTCGTTGCCGGCGATGGTGTTGATCGCGTTCCAGGCGTTCGCCAGCCGCTCGCCGCCGCTGCCGTGCACGACCGAATACGAGAGCCCGGCGCGCGTGAGCGCGGCGCGCACCAGCGTGTCGGTCGGCTGGCGCGCATGCGGGCCGTCGCGCATGTCGTCGGCCACCCAGGGCAGGTCGAGCGCGGTGAGCAGCGTGATGGCGTAGCGCCGCTGCGCGGCCAAGGCGCTGTCGTACAGCGAGGTGTCGGCGAACAGCTGCTCGCTGTAGACCGCCGTCATGAGCGCCGTGGTGTCAGCCACCACCACGCCCGTGGCGGCAGCGGCGTCGATGCGGCGCATCTGTTCGTCGGCGATGGCTTGTTGTTCGTCGGGGCGCGGCGTGCGGCCTTCGCGTTCGCACCATTCGCGCAGGTACTCGCCCACCAGCGTGACGGGCGTGCCGCGGTCCTGCAGGCGCTGTGCGATGGCGCGCGAGAGCTCGGTCTTGCCCGTGCTCTCGGCGCCCACGAGCGCGATGACGCAGCCGGTCGGCAGGTTCGGCGTCATGCCGGCACCGCCTTCGCCGTGGCCTTCGGCAGGCGTCGCTGCCATGCCAGGAAGCCGGCCACGCTGAGCACGGCGAACACCGCGTACAGCCCCGTCGTGAGCCACAAGCCCTTGTGGATGAACAGGCCCACGCTGACCACGTTCACGGCCAGCCAGATGAGCCAGTTCTCGATGAACTTGCGTCCGAGCAGGAACTGCCCGACCAGGCTCAGGCCGGTGACGAAGCCGTCCCACCAGGGCACGTCGGTGTTGGTGAAGCGACGCAGGAAGAGGGCGACCACAGGCCACGCAATGGCGCAGGCCACGAGGGCGTATGCGGTGCCGCGCGGCGACAGCCGGCTGACCCGCAAGGCGCTGCCGTCGGCGCGAAAGCCGCGCAGCCATTGCGCCCAGCCCCACAGGGCGACGAAAGCGAAAAAAACTTGAAGGGCGGCGTCGCCGTAGATGCGCGCGTTGGCGAACACCACCACGTAGAGCAGCGAGCTGACGATCGCCAGCGGCCAGCCCCAGTGGATCTCGCGCATGTTGCAGCCGACCATCGCGAGCGCGAGCACGGCGGCGACGAGCTCGAGCCAGGTGACGGGAGAACCCCACAGCGCAAAGGCGGAGGCCGAGAGAAGCTCTGGCATCGAGAAGCGGCGAAAGAAAGGATCAGTGCGCGATCTGCACGAAGACTTCGTTCGGTTTGACCATGCCGAGTTCCGCGCGGGCGCGTTCCTCGACCATCTCGAGGCCGTCTTTCAGGTCATTGACTTCGGACGCGAGCCGCTCGTTGTTGAGGGCGGCCTTGGCGTTGGCGTCCTTCTGGTCGGCCAGCTGGGTCCTCAGCTGGGCGACCTCGCGCACGCTGCCGCGCCCGTTCCACAGCTGCCACTGCAGGATGACCAGCAGCAGCACCAGGATGAGAGGAGGGACGAAGCGCGCGCGCATGCAGGCTGCGAGGCGCTACTTGAGGTTGTAGAACGCGCCGCGGCCCGGGTAGACGGCGATGTCGCCGAGGTCTTCTTCGATGCGCAGCAGCTGGTTGTACTTGGCGATGCGGTCCGAACGCGACAGCGAGCCGGTCTTGATCTGGCCGGCGTTGGTGCCCACGGCGATGTCGGCGATGGTGCTGTCTTCGGTTTCGCCCGAACGGTGCGAGATGACGGCCGTGTAGCCCGCGCGCTTGGCCATCTCGATGGCGGCGAAGGTCTCGGTCAGCGTGCCGATCTGGTTGATCTTGATCAGGATCGAGTTGGCGATGCCCTTGTCGATGCCTTCTTGCAGGATCTTGGTGTTGGTGACGAACAGGTCGTCGCCCACCAGCTGCACGCGCTTGCCCAGGCGTTCGGTCAGGTGCTTCCAGCCGTCCCAGTCGCCTTCGTGCATGCCGTCTTCGATGCTGATGATCGGGTACTTGTCGACCCAGGTCGCGAGCATGTCGGTCCAGCTTTCGGCCGTGAGTGACAGGTTTTCGCCCGACAGCACGTACTTGCCGTCCTTGTAGAACTCGCTGGCCGCGCAGTCCAGGCCCAGGGCGATCTGTTCGCCGGCGGTGTAGCCGGCCTTGTCGATGGCTTCCAGGATCAGCTGGATGGCCGCTTCGTGGCTCTCGACGCTGGGGGCGAAGCCGCCTTCGTCGCCCACGGCCGTGCTGATGCCGCGGTCGCCCAGGATTTTCTTCAGGGCGTGGAACACTTCGGCGCCGTAACGCACGGCCTCGCGGAAGCTCTTGGCGCCCACGGGGATGATCATGAACTCTTGCAGGTCCAGGCTGTTGTTGGCGTGCGCGCCGCCGTTGATGACGTTCATCATCGGCACCGGCAGCTGCATGCCGCCCATTCCGCCGAAGTAGCGGTACAGCGGCAGGCCCGACTCTTCGGCCGCGGCGCGGGCCACGGCCATCGAGACGGCGAGGGTGGCGTTGGCGCCCAGGCGGGCCTTGTTGTCGGTGCCGTCCAGGTCGATCATCGTGCGATCGAGGAAGGCCTGTTCGCTGGCGTCCAGGCCCAGCACGGCTTCCGAGATCTCGGTGTTGATGTTCTCGACGGCCTTCAGCACGCCCTTGCCGAGGTAGCGGCTCTTGTCGCCGTCGCGCAGCTCGATGGCCTCGCGCGAACCGGTCGAAGCGCCCGAGGGCACGGCCGCACGGCCCATGGTGCCCGACTCGAGCAGCACGTCGCACTCGACGGTGGGGTTGCCTCGGCTGTCGAGAATTTCGCGGCCGACGATGTCAACGATTGCACTCATCTCTATCTCTTTCTCTGGGTCTCTTGGTGGAGTGGACTGGCAAAAAACGGAATCAAAGGCCTTCGACCGCGATCATGTTCATGATGGCGGCGCCGGCACGCGCTTCACGCGCCTTCAGGTATTCGGGCGTCTCGTAGAAGGCCTTGGCCTTCTCGAAGCTGGGGAATTTGAGCACGACGACGCGGGTGGGCTTCCAGTCGCCTTCGAGCGGCTGCACCTGGCCGCCGCGCACGCAGACTTCGGCGCCGTGCGCCTGCATCGCGACGCTCGACCACTTCTTGTATTCCTCGTACTGCGTCGGATTGGTAACTTCGACGTGGGCGATGACGTAACCGCTGCTCATGCTTGAAAACTGTCCTCGAGGAAAGCGTTTTTCTTGGTGACCCGGTCGAGCGCGACGAGCGTCTCGAGCAGGGCCTTCATGTGCTTGAGCGGCACGGCGTTGGGGCCGTCGCTCAGGGCTTTGTTCGGGTCGGGGTGCGTCTCCATGAAGAGACCGGCCACGCCCACGGCCACGGCCGCGCGCGAGAGCACCGGCACCATTTCGCGCTGGCCGCCCGAGCTGGTGCCCTGGCCGCCGGGGAGTTGCACCGAGTGCGTGGCGTCGAACACCACGGGCGCCTTCGTCTCGCGCATGATCGCGAGCGAGCGCATGTCCGAGACGAGGTTGTTGTAGCCGAAGCTGGCGCCGCGCTCGCAGGCCATGAAGCTGTCTTCGTCCAGGCCGGCTTCCTTGGCGGCAGCGCGGGCCTTGTCGATCACGTTCTTCATGTCGTGCGGTGCGAGGAACTGGCCCTTCTTGATGTTCACCGGCTTGCCCGACTGCGCCGCGGCGTGGATGAAGTCGGTCTGGCGGCACAGGAAGGCGGGCGTCTGCAGCACGTCGACCACCTTGGCGGCCTCGGTGATGTCTTCATGGGTGTGCACATCGGTCAGCACGGGCAGGCCGAGTTCGCGCTTCACCTTGGCCAGGATCTCGAGGCCCTTGTCGCGACCCGGGCCGCGAAAGCTCGTGCCCGAGGAGCGGTTGGCCTTGTCGAAGCTGCTCTTGAAGATGAACGGGATGCCCAGCGACGCCGTGATTTCCTTCAACGTGCCGGCCGTGTCCATCTGCAGCTGCTCGGATTCGACCACGCACGGGCCGGCGATCAGGAAGAAAGGCTGGTCCAGCCCGATGTCGAATCCGCAAAGCTTCATGCCACTGCCTTGAGCGTCTTGTTGGTGCTGCCAGCGCCCTTGTCCTTGTGGTCGAGCGCCGCCTTGATGAAGGCGTTGAACAACGGATGGCCGCCCCACGGCGTTGACTTGAACTCGGGGTGGAACTGCACGCCCATGAACCACGGGTGCACGTTCTGCGGCAGCTCGACGATCTCGGTCAGGTGCTCGCGCTGCGTGAGCGCCGAGATCACGAGGCCGGCATTGCGTAGCTCGTCCAGGTAGTTGACGTTGGCTTCGTAGCGGTGGCGATGGCGCTCGGTGACCACGTCGCCGTAGATGCTGTGCGCCAGCGTGCCCGGCGAGACGTCGGAGCTTTGCGCGCCCAGGCGCATGGTGCCGCCGAGGTCGGACTTCTCGTCGCGCGTCTTCACGGTGCCGTCGCGGTCCTTCCACTCGGTGATCAGCGCGATCACGGGGGTGGGCGTTTCCGGGTCGAACTCGGTGCTGTTGGCGTTCTTGAGGCCGGCCACGTGGCGGGCGTACTCGATGGTCGCGACCTGCATGCCCAGGCAGATGCCCAGGTAGGGCACCTTCGATTCGCGGGCGAAGCGGGCGGCCGAGATCTTGCCTTCCACGCCGCGCTGGCCGAAGCCGCCCGGCACAAGGATGGCATCGTATTTCGCCAGGCGCGACACGTCTTGCGCCGTGATGGTCTCGGAGTCGATGTAGTCGATCTTCACGCGCGCATGGTTCTTCATGCCGGCGTGGCGCAGCGCCTCGTTGAGCGACTTGTAGCTGTCCGACAGGTCGACGTACTTGCCAACCATGGCAATCGACACTTCCTGTTGCGGATGCTCGACCTCGTACACCAGCTCGTCCCAGCGCGTGAGCTTGGCCGGCGGGGTGTTGATGCGCAGCTTGTCGCAGATCAGGCCGTCCAGGCCCTGTTCGTGCAGCATGCGGGGCACCTTGTAGATGGTGTCCACGTCCCACATCGAAATGACGCCCCATTCGGGCACGTTCGAGAACAGCGAGATCTTGGCGCGCTCGTCGTCGGGAATCGGCCGGTCGGCGCGGCACAGCAGGGCGTCGGCCTGGATGCCGATGGCGCGCAGTTCCTTGGCGGTGTGCTGCGTGGGCTTGGTCTTGAGCTCGCCAGCAGCGGCGATCCAGGGCACATAGCTCAGGTGCACGAAGGCCGAGTTGTTCGGGCCCATGCGCAGGCTCATCTGGCGCACGGCTTCCAGGAAGGGCAGCGACTCGATGTCGCCCACGGTGCCGCCGATTTCGACGATGGCCACGTCCACTTCATGCGCCGTGCCGATGCCGGCGCCGCGCTTGATGTATTCCTGGATTTCGTTGGTGATGTGCGGAATGACCTGGACGGTCTTGCCGAGGTAGTCGCCGCGGCGTTCCTTCTCGAGCACGGTCTTGTAGATCTGACCGGTCGTGAAGTTGTTGGCCTTGCGCATCCGCGTGTTGATGAAGCGCTCGTAGTGGCCGAGGTCGAGGTCGGTCTCGGCGCCGTCATCGGTGACGAACACTTCGCCATGCTGGAACGGTGACATCGTGCCGGGGTCGACATTGATGTACGGATCGAGCTTGATGAGGGTGACTTGGAGGCCGCGCGATTCGAGGATCGCGGCGAGCGAGGCGGAGGCGATTCCCTTGCCAAGGGAAGATACGACACCACCGGTGACGAAGACAAATTTGGTCATGCCAGTTCCGGACGCGTGAATCCGGGCAGTGGGAAATTGCGATTATAGGTGTCCCCTTTGTGCCTCCACGGCCGAAGGCCATCCGGTTCCTGATCTTGTCGGTATGTGAGCAACAATATGTCCCATGCAAGATCTCGCCGGCAAACACATCGTCCTCGGACTAACAGGGGGCATCGCCTGCTACAAATCGGCCGAGCTGTGCCGCCTGCTCGTGAAGGCGGGCGCCACCGTCCAGGTCGTGATGACCGAGGCGGCCGAGCAGTTCATGACGCCGGTCACCATGCAGGCGCTCTCGGGGCGCACCGTCTACACCTCGCAGTGGGACGCCCGCGAGCCGAACAACATGCCGCACATCAACTTGAGCCGCGAGGCCGATGCGATCGTGCTGGCGCCCTGCAGCGCCGATTTCATCGCGCGGCTGGTGCAAGGGCGCTCCGACGAGCTGCTGAGCCTGCTGTGCCTGGCGCGTCCGACCGACCGCGTGCCGCTGTTGATCGCCCCGGCCATGAACCGCGAGATGTGGGCCCATCCGGCCACGCAGCGCAACCTGATGCAGGTGTCGGCCGACGGCGCGACCGTGTTGGGCGTGGGCAGCGGCTGGCAGGCCTGCGGCGAAACCGGCGACGGGCGCATGCTCGAACCGGCGCAGCTGCTCGAGGACATCACCGCCTTCTTCCAGCCCAAGCTGCTGGCAGGGCAGAAGGTGCTCGTCACGGCCGGCCCGACCTTCGAGGCGCTGGACCCGATCCGCGGCATCACCAACCATTCGTCCGGCAAGATGGGTTTCGCCATCGCCCGCGCGGCGCGCGAGGCCGGTGCCGAGGTCACGCTGGTGGCCGGCCCGGTGCACCTGCCGACCCCGCGCGGCGTGAGCCGCATCGACGTGCTGTCGGCGCAGGAGATGCTCGAAGCCACCACCCGCGCTGCGCAGGCAGCTAGCATTTTTGTAGCAACGGCCGCCGTGGCCGACTGGCGCCCGGCGACGCACAGCGACCAGAAGATCAAGAAAGACGGCAGCGGCCAGACGCCGGTGCTGCACTTCGTCGAGAACCCCGACATCCTGCTCACGGTGGCCAAGAGCGAGCGCGCCCAGGCCAGGAAGCTGTTCTGCGTGGGCTTCGCCGCCGAGAGCGAGAACCTCGCCGAGCACGCCAAGGCCAAGCGCGAGCGCAAGGGCATTCCGCTGCTGGTGGGCAACATCGGCCCGCTGACCTTCGGGCAGGACGACAACGCCTTGCTGCTCGTGGACGCGAAGGGCGTGCGCGAACTGCCCCGTGCGCCCAAGCTCCGGCTGGCGCGCGAGTTGATGACGGAGATTGCCGCGCGACTTCCTGATTGGAGGGCCTGATGAACACCGAATCCAACACACCGCCCAACGGCGACTTCGCCCGCTACGTGGAGCAGCTGTCGGCACGGGCCGGCCAGTCCGCCCGCGTCCCCGGCAAGGAGTCCGAGCACGGGCTGGACGTCGGCATGACGCCTTCGCCCGGTGCGCAGGGCACCGTGGCCACGCGGCGTGAATCGCCGGGTGGCGAGGCCGCGAAGGCGGACGGCACCAAGGCCATCCCCCTGGGCACGCTCAAGGTGCTGGCCGGCATGGGGGCGATGGTGTTCCTGGTGCTGTGGGCCATCGGCGTGCCGCTCTCCGTGCTCGTCCTCGGCGCCGCCGCGGCGGCCTGGTTCGGCAAGCGTTTTCTCAAGGGGCTCAATCTGAGGCCCGGGGTCGCCAAGTGGCAGCAGGTGCTCGAAGAGGCCGCGCGCAGGCAAAAAGAACAGCAACAGAAATAAACAAGGCAGCAAGTCAGTGAAAGTAGACGTCCGAATCCTCGATCCGCGCATGGTGGATCAATTGCCCGCGTATGCCACCCCCGGAAGCGCCGGCCTCGACCTGCGGGCCTGCCTCGATGCCCCGGTCACGCTCGAACCCAATGCCTGGCAACTGGTGGGCACCGGCATCGCGATCCACCTGGCCGATCCGGCCTATGCCGCGCTGATCCTGCCGCGCTCGGGCCTGGGCCACAAGTACGGCATCGTGCTGGGCAACCTCGTCGGCCTGATCGACAGCGACTACCAGGGCGAGCTGAAGGTCAGCGCCTGGAACCGCAGCAACACGCCCTTCGTGCTGCAGCCGATGGAGCGGCTTGCGCAGCTGGTGATCGTGCCAGTGGTGCAGGCGCAGTTTCGCGTGGTCGCCGAGTTCGAGGCCTCGCAACGCGGCGAGGGCGGCTACGGCTCGACCGGCAAGCACTGAGTTCGTGGGGATGCTCCGGCAAAGCTGAAGGGCACCTGAGTATCCAAGGCGTAAAGAACGGAACCGCCGGCGCGTGGTTCGTCTCGGAAGGTTTCAGCGTGTGTCTTTCGTCATCGCGGCTTCGGCTGAGGCGTTAGACACAGGCAGGCATGCAGCCCGTCCGGGCGCGTGCTGTTTTCTTCGAGGAGCCTCTTTCATGAACATCTCAATGCGCTTCATTTCCGTCACGGCGTCCGTGCTCGCACTGGCCACGCTCACGGCCTGTGTCGCGCCGGCCCCGGTTTACCAGACCTCGCGCTATCCCTACCAGGCCCCGCCGCGGGCGATCCAGTACCAGGAAGCGGCCTACGTCGAGTACGGCCACGTCGCCAACATCGAGGTACTGCGCAGCGAAACCGCGGGCGTGGGCACCACGGGTGGTGGTGCCATCGCGGGCGGCCTCATCGGCGGCGTGGTGGGCAACCAGTTCGGACGCGGCAACGGCCGTGCCGCAGCCACTGCGCTCGGCCTCGTGGGCGGCGCCTTGCTGGGCAACACCATCGAGGCCCAGCAGAACGGGCCGCGCGCCTACGAGAGCTACCGCGTCTCGGTGCAGACCGACCGCGGCGGCTACCGCGCCTTCGACGTGCAAAACCCGGGCGACCTGCGCATCGGCGACCGCGTGCGCATCGACAACGGGCACATCTCGCGCATGTAAGCGGTCGGCCGCGCGCGCAAAGAAAAAAGCCGGGCACTGCCCGGCTTTTGCTTTGTGGGATGGCTGGGTGTCAGTGCAGCATCTGGCCGCCCGGTGCCATCGGCGGCACCTTGAAGAAGGCGGTGCCCGCCGTGCCCCGGCCGACTTCTTCTTCGGTGGCTTCGCGCACCGAACGCACCGTGATGTCCAGGCGGATCGCGATGCCCGCCAGCGGGTGGTTGCCGTCGAGCACGAGGTGGTCGGGGTAGATCTCGGCTACGGTGTAGATCGCGTCCTTGGGGATGCCGTCGCTCACGCCCTTGGGCAGGGCGGAGCCGTCGAAGGTCATGCCTTCCTCGGTGCCTTCGGGGAACAGCGCGCGCGGCTCCAGGAAGAGCAGCTGGTCGTTGAAGTCGCCGAAGCCCTGCTCGGGTTCGATCTGCAGTTGCACGCGCGCGCCGGGCTCATGGCCTTGCAGGGCGGCCTCGATCACGTCGAAGAGGTCGTCGCCGCCCACCATGAATTCCACCGGCTCGTCGAGCACGTCCAGCACATCGCCGAGCGTGTCTTTCATGGTCCAGGTCAGGCCGACCACGCATTGTTCAGAGATTTCCATTGCAGAATTCTCCCATGGAGATCAATCAACCGCTGCCCTTGCTTGGCGGCCTGAGTCCCGCGCAGTTCATGCGCCGGTACTGGCAAAAGAAGCCCCTGCTGATCCGGCAGGCCGTTCCCTCGATGGTGCCATCGATCGACCGCCAAGCGCTCTTCGCGCTGGCGGAGCGCGAGGGGGTCGAGTCGCGCCTCATCCGGCATGGGAAGGCCGGCTGGTCGCTCAAGCACGGCCCGTTGCCCCGCCGCGCGCTGCCGCCGCTGAAGCAGCCGGGCTGGACGATGCTGGTGCAGGGGGTCGACCTGCATCACGACGGCGTGCACGACCTGCTGCGGCAGTTCCGCTTCCTGCCCGACGCGCGCCTGGACGACCTGATGATCAGCTACGCGAGCGACACCGGCGGCGTCGGCCCGCATTTCGACAGCTACGACGTGTTTCTGCTGCAGGCGCAGGGCCGGCGCCGCTGGTCCATCGGCAAGCAGTCCGACCTGCGGCTGCAGCCCGACGTGCCGCTCAAGGTGCTCGAGCACTTCGAGCCCGAGCAGACCTTCGTGCTCGAGCCCGGCGACATGCTGTACCTGCCGCCCAAGTACGCCCACGACGGCGTGGCGGTGGGCGGTGAGTGCATGACGTATTCCATCGGACTGCGCTCGTCCGCCGTGGGCGAGCTGGGTGCGGACCTGCTGGCGCGTGTGGCGCAGGCCTATGCCGAAGACCTGGAAGACGCGGGCCCGGCTGAACTCGCGCGCTACCGCGACCCGTCGCAGCCTGCCGTCGAGACCCCGGCTGCAATGCCGACCGCGCTGCAGGACTTCGCGCGCAAGGCCGTCGAAGCCGCGCTGCGCGACCCTGACGCCATCGACCGCGCGCTGGGCGAATCGCTCACCGAGCCGAAGGCCAACGTCTGGTTCGGCGAAGGCAATGAAGTGCCCGAGGTGCTGCGCGAGGTCGCGCTCGACCGCCGCACGCGCATGCTCTACGACGCGCGGCACATCTACATCAACGGCGAGAGCTTCCGCGCCGGCGGGGCCGACGCCACGCTGATGCGGCGGCTGGCCGACCAGCGCGCGCTCGGTGCGCGCGAACTGGCCCGCGCCAGCGAGGGCGCGCGGGCGCTGCTGGGCGAGTGGTGCGAGGCGGGCTGGCTGCATGCCGAATGAAGGCGCCGCACCGGTCCTGAGCGAAGGCCGCTTCGACGGCCGCGAGGCCTTCGCCGACCTCGTTCGCGGGGCTTTGTCCGCCGCCGCGCACCAGGGCTGGAACGAGATCGTCTTCAGTGACCCCGACTTCGCCGACTGGCCACTGGGCGAGCGCGCCAGCATCGAGGCGCTTCAGGCGTGGTCGGCCAGCGGGCGCCGCCTGCTGCTGCTGGCAGGGCGCTTCGACCTGATCGAGCGCGGTCACGCGCGTTTCGTGACGTGGCGCCGCACCTGGGACCACATCGTCGAATGCCGCGCGGCAGGCCGCTCAGGCACGGCAGAGGAGGCGCCCAGTGCCTTCTGGACGCCCACCTGGTGCCTGCACCGCATCGACCCCGAGCGCAGCCGCGGCGTCTGCAGCAGCGATACGCGTGCGCGGCGCGACCTGCGCGAAAGCTTCGACGAGCGCTGGCGCCAGGGGCGACCGGCTTTTCCCGCCTCCACGCTCGGCTTGTAAGCCAATGCCGCAAATACACCCCCGCGACATATCCAGGCGGGGTTGGCGGTCTAGAATTTTTTGGTTCCAGACCTTCATTGCCAAAGGAGTCCTCATGAAGAAGTCGTCGTCCGTCCTGATTGCCTCGCTGATCGCCGCTGCCGCCCTGGTGGCCTGCGGAAAGAAAGAGGACGCCGCCCCCGCGGTCGTGACCCCGCCGCCCGCTCCCGTGACCGAACCCGCACCCGCCGCTCCGCCGGCCGCCGCACCTGCGTCGGCACCGTCGGCCGCCGCCTCGTCGGCCCTGGACGCCGCCAACGCCGCGACCGAGGCCGCCAAGAAGGGCGAGGCACCGAAGCAGTAATTCCGCTGCAGGTCCGCACCATGCAAAAAGCCGCCCTCGGGCGGCTTTTTCATTGGGGGAGGGCGATGCCCCGCCTGCTCAGACGTCGAGCCAGGGCGAGCCCTCGGCGGCGGTCGCCGTGAGCATCTCGGCCTCGTCGCCGCCCAGTGCCTCGGCCATGAGGCGTCGCACGATCTCGGGCCGGTTGTTCTGCTCGCTCAGGTGCGCCGCGACCACGTGGCGCAGCCCGTCGTGAAGCACGGCACGCGCGATCTCGGCGGCCGCGGTATTCGACAGATGGCCGTAGTTGCCGCCCACGCGCTGCTTCAGGAACGACGGGTAGGCCGAGCCGGCGAGCAGGTCGCTGTCGTGGTTGAACTCCAGCAGCAGCGCGTGCGCGCCGCGCAGCCGGGCCAGCACGTGGCTGGTGGCGTGGCCCAGGTCGGTCAGCACGCCCAGCGTGCGGTTGCCGTCGGTGCAGCGCAGCTGCAGCGGCTCGCGCGCGTCGTGGGGCACGGTGAAGGGCTGCAGGCAGAGGTCGCCGACCGTGAACTCGGCGTCGTCGCGCGCCAGGTGCAGGCGGCCTTCGTAGTCGCGGCCGCCGGTGGCAAGCCACGTGCCTTCGCTCATCCAGACCGGAATGCGGTCGCGCAGCGACAGGGCATGGGCGCAACCGATGTGGTCGCCATGCTCGTGCGTGATGAAGACGGCGTCGAGGTCCGCTGCGGCAAGGCCCGCCTGGGCCAGCCGCCGGTCGAGCTGGCGGATGCCGAAGCCGCAGTCGACGAGGAGGCGGGTGGTGCGGCCGGCGCTGGTCGTTGCTTCGACCAGCGCGGCGTTGCCCGTGCTGCCGCTGCCGAGGCTTCGGAAGCGGAGCATGGGGCTTACTTCAGGTCGTCGGCGATGACCTTGACGATGCGCTGCGCGTTGGCCGAGGTTTCGGGCGCGCCGGCGTCGTTCAGGACCGAGACCGTGGTGGCTTCGCCCTGGCTCTTGACCGAGATGCGGAACTTGATCGGCGCTTCGTCCTTCTTGGAGCTGAACAGCTTGCCGAAGAAGCCGTCGTCCTTCTTGTCGGGGTTCGGTGTCACGTAGCGCACGTAGTAGGTGCCGGCGCTGCGATCGCGGTCTTCGACGGTGAAGCCGGTGCGGTCCAGGGCCAGGCCGACGCGGCGCCATGCGCGGTCGAAGCCTTCGCTGATCTGCACGACCGGCTGGTTGCCGACGGTGGCCACGGTGGCGGTCTTGGGCGCTGCGGTGGTCGCAGCGAGGATCTTCGACTGCTCTTGCGACACACCGAGCTTGACCATCAGGCGGCGCAGGAATTCGGTCTCGAGCTCAGGATCGCTCGGGCGGGGCTGCCACACGGTCTGGTCCTGGCGGGAGTTGTTGTAGACCTCCTGCATGCCGCGGTGGCTGACGAAGATCTCGGTGCCGTTGGTGCTGCGCTCCAGGCGGGTGCGGAAGCGATCGAGTTCGCCGGTCGAGTAGACCGAATCGACCAGCTTGCCCAGCGTGCCGCGGATGATGTCCTGCGGCAGCTTGGCGCGGTTCTCGGCCCAGTCGGTTTCCATGATGCCCAGGTTGCGCTGGTCGGTGGTCAGCAGGAAGCCGTTTTCCTGCCAGAAGTCCTTGACGGGCTCCCAGAGCTGGTCGGGCGTGCGGTTGATGACGATCCAGCGCTGCGTGCCCGAGCGTTCCATGCGCACGTCGCCGATGTTGGCCACGGCGGTGGGGATGCCCGGTGCGTTCGCGATGCCGGCCTGGTAGGCGTTGGCGGTGACGGCGCCGCCCGGCACTGCGTAGCGGTTGTCGCGCGAGAGCTGGGACAGGTCGGGTGGGACTTCGAGCGTCGGGGCCTTGCCGGCGCTCTTGTAGTCGATCTTGTCGCTCTCGAGGACGGAGCAGGCGGCGAGGCTGGCAACGAGGGCCAGCAGTGCAAGTCGCGAAATGTTCTTCAACGTCGTCTTCCTTGGTGGAATGGTTCGGTCAATCGATGGGCCCCAGCGCCCCGCCCTCTCTGAGCACCGTTGCGGCAAAAGGTTGCTTGACCTTGCTGCGAACAGGGGGAAAGGGCAGGCGGGAACCGGTGTGATCGGTGGGAAGCTCGGTCAGTCCTTGAGCAGGCCGGTGGCGCGCAGGGCGCCCTCGACCGCCGGGCGGCTCGCTTCGCCGAGTTCCGTGAGCGGCAGCCGCAGGGCGCCGCCGCACAGACCCAGGCGGGCCATGGCCCACTTGAGCGGGATCGGGTTGGGTTCGACGAACAGGTTGCGGTGCAGCGGCATCAGTTCGAACTGCAGCTGCATCGCGCGCTTGACGTCGCCGGCCAGCGCGGCCACGCACAGCTCGTGCATCTTGCGCGGCGCCACGTTGGCCGTGACGCTGATGTTGCCCTGGCCGCCGCACAGCATGAGCGCGACCGCGGTCGGGTCGTCGCCGGAGTAGACGGCAAAGCTCTTCGGCAGGTCGCGGATGAGCCACTGGGCACGTTCGATGTTGCCGGTGGCTTCCTTGATGCCGATGATGCCGGGCACCTGCGCCAGGCGCAGCACGGTGTCGTGCGCCATATCGGCGACGGTGCGGCCGGGCACGTTGTACAGCACGACGGGCAGGTCGCCGACGGCTTCGGCGATGGCCTTGAAGTGTTGGTACTGGCCCTCTTGCGTGGGCTTGTTGTAGTAGGGAACGACCTGCAGCTGCGAGTCGGCGCCCACGCCCTTGGCGAACTTGGCGAGCTCGATGGCTTCCTTGGTCGAGTTCGCGCCGCAGCCGGCCATCACGGGCACGCGGCCCCGGGCCTGCTCGACGGATACGCGGATGATTTCGCAGTGCTCTTCCACATCGACCGTCGGCGATTCGCCGGTGGTGCCGACCACGCCAAGGCAGTCGGTGCCTTCGTCAATGTGCCAGTCGATGAGCCGCCGCAGGGCGGGGTAGTCGACACTGCCGTCGTCGTGCATCGGCGTGACGAGCGCGACGATGCTGCCTGTCAGTTGCTCCAAGGGAATCTCTTTGTCGGTGGACGAAAGCGGCCATTCTACTGACTCCGGCCGGGCCGGAGACAGTTGTGTCGGCCAGCTCAGCTGGCCTTCAGGAAGTGGCGCGGCGGGGCGCCCGCGGCCGCTTCGCCGGGCCGCACGGCGGCAATGCGCTGGACGAAGCGCGCCGGCTCCGGCAGGAAGCCGTCTTCATAGGCGATCACCTGCAGGCTGGCGCAGGCCCCGAGCAGTTCGCCCGGCTGCAGCAGGAAATCGGGCCGCGAGGGTTTGCCGACGGTCTCGTTGCCGGCGGCGAAGGTCTCGTACAGCAGCACGCCGCCCGGCGCCACCGCGGCCACGATGTCGGCCATGCGCGGGCGCCAGAGGTAGTTGGTGACGATCACCGCGCCGAAGCGCTGGGCCGTGAAGGGCCAGGGGCCCGACTCGATGTCGGCCGCCACCACGCGACCGAAGGCGGCGGCCGCCTCGACGGCCTCGGGCGCCCGGTCGACGCCGGTCGCTGCATGGCCGCGCCCGGCGAACCACTGCATGTGCCGCCCGGACCCGCAGGCCACGTCGAGCACCGTGGCGTTCGGGGCGAGCAGGTGCGACCAGCGCACGATCCATTCGGAGGGCGCCGTGCTCGCATGCACGGGAATTGCTACATCTTTCATAGTGGCCTGGGCCCGACTTGCGGGTGTTTCGGGGCGAAGTCGTTCAGAAACAGGACCACACTTGGTCGACCAGCGTGACCAGGAACGTCGGATGCACGTACAGCGCGAACACGCCGCCCAGCGCCGCCAGCACGGCGGCGAGCCAGGCGGCCTGGGCCAGGTAGTGGTTGCGTGTGCGGGGCGTCATGGCGATGGCTCCTTGCGAACAAAGAAAGGAAAAGCGCGGACCGTCAGCCCGCCACGGCGGCCGGCCGGACGCCGCGCGCAATGGCGCTTTCCTTGACCGGCAGGTTGATCAGCGCCGCGAACACGCCCAGCGCGATCGAGATGTACCAGACGATGCTGTAGCTGCCCGTCGTGTCATACAGGAAGCCGCCCAGCCACACGCCCAGGAACGACCCCACCTGGTGGCTCAGGAACACGAAGCCGCTGAGCATCGACAGGTGCGCCACGCCGAAGATGCCCGCGACGATGGCGTTGGTGGCCGGCACGGTCGACAGCCACAGGAAGCCCATGGCCGCCGAGAACACGTACACGCTCAGCGGCGAGATCGGTACCAGCAGGAAGAGGGCGATCGACACCGCCCGTGCAAAGTAGATGGCCGCCAGGATCTTGGGCTTGGACAGCTTCTGCCCCAGCAGGCCGACCGTGTAGGTGCCGAACACGTTGAACAGCCCGATCAGTGCCAGCGCGTAGCCGGCCACTTCGGCCGACAGGCTCTGGTCGCGCAGGTAGGTCGGCATGTGGATGCCGATGAACGCCAACTGGAAGCCGCAGACAAAGTAGCCCGCCATCAGCAGCCCGAAGCTCGGGTAGCGGAAGGCCTCGCCCACGGCCTGCAGCACCGACTGGTCGCGGTGGCCGGCCAGCGCCGCGGTCTTGGGTTCGCGCAGGCCGAAAGCCAGCGGGACGATCACGAGCACCACCACCGCCAGCACCGCCAGTGCGGTCTGCCAGCCGAGGGCGCCGATCAGGCGGCCTTCGATGGGCGCCATGAGGAACTGCCCGAACGAGCCGGCTGCCGCCGCGACGCCCATCGCCCACGAGCGGCGCTCGGCCGGGATCTGCCGGCCGATCACGCCGTAGATCACCGCATAGGTCGAGCCCGCCTGTGCCGCGCCGATCAGCACGCCCGCGCTCAGGGTGAAGAGCAGCGGCGTCGGCGAATGCGCCATGCCGAACAGGCCCAGCGCGTAGAAGATTGCGCCGCCGATCAGCACGCGGAACGCGCCGAAGCGGTCGGCCAGCATGCCGGCGAACACGCCGAAGATGCCCCACGACAAGTTCTGCACCGCCAGCGCGAATGAGAAGGTCTGCCGGCTCCAGTCCTGCGCCTGCGTGATGGGCTGCAGCCAGAGGCCGAAGCCGTGGCGGATGCCCATCGAGAGCGTGACGATCATGGCGCCGCAGAACAGCACCTGCTTGATCGAAAGGGTGGGAGCGGGGGAGGCTTGCATCCTTCGAATGTAGCGAAATGGATGCTGCGGCAGGTGGCGTGGCGGCCAAGGCCATTGATGATTTGTGGGCGCGGTTTCGATGCGCGGACGGCATCAAAGAAAGAAGGCAGGCGCGTGGCCTGCCTTCGGGGTCAGCGCGCCGGTGCCGCCGCCGCGCCACGCGCGCCCGGGAAGCCGTGCTCGCAGGCCCGCCACGCCAGCATCAGCCCCGGCACCAGCAACGCCAGCAGCGACCAGGGCAGGCTGCCCGCGCCGCCGCCCTGCAGCAGCAGGCCGCCCGCCAGCCCGCCGCCTGCGATGGCGAGGTTCCAGGTGGTCACGACCATCGACTGCGCCACGTCCGCCGCGTCGCCAGCCGCCTGGGCCGAGGCGGTCTGGAACAGCGTCGCCGCGCCGCCGAAGGCCAGGCCCCAGACCGCGACCGCGAGGTACACGCCCGCCGCCGATCCGCCCGCCGCGGCGAGCATCAGCGCCGCCAGCGCGAAGGCGGCCGTGCCGGCCAGCACCAGCGTGCGCAGCCAGCGGTCGATCAGCACGCCCGTGAGCCAGATGCCGCCCAGCGACGCCGCGCCGAAGACCAGCAGCACCCGCCCGACCTGCGCGCCGAGCCCGGCGTGCGCCAGGAAGGGCGCGATGTAGGTGTAGAGGATGTTGTGCGCCAGCACGAAGGCGAACATCACCACCAGCACCGGCCGCACGCCCGGCAGCAGGAACACGCGGCGCACGCTCTGCTGGCGCCCGGCCTCCTGGCCCGGGAAGTCGGGCACCTGCCAGCGCACCCAGCCAAGCAACAGCACCGACAGCGCCGACATGATCAGGAAGGCTGGCCGCCAGCCGACGCTCGCGCCCAGCAGCGTGCCCGCCGGAATGCCCAGCGACAGCGCCAGCGGTGCGCCCAGCATCGCCACGGCGATGGCGCGGCCCTGCTGCGACGGCGTCACCATGCGCGCGGCGTGCCCGGCCAACAGTGCCCACAGCAGGCCCGCGAACACGCCAGCGAAGAAGCGCGCGACCAGCGTCAGCGTGTAGTCGTGCGACAGCGCCGTGACCGTGTTGACCACGGCGAAGCCGCCGATCGCGCCCATCAGCAGCGGCCGGCGCCGCCAGCCGCGCGTGAAGGCCACCAGCGGAATGGCCGCCACCAGCGAACCCAGCGCGTACACGGTGACGAGCTGGCCGACCAGCGCGGGCGCCACGCTCAGGTCGGTGCCGATCTGCGGCAGCAGGCCGGCCGGCATCGCCTCGGTGAGGATGGTGATGAAGCCGCCGGCCGCCAGTGCGAGCAGGCCCGAGAGGGGCAGCGGTGAAGAAGAGGTCGTGTCACGCATAGACGGCGTCCCTCAGTTCGGTGACGAAGCGGCCCGACATGCCTTCGTAGAGCGTGTTCGTGAAGGCCACCACGCTGAGCCCGCGCGCCCGGTCGACGAACCAGGCGTGGCCGTAGGCGCCGCCCCAGCGCCAGGTGCCGGGCGATTCGAGCGTCTGCGTGGGTTGCGGGTCGTGCAGCACCGAAAAGCCCAGGCCGAAGCCCCAGCCCGGCGCGTCCGCCGGCCCCCAGGCGCCCGTGTGGTTGCGGCCCATGGTGTCGACGGTGGCGGCGCCCAGCAGCGGGGCGCCGCCGGTGCGCAGCGTGTCGAGAAGGCGCAGGAAGTCGCCCGCGCTGCCGACCATGCCGGCGCCGGCCGAGGGCCAGGCGTTGGCGTCGAAAGCGCGCGCCGGGTCGAAGCGGATGCCGACGGCGCCCTCGAACGGCGTGGCGACAACCGGGCCGTCCATGCGCTGCGGTGGCGTAGCGCCGGGGCCGTTCACGTAGGGCGTGGCCAGCCACGGGTCGCCGGGGGCGGCGGCGAAGCCCGTGTCGTGCATCTGCAGCGGCCCGGTCACCAGCGTGTGCACCGCCTCGGGCAGCGGCAGTCCGCTGGCCGCCTCGACCACCGCGCCGAGCACGTCGATGGCCAGCGAATAGAGCCATCCGGTGCCAGGCGGGTACAGCAGCGGCACGCCGGCCAGGCGTCGCAGGTTGCCGGCCAGCGTGAGGCCGTCGTCGCGATCCATACCGTCCGACACGCCGGCGCGCGCGTACGGGCCGTCGTCCGTGCTTTCGAGGAAGCGGTAGCCCAGGCCGGCCGTGTGGGTCAGCAGCTGCCGCAGCGTGATGACGGCTTCGCCGCCGCCTTCAGGCAGGCGCGGGCGGAAGTCCGGCAGCCAGCGCGTCACCGGGTCGTCCAGGTCGAGCCGGCCCTGGTCCACGAGCACCATCGCGGCGGTCGAGACGATGGGCTTGGACACCGAGGCCAGCCGGAACAGCGCGTCTTCGCGCATCGGCCGGCCGGCCTCGCGGTCGGCCAAGCCGGCGGCGCGCCGGTGGATGAGGTGCCCGTCGTGGCGCACCAGCACCACCGCGCCAACCAGCCGCTGCTCGGCCAGCGCGCGGTCGATGGCCGCGTCAATGCGCGACGGGTCCGGGCCCTGCCACGCAGGGGTGAAAGTGGGGGAAATGTCGGGAAGAAAGGTCATGCGTCCCACGATAGGAAGAAGCCGACTTCGGATAAAGACGGCTACAGTTCCGCTCAATGCGGACATTCAAGTCCGTAATGGAGATTTCCCATGGACAGCCTCAGCGGCTTTGCCGTCTTCGTTCAGGTCGCCGAAACCCGCAGCTTCGTGGCGGCCGGGCGCGCGCTCGGCGTGTCGGCCTCGGCCGTGGGCAAGCGCGTGGCGCGGCTCGAGGAGCGGCTGGGCGTGCGCCTGTTCCACCGCAGCACGCGCAGCATCACGCTCACCGCCGAAGGCGCGCTGTTCCTGGCGCGCAGCCGCCGCGTGCTGGCGGAGATCGAGGCCGCCGAGCAGGAGCTGTCGCACGCCGCCGAAGCGCCGCGCGGGCGCCTGCGCGTGAGCCTGCCGCTGGTCAGCTCGCTGGTGCTGCCGGTGCTGGCCGACTTCATGGCCGCCTACCCGGCGATCGAACTCGACCTCGACTTCAGCGACCGCCTCGTGGACGTCATCGAGGAGGGCTTCGACGCCGTGGTGCGCACCGGCGAGCCGGCGGATTCACGGCTGTCGTCGCGCCAGCTGGGCGAGTTCTCTCAGCTGCTGGTGGCCTCGCCCGCGTACCTGGCGCGCCACGGTACGCCCACTTCGCCGGACGATCTGGCCCGCCACGCCTGCCTGCACTACCGCTACCCAGCGACCGGCAAGGTGGAGGTCTGGCCGCTCGCGCCCGGGCCCGACGGCAGCGAGGTGCGCCCGCCAGTCTCGATGATCTGCAACAACATCGAGACCCGCCTGTGCTTCGCCCTGCGCGGCCGGGGCATCGCCTGCCTGCCCGACTTCAGCGTGCGCGCCGCGCTGGCCGAGGGGGCGCTGCAGCCCGTACTGGCCGACCACCTGCTGCGGCCCCGTACCATCGCGTTCCGCGTGCTGTGGCCGTCGGGGCGCCATCCGTCGCCCAAGCTGCGGGCGTTCATCGATTTCCTGGGCGCGCGGATGTTCGGTCCGCCCGCAGAAACTCCCGCCTGATGTGCGAAAAGACCGAAGCCGGTGCCTGTATGGGTATCCAGTCATTTCAACCCAACTGACTACAATCCGCCCCCATGGCGACTTCCCCCAAGACATCTTCAGACTCCGCTTCCGGCTATTCGGAAGGCTCCATCCGCGTGCTCAAGGGCCTCGAGCCCGTGAAGCAGCGCCCGGGCATGTACACCCGGACCGACAACCCCCTGCACATCATCCAGGAAGTGCTCGACAACGCCGCCGACGAAGCGCTGGCGGGCTACGGCAAGAAGATCAAGGTCACGCTGCACACCGACGGCTCGGTCAGCGTCGAGGACGACGGCCGCGGCATTCCCTTCGGCCTGCACCCCGAAGAGAAGGCCCCCGTGATCGAGCTGGTCTACACCCGGCTGCACGCCGGCGGCAAGTTCGACAAGGGCTCGGGCGGCGCCTACAGCTTCTCGGGCGGCCTGCACGGCGTGGGCGTGTCGGTGACCAACGCGCTGTCCAAGCGCCTCGAAGTCAGCTCGCACCGTGAAGGCTCGGTCGCCAAGCTGGCCTTCAGCGCCGGCGACGTGATCGAGGCGCTCGAAATCCGCAAGCTCGAAGCCGGCGAGCGCAAGCAGGGCACCACCGTGCGCGCCTGGCCCGATGCCAAGTACTTCGAGACCGCCGCGCTGCCCATGGGCGAGCTCACCCACCTGCTGCGCAGCAAGGCCGTGCTGATGCCCGGCGTGAGCGTCACGCTGGCCGTCGAGAAGACCGGCGAAAGCCAGCAGTGGCTCTACAAGGGCGGCCTGAGCGACTACCTCATGCAGACGCTCAACGGCGACCCGGTCATTCCGCTGTTCGAAGGCAGCGGCCATGCCGACAAGAACGCCGACAACTTCGCCGAAGGCGAGGGCGCCGACTGGTGCGTGGCCTTCACCGAAGACGGCCAGCCCGTGCGCGAGAGCTATGTCAACCTGATTCCCACCAGCGCCGGCGGCACGCACGAAAGCGGCCTGCGCGACGGCCTGTTCAACGCGGTGAAAAGCTTCATCGAGCTGCACTCGCTGCTGCCCAAGGGCGTGAAGCTCCTGCCCGAGGACGTGTTCGCGCGTGCTTCGTACGTGCTCAGCGCCAAGGTGCTCGACCCGCAGTTCCAGGGCCAGATCAAGGAACGCCTGAATTCGCGCGACGCCGTGCGCCTGGTGTCCAGCTTCGTGCGCCCCACGCTCGAGCTGTGGCTCAACCAGCACGTCGACTACGGCAAAAAACTGGCCGAGCTGGCCATCAAGGCCGCCCAGACGCGCCAGCGCGCCGGCCAGAAGGTCGAGAAGCGCAAGGGCTCCGGCGTGGCCGTGCTGCCCGGCAAGCTGACCGACTGCGAGAGCAAGGACATCAGCCACAACGAAGTCTTCCTGGTCGAGGGCGACTCTGCCGGCGGCAGCGCCAAGATGGGCCGCGACAAGGAAAGCCAGGCCATCCTGCCGCTGCGCGGCAAGGTGCTCAACACCTGGGAAGTCGAGCGCGACCGCCTGTTCGCCAACACCGAAATCCACGACATCTCGGTGGCCGTGGGCGTCGATCCGCACGGCCCCGCCGACACGCCCGACATGAGCGGACTGCGCTACGGCAAGATCTGCATCCTGTCCGATGCCGACGTGGACGGCTCGCACATCCAGGTGCTGCTGCTCACGCTGTTCTTCCGGCACTTTCCCAAGCTCATCGAAGCCGGCCACGTGTATGTCGCAAAGCCGCCATTGTTCCGGGTCGATGCGCCCGCGCGCGGCAAGAAGCCGGCCTCCAAGGTTTATGCGCTGGACGAGGGCGAACTGACCGCCACGCTCGACAAATTGCGCAAGGATGGCGTGCGCGAAGGCGCCTGGAGCATCAGCCGCTTCAAGGGCCTGGGCGAAATGAGCGCGGAACAATTGTGGGAAACCACGCTCAATCCGGACACCCGTCGCCTGATGAAGGTCCAATTGGGGCGGTTCGATTTTTCGTCCACCCAGGGCGAGATCACCAAGCTGATGGGCAAGGGCGAAGCGGCGGCGCGGCGCGAGCTCATGGAATTGCGCGCAGACGACGTCGATATCGACGTCTGACAGTTTCCTTTTTCTTTCCTTCTTCTCACACGCATGTCGGTTTTCAAGCGTTCGCTGTGGTTGGCCCTTCTGCTGTGCATGCAGCAGGGGCTCGCGCACGCGACCGACATCTACGGCTACATCGACAGCAACGGCGTGGCGCACTTCGCGGCCGAGAAGGTCGACGAGCGCTACAAGCTCTTCTTCCAGGGCGGCCAGAGCTTCGACACCGCCAAGGGCCTGTCGCCGATGGGCCGCGGCAGCATCAACCGCCGGCTCGACGGCAAGGTGTCGCCGGCGTCGCAGAACCTGCTCGCCATGTTCGAGGCCTCGCCCGGCTACAAGACCGCCAAGGCGGCGCTGCGCGATGCGTCGAGCAAGCACGCCATCGACTACGAACTGCTGCAGGCGCTGGTCGCCACCGAGTCGGGCTTCGATGCCAAGGCCGTCTCGCCCAAGGGCGCGATGGGGCTCATGCAGCTCATGCCGGCCACCGCGCAGCGCTACGGCGTGGCGACGGACAAGCGCGGCACGATCGAGAAGAAGCTGTTCGACCCGCACATCAACATCGCCGCCGGCTCGCGCTACCTGCGCGACCTGATCGCGATGTTCCCGGGCCAGATCGAGCTCGCGCTGGCCGCCTACAACGCGGGCGAGGGCGCGGTGCAGCGCGCGGGCAACAAGATCCCGAACTACAAGGAAACGCAGAACTACGTGCAGACCGTGCTGCAGCTGTATGCGTACCTCAAGCCCTCGGCCGTGACCGTGGGCGGCAACCTGCGCAGCGGAAGCGGAAGCGGCAGCAGCGGCGGCAGGACGCCGGGGCGCATCCGCATGGAAATGTCGGTGCCCAAGGGCGGCGCGATCGGGCGCGGCAACATGCCGTCCGAGTCGCCGCGCAACGTGCCGACCATGCCCGATATTCCCGAGCCGTCCGACGTGCCGACCAGCGCGGTGGAGCCGGGCGACGCTTCGCCGCCGTCGCCGCTGTCGTGATCCCGCAGGCCGCCATGCACCCCACTTTCATTTTGGGCTGAGCGCGAACGCACGCCGCCCGTCACTGTTTTTCTTTCTCTCTTCTTCATGGACGACTCTCAACCTCCGCTCGACCTTGCAGGCCCCACCGACGGCGACACCACCCTCACGCTGGCCGACTACGCGCAGACCGCCTACCTCGAATACGCCCTGAGCGTGGTCAAGGGCCGCGCGTTGCCCGATGTGTCCGACGGCCAGAAGCCGGTGCAGCGGCGCATCCTGTACTCGATGTCGCGCATGGGCCTGGGCTTCGGCGGCACCAACGGCACCGTGGGCGCCAAGCCCGTGAAGAGTGCGCGCGTGGTCGGCGACGTGCTCGGCCGCTTCCACCCGCACAGCGACCAGGCCGCGTACGACGCGCTGGTGCGCATGGCGCAAGACTTCTCGCAGCGCTATCCGCTGGTCGACGGCCAGGGCAACTTCGGCAGCCGCGACGGCGACGGCGCCGCGGCCATGCGCTACACCGAAGCGCGCCTGGCGCGCATCACCAGCCTCTTGCTCGACGAGATCGACGAAGGCACGGTCGACTTCATTCCCAACTACGACGGCAGCACCGAGGAGCCGCGCCTGCTGCCCGCGCGGCTGCCGTTCACGCTGCTCAACGGCGCCAGCGGCATCGCCGTGGGCCTGGCCACCGAGATCCCGAGCCACAACCTGCGCGAGATCGCCGACGCTTGCGTGGCGCTGATCAAGTCCAACGGCAAGCTCAGCGAAGAAGAGCTCTTCGCCCTCGTGCCCGGCCCCGACTACCCGGGCGGCGCGCAGATCATCAGCAGCGCCAGCGACATCGCCGACGCCTACCGCACCGGCCGCGGCTCGCTCAAGGTGCGCGCGCGCTGGAAGATCGAAGACCTCGCGCGCGGCCAGTGGCAGCTCGTGGTCAACGAACTGCCGCCGGGCGTGAGCACGCAGAAGGTGCTCGAAGAAATCGAGGAAATCACCAACCCGAAGGTCAAGGCCGGCAAGAAGGCCCTGAGCGCCGACCAGACGCAGCTCAAGGCCGCGATGCTGTCGGTGCTCGACGTGGTGCGCGACGAGTCGAGCAAGGACGCCGCCGTGCGCCTGGTGTTCGAGCCCAAGACCTCGCGCATCAGCCAGGACGAGTTCGTGACCACGCTGCTGGCGCAGACCTCGCTCGAGACCTCGTCGTCGATCAACCTCACGATGGTCGGCATCGACGGCAAGCCCACGCAGAAGTCGCTGCGCCAGATGCTCAACGAGTGGATCGCGTTCCGCGAGATCACCGTCGAGCGGCGCTCGCGCCATCGCCTGGGCAAGGTGCAGGACCGCATCCACATCCTCGAAGGCCGGCAGCTGGTGCTGCTGAACATCGACGAGGTGATCGCCATCATCCGCGCGGCGGAAGACCCGAAGGCGGCGCTCATCGCGCGCTTCAACCTCAGCGAACGCCAAGCCGAGGACATCCTTGAAATCCGGCTGCGCCAGCTTGCGCGGCTCGAGGCCATCAAGATCGAGCAGGAGCTGGCCGGCCTGCGCGACGAGCAGAAGAAGCTCGAAGACATCCTCTCCAGCCCGGCCACGCTGCGCCGCCTGCTGGTCAAGGAAATCGAGGCCGACGCCAAGACCTTCGAAGACCCGCGCCGCACGCTCATCCAGGCCGAGAAGCGTGCCGTGGCCGAGGTGAAGGTGGTCGACGAGCCCGTCACCGTGATCGTGTCGCAGAAGGGCTGGGTGCGCGCGCAGAAGGGCTGGGCCAGCGAGAAGGCCGCCGGTAACGGCGGCACCGCGCCCGAGTACAGCTTCAAGTCGGGCGACACGCTCTACGGCGCCTTCGAATGCCGCAGCGTCGACACGCTGCTGGTCTTCGGCAGCGCCAAGGACAAGAGCGTGCGCGTCTACACCGTGCCCGTGGCCTCGCTGCCCGGCGCGCGCGGCGACGGCCAGCCCGTCACCACGCTCATCGAGCTCGATGCCGGCACGCACGTCACGCATTTCTTCGCGGGCCCGGTGGGTGCCTGCCTGCTGCTGGCCAACACGGGCGGCTACGGCTTCATGGCCACCATCGAGAACATGATGTCGCGCCAGCGCGGCGGCAAGGCCTTCATCGACGTGGGCGAGGGCGAGCAGCTGTGCCGGCCGTCGCTGGTGGGCGGCGCGAGCGGCGCCGAGCCGATGCCTGCTGCGACGCACGTGGCCTGCGCCTCGACAGGCGGACGCATCCTGACCTTCGACATCGCCGAGCTCAAGAGCCTGCCCAAGGGCGGTCGCGGCCTGACGCTGATCGATCTGGAGGCCAAGGACACGCTGGCCGGTGCCGCCGCCTACACGCGCAGCGTGCGCATCGACGGCATCGGCCGCGGCGCCAAGGAGCGCGACGAAACGCTGGAGATCCGCACGCTCAACAATGCACGCGGCAGCCGCGCGCGCAAGGGCAAGGCGGCCGACCTGGGCTTCAAGCCGGCGAGCATCGTGCGGGTGCTCTGATGCTGGGCGGCATCGACATCAGCATCCTCGGCGTGATCCTCGCCGTGGTCACGGGTTTCGGCAGCTACATCCTGGGGCGCCGCATGCGCGAGAAGCGCCAGGGCAAGCGGCGCGCGAAAGACCGCGCCGTCGCGCAGGCCAACGAGACGCGCCAGGTGCGGCGCGCGCGCGAGCGGCGCGAGCAGGAAGGCAAGTAAGCCACGAGGCCTACCAGCCGTCGTAGCCGTCGACGTTCTCGCGCGTCACGAGCTTCGACGGCAACAGCAGCACGCGCTGCTGGGGGGGCTGGCCCTTCAGGAGCTTCAGCCCGATCTGGGCCGCTCGCTGGCCCATCAACGTGGGCGACTGCGTCGCGCTGCCGACGATCAAGGTGGTCGGGTCCTGCAGCCGCTGCGCCACCTCCGGCGAACCGTCCATCGCCGTGATGACGATGTCGCGGCGGCCCGCGACCTGGGCCGCCAGTTCCGCGCCGATGCCGCACAGGTCGTTGATCGCGAACACGCCCGACAGCTTCGGATGGCGCGCGAGCAGCCGCGTCATCTGTTCGACGCCGCCGTCCTTGGTGGCGCCGCCATTGAGCGCCATCGACACGACGCGCACGCCGGGTGCGGCGTTCAATGCCTCGCGGCAGCCGTTGACGCGGCCCACCGCGGCCGTGTTCGGCGGGCCGTCGATGATCGCCACTTCGCCTTTGCCGCCGAGCGTGCGCACCAGGTGTTCGCAAGAGAGCCTGCCGGCCGCGCGGCTGTCGGTCACCACGGCCGCGTCCGCACCTTGCACGAGCGCATCGACCGCCACCACCTTGATGCCGGCCGCGCGCGCCTCGGTGACGCGGGCGTGCAGGGTGGTCGAATCGACCGGCGTCACGATCACCAGCTGCACGCGCTGGCGGATCATTTCCTTGAGCTGCTCGTCCTGCCGCTGCGGATCGAACCCGCTCGACACGACCGTGATGTGCGCCGCGTTGCGACTGTCTGTGGCCAGCGTGCTTTCCACTGCGCGCGCGATGTAGGCAAAGAAGGGGTTGCGCAGGTCGCTCACGAGCACGCCGACGCGCGGGCCCTTGCCATGGTTGGCATGTGTCGCGAGCGCGCTGCCCACGGGGCCCACGGCGAGGAGGAGGGCCAGCAGCCAGGTGCGCCAGGGACGTTTCATGGGCATGGGTGCGAGGGCCTCGTTGCGAGAGGGGGCCGGTGAAGGGGTGGGGATGATGACATGTTCCGCACCGCCTCGCATCCGCGATCTGCGGCGGCAAGCGTGGGGGAATGGACGGACCTGCCGGCCCCGGTCGGTGCCGATGTTGCCGCGGGTCGGCAGCGTGGGCTGCGGCAGTGTCAGACCTGGAGGAAGAAGGGGTTGTCCGGGTTGCTGACGATCAGGCCGATGTGCGGCGCATCGAGGGTGCGACGGCCCCTGCGCCCTCGATCGATGCCAGCACGCGCCCCGTGGCGAAACCCCTGGCGATGCGCGCCAGGCGGCGCCTCGGGGCGCGCGTCGAGATGGCGGGAATGCCGCCTCCTTTCTTGCCGGTTCTTCTTGTGATCACCTTGCTCCCTGTGGCTGCTGCCTTGCAGATGACGGTGTCGTCCGCGATCGGCGTCCGGTGAGGGATTCGTCGCGGCGACACGGCGATTGAACCGGCCGCTGGTTAACTGTCTGTAAACCTTCCAAAAGTGGCGAGCAACATTTGAAACACACACCGCCGCGTGGACGGTGCGTTCCTTACTTCAGCCCGGCCCACCAACGCACGTTGGTGCGTGCCTGGCCCACCGTGAGCACTTCGCCGATCACCGGCGTGGCCAGGTCGATCTTCTTGGCCTGCGCCAGGTCGGCGATGCGGTCCAGCGGGTCGTGCCAGGTGTGGAAGGCCAGGTCGAAGGTGCTGTTGTGCACCGAATAGAGCACCTTGCCGCGCAGGTCTTCGAAGGCCTGAACGCTCTGCTCGGGCGTCATGTGCACGCCGGGCCAGTAGGCGTCGTAGGCGCCGTTTTCCATCAGCGCCAGGTCGAAGCCGCCGAAGCGCTCGCCGATCTGCTTGAAGCCGGGGAAGTAGCCCGAGTCGCCGCTGTAGAAGATGCGCTGGTCGCCGCTTTGCACCACCCACGAGGCCCACAGCGTGCGGTCGCGGTCGGTCAGCGTGACCGCGCGGCCCGAGAAATGCTGCGCGGGCGTGGCGGTGAGCTTCACGCCCGCATGTTCGCCGCCTTGCCACCAGTCGAGCTCGGTCACGCGCTCGGCGGGCACGCCCATCTCGATGAGCCGGGCGCGCACGCCCAGCGGCACGAAGTAGCGCTGCACGCGCGTGGCCAGGTACTCGATGGTGGCCACGTCGAGGTGGTCGTAGTGGTCGTGCGAGAGGATCACCGCTTCGATCGGCGGCAGCTGCTCCAGCTGGATCGGCGGCTTGTGAAAACGCTTCGGCCCGACCCAGGTGAAGGGCGAGACGCGCTCGCTGAACACGGGGTCGATGAGCCAGTACTTGCCCTTGAGTTTCAGCAGGTGCGATGAGTGGCCCAGGCGCACCACGTGGTTGGCGTCGGCTGCTAGTGCGTCGAGCGCCTGGGGCGTCAGGGCGCGCACCGGAATGGGGTCGACCGGCACGGTGTCGACCTTGCTGCCGACGATGAAGCGCGACCAGATGCGCCAGGTGCTGGCGGCGGGCTGCAGCTCGGGGTTGGGCATGTTCTGGAACACGCCGCCCTTGAACTGCGGCGAGTTGTCGTAGCGCGTTTCCCCGCCGCCGGCGCTGCTGCAGCCGGCCACGAACGCGCAGCCGGCCGTGGCGAGCACCGCGCTGCGGCGCAGCAGCCGGGGTAAATAAGCGCCTTGCGAGTCCGATTCGTCAGCCATGGGAAAGCCCTCTGCGTGTGTGTTGGTCTTGAGGCGCGAGACTAGCGGGAGTTGGCTTTTCAATGGTTTCAGCGACAGAAACATTCGGCGGGCGGGGGCAATGCGCGGGCCGGCGGCATACTCCGGCGATCCACGTCCACAGCCTTTCATCGCCATGAAAACTGCCATCCTCGTCATCGACATGCAGCGCGGCCTTTGCGACGATCCGCCCCGGCCGTACGAGGCCGAAGCGGTCATCGGGCGCATCAACGCGCTCACGGCGCGGGCCCGCGCGGCCGGCGTGCCGGTGGCCTTCGTCCAGCACGAGAACGCCATCGACCTGGAGTTCGATTCCGAGCGCTGGCAGCTGGCCGATGCCTTGCAGGTGACGCCGGCTGACGCGCGCCTGCGCAAGACCACGCCCGATTCGTTCCTGCGCACGCCGTTGGAGGCCTGGCTGTCGGGGCAGGGCGTGCGGCGCGTGGTGGTCTGCGGCTATTCGTCGGAGTTCTGCGTGGACACCACCGTGCGCCGCGCCGCCGCGCTGGGCTACGAGGTGGTGCTGGCGGCCGACGCCCACACCTCGCACGACAAGCCGCATGCCAAGGGCGCCTTCATCCGCGCGCACCACAACGCGACGCTGTCGGACATCACGAGCTTCGGCGTGCCGATCCGCGCGGTCGACAGCGCGGACATCGCTTTCGGCGATTGATCTAGGGCATGCGCCCGGTGGCCAGTGCGTGGGCCCAGTCCGCACGCCCATTGGCAGCAGCCAGTGCCGCCATGGCGGCGTGGTCGTAGGGCACGGTGAGCAGCGTGCAGGTCCACTGTCCGTGGTCGTGCCGTTCGACCAGCGCGTAGCGCGCATCGGGTGAGCCGGTCTCCACGTGGTGCGGGTACGGATGCGCGTCGCCATAGGCCTGCAGGCCGACGCTGCCCGGGTTGACGATCAAGATGCCATTGGATGCGTGCATCACGCGTGGCAGGTGCGTGTGGCCGCAGGCGACCAGTTCCGTGCCGGCTTCCACTGTGCCGAGACGCGCATCGACCTCTGCTGCGGTGGCCATGCGCAGTTGCGTGGGCTCGACCGTTTCGAGGAAGTAGGTGAGGTCGCTCTCCGGCGTGCCGTGGCACAGCAGCACCTCGGGGCTCAAGCGCTGGCACGGCGTGAGCGAGGCGATCCATGCGAACTCTGCCTCGCCGAGTCGGGCGTGCGCGAAGGCGTCGGACTCCCCGCGCTGGCCGGAGGTCGGCAACGTGAGCAGTTGCCGTTCGTGATTGCCGGCGAGTTGGACCCAGTCCTGCGCCATCAGGAACTGCGCAGTCTCCAGCGGCATCAGCGGGCCTGAGAGGCTGTCGCCGAGGTTGACGATCGCATCCACCTTGCGGCGCGCGATGTCCTCGACGACGGCTTTCAGTGCGGGGAGGTTTCCGTGGATGTCGGAGACGAGGGCGATGCGCATGCGTGGCTTCTTTGTGAGGGCGGTGATCTTAGTTCGGGGTGCGTGCCCAGGACACCGGGTACTTCCCTCGGCGAATGTCCCCCGGCCTGCGGCCTCCTCCTTGATTTCGCTGCGGGAAGCACCCGGTGTCCTGCGCACGAGAGGCGCGGTCGTGGTGCTGGCCGATCAACAAGTGCTCTGAACACGCTCACGTCGATGCGGTGCCTTGCGCAGCGAAATCAAGGAGGAGGGGCGAAGCCCCGGGGGACATTCGCGGAGCAAGGTACCGCGTCGGCGTGAGCGTCGCCCTGAACAAGACCCTTCAGTCCGCCCCCGCCCGCCACACCCGCGCCAGCGCAGCCAGCTTGCCGCGAAAACTCAGCCGGTCGTTCGACAGCGCATCGATGAAGTCCGACAGCCGCTGCGACTTCACCATCGTGTAGATCGTGAGCCAGGTGGTGAACACGAACACCACGCCGAACCAGATCGCCTTGCGCCACAGCGGCGCGTCGGCTTCGGCCAGCAGGTTCATGCCGAGGAAGCCGGTGGTGACGGTGCCGATGAGGCCGAACAGCGTGACCACCGTGAGCCGCACCACGGTGCTGGCCTGCCGGCGCAGGCTGTCGGCATCGAGGTAGGTGTTCATGTCGGCGATGCGCGACTTGACCTCGTCGTACAGCGGGTCGAGCCCGAGGTGCGCGGCACACATGTGCGAGAGCGCGCGCACCTGCGCCTGCTCCGAAATCTCGTGGAACCAGTAGCGGTGCGTGAAGCGAAGAAAGCGCTCGAAGCTCGCGCGGATGGCGCGCTTGAACTGCTTCACGCTCGGCGTGCTGCGGATGTCGAGCTTCTTCAGTGCCTCGACCAGCTGGTCCGAGAACATCAGCAGCGAGGCCTTCTGGAAGTGCGCGATGAGGAACAGCAGGAAGTGCTGGTGCCTGAACTGCGCGAGCACGCCGCGGTCGCGGCAGCAGAAGAACTCGGAGCGCGCGTCGCCCACCACGACGAGGGCGTGGCCGTTGCACAGGTAGCGCGTGTTGGGCGCCGCGCCCGTGTTCACCCAGAAGCGGTCGTAGCAGTACTTGTGCTCGAAGTCGGCCAGGTGGTGCTCGGCATAGGGCAGGTGGGCGTCGGCGCCGCCCGCGCCGGTGACGAGCGCGAGCCGCACGAAGTCGTCGCGCGTGAGGCGGCGCGGGTCGTCCAGCGACAGGTAGGCCATCACCGGCATGCGGTAGTACTCGATCTGGCGGTAGCGCAGCACGCCGGGGTCGTCCGAGTGGTCGCTCACCAGCGGCTGCATCAGGTAGGCCCAGTGCGCGGCGATGCGCGGCGCGCGGTGCTGGGCCACGTGCGACAGGAAGGCGTCGCGCTGCTGCGCGTCGGAGGCGGCGAGCACGCGGCCGTCGGCGTCCAGCCATTCGACGCTGGCCATGCAGTGCAGGGCGGCGCCGTCGGGCTCCCAGCCCGAAGGGTAGGCGCGGCCGAAGCGGTAGAGGATGTCCTGCGCCTGCGCCAGGCTCAGGTGGTCGGTGCCGACCTCGAGGTTGAGCAGCACCACGTCGATGTCGAAGAAGAAGTACAGGTCGCAGTGAATCACGTCGAGCGTGATGGGCGCCTCGCCGGGGTGCGCCACCAGCCGCACGGACGCGATGTCGCGGCGGCGGAACACGCGCATCGGCGAATCGCCGTCGCTGCCTGTGCCGTCGGTGCTGCCGCGCGATCGGCCTTCGCCGTACAGGAAGCGCTGCACGTACGGCAGGAAGCTCACGAACTCGTTGTAGTGGCGCTCGTGGAAGCGGCCGCTCTCGCCGGTGTATTCGTCGACCTCCTCGCGCCAGGGCGAGGCCTCGCCCAGGTCGCGCAGCACGTGCCAGGGGCCGTGGTGCGTGGGCGCCGCGCCGGGCGCCGGCACGAGGCGCAAGGGCCAGAGCAGCGCCTGCCGGAAATGCTGCACGACGGGGCCGGTGGCCGGGGTGCCTGCCGGGGGAGAAGTGGGGTCCGCGTGGGGGTTCGGCATCGCGCCAGTGTAGGCAGGCGGGTAGGGCAAAACGCCCACCTAGGGGAATCCCTAGCTAGGCCTGAAACCGGTTTCATTTAAGCTGCAAGCATTCCTTTCAGGGTCTGCGCACGGCCTGGCCGTGCACGCTCCGCCATGAACTACCAGTTCCAATTCGACGCCGTCTTTGCCGCCTGGCCGCTGCTGCTCAAGGGCACGTGGATCACGGTGCAGCTCTCGCTCACCGCCACCTTGCTGGGGCTGGTGGTGGCCATCTTCTGTGCCTGGGGCAAGACCTCGGGGCCGGGCTGGCTGCGCTTCATCGTCAATGCCTACATCGAGGTGATCCGCAACACGCCGTTCCTCGTGCAGCTGTTTTTCTTCTTCTTCGCGCTGCCGGCCATCGGCCTGCGCTGGTCGCCGCAGACGGCCGCGCTGGTGGCGATGGTGGTGAACCTGGGCGCCTACGCCACGGAGATCATCCGCGCGGGCATCGAGTCGATTCCCAAGGGCCAGATCGAGGCGGGCCGCGCGCTCAACCTCAAGCCCTGGGAGATCTTCCGCTTCGTGATCATCAAGCCCGCGCTGAAGGCCATCTACCCCGCGCTCACGAGCCAGTTCATTTTGCTGATGCTGAGCTCGGCCGTGGTCTCGGTCATCTCGGCCGACGACCTGACCTCGGTGGCCGCCAACCTGCAGTCGCAGACCTTCCGCAGCTTCGAGATCTACATCGTGGTCGCGGCCATCTACCTCGCGCTGGCGCTGGCCTTCTCGGCCATGTTCAAGCTGATCTACAAGCGCACGCTCAACTACCCGGACCGCCGGTAACTGACTGACCACGACGGACGGAGCACACACCATGCGCACCTTCGGTTTTCCCGAATTCCTTTTCATCCTCGAAGCAGCCCAGTGGACGCTGGCGCTGTCGGCCATCGCCTTCGTGGGGGGCGCCATCCTGGGGCTGCTCATCGCGCTCATGCGCACGTCGGAATCGACGTGGGCGCGCGCCGTGTCGACCACCTTCATCCAGATCTTCCAGGGCACGCCGCTGCTGCTGCAGCTGTTCCTGGTGTTCTTCGGCGCGCCGGTGCTGGGGCTGGACATCAACCCGTGGGTCGCCGCAGGCGTGGCGCTGGTGCTGAACAGCGCGGCCTTCCTGGGCGAAATCTGGCGCGGCTGCATCCAGGCCATTCCGCGCGGCCAGTGGGAGGCGGCGCAGGCTTTGAACCTGCACTACGTGGCACGCATGCGCGACGTGGTGCTGCCGCAGGCCTTCAAGATCGCGCTGGCGCCCACGGTGGGCTACCTGGTGCAGATCATCAAGGGCACGTCGCTCGCGGCCATCATCGGCTTCGTCGAGGTCACGCGCGCCGGGCAGATCGTCAACAACGCCACCTTCCAGCCGCTCATCGTGTTCTCGGTGGTGGCCGCCATCTACTTCGTGATCTGCTGGCCGCTGTCGCTGCTGGCAGCCCGCATGGAGCGCAAGCGCGCCCAGGCGCTCGCGCGTTGACCCTTTTCGCTTTTCCTTTCTCGTCGCTTCCTTTCTTTATTCAGGAGACACATCCAATGACCGTTACCACCACCCGCCGCGCTGCCATTGCAGCCCTGGGCCTCGGCGCCGCGCTGACCGTGTTCGCTCCCTTCGCTTCGGCACAAAGCATGGCCGACATCAAGAAGAAGGGCGAGATCACCATCGGCATGCTGGTCGACTTCCCGCCCTACGGCACCACCGACGCGAAGAACCAGCCCGACGGCTACGACGCCGACGTGGCCAAGCTGCTGGCGAAAGACTGGGGCGTCAAGGCCAACATCGTGCCGGTGACCGGCCCGAACCGCATTCCGTTCCTGTTGACCAACAAGGTCGACCTGCTGGTGGCTTCGCTGGCCGTGACGCCCGAGCGCGCCAAGCAGGTGCAGTTCTCGCAGCCCTACGCGGCCGCGACCATCGTGCTGTACGGCGCGACCAAGACCTCCATCAAGGCGGCAGGCGACCTGAAGGGCCTGCGCGTGGGCGTGGCCCGCGCCTCGACGCAAGACGTGGCCGTGACCAAGGCCGCACCGGAAGGCACGGAAATCCGCCGCTTCGACGACGACGCCTCGGCCATGCAGGCGCTGATCTCGGGCCAGGTCGATGCGATCGGCTGCTCGGTCACGGTGGCTGCGCAGATCGCCAAGCGCGTGCCGGCCAACACCTTCGAAAACAAGTTCACGCTGGTGCAGCAATCGATGGGCATCGCGATGCGTCCGGGCCAGGAAGAGCTGCATAAGGCCGTGAACGAATTCGTGCAGAAGAACACCGCCAACGGCGAGCTGAACAAGCTGTACCAGAAGTGGCTGCAGGCCGACCTGCCCAAGATGCAGTGAGCCCCCGCGGCTGAAGAAGAAAGAATCCTGGCATGACGACGGAATCGATCATCCGCATGGAAGCGGTCAACAAGTGGTACGGTGAATTCCAGGTGTTGACCGGCATCGACCTGTCGGTGCGCCAGGGCGAGCGCATCGTGATCTGCGGGCCCTCGGGCTCGGGCAAGTCGACGCTCATCCGCTGCATCAACCGGCTCGAGACGGTGCAAAAGGGCCGCATCGTGGTCGACGGCATTGACCTCACCGCGGGCGGCAAGAACGTGGACGCGGTGCGCGCCGAAGTCGGCATGGTGTTCCAGCAGTTCAACCTGTTTCCGCACCTCACCATCCTGGAGAACTGCACGCTGGCGCCGATGCGCTCGCGCGGCATGACCAAGGCGCAGGCGGAAGAGGTGGCCATGAAGTACCTCACGCGCGTGCGCATTCCCGAGCAGGCGAAGAAGTACCCGAGCCAGCTGTCGGGCGGCCAGCAGCAGCGCGTGGCGATTGCGCGCGCGCTGTGCATGTCGCCCAAGATCATGCTGTTCGACGAACCCACCTCCGCGCTCGACCCCGAGATGGTCAAGGAAGTGCTCGACACCATGATCGGCCTGGCCGAAGACGGCATGACCATGCTGTGCGTCACGCACGAGATGGGCTTTGCCCGCAGCGTGGCCGACCGCGTGATCTTCATGGCCGACGGCAAGATCGTCGAGCAGGCACCGCCGCAGGAGTTCTTCGGCAACCCCAAGGACGAGCGCACGCGCCAGTTCCTCGGGCAAATTCTCAGCTCGCACCAAGCCCACTGATGGCCTTCGAAGTCCTGATTTCTCTGTCGTCTTTCGGTGCGGCCGAGGTGGGGCGGCACGGCCAGCTCTGGTGCTCGCAACTCTCGCGCGCGGCCGGTGCCGATTCGGTGGAAGTGCGCGGCGAGATGCTGCGCGACGCCGAAGCCGAACTGCCTGCGCTCGACGGCCTGGCTTCCGTGTACTCCAGCCCCGAGGGCCTGTGGGCCGAAGGCGGCTGGCTCGACAGCGCCGCGCTGCAACGCGGCATCGCCGCCGCCACGCGCGTGGGCGCGAAGCGGCTCAAGATGGCCATCGGCGATTTCCAGGCTTCGTCGCACGGCTCGCTCTGGGGCCTGAAGGTGGCGCTGGCCGAAACCCGCGTCGAGCTGCTCATCGAGAACGACCAGACCGTGCGCGCCGGCACGCTGGCCGCGCTGCAGACCTTCTTCGACGTGGCCGACCGCGCTGGCGTGCCGCTGGGCATGACCTTCGACATGGGCAACTGGCACTGGCTCGGCGAGTGCCCGCTGCAGGCCGCGCAGGCGCTCGGCCACCGCGTGCGCTACGTGCATTGCAAGGGCGCGCAGCGCCTGCCGCACAAATGGGTGGCGGTGCCGCTGGGCGACTCGGTCGCGCCGTGGCGCGCGGTGCTGCGCGCACTGCCGGCCGATGTGCCCCACGCCATCGAATACCCTCTGGTGGGCGACGACCTGCTGGCCGTCACCCGCACGCAGATCGACTTCATCCGCGCCGCACGGGCGTAGGAACACACACATGACGCAACCCACCGCCTTCGACGTCGCGCTGTTCGGCGAAGCCATGCTGCTGCTCGTGGCCGACCGGCCCGGCCCGCTGGAAGACGCCCAGTCGTTCCACAAGCGCACCGCCGGCGCCGAGACCAACGTGGCCATCGGCCTGTCGCGCCTGGGCCTGAAGGTGGGCTGGGCCAGCCGCCTGGGCACCGATTCGATGGGCCGCGCGCTGCTGGCCGCGATGCGCGCCGAGGGCATCGACTGCTCGCACGTGATCACCGACGCGACGCAGCGCACCGGCTTCCAGTTCAAGGGCCGCGTCACCGACGGCAGCGACCCGCCGATCGAATACCACCGCAAGGGCTCGGCCGCGAGCCACATGGGCCCGGCCGATGTCGACGAAGCCTGGCTGCGCTCGGCACGCCACCTGCACGCCACCGGCGTGTTCGCGGCCATCTCCGAGACCAGCCTGCAGGCGGCGCTCAAGACCATGGACGTGATGCGTGCGGCCGGCCGCACCATCTCGTTCGACACCAACCTGCGGCCCACGCTGTGGTCGTCGACCGAGACGATGCGGCACTGGGTGAACGAACTCGCGTCACGGGCCGACTGGGTGCTGCCCGGCATCGAAGAGGGCCTGCTGCTCACGGGCCACGACAAGCCCGAAGACGTGGCCAAGTTCTACCGCGAACGCGGTGCGAAGCTGGTCGTCGTCAAGCTCGGCGCCGCCGGTGCGTACTACGACAGCGACGTGGCCGGCACCGGCCATGTCGACGGCTTCCCGGTGAAGGAAGTGATCGACACCGTGGGCGCGGGCGACGGCTTTGCCGCCGGCGTGGTGAGCGCGCTGCTCGAAGGCAAGCGCGTGCCCGACGCAGTGCGTCGCGGCGCCTGGATCGGCGCACGTGCCGTGCAGGTGCTCGGCGACACCGAAGGCCTGCCGACGCGGGCGCAACTCGAAGAAGCGGGGCTCTGATGACGAAGAAGAACGTGCTGGTGTTCCGGGCGCTGCCCGAAGACCAACTCGCGCGCCTGCAGGCCGTGCACCACGTCACCGTGGCCGATCCGCGCAAGGCGCCCGAGGCCTTTGCCGCTGCGCTTGCCACCGCGAACGGGCTGATCGGTTCGAGCTACAACGTCGACGCTGCGCTGCTCGATGCGGCGCCGCAGCTCGAAGTGATTTCGAGCGTGTCGGTCGGCGTCGACAACTACCCGCTGGCCGAACTGCACAAGCGCCACATCGTGCTGTGCCACACGCCCGACGTGCTCACCGAGACGGTGGCCGACACGGTGTTCGCGATCCTCATGGCCACGCAGCGCCGCGTGGTCGAACTGTCGACGATGGTGCGCGAAGGCCGCTGGACCAAGAACATCGGCGAGGAATTCTTCGGCACCGACGTGCATGGCAAGACGCTGGGCATCCTCGGTTTCGGCCGCATCGGCCAGGCCGTGGCGCGCCGTGCCGCGCTGGGCTTCGGCATGCCGGTGCTCTATCACGCGCGTCGCGCGGTCGACCTGGCCACGCAGGCGCCCGAGCTGCAAGGCCGCGCCACGCACACGCCGCTCGATGATTTGCTCGCGCGCGCCGACATCGTGCTCGCGATGCTGCCGCTGACCGACGCCACGCGCGGCATGATCGACGCCGCCTTCTTCGCGCGCATGAAGCCGGGTGCGTCTTTCATCAACGGCGGCCGTGGCGCCACCGTGAACGAAGCCGCGCTGCTCGACGCGCTCGACCACGGCACCTTGCGCGCCGCCGGCCTCGACGTGTTCGCGAAAGAGCCGCTGCCGGCCGACTCGCCGCTGCGCACGCACCCGCGCGTCACGCCGCTGCCGCACATCGGCTCGGCCACGCACGAGACGCGCCACGCGATGGCCGAGCTGGCCACGACCAATCTGCTGCAGGTGCTGGCCGGCCAGAAGCCCACGGCACCCTACGACACGGCCGCCGCCTGACATGAAGCCCACAGGCCGCGCCACCATCGCCGACGTCGCCGAAGCCGCGGGCGTCTCGAAGGCCACCGTCTCGCGCTTTTTGAACCACCGCGAGCGCCTGCTGAGTCCCGACATCGCCGCGCGCGTCGAGGCCGCCATCGCCAAGCTGGCGTACTCGCCCAGCCCGATGGCGCAGGCGCTGAGCCACGGCCGCTCGCGGCTCATCGGCCTGATCGTGGCCGACATCACCAACCCGTACTCGGTGGCCGTGCTGCGCGGCGCCGAGAAGGCCTGCCAGGACGCCGGCTACCTCGTGATGCTGTTCAACCTGGGCAACGAGAGCGAACGCGAGCGCGAAGCCATCAATGCGCTCGCGGGCTACCAGGTCGACGGCTTCATCCTCAACACGCTGGGGCGCGGCAGCAACGTGGTCGATGCGGTCACGCTGCACGGCAAGCCCGCCGTGCTGGTCGACCGCCGGCACACGGGCATGCACACCGACTTCGTCTCGCTCGACAACCACGCCGCCATGCGCGACACCTGCGGCCACTTGGTCGAGGGCGGCTACCGCGAGCTGCTGTACGTCACCGAGCCGCAGAAGGGCGTGAGTTCGCGGCGCGAGCGCACGGCCGCCTTCGGCGCCTGCGTGGCCGCGCACGAGCCGCGCGTGGCGGGCGAGGTCTTCGAATCGGTCGAGGGCGAGAACGACGCGCTCGACGAGGCCTTGCGCGCGCTGCGCCAGCGCGCCAAACGGGGCCGCCGCGCGGCGGTGGTCGCGGGCAATGCCGTGGTCACGCTGCGCGTGGCGCAGGCCATGGCGCGGCTCGACTGGCGCTTCGGCGCCGACCTGGGCTTTGTGGGTTTCGACGATCCCGAATGGGCTTCGCTCATCGGGCCGGGCCTGAGCACCGTGGCACAGCCGACCGACGAGATCGGCCGCGCCGCCGCCACCTGCCTCATCGAGCGCCTGCGCGGGCTCGACGCGGCGCCGCGTCAGCTGCTGCTGCCGGGCGAACTCATGGTGCGAGGCTCATCGACGGCACTGCCGTAGCGGATGCCGCGAAGGAGGCCGGCCCGCGCATCCAGCCGGCCGCGCGCTCCGCGATCATGATCGTCGGCGCGTTGGTGTTGCCGCCGATCAGCGTCGGCATCACCGAGGCATCGACCACGCGCAGGCCCGCGATGCCGTGCACGCGCAGCTGCGGATCGACCACCGCCATCGCATCGACGCCCATCTTGCAGGTGCCCACCGGGTGGTAGATGGTGTCGGCGCGCGCGCGGATGTGCTCTTCGAGCTGCACGTCGGTGTGGGCGTCGGCGGTGTAGACCTCGCGGTGGCGGTATTTTTCGAGCGCGGGCGCGCGCATGATCTCGCGCGTCTTCTTCACGCCCTGCAGCAGCAGCGCCATGTCTTCCGGGTCGGCCAGGAAGCGCGGGTCGATGCGCGGCGCGGAGTCGGGGCTGGCGTCGTTCAGGCGCACATCGCCCCGGCCCTTGGGGCGCAGCACGCACACATGGCACGAGAAGCCGAAGCCCGCGTGCAGCTTGCGTGCGTGGTCGTCGGTGATCGCGATCACGAAGTGCAGCTGCAGGTCGGGCCGGCGCAGTTCGGGCGACGACTTGATGAAGGCGCCGCCTTCCGCGAACGGCGTGGCGACGAGGCCCGTGCCGTCGCGGCGCCACTGGTTGATGGCTTTCAGCAGGTGCAGCCCGCCGACCGGGCCGATGCCGAACATGTCGGTCTGCTTGGACTTGTAGGCGACGATGAAGTCGCAGTGGTCCTGCAGGTTCTGCCCCACGCCGCGCAGCGCGTGCCGCACTTCGATGCCGTGGCGCGCGAGTTCGTCGGGGTCGCCGATGCCCGAGAGCATCAGCAACTGCGGCGAGTTGAAGGTGCCGCCGCACAGCGCCACCTCGCGGCGCGCGCGAATGGTTTCGACGTTGCCGCCGCGCCGCACTTCGACGCCCACCGCGCGCCGGTCTTCGAGCACCACGCGCAGGGCCTGCGTGCCGGTCATCACCGAGAGGTTGGGGCGCTGGTCCATCACCGGGTGCAGGTAGGCCGCGGCGGCCGAGCAGCGCTCGCCGTTCTTCGCGCCGCCGTGGAACTGCGTGACCTGGTAGAGCCCCGCGCCTTCCTGCTCGGGGCCGTTGAAGTCGTCGTTGCGCGCAATGCCGCACTCGGCGGCGGCGCGCACGAAGGCCTCGGTGATGGCGCGCGGGCTTTGCTGCTCCGACACCTGCAATGGGCCGTCGGCGCCGTGCAGCGCGCTGGCGCCGCGCTGGTTGCCTTCGGCGCGCAGGAAGTGCGGCAGCACCTCGTCGAAGCTCCAGCCGGCGCAGCCCGCGCGTGCCCAGTCGTCGTAGTCCTCTCGGTGGCCGCGCACGTAGAGCATGGCGTTGATCGCGCTGGAGCCGCCCAGGCAGCGCCCGCGCGGCTGGTAGCCGCGCCGCCCGTTCAGGCCGGGCTGCGGCACGGTCTGGTAGGCGTAGTTGTTGATGCGCGGGCGGCCCGGCAGCATCGCCACCACGGCGGCCGGCGCCCGCACGAGGATGCCGCGTCCGTCGCCGCCGGCCTCGATGAGGCAGACCGTCACCGACGGGTCCTCGCTCAGGCGCGAGGCCAGCGTGGCGCCGCCCGAGCCGCCGCCCACGATCACGTAGTCGAATTCCGCCATGGCATCTGGTCCTTCTTGTCGTTGGATGTTGGGGCGCCCTGCGCCGATGCGCGCACCGGCATTGTGGCCAGCGACCCCGGGTTCGGGCCCAGCGGGTTTCCCCTGCCGTGGACGCACCTTGGGGGCTTTACCGATGCTTCACCCAGCGGACAAATTGCAACGCGCCGCCCGTGGCCCAATGCGCCTTCGGAGCGGCCGACCCGCCGCCCGCCCTTCAACGCTCTGCCCATGCACCTGCTTTCAGACGCGACGATATTCACCGAGGTCCGCTTCTGGGCGCTGGTGCTGTGCTCGCTGGTGCTGCCCGCCGCGATCTTCGTCACGCTGTTCGTGCGGCGCGAGTTCTCCAAGACCACCGTGCTGGCCTTCGGCCTGCTCCTGATCGCGCTGGCGGGCGCGGACATCTTCCTGCTGCGCGCGCTGGCGCGGCTGGCGCAGGCCACGCCCTCGCTGGCGGACGACGTCGTCTTCTCGTCGGAGCTGTCGATCGCGCTGTACATCTTTCCGGCGGCGTTCGGCACCATCGGGCTCAACATGGTGTCGCACGTGCTCATGCACTACCTGAAGCAGAAGGAAGCACGGTTCGAGGCCCACCGGCAGGCACCGACGTCGGCACCGCCAGGGCGCCGAGGGTCGCGCGTGCTGCGCCATCGTCGCGCGGCCTCGCGCGTGGTGTCGCCCCGGCTGGGCTCGCGCACGGCGGCGGCGCGCCGTCCGCCCGCCGACCGCTGAGGGCGATACCCGGCGGGTTTCCTCCGGCACCCACGGGGAACCGTGGGGTTCGACGCCGGTTGCCGCCAGAATCGAAGGATGCCCGCCACCATCCTGTTGATCGACGACCACGCGATGTTTCGCGAAGGCCTGTTCCTCGCGCTGCGCGAAGCCGAGCCGACGATGACCGTCGCCACGGCCCGCAACGGCGCCGAAGCGCTCGAGGCGCTCGCCACCTTGCCCCGGCTCGACGCGGTGATGACCGACTACTACCTGCCCGACCTCGGTGGCGCGGCCCTGCTGGCCGAGCTGCACCGGCGGCGCGGCGGCCTGCGCATCCTGGTGCTGTCGGCCTCCGAAGACCCGCAGGACATCGACACCGCGCTCGACGCCGGCGCGCAGGGCTTCGTGCACAAGTCGGCCGACAGCCAGCAGCTCATGGACGCGCTGCGCCGCGTCATGGCGGGCGAGCAGAACGTGGTGCAGGCCTCGCCGGCGGGCGGTGCGTCGCTGCCCGTGCTGTCGACGCCCACCGACGTGCTGAGCACGCTCACGGCGCGGCAGGCCGAGGTGCTGCAGCTGCTGTGCGAAGGGCTGCGCAACGCCGAGATCGCGCTGCGCCTGGCCACCAGCGAGAAGACGATCAAGGCGCACATCTCGGCGATCTTCGGCGCGCTCGGCGTGACCAGCCGCACGCAGGCCGTGATCGCGGCACGGCGCGCGGGGATGCTCGGGCGGCCGCGCTAGCGCCGCAACGCATCAGCGCGGCTGCTGCTGCGTCGTGCAGTGGATGCCGCCGCCGCCCGCGGCAATGGCGTCGATGTCGAGCTGTACCACCTCGCGCTTGGGGAACAGCTCGCGCAGCAGCGCGCGGGCGTTGCCGTCGGCGCGCGCATCGCCGAACTGCGGCGCAATCACGGCGCCGTTGCAGACATAGAAGTTGATGTAGCCCGCCGCGAACTCGTCTGACTCGAAGGTGCTGCGCACCGATTCCGGGCCGCGCAGCACTCCCACGCGCAGGCGCTGGCCGCGTGCATCGGTGGCCTGGCGCAGGATCTCCAGGTGGCGCCGGGTCACGGCGTGGTCGTAGGAATCGGGGTCGTCGTCCAGGCCCGCGACCACCACGCCCGGCGCGGCAAAGCGCGCATAGAAATCGGTGTGACCGTCGGTGATGTCGCGGCCCGCGATGCCGGGCAGCCAGATGATCTTGCGCAGGCCCAGCAGGCGCTTGAGCTCGGCTTCGCAGGCCTCCTTGCGCAGGCCGGGGTTGCGGTTGGGGTTGAGCACGCAGCTCTCGGTGATGATCGCCGTGCCCGCGCCGTCGACCTCGATGCCGCCGCCTTCGAGCACGAGCCGCGTGCGCAGGCGCTGCACCTCGGCGGCGTCGGTCACGTACTCGGCCACTTCGGCGTCGCGCGCATGCGACTGCTTGTTGCCCCAGCCGTTGAAGTTGAAATCGACACCGGCCCATTCGCCCGCGCCGTTGCGCACGAACACGGGGCCGGTGTCGCGCATCCAGAGGTCGTCCACCGGCTGCACCTCGAGCGTCACGCGGTTGCCGCACAGGCGCGCGGCCAGGTCGTGCTCCTGCTCGCGCACCAGCAGGTGCACGGGCTCGAAGGCGGCGATGGTGCGGGCGATCTGCGCCAGGTGCTCGCGCGCCGGCTTCAGCAGGCGCCGCCCCCAGACGCGTTCGCTGGGGCCGAAGGACATCCAGGTGGCGCGGTGCGCGTCGCCCTCGTCGGGCATGTGCCAGGTGTCGGGCGCCGCGGCGGTGGCCGTGGCGACCAGGCCCAACGAGGCCAGGGGCGCCAGGCCCATGCCGTGCAGCAGGCGGCGGCGGGTCAGAGGAAGGTGCATGTCGGTCTCCGGAATCAGGGGAGGGGGCGCGGCATCACGCCGGTTCCTGTTGCGTCGTGCAGTGGATGCCGCCGCCACCCGCGGCGATGGCGTCGATGTCCAGCTGCACGATCTGGTGGCTGGGCAGGTGCGCGGCCAGTGCCGCGCGGGCCGCGCTGTCGGCCACGGCGTCGCCGAACTCGGGCATGAACACCGCCTTGTCGGTGAGGAAGAAGTTGACGTAGCCGGCCGCGAACTCCTTGCGCGCAAAGGTCGGGCGCACCTGGCTGGGCGTCTTCAGCGTGACGATCTGCAGGGGGCGCCCGCGCGCGTCGGTGGCGCCGGTCAGCAGTTCCAGGTGGCGGTGTGTCACGGCGTGGTCGTACGATTTCGGGTCGGTGTCCAGCGCCGCCACGACCACGCCGGGCTTGAGAAAGCGCGCATAGAAGTCGGTGTGGCCGTCGGTGATGTCGCGGCCCGCGATGCCCGGCAGCCAGATGATCTTGTCCAGCCCCAGCATGCGCTTGAGCTCGGCCTCCGCGTCGGCCTTGCTGACGCCCGGGTTGCGGTTCTTGTTGAGCACGCAGCTCTCCGTGATGATCGCCGTGCCCTGGCCGTCGACCTCGATGCCGCCGCCTTCCATCACGAGGCTGCTGCGCAGCAGCGGCACCCCCGTGAGTTCGGCCATGCGCGCGGCCACCGTGGCGTCGCGTGCATGGGCCTGCTGGTTGCCCCAGCCGTTGAAGTTGAAGCTCACGGCGGCGCGCTCGCCACGGGCGTTGCGCACGAAGACGCAGCCGGTGTCGCGCATCCAGAGGTCGTCGATGGCGTGTTCGATGAGGTGCACGTTGGAGCCGCACAGTTGGCGGGCCGTGGAAGCATCCGCGGGGTTCACCAGCATCTTGACCGGTTCGTAGACGCTGATGGCATTGGCGATGCGCGCCAGCGCCTGGAACACCGGCTGGCGCATCTCGGCCGTCCAGATGGATTCGCGCGCGGCGAAGGCCATCCACACGGCGCGGTGGGCGTCGCCTTCGTCGGGCATGCGCCAGCCGGACGCGGGTGCCGGGGCCGGGGCAGGCGAAGGGGTCGGCATGGGCACGGGGAAGGGCGGCAGCATGCCGCTGCCGCTCCCACCACCGCCGCCGCCACAGGCGGTCACGAGTCCACCGAAAAGGCCCAGGCCGCCCAGGCCCAGGAGAGTGCGTCGCGTTGTCATTGGAATCAGGGTTATTACTAAGTTCTAGGAAACCCCGAATTCTGTCGACGCCTATCTATCTACACAATTGATGTCTTTTAAAGGGATTGATCGATCTGGCTCATATCGCCAGCGTCTTCCTGCGCAAACCGCCGCAGGCTGTCGAACACCTCCCGCACTAGCGGCAGGCGTGAGGGGCCTTCGGCGCACGCGATCCAGAGGGTGCCCAGCGGCAGGCTCGGGGTGTCCGGCAACTGCCGCAATTGCCCGGTGCGCAAGGCGTCGTCGGCCAGCAGGCGCGACACCAGCGCGATGCCCCGGCCGCGCAAGGCCGCGTCGAGCACCAGGCGCGGGTCGTCGTAGATCGCGGCCTTGCGCAGGCCGCCGAAATGCGCGCGGATGAAGGGGCCGATGCGGTCGCTCGTGAGGTCTTCTTCGAGGCACAGCAGGCCGAGGTTGTCTTCCTCTTTCTGCGTGGGCGGCCCGACGGCCACGAGTTCGTCGGTGAGCAGCGGCACCTCGAACACACCCTCTTGCCGCAGCGGCGCGCGGGTGATGGCGATGTCCACGTCGAGTTCGTCGATGAAGCGCGCGCTTTCGTCGACCGAGATGATCGGGCACAGGTCCGGGTGCGCCTGCAGCAGCCGGTCGACCCGCGGCTGCAGCCAGCCGCTGGCCACGGGCGCGGGACACACCAGCGTGACGAGCCGGTCGTCCATGTAGGTCTCGATGCGGGCCAGCCCGTTGCGGATGTGCTCGAGCGACTTGCCCACGCTGTCCAGCAGCAGGCTGCCCGCCACCGTCAGCTCCACGCCGCGCCCCTTGCGCCGGAACAGCGGCTGGCCGACCTGCTGCTCCAGCTGCGAGATCTGGTGGCTCACGGCGGACTGCGAGACGAACAGCTCTTCCGCCGCGCGCGAGTAGTTGCCCAAGCGCGCCGCCGCCTCGAAGCCGATGAGGAACTTGAAAGAGGGCAGCCGGGTGTTGGACATATGAATGGGGTCGATGAATTCAGCCAAGAAATGTCGCTTTTTCATCGAAGGAATTCAAGTCAGAGTGGGCGTCCCTGCAATTTCTTCTGAAGGACCCTTTGATTTCCAACGATTTCGACGCTCGCCGCGCCGGCCTGCGCATGCCCGCCGAATGGGAGCCGATGGCCGCCACCTGGCTGGGCTGGCCGGTGCTCGACCACCGCGAAGCCCTGTGGGGCGCGCACTACGACGCGGTCTGCCGCGCGTTCGGCCTGCTGGCGCGCACCATCGCGCGCTACCAGCGCTGCATCGTGGCCGCGCATGCGCCGCTGGCCGACGCGGCCCGCGCGGTCTGCGGCCCGCAGGTGCGCGTGGTGCCCATCGCGGCCGAAGACAACTGGCTGCGCGACTGCGGTCCGATCTTCCTCGTCGACCAGCACCAGGCGAGCCAGACCGCGGTGGGCTTCCGCTTCAACGCATGGGGCGAGAAGTACCACCCGCATGACGGCTGCCAGCGCGCCGCCGCGGACATCGCCGCGCTGACCGGCGTGCCGCTGGTGCGTTCGGACATGGTGCTCGAAGGCGGCGCCTTCTACGTGGACGGGCAGGGCACGCTGCTCACCACCGAAAGCTGCCTGCTGCACCCGAACCGCAACCCGGGCCTGCGCAAGACAGAGATCGAAGCCGAGCTGCGGCGCATGCTGGGCGTGCAGAAGATCGTCTGGCTGCCGGGCCACGCGGCCGAGGTGGAGACCGACGGCCACATCGACGGCATCGCGTCGTTCATTGCGCCGGCCCGCATTCTTTTCAATGCGGCCGACCCCGACCAGGGCGACTACTTTCGCGCGATGCAGGAGAACCGCCGCGCGCTCGAACTGGCGACCGATGCGCAGGGTCGTCGCTTCGAGATCCTCGAGCTGCCCGTGCCGCGCGACGTGCACAGCTACGGGAGCGCGCGCTTTTGCGACCTCTATTCGAACTACATCCTCGTCAACGGCGCGGTGATCTCGACCGCCTTCGGCGTGCCGCGCGATGCGCAGGCGCGCGAGGTGTTCGCGCGTGCGTTCCCGGGCCGCCGCGTCGAGCTGCTGCCCATCGATGCGATCTCGCTGGGCGGCGGCGCCGTGCACTGCTCCACGCAGCAGCAGCCGATGCGGGGGAATCGCCTGGCCGTGCGCGGCTTCTAGGGCGCGATCAGCTGCGACACCGTCGCCTGCAGCTGCGCTGGGTCCACCGGCTTGTGCAGCATCTGCCAGCCGCGCGCCGCCACGTCGCTCAGGCGGCGCGGATCGGTGTCGCCGCTCACGATCAGCGCGGGAATGGCGTCGTCGTTGTATTCCTCGTGCAGGCGGTCGACCACATCGATGCCGGTCTCGCCCGCGCGCAGGCGGTAGTCGCTGACGATCAGCGCCGGCTTGCCGGGCTGGCGCGCGGCCAGCGCCAGCAGCTCGTCGCCGCCTTCGGCCGCGATCACCCGCAGGCCCCAGCTTTCGAGCAGCAACTGCAGGCCCAGGCGGCTTTCGCCGTCGTCCTCGGCCACGAGCACGAGGCGGCCGGTGTCGGCCGGCAGCGGCGCGGGCGGCGCCTCGGGCGCGGGCAGCGCCTGGCGCGCCAGCGGCACCGTCACCGAGAACACCGTGCCCCGGCCGACGCGCGAGCGCAGCGCCAGTGGATGGCCCAGCAGCGCGGCCGTGCGCCGCACGATGGCCAGGCCCAGGCCCAGCCCCTTGGTGCGGTCGCGCTCGGGGTTGCCGAGCTGGTGGAACTCCCAGAACACCTGCTCCTGCTCGGTGGGCGGAATGCCGGGGCCGGTGTCCCACACCTCGATGCGCAGCGCGTCGGCGCCCGCGCGGCGGCAGCCGATGAGCACGCCGCCGCGCGCCGTGTAGCGGATCGCGTTCTCCACCAGGTTGCGCAGCACGCGGTCGAGCAGCGCGGGGTCGGAGTGCACCACGGCATCGCCCGCGCGCAAGCGCAGCGACAGCGCCTTGCCCGCCGCCTGCGGCGCGAACTCCAGCTGGATCTGGTCGAGCAGGCGTGCCAGTGCAAACGGCCGCGCCTTCACGCGCACCACGCCCGCGTCGAGCCGCGAGATGTTGAGCAGGCCTTCGAACAGCAGCCCCATCGCCGCGGCGGCGCGGCCGATGCTGTCGACCACGTGCCGGCTCGCCGCCGGCAGCGCCTGCCCGCGCAGCACGCCCACGAACAGGCTCAGCGCATGCACCGGCTGGCGCAGGTCGTGGCTGGCCGCGGCAAGGAAGCGCGACTTGGCGAGGTCGCTGCGCTCGGCCGCGTCCTTCTCCAGACGCAGCTGCCGCAGCAGGTAGAGGTTTTCGAAACGCAGCTCGAGCGAGTCGACCTGCGTGCGGTACATGCGCTGCGCGAAGGCCAGCGTGACGAACAGGTAGAGCACGCCGGCCGCCGACATCACGCGCAGCAGCACGTCGTCGAGCGTGGCCATCGCGAGGATCGCGGGCGCGAAGTACGTCACCTGGAAACCGTAGAGCAGCCCCAGGTCGATGCAGTAGGCGTAGATCGCACCCGTGCCCATGGTGAGCATCGCCACCACGATGAACATCTGCTGCGGCAGCGGCACCTGCAGCATCCACCCCGCCAGCGGCAGCCCCCACAGCAACCCGCCGAGCACCGCACCCACCATTGCGCCGCGCCGCCAGTGCCGCAGCGCGCCCGGGTCGTGCTCGGCATGCCGGTAGCGCGCGACCTGCCACGCGCGCGCTGCCGTCAGCACCGCGTTGGCGCCGACCCAGGCCAGCAACTGCTCGTGCGCAACCGCGCCCCACAGCGCCACCACCACCAGCCCCGCCGTGAGCATCACGCCGAGCAGCGAGAACGGAAAGTTGCGTCGCAAGGCGGCCATGCGCGCGGCAAAGACGGGGTCGGCGGGCGTCGTGGGTGGGGTGGCGCTCATCGGTGTGTGGACGGAGGGGGAGGTGGGATCGCCGAAGGTGGCGATCCCAAGGTAACGCGTGGCGTGGGGGGCGTCATGGGACTTTAGTCCAATGCGCGCGTTTGCCCGGGGTGCCGCAGGCGCATGGCATCATCGTGCGCCGCTTCCCACCGCCCACCCATGTCCGCCGATTCCTTCGTCCGCCGCGTTCGCAGCCAGCTCGATCAGTTGTCCGCGACCGAACGCCAGCTTGCCGATTTCGTCCTGGAGTTTCCCGGCGAGCTGGCCAGCTATGCGGGGAACGAACTCGCGGAGCTGGCGGGCGTGTCGCCCTCCACGGTGAGCCGCTTCATCCGGCGCATCGGCTACGAGAACTACGAAGAGGCGCGGCGCCAGGTGCGCGAAGAAAAGCAGACGGGCTCGCCGCTGTTCCAGAACGCCACCGAAGCCTCCAAGCGCGGGCACCTCGTGGCCACGCACTTCCAGCAGTCGCAGGCCAACCTGGCCAGCACCTTCGAGCGCCTGAGCGACAAGCAGATGGCCGAGATCGTGAAGGCGATCATCGGCGCGGGGCAGGTGCTGATCTTCGGCACGCGCAGCAGCCACGCGTTCGCGCTGTACCTGCGCTGGCAGATCATCCAGGTGGTGCCGCGCGTCACCGCCATTCCGGGTCCCGGCGAGACGCTGGCCGAGCACCTGGCGGGGCTGGGCGAGCGCGACTGCGTGATCGTGTTCGGCACGCGCCGCCAGACCCGCCAGCTCGACACGCTGCTCGCGGGCGCGCAGCGCGTCGGCGCGAAGATCGTCTACATCAGCGACCGCGCCTCGCCCGACTTCGCGGGCGCCACCTGGTCGCTGCAATGCGACTGCCGCGGCCCGGGGCTGCTCGACAACCACGCGGCCGTGATGGGCGTGTGCGACCTGATCGCCACGATGGTGATCGAGGCCGCCGGCTCGGCCGGGCGCAAACGGCTGGCGGCGATCGAGCTGGGGCACGAGGAAAACGGCGAGCTCTGAGAGATCGCGCGGTCTCCGCGCCGGTTACTTCGCCGCTTCGCTGCGCGGCAACTGCGCCTTCAACAACTGCGCCATCTCCTTCTTGCGCGCCGGCGGCAGCCGCGGCGTGATGGCGCCGAAGCTGATCGCGGCCAACGTGGTGGCCGACGCCGCGAACGTGCGCCCCACGCCCGACACCCCTTCGGTGAGCGTGTCCACGATGTCCGCATGGCCCGCCGCGCGCGTGCGCTTCACGGCCTGCTTCATGCGCTCGCGGGTGAAGCCGGCCTGCGCGTACTCGGCGGTGTGGCGCTCGAGGATGCGGTCGATCTCGGCGTCGGACAGCGCAGCCATCAGCGCCAGCCCGCCCGCGCCCAGGCCGAGCAGGCGGCGCCCGCCGACGTCGGTGGTGAACACCTTCACCGGAAAGTGCCCCTCCTCGCGGTGCAGGCACACGCAGTAGTCGCCCTGGCGGATCACGAGGAACACGGTGTCACCCGACATGCGCGCGAGCTTTTGCATGAGCGCGCGGCACGAGTCCACCAGCGGCACGCGGCGCATCGAGGCGAAGCCCAGCTGCATGGCGTCGATGCCCAGGCGGTAGGCCTTGCCGTCGGGGTCGCGTTCGGCGAACTGCTCCTCGGCCAGGCACGAGAGCAGGCGGTGCACCGTGGAGCGCTCCAGCCCCGAGGCGGCGATCACTTCGGTGAGCTTGATGCCTTCCTCGTGGTGCTCGGCCAGCAGGCGCAGCAGCTGCAAAGCGCGCCGCAGGCTCTGGGCGCCGGCGGTCTCTCTGGGTTCGTCCATATAGTGGGAAAAATCGGAATTAGTGTTTGGAATGTAGGAATTTCGAAGTCTAAACTGCGCCCGCCCCAGACACAGACCCGGAGACACACGATGGCGTACGACACCCTCGAAATCGAACACCACGGCGCCGTGCGCCGCATCCTGCTGGCCCGCGACGCCCAGCGCAACGCCCAGAGCCAGCAGATGCTGGACGAGCTCATGGCCGCCTTCGACGACGCCGCGCGCGACGACACGGTGAACGCCGTGGTGCTCGGCGGCAAGGGCGCGCACTTCTCGGCCGGCCACGACCTCAAGCAGGCGCAGGCCGAGCGCGCGAACTTCACCGTGGAAGAGCGCTGGGCCTACGAAGAGCTGCGCTACTTCGACTACTCGATGCGCATCTGGGACTTTCCCAAGCCCACCATCGCGCAGGTGCAGGGCGCCTGCGTGGCGGGCGGTTTCATGATCGCCAACATGTGCGACCTGGTGGTCGCGGGTGAGTCGGCCTTCTTCAGCGACCCCGTGGGCCACACGCTGGGCGCGGCGGCCACCGAGGTGCTGATCCACCCGTGGGTGATGGGCGCACGAAAGGCCAAGGAAATGCTCTACACCGGCGGCAAGCTGTCGGCGCAGGAGGCGCATGCCATCGGCATGGTCAACCGCGTCGTGCCCGATGCCGAACTGGCCGACGCCGCGCTGGCGCTGGCGCAGCAGATCGCCAAGGCGCCGCCGTTCGGGCTGCGCCTGATCAAGCGCTCGATCAACCGCACGCTCGACGCGCAGGGCCTGCGCACCGCACTGGCCGCGCACTTCGACACGCACCAGCTCTCGCACCTGAGCGAGGGCTTTCTCACGGCCCGCGACCGCGGCCTGGCCTCGGCCATCCAGAAGAACCCCGCCTCCGCCTGAATCAAGATGACCTTGCACCGTCTCGAACCTCTGCTGAACCCGGCCTCGATCGCCGTGGTCGGCGCCAGCGGCAATGCCGCGCGCATCGGTGGCATGCCGCTCGCGCACCTCACGAAATTCGGCTACCGGGGCGCGATCTACCCGATCAACCCGAAGTACGAAGAAGTCTTCGGCCTGCGCTGCTGGCCCGACCTCGAAGCGCTGCCCGCCGCGCCCGACCTGGTGGTGCTGGCGCTGGCCGCGGCCGAGGTCACGCCGATGCTGAAGCGCTGCCAGGCGCGCGGCGTGCGCGCTGTCATCGTGTATGCGGCGGGCTTCGCCGAAGCCGGTGACGCGGGCGCCGCGCTGCAGGGCGAGCTGGAGGCCTTCGTCGCCACCACCGACATGGTGGTCGCGGGCCCGAACGCCATGGGTTTCGCCAACCTCAACACGCAGGCCCACACCAACTTCGCCTCGGTGTTCAACACCGCGCCGATGCAGCAGGGCCTGGGCCGCGTGAGCCTGCTCACGCAAAGCGGCAACGTGTGCGCGGCGGTGTACGCCATTGCGCGGCGGCTGGGCGTGGACTTCAGCCACTTCATCAACACCGGCAACGAAGCCTGCGTGGACTTCGCGCAGTACCTCGAGTACCTGGCGCAGGACGACGCCACCGAGGTCGGCATCGGCTACATCGAGGAGCTGCGCGACGGCCCGCGCTTCATGGAGGCCGCGGCCGAGTTCGTGCGGCGCGACAAGCTGCTCATCCTCTACAAGGCCGGCGAGACCGAGAAGGGCTCCGAGGCCGTGCGCTCGCACACCTCGGCGCTGGCGGGCGACCAGCAGATCTACCAGGCGGCGTTTCGCCAGCTCAACATCATCCAGAGCCACGACTTCGCGCAGATGGCGCAGCTCGCGCACCTGGCCGGCTACCGGCACCGCAGCGCGGGCAAGCGCGTGGCGATCATCACCATCTCGGGTGCGCTGGGCGCGATCCTGGCGGACAAGTTCATCGGCCAGGGGCTCGACGTGCCCACGCTGCCGCAGCCGCTGCAGGACCAGCTGCGCGCCGGCATTCCCGACTACGGCATGGTCTCCAACCCGGTCGACGTGACGGGCAACGTGGTGAACGACCCCGGCTTCGTGCGCACGGCGATGGAAGCGCTGGCGGTGTCCGACGCCATCGACGCCATCGTGGTCTACGCGCCGGGCTACATGCTCGACCGCATGGCCGACGACCTGTGCGCCGTGGCCGAGAAGCACCCGCGCCTGATCGTCGCCATCGACACCGGCGCAGCGAAGACGCGCGAGCAGTTGCGCGCGGGCGGCGTGCCGGTGTTCGAGGACATCGGCGTGGCGGTGTCGGCGCTGTCGCCCTTCCTGCTGTGGCAGGAGCGGCGCAAGCACAACCCCTGGCTGCAGGTGCGCAGCCAGCCCGCGCCCGCGCGCGCCGCGCTGGCGGGCCGCGCCGACGAGCACACCACCAAGCGCTACCTCGCCGAGTTCGGCGTGCAGCCGGTCGACGAGGCCGTGGCGCGCAGCGCCGACGAAGCCGCGGCCGTGGCCGGGCGGTTGGGCTTTCCGGTCGTGCTGAAGGTGCTCAGCGCGGACATTGCGCACAAGACCGAGGCCGGCGGCGTGCGCCTGCGCCTGGGCAATGCGCAAGAGGTGCGCAAGGCCTTCGACGAAGTGATGGCCTCGGCGCGCGCCTACGCGCCCACGGCGCAGATCGAAGGCGCGCTGCTGCAGAAGATGGAAGCCGGGCAGGCCGAACTCATCCTCGGCGCCACGCGCGACCCGGTGTTCGGCATGACGCTGACCGTGGGCCTGGGCGGCGTGCTCACCGAGCTGTACAAGGACGTGAGCCACCGCGTGCTGCCGGTCGACGAGGCCATGGCGCGCGACATGCTCGGCGAGCTCAAGGCCTTTCCGCTGCTCACGGGCTACCGCGGCCGGCCGCTGGGCGACGTCGAGGCCGCGTGCCGCGCCATCGCCGGATTTTCACGCGCCGTGCTGGCGCTGCAGGAACAGGCAGACGAGGTCGAGGTCAACCCGCTGCTCGTGAAGGAACAGGGCCAGGGCGTGCGCGCGCTCGACGCGCTGGTCCTGGCTTCGTAGACACAACCACAACCATCGACAGAGACAGGAGACATCCCATGTTCAAGAAAGCACTGGCCTGCGTGGCCCTGGCCGCCGCCGCTTTGGCGGCCAGCACCGCCGTGGCGCAGACCTACCCGACCAAGCCCGTCACGCTCGTCGTGCCGTTCTCGCCCGGCGGCGCGGCCGACATCATGTCGCGCCTGCTCGCCGAGCGGCTGCACAAGCGCCTGGGCCAGCCCGTGCTGGTGGAGAACAAGCCCGGCGCCGGCACCATGATCGCGTCGGAGTACGTGGCCAAGGCCGCGCCCGACGGCCACACGCTGCTGCTCGCGGCCTCGTCGCTGGGCATTGCGCCGAGCCTGTACAGCAAGGTCAACTACGACCCGGTGAAGGACTTCGCGCCGGTCTCGCAGGTGGCTTCGGTGGTGCACGTGCTGGTGGTGCATCCGAGCATTCCGGCGAAGAACGTGGGCGAGCTGGTGAGCTGGCTCAAGGCCAACCCCAACAAGGCCAACTACGGCTCGGTGGGCGCGGGCACGTCCACGCACCTGGAGGCCGAGCTCTTCAACAGCGTGGCCGGCGTGAAGATGCAGCACATCCCCTACAAGGGTAGCGCGCCCGCGCTCACCGACATGATCGGCGGCCAGCTGCAGGTGATGTTCGACGCGTACGCGTCCTCGGGCCCCTTCATCAAGGACGGCAAGGTGCGCCTGCTGGCCGTGACCACGGCGCAGCGTTCGCAGTCGCTGCCCGACACGCCCACGGTCGCCGAGTCGGGCCTGCCCGGCTACGAAGCCATGCCGTGGCTGGGCGTGGTCGCACCGGCGAAGACGCCCGCAGCGGTCGTGAACAGGCTGCACGACGAGCTGCAGGAAGTGCTCAAGGAACCCGAGGTGAAGGACAAGTTCCGCAGCCTGGGCCTGGACATCATCGGCAACAAGCCCGAGGAGTTCGCTGCGTTCCTGCGCAAGGACATCGTGAAGTGGGCCAAGGTCATCAAGGACTCCGGCGCAAAGGCCGACTGACACCCGCGAACCATCAGCAAGAACGAGAAAGCAGACAAGCATGCAAGTGGGTTACTCGGCGGAAGATGAAGCCTTCCGCCTCACGTTGCGCGACTGGTTCGAGACGCACTATCCGCGCTTCGTCGCGGCCTGGCCCGGCGGCGCGCCCGACGCCAACGAGCTGACCTGGCGCCGCGCCTGGGAAGACCACGTGTGCCAGGCCGGCTGGTCGGGCCTGGGCTGGCCCGAGGAGCATGGGGGCAAGGCCTGGCCGCTCACGCGGCAGGCCATCTTCCACGAGGAGCAGGCCCGCATCGGCGCGCCGCTGGGCGTGAACATCATCGGCCACGGCATCCTGGCGCCCACGCTGATCCACTTCGCGAGCGAGGCGCAGAAGGCCCGCTACCTGCCCGGCATCCTGAGCAACCGCGAGATATGGTGTCAGGGCTACTCGGAGCCTGGCGCGGGCTCCGACCTCGCGGCGCTGTCCACGCGCGCCGAGCGGCGTGGCGACCACTACGTGCTCAACGGCCACAAGGTGTGGACCTCGTTCGCACACATTGCCGACCACTGCTTCGTGCTCGCACGCACCGACGCCGCGGCCGCGCGGCACAAGGGCATCAGCTTCCTGCTGGTGGACATGAAGAGCCCCGGCGTGCGCGTGGAACCCATCCGTCAGATCACGGGCGAGTCGGACTTCAACGAGGTCTTCTTCGAGGACGTGAAGGTGCCGCTCGACGCGCTCGTGGGCGAGGAGAACGGCGGCTGGCGCCTGGCGATGGCGGCCGCGAGCTTCGAGCGCGGCACTTACTTCATTCCGCGCCAGGTGCGCTTCACGCAGGAGCTGGGCGCGCTCACGCGGTTGGCGGCCGGCGTGCAGAGGGGCGGACGCCCCGCGCTCGACTGCCCGCACCTGCGGCGCGACCTCGCGCGGCTGGCGGTCGACAGCCATGTGCTCAAGCTCAAGTCGTACCGCGCGCTCACGCACGCGATGCGCGGCGGACCGCCGGGGCCCGAGGGCTCGTCGACCAAGCTGCACTGGAGCGAGTCGCACCAGAAGCTGCTCGCCACGGCCATGGAGGTGCTGGGCGAGCGCGCGCTGGCCGGCCCCGAGCCCACGGGCGCCGACCCGCAGGCCGCGGCCTGGGTGCGCGACTTCCTGTGGACGCGCGCCGAAACCATCCTGGCGGGCACCTCCGAAGTGCAGCGCAACATCCTGGCCGAGCAGATGCTGGGCCTGCCCAAGAACTGATTGAAGACGACGACACGACCCGCCATGGATTTCGCATTGAACGACGAGCAGCAGATGCTGCACGCGTCGGCCCACCGCTTCTTCGCCGACCACCATCCGCTCGCGCGCGCACGGTGCGCCTTGCCCTGGGCCGATGCCACGCAGCAGTCGCTGTGGGCCGACATGGCCGGCATGGGCTGGATGGCGCTGCTGGTGCCCGAGGCGCACGACGGTTTGGGGCTCGGCATGAGCGAGGCCTGCATCGTGGCCGAGGCCGCAGGCCAGCAACTGCTGAACCTGCCGCTGGCTGGCAGCGCCGTGCTGTTGCCGCTGTGGCTGCAGGCGTGTGGTGAGGCACCGCCCGATGCGTTGCGCGAGGGGGTGCATGCGGCGATGGCGGGCGAGCGTGCCTTCCATTGCATCGCGGACGGTGATGGCTGGATCGACCACGCGGGGCAGGCGTCGGACCTCGTGGTGGTGCAGGGCTGGCACGACGACACCGTGCCGCTGCGCGTGGCGCTGCGGCCGATGCCCGAGGGCGCAACATCCGATGCGCTCGATCCCACGTTGCGACAAGCGCCGGCGGCTCCTGGGTCGTCACTGGTATGGGAGACGCTGCCCATCGCGCCCGAATCACGTGCCCGCGTGCGCGCCGCCCACCGCGTCGCGCTGTCGGCGGAACTCGTCGGCGTCGCACAGGCCGCACTCGACCTCGCCAGCGCCTACGCCCGCGAACGTGTGCAGTTCGGCAAGCCCATCGGCAGCTACCAGGCCATCAAGCACCAACTCGCCAACGCGTGGATGGGCGTGGACAACGCGCGCCTGGCCGTGCGCTACGCCGCTGCCGCGCTCGACGGCGGCCTGCCCGACTGGCGCTTTGCCTGCGCCGCGGCCGAGTTCACGGCCATCGAAGGCGCGCAGCAGGCCACGCGCACGGCCATCCAGGTGCATGGCGGCATGGGCTTCACCTGGGAGCACGACGCGCACCTGTACCTCAAGCGCGCGCAGCACCTGGCGACGCGCCTGGGCGGTGCCTCGCGTGCGCTGGACGAGGTCGAGGCGCTGGCCTTGGCCTGAGCGGCTTCAGGCCTGCGGCGCGGCCGCGTCCGCGCGCAGGCCGTCGATCAGCAGCGACAGGCTCGCCCGGAACTCGGTTTCCGCATCGCTGGCCGTGGCGGCGGTCGCGATCTCGATCAGGTGCGGGAACCGGTCCGGCGGCAGCGCCTGGAAGCGCGCGATGGTCTCGTCGGGCGATTCGTCGGCCTGCAGCGTGAGCGGCCCGGCCAGCTCCGCCTGTGCGGCGCCCATGATGAGCGCCGACACGGCGCGAAAACCCACGAGCAGGCGGGCGCCGCTGCGGCCGCTGTGGGCCAGCGTGCGCAGCAGGGCTTCGGTCACTTCGAACACCGCGGGCGAGCGGCTGCGCTTCGTGAGGATCAGCGGAATCACATGGGGATGGTCGCGGATCACGCGCCACAGCGCGACCGCGATGTCCTCCAGCGCTTCATGCCAGGGCAGGCGGTCGTCGGTCTCCCAGCGCACCTTGCCCAGCACCGCCTCGACCACCAGCATCTCCAGCTCCTCGCGCTGCGAGACGTAGTTGTAGAGCGTCATCGCGCCGGTTTCGAGCCGGCTCGCGAGCGCGCGCATGGTCAGGCCGGAGAGGCCGTCCGCATCGACCAGCGCCAGCGCGGCCTGCTGGAGCTGTTCACGGGTGAATTTGGCGGGACGTCCCACGCTTGACTCCGTTCTCGAAGGGGTTGTAAAGTAATAAACGTACAGTGTACTTAAAAATCGAAAGACGCTTTCCAGCCGCCCGGCCCGGCGTCTTCGCAACCCTTCCTGAAGGATCATCGATGAAGTTCTCGCCCGGCGATGTGGTGCCCGCCACGGCCCTGGAAACGATCCACGGAAAGCCCTTGCAGCTGCCGGACGCCGGTTCGCGCTGGGTTCACCTGCAGTTTCGCCGCTTCGCGGGCTGCCCGGTCTGCAACTTCCATCTGATGACCTTTGCCCGAAGGCAGGGCGAGCTGGCGGCGGCGGGCATTCGCGAGGTCGTGCTCTTTCACTCGTCCGCGCAGGAGATGCGCAAGTACCAGGCGCAGCTGCCGTTCGACTGCGTGGCCGACCCCGCCAAGGCGCACTACCGGCGCTTCGGCGTGGAAACCTCGCGGCTGGCGTTCCTGCATCCGCGCGTCTTCTGGAGCGGCCTGCGCTGGGTGCTCGCGACGGGCCGCTTCTACAGGAAGGCGGAGAACGGCATCACGGGCTTGCCGGCCGACGTGCTGATCGACGCGCGGGGCACCGTGGTCGCCGTCAAGTACGGTGGGCACGCGGACGACCATTGGGACGTCGACGAGCTGCTGGCGCTGGCTGGCGCCGCGAGTTCCTAGACAGAGGCGCACGCCCTCGGTGCGCCAGCGCACGCTGCAGGTGCGCTCGGGCGCCACTTGCCAGCCCAACCCCGGAGAACCCGTCTTCCAGGCCAGAAAACGACCCGGCATGAAGCTTGCAAACGCTCGCAACTGAATGAAATTTAAATTTCAACTATTAAAAGTAGGTGAAATCCATATGCCATTCAGGCGCAATGCCGCCTACGATGCGATCCGCGACACCGGGCTGCACCGCGCAAGCAAGCACTTCATTCCTTCTCAAGGGGTTTTTCCATGGCTGGACCTGCACTCTCCTCCGGGCCCGACTCGCCCCGAGTCGCGGAGCTCGATCGCGCGCTCGACACCATCGGCGTCACGCGCTCGCACCACACGATCATTTTCCTGATCCTCATCGGTTGCCTGTTCGATGCCTTCGAGCAGAACGCGGTGGGCATCGTCGGCCCGATGCTGCGCGAGCAGTGGGGGCTGAGCGCGTCGGACATCGGCTTCCTGAACACCGTCACCTTCGCTTGCGCGGCCATCGGACGGATCATTTCGGGCTTCATCGCCGACCGCTACGGCCGCCGCGTGATGCTGTCGATCGACCTGCTGCTGTTCACGCTCGGCGCGGGCATCTGCGCGATGGCGCCCAACTTCACGGTGATGGCGCTGGGCCGCGCGGTCGTGGGCTTCGGGCTGGGCGGCGAGATCGCGATTGCCGTGACCATGCTGGCCGAGTTCTGCTCGACCAAGTTCCGCGGCACGGCCGTGGGCATGGTGAACGTGGGCGCCGGCGGGCTCGGCAACTTCCTCGCACCGGGCTTCGGCCTGCTGGTGTTCTGGATGTTCCCCGGCGACAACGCCTGGCGCTGGCTGTTCGCCTGCCTCATGGTGCCGGCGCTGCTGGGCGCCTTCTACCGCCGCTACATCCCCGAGACGCCGCGCTTCCTGCTGTCGCAGGGCCGCGTGAAGGAAACCAACGCGGTGCTGTCGCGCCTCGCGTCGGGGCGGCTGTCGGGCAAGCCGGCGGCGCCGCAGCCATACATCACCGACGACGGCACGCTCGCGCAGGCCGCCCGGCCGAAGGTGCGCGTGACCGAAATCTTCCGCGGCGCGCTGGCGCGGCGCACGGTGCCGCTGTGCATCACGATCTGGATGACCTACGGTGCGCAGATCTCGGTGCTCACGCTGATGCCGACCATCCTCGTGACGCTGGGCTACAGCATGTCCAAGAGCCTGCTGTTCACGATGGTGATGCAGGGCGGCAGCCTGCTGGGCGCCATCGCGGCCTCGCTGCTGGGCTTTCACTTTCCGCGCAAGCGCGTGCTGACGGCCGGCGCCGTGTGCGCCTGCCTCGCGGCGCTGACCATCGGTTTCGTGGCCAAGAGCATCGTCGTGATCCTCATTGCGGGCGCGGTGTTCCAGTTCTTCGTGCTGCTGCTCAACACCACCATCTGGATCTTCGCGCCCGAGCTGTACCCGACGCGCGTGCGCGCCTTCGGCACGGCCTTCATCCTCGCCACGGGCACGGCGGCCGGCGCGCTGATGCCGCTGGTGGCCGGCCGCCTGTTCGACAGCTTCGGGCTGGTCGGCGTGTTCGGCCTGGCCGCCGCGATGTACGCGGTGTTCGTCGCCAGCGTGCAGTGCGTGCCCGAGACCTACGGCCAGTCGCCCGATGCGCTGCCACTGCCCGGCGAAGCCGAGGCCGAAGACCGCGCACCGGGCGCGACGCTGGCCCGCTCGAACTGAACCGCGCACCGAACGATCTCCAAAGAAAGCGCTTTTCCGCATGCCCGACATCCTGCTCATCAACCCCAACGCCTCCGTCGCCACCACCGAGATGATGGTCGGCATCGCGTCCGCCGAAGCGCCCGCCGGTTGCCGCGTGACCGGCCGCACGGCGGTGCAGGGCCCGCCGATGATCGTCAACGAAGACGAGCTGAACGCGGCCGCGCTCGAGGTGCTGAAGGTGTGGCGCGCCGCGGCGGGCGAGGGCTGGGACGGCGTGATCGTCAGCGCCTTCGGCGACCCCGGCGTGGCGCTGCTGCGGCGCGAGGCCGGCGTGCCCGTGGTCGGCATCGCCGAAGCCTCGATGCTCGCGGCGGGCGAGGGCGGCCGCCGCTTCGGCATCGCCACCGTCACGCCCGACCTCGTGGCACCCATCGAAGCGCGCGCGGCCGCGCTCGGATTGGGCGCGCAGTTCAGCGGCATCCGCCTCACGCAGGGCGATCCGCGTGCGCTCGCAGCCGATGCGCAGGCGCTCGAAGAAGCGCTGGCGCAGGCCGTGCAACGCTGTATCGACGACGACGGCGCGCAGGCCGTGATCATCGGCGGCGGTCCGCTCGGGCAGGCCGCGCTCGCGCTCGCGCCGCGCTTCGAGGTGCCGGTGATCGCACCGATCGGTGCGGCGATGCGGCTGCTGTGTTCGAAGCTCGCGGTCACACCGTGAGACGATGGTCGCGGCGATGAGAGGCAAGGCGTTTTGGCAATGAACGCCTTCTAGAATGAAACGACACACTTGTCCGCAAACATCGGGCAAGCCGCATCGTTCGTTTTCTTTTTTGCATGCCTCACCTTCGACCGCGTCCCGCTTTCCTCGCTTTTCTTCTTCTCTCTTCCCTCGGCGCCGTCGCACAAACCGCGACACCCCAGCTGGTCCTCGTGCCGCATCACGAGCGCGCCCCGGAAACATCCCAGGCCCCCGCACTCGACCTTGCCGTGACGCGCTTCGCGGGCATGGCGTCGGGCTCGTACTACTGGCCCGAAGGCCTGCTGGCCGAGCAGCTGATCTCGGGCCTGGCCTCGCGCCCCGACCGCAAGCAGCAGGCGCTGCCTGAGGGCCAACGACTGCTTTCGTCGTACCGCCGGCCCTACGACGGCGGCGAGCGCGCGGCCGTGCTGGTCGACGACCGCAGCGGTGACGTGCTGGCCGCCGCACTGGTGCATCGCAGCTGCGGCAAGGACTCGTCGTCGAGCGGCTGCCTCGACGACCAGCACGCGGTGCTCTCGGTCTTCCTGCGCCCCGGCCTCGACCGCACCAAGGCGCAACCGCTGGTCGCATGGAGCCAGCAGGTTCCCGACCGCATGCAGGGCGGCGAAGGCGTGGGCGAGAAGATCGCGACGACCGAGTACGTCACGATGGACGCCGCGCGCACCACGGCGCGTCCCATCGTGCGACCCAACAAGGCCTTCTCCGCGCAAGTGCCGCTGTACCCCAAGGCGCTGATCTACGGCACCGCGCAAGACGCGCTGAGCGACGCCAAGGCCAAGCGCGTGCTGCGCCTGCAGACCGTCGACACGCCACAGCAGGTGCTGGCGTTCTACAAGCAGCTGTCGCCGCCGCTGAAGGACATCGAGTCCGGCGACGGCTTCATCGCCGGCAGCCGCAACGGCCTGAGCTTCTCCGTCAGCACGACGGTCCCGCGCGACATGCCCGCGATCACGAACATCGAAGTGGAAATTTCCGAATGAAGAAGACATTGATTCCGGCGGCGCTCGCGTCGCTGGTGTTCGCCTGCGCGTTCGCAGCCCATGCACAAGACACGGCCGGCCCCGTCACGACCGAACTGCCGCCACCCACGCTGCGCCTCAGCGAGCAGACGCGCATCCGCAGCGCCGTGATCGGCCTGGTCGGCTACGCGCGCGGCAGCTACACCGAACCCGACACGCTGATCGCGCAGCAGCTGCTCGAAGGCATGCGCTCGAAGTTCGACGTCACGCGCACCGTGTGGCCCGACGGCCGCCAGGTCATTGCGTCCGTCAGCGGCGGCGGCCACGGCGAAGAGCGCGCGGCGATGCTGATCGACGCCGACGGCCGCGTGCAGGCGGTGGGGCTGGTCAACGGCCACTGCCGTGCGCCCGCCAAGCGCGACGACCCCAAGGTGTGCAACCCCTTGCCGCAGACCGTGCTGTCGGTCTTCCAGCGTGCCGGTGCCAGCCAGGCCGACGCGGCTCCGCTCTTGGCCTGGAGCAAGCAGCTGCCCTCGTTCCTCGCGGCCATGGCCGACAGCGACGATCCGGCGGACGTGGCCGCCGCGCAGAAGATCGCCAGCGTCGAATACATCACCGGCCAGCCGGGCGTGCCGGGCTGGCGCGCCGAGCAGCTGCCGCCGGGCTTCCCGGCGTCGCTGCATCCGCTGCTGGTGCAGACGGCCGAGGTGAACAGCACCGCCAGCGCCGGCAAGATCGTGCTGCCCAAGGGACTGGCCGGCCTGCCGATGCGCACGGCCTACCAGAGCGCCCAGCGCCCCGAGGCGCGGTTGCCCGACGCCGAGGTCACGCTGCGCAGCTACGAGCCGATCGCCAAGCTGGTCGACGCCTACCGCGAACTCGCCAAGGGCGCGACGCTGGACGAAGAGGGCCGCGAGGTCGTCTTCAACGGCACCGACGGCGCCGGCCGCTACAGCGTGCGCCTGCGCGACGCGAAGGAGACCGGCGTGTACATCACCGTGGCGAGCTGGAAGCGCAAGTAGCAGCCGCCAAGCGTTGCATGGCCCTTTGCGGGCCGGATGTCAATCGGAGGATTCTTGCCGCCCCCCTGCGATGACACCGAGGCGGGCGGGGCAGGGTGCTCACGAGAATCGATGCATGACCGAGGCCGTCAGAGCCCGCCGCATCCACCTCGAGGAGACAACCACCATGCACCGCTCCCGTTCTCTTGCAGGCCTCGTTCGCCTGCTGCTTCGCACCACGGTCCTGTGGACGCTCGCGATGCTCGCGGCGCCCGCGCTGGCCGCCTACAACCAGAGCCTCACGCGCACGCTGGACGCCGGCCAGATCTACGGCAAGGTCGCGGCCAACAACACGCACGCCTTCCTGGGCGTTCCCTTCGCGCAGCCGCCCGTCGGCAACCTGCGCTGGCGCGCCCCGCAGCCGCCGCAACCGTGGAGCGGCGCGCGTGCCGCGACCACGCTGGCCGGCATGTGCGCGCAGGTCGGCAACCCCTTCGGCGAGCCCGACCCGGCCACCTTCGGCCAGCCCGTGGGCACCGAAGACTGCCTGTACCTGAACGTGTGGCGCCCGAACTCCAGCGCCGAGAACCTGCCGGTGTTCTTCTGGATCCACGGCGGCAGCAACACCAAGGGCTCGGCGCGCGAGCCGGCCTACGACGGCGCCTACCTGGCGCAGAAGGCCAACATGGTGGTGGTCACCGTGCAGTACCGCATGGGCATGCTGGGCTGGCTGAACCACCCGGCCATGAAGACCGGCAACGCGCTGGACGACTCGGGCAACTTCACCACGCTGGACCTCGTGCGCGCGCTCGACTGGGTGAAGGCCAACGCGCGCGCCTTCGGCGGCAACCCGGGGCAGGTGACGGTGGCGGGCCAGTCGGCCGGCTGCATCAACACCTGGGGCCTGCTGCAGTCGCCGCTGGCCGACGGCAAGTTCCACCGCGCGCTGTGCATGTCGGGCGTGCCCAACGCCTACCCGCCGGTGGTGGGCACGCTGGCGGCCGACTCGCTCATCGACAACCTGCTGGTCGACACCGGCCGCGCCTCGACCACGCTGCAGGCCGCGGCCCAGCGCGTGACCATGAGCGCTGCCGACATCGCCGCCTTGCTGCGCGGTGCGAGCGCGGCGCAGATCATGAAGTTCACGCCCAGCCCCGTGGTGCCCGGCCACTTCACCGACGGCACCGTGATCCGCGCGAGCGGGCTGCCCGGCCTGCTCGCGGGCAATTACAACAAGATGCCGCTGATGATCGGCTCCACGCACGACGAGGGCTCGTACTTCGCCTTCCTGTTCGGCATGGGCCAGCCCTCGCAGCAGGAGCTGTGGAACCTGACCAACTACGCGCCGCCCGGCAGCGTCACTTTCAACCAGCTGATCAAGCCCGAGTTTCGTCCGATCTACACGCAGACGCACGAAGTGATCAGCTACGCGCTGGACAACGTGATCGACAACGTGATCCGCGTGCTGCGCCTGCAGAACGGCGACATCTACCGCTACAACTACAACTGGGACGACACGCCGCAGCCCTGGAAGGACACCTTCGGCGCGTTCCACGGCATCGACGTGGCGGCGCTGTTCGGCAACTTCGTGACCGACGAGCCGAACTTCATGCGCTTTGCCTGGAGCAGCGCGAACGCAAGCAGCCGCAAGGCGCTGTCGGACAAGTTCATTGGCCACGCGGCGAGCTTTGCCCGCTACGGCGCACCGAGCCGCATGTTCGACGGCCAGACGACCTGGAACAACTGGACCAACTTCGTGTGCCTGCTGTGCAGCAAGCGCATGGTCTTCGACAACCAGCCGCGCATGTCGGTCGACGACTACCTGTTCTTCTGGCCGCGCTATTCGCTGCTGTCGCCGCAGCAGCGCGAGTTCCTGTTCCAGCAGATCGACTTCAACGCGCTGCCCGAGTCCGTCGACCCGCTGCGCGGCGGCACACGCTGAGTTTCCGAAGCGATCGATCTACTGGATGATCCCGTGGCGCACGGCATAGAGCACCAGCTCCGCCGTGCTGGCCACGCCCAGCTTGTCGAGGATGTTGCTGCGGTGCGTGCTCACGGTCTTCACGCTGATGAGCATCTCGTCGCCGATGGCCGTGAGCGACAGGCCCTTGAGCATCATGAGCATGATCTGGTGCTCGCGCACCGTGAGCCGCTGGTGCGCGGGGCGGTCGTCGCGGCCTTCGAGCTGGCCGCTGACCTGCGAGGCGGCGCGCGCGCTCAGGTACTGGCCGCCGGCCGCGACGCAGCGGATCGCGCGCACCAGCTCGGCGGGCTCCGCGTCTTTGGCGATGTAGCCGCGCGCGCCGGCCTGGATGGCGACCAGCGCGTACTGCTCCTCGGCGTACATCGACAGCATGAGCACCGGCAGCGCGGGCTGCAGCGCGCGGATCGAGGCCAGCACCTCCAGGCCGTTGCGGCCTTCCATGTTGATGTCCAGCAGCACCACGTCGAAGCGGCGCTGGCGCACCAGCTCGAGCGCCTCGGCGCCGTTGCCGGCCTCGGCCGTGGTGCGCAGGTCGGTCTCGTCGAGCAGCAGCCGCTGCAGGCCCGAGCGGAAGATCGTGTGGTCGTCGACCATCAGGATGTCGATCATGTGGGGCCGCTTTCCGGTTGCAGCAGCGGCACGCTCAGCGCCAGCCGCGTGCCCGCGCCGGGCGCCGCGTGGATGTGCAGCTCGCCGCCGATCTCGCGAGCGCGCTCGCGCATGCTCAGAAGGCCCAGCGCGCTGCCCTCGGGCGCGTCGGGGTCGAAGCCGCAGCCGTCGTCGTGCAGCGCGAGCCGCAGGCGCTCGCCGTCCACGCGCAGCCGCACGTCCACGCATTGCGCCTTCGCGTGGCGCAGGACGTTCGTCAGGCCTTCCTGGAAGATGCGGTAGACCGCGGTGGCCTGCTTGGGCGCAAGCCGCAGCGCGGGCGCGTCGGTGTCCAGCGAATGCAGCACGCCCGAGCGGCGCGTGAAGGCCTGCAGCTCGTGGGCCAGCGCCACCGACAGGTCCAGGTGGTCGAGCGCGCTGGGGCGCAGCGCCTCCGAGATCTGTTTGACCGTGTCGATGGTCTGCTGCGTGAGCGCGATCAGGCCCTGCGTGAGCGCCTGCACCTCGGGGTTGTCGGCGCGGCGCTGGATGCGCGTGGCGTCCATCTTGATCGAGGTCAGCATGCCGCCGAGCACGTCGTGCACGTCGCGCGACAGCGCCAGCCGCTGCTCCTCGAGCTTGTTGGCGGTGTAGGCGGCCAGGGCCTGCAGCTGCTCGCGCGAGCGCTGGCGTTCTTCCTCGTTGCGCACGCGGTCGGTCACGTCCACGCCCACGCCCATCACGGCCGGCCGGCCCCGGTGCTCGATGCGCGAGCCGTGGACTTCGACGAAGCGCACGCGCCCGTCGCGGTGCAGGCCGCGCGTGATGAAGTGCATGCTCGGCGGATTGCCCGCCAGCCGGATGCGGATGCGCGAGCGCACGACTTCCACGAAGTCGGGCGGCACGATCTCGGCCAGCGACATGCCGGTCATTTCTTCTGCGGTGTAGCCCACGATGGCGGCCCAGGTCGCGTTGCAGTAGACGAAGCGGTCGTCCTGGATCACGTAGATGCCCGCCACCGCCTGTTCGACGATGGTGTCGAAGGGCATGTCCTGCAGGCTCTCGCGGGCGGGTGCTGTCATGGGGGCGGGCGGTGGCGCGCTGCATGATAGGTCGCGGGCCGTGCCGCACGGCCGTGCCCGAGGGTTTGCGAGCAGCAGGGTTCCCCGTAGCGCCGGCCGGAAATGTCCGATGGCCGCCGCGCATGGTGCGCCGCCAAGATCGGGGCCCGCCTGCTTCAGGCTGCCCCACGGCCGGCGACGCCGGCAAGGACGACACGACGATGGTCTACCGCTGGCTTGCGCCTCTGCTCCTCATGCTTCTCGGCCTGCCGGGCCGCGCCGACGAGATCGTGGTGGGGCAGTCGCTGCCGCTGAGCGGGCCGCTCGGCGAGGCCGGGCGCAACGTGAAGGACGGCATCGACGCCTACCTGGCGCGCGTGCAGCGCGAGGGCCTGCTCGGGCGCCACAAGCTGGTGTGGCGCGCGCTGGACGACGGCTACTCGGTGGAGCGCCACACGCAGAACATCCGCCAGCTGGTGGTGCAGGACAAGGTCGATGCGCTGGGCCTGTCGGCCGGCACCTCGCACATCGACGCGGCCTACCCGACGATGCGCGAGGCGGGCACGCCGCTGATCGGCGCGATGACCGGCGCCTCGGCGCTGCACGGCGCGCAGCGCGCGCTCATCTATCACTTGCGTGCGAGCTACGCCGACGAGGTGCGCCAACTGGTCGCCCAGGCGGTGTCGGTGCGGCAGCGGCGCGTGTTCGCGGTCTGGCAGGACGACGGGCTGGGGCGCGACGCCTTTGCCGCGCTCGAGATCGCGCTGCGCGGCGCCGGCATCGAGCTGGTGGGGCAGCAGGGCGTGGCGCTGGCGCAGATGGACGGCGCCGCGCTGGCCGCCAGCGTGCGCGCGGCCAAGCCCGATGCGCTGTTCGCGCTGTGCGTGACGCCGTGCGGGGTGAAGCTGCTGTCGGGGCTGGCGGCAGAGAGTGGTGTTGCGAGGCCGACGCCGTACATGCTCTCGATCGTCAACGGCGAAGCGCTCGCGAAGAGCGTGGGGCCGGCGGCGCGCGGTACCGTGATCTCGCAGGTCATGCCCAACCCGCGGCTGGCAACGTCGCCGCTGGTGCAGCGCTACCAGCAGGACATGCGCAGCCACATGGGCCGCGACGAGTTCAGCTACTTCTCGCTGGAAGGGTACGTGGTGGCGATGGTGACGGTGGAGGCCGCGCGCACGGCGCTGGCCGCTTCACCGCGCCGCTCGATGCAGGACGCCATGAAGCTGATGCTGCGGCGTGAGATCGAGGGGATTCCGGTGTCGAGTGGCGACGATCCGGGTGTGCGTCCGCATCCCGTGACGCTTTCAATGATCGGCAACGGAGGGCGGCTCATCCATTGAGGCTGAGCCGCCCTGAAGAAGATCAGCCGATCTCTGCGATCAGCTCGATCTCGACGCAGGCGCCCATCGGGATCTGCGCCACGCCGAAGGCGCTGCGTGCATGCGCGCCCTTTTCGGGGCCGAACACTTCGGCGAAGAACTCGCTGGCGCCGTTGGTCACCAGGTGCTGCTCGGTGAAGGTGCCGACCGAGTTCACGAGGCTCATCACCTTGACGATGCGCTTGACCTTGTTGAGGTCGCCCACGGCCGCGTGCAGCGTGCCGAGCAGGTCGATGGCGATGGCGCGCGCGGCCTGCTTGCCTTCGTCGGTGCCGATGTTGGCGCCGAGCTGGCCGACCCAGACCTTGCCGTCCTTCTTGGCGATGTGGCCCGACAGGAACACGAGGTTGCCGGTCTGCACGAAGGGCACGTAGGCCGCGGCGGGGGCGGACACCGGGGGCAGGGAAATGCCGAGGCTGGAAAGCTTGTCGTAAACGCTCATGGAGACTCCTGATCTGAGGATGGTGATGACGATGACGGGGGTGATTGTGTCTGTGTTTGCGCCGCCGACGCCGGCAGCTGCACCACTTCCCCCACGGGTTGCACGGTCACGCCGACATGCAGCGTGTGGCGCGCGCCGCCATGCAGCACGCCGCGCATCGGCGAGACGTCGGAATAGTCGCGCCCGATGGCGAGCGTGACGTAGTCCTCGCCGGGCTGGCGGCCGTTGGTGGGGTCGAAGTCGGCCCAGCCACCCACGCTCTCGGGGCCTTCGCCCTCGCCGGGCAAATACACCGACACCCACGCATGCGAGGCGTCGGCGCCCACCAGGCGCGGCTGGCCTGGCGGCGGTTGCGTGAGCAGGTAGCCGCTCACGTAGCGCGCCGGCAGGCCCATGGCGCGAAAGCACGCGATGAGGATGTGGGCGAAGTCCTGGCACACGCCCTTGCGCTGCGCCAGGGCCTCGACGGCGGGGGTGTTGATCTCGGTGCTGTCGGCGTCGTAGGCGAAGTCGCGGTACATGCGCTCGGTGAGGTCCATCGCCACATCAAAGGTGGGACGCTCGGGCACGAAGCTGGCGCGCGCGTAGGCGACGAAGTCGTCGTGACGCGGCACGTACGGCGAAGGAAACACGAACTCCGAGGCGGGGTCGAAGGGCGCGTCCTTGCGAAAGCGGAAGCGCTCGCGCACGGCCTCCCAGGGCAGCTCGCGCGCCACGGCGGGCGAGAGCACGGGCTCCGAGGTTTTCACCACGCTCTCGGCCGTCACGATGAGGTGGTCGTGCGTGGACTCGAGCGCGAAGAAGGCGCGCGTGTTGCCGTACAGGTCGGGCACCTCGTTGCGTTGCGCGGGCGCGGGGTCGATCGTGAGCTGGTGGCTCACGAGCTCCTGCGAGGCGGTGGCCAGCGGGCGCAGGTGCGCCAGGTGCTGCGCCGTCTCGACCGCCGGCGCGTACGCGTAGCGCGTTTCGTGGGTGACGTGCAGCAGCATGGCGCGGCTCGCTGTTTACTTGGACTCGGCGCCGAAGTGCGAGGCGTAGATCTTGGCGTAGGTGCCGTCGGCCTTGATGTCGGCCAGGCCCTTGTCGATCTTCGCCAGCAGCTCGGCGTTGCCCTTCTTCACGGCGATGCCGTACTGCTCGGTCGAGAAGCCGGCATCGCTCACGGTCTTGAAGCCGCCGCCCGGGTTGTTGGCCAGGTAGTGGGCCACCACGCCGTTGTCGGCCACCACGGCCTGCACGCCGCCGGCTTCGAGTTCCTTGAGTGCCAGCGGCGTCGATTCGAAGCGCTTGATGTCGGTGCTCGACTTGCCCAGCAGCTTGCCCACGACCTCGTCGCCGGTGGTGCCGTTCTGCACGCCGACCTTGAGCTTCTTGATGTCGTCGAACTTCGCGACCGTCGAGTCGCTCTTCACCGCGATGAGCTGGCGGGCCTCGAAGTAGGGCTGCGAGAAGTCCATCGTCTGGCGGCGTTCGGGCGTGATGGTGATGGCCGACACCAGCAGGTCGCGGTCGCCCAGCTCGAGCGTGTTGAAGATGCCTTCCCACGGCGTGTTGACGAACTTCACCTCGATGCCGGCCTTCTGCGCGATGGCCTTCACGACGTCGATGTCGAAGCCCACGACCTCGCCTTTTTCGTTCTGCGATTCGAAGGGCGTGTAGGCCGCGTCGGTGCCGACGACCAGCACGCGCGGTGCGGAAGCAGGCGGCGGCGCCGAGGCGGCCGCGGGCGCGGCGGGTTCCTGCTTGCCGCAGCCGGCGAGCGCGAGGCCGACCAGGAGGCTGGCGGCGGTCAGTGTGAGACGGCGGTTGAGGGCGATGCCGGACATGGAAATGCCTCCTTCGAAATATCGTTGTGTGTATCTGTGGAATCAGGCGCCCACTGAGCGCAGCGATTCCGAGGTGAGCGTGAAGTAGCGCGTGCCGATGGCGTCCGACACGTGGTACGCCGCCGTCTCGCAGGTGGCGAGCAGTTCGACCAGCGCGGGGTAGTCGGCGCCGGGGCCGGCCGCGCACAGGTGTTCGAGCGTCCAGGTGGCCGGGTCGGGCAGCTCGTACGACAGGGCCGTGAGCTTGCCCGGCGCGCTGCCCGCGAGCCGCGCGATGCGACCGCGCAGCGTCTGCGTGACCCAGGCCAGCGAACGCGGGTTCTCGGCGTCGAGCACCAGCAGGTCGACCAGCGTGGCGACGTCGCGGCGCTGCTGGTAGCGGGCATGGAAGGTGATGGTGCTGTCGAACAGCGCCACCATCGCCTCGAAGCCGCTCACTTCGTGCACGGCGCCGTTGGCAAAGCCGGCCTCGAGCGCGCTCGACAAAAAGCCCAGCCGCTCGATGTGGCGGCCGATCGACAGCAGCCGCCAGGCGTCGTCGCGCGTCATGCGGTCGGTCTGCGCGCCGGTCATGGCGGCCAGCGCGGTGCTGGCGGATTCGAGCGCGCGCAGGGCGGCGCTGGCGGCAAAGCTGCCTTCGCCGGCCTGCTCGGCCGCGCGCCGCAAAAAGTCGCTTTCGGCGCGCACGATCTGGTTCCAGTTGTCCTGCGACAGCCGTTCGCGCACGGCCGCCGCGGCCTGCCGGATGCTGCGCAGGCTGTAGCCGACGCTGCCGCCGTTGTCGACGTCGCCCAGCTCGGCGATGAGTGCGCGCTCGAACACGCGGCGTGACTGCGGCGCGCTCGGCGCCTCGGCGGGCACGAGTGCATTGCGCACCGCCATGCGGTGCAGCCATTCGAGCAGCGGGCGCGAGGACTGGTCTTCGCTGCCCAGCAGGTTGAGCGTGAGGCGCGCCAGGCGCACCGCGTTCTCGGCGCGCTCGGTGTAGCGGCCGAGCCAGAACATGTTCTCGGCCGCGCGGCTGGTGACCGGCGCACGGTGCCGCGCGAGCGAGGCCGGCGTGGCGTGCGGCTGCAGCAGCGTGGTGCGGTCGACCTCGCCGTGCGTCTGCACCCAGACGTCGGCACTGCTGCCGCCGCGCTGCATGGAGGCGATCTGTGCGTCGGGGCCCGCGAGGCGTGCCAGACCGCCGGGCAGCACGCGCCACGACTGGGGGCCGTCGCTCACCGCGAACACCCGCAGCATCAGCGCGCGCGGCGCGATGTGGCCGGGGCCGAGGTCGCTGGCCCAGGTCGGCATCTGCGACAGCGGCAGGTAGCCCTGCACCGTGTGGACGTCGCCCTCGCGCACGATGCGTCCGGCCCATTCGTCGATTTCACGGCGGCTGAGCTGGCTGCCGAACACGGCGTCGAAACTGGAGCGCCCCTGGAAGCCGGGGTAGGTCGGCTTGATGGCGCTCTCGCCCAGTTGCGGCAGCACGGCCTCGAGCGATGCGCGTTCGCCGCACCACCAGGTCGGCAGCGCCGGCAGCTTCAGCTTCTCGCCGATGAGTCGCAGCGCCAGCCCCGGCAAAAAGCCCAGCAGCGCCGGCGATTCGAGGAACGCCGAGCCCGGCATGTTGGCCACCAGCAGGTTGCCCGCGCGGATCGCCTGCAGCAGTCCGGGCACGCCGAGCGTGGAGTCGGGGCGCAGCTCCAGCGGGTCGAGGAACTGGTCGTCGAGCCGCTTGATGAGGCCGTGCACCGGGCGCAGGCCCTGCAGCGTTTTCAGGTACAGGCGCTGGTCGCGCACCGTGAGGTCGCTGCCCTCGACCAGCGTCAGGCCGAGGTAGCGCGCCAGGTAGGCGTGCTCGAAGTAGGTCTCGTTGTACGGGCCCGGCGTGAGCAGCGCGATGTGCGGCGGCGAGCCCGAGGGGCACATGCGCTGCAGGCCTTCCATCATGGCGCTGTAGGTGGCGGCCAGCCGCTGCACCTGCAGCGCCTCGAAGGCCTGCGGAAACTGCCGCGTGATCGCGAGGCGGTTCTCCAGCAGGTAGCCCAGGCCCGAAGGCGCCTGCGTGCGCTGCGAGACCACCCACCAGTTGCCGTCGGGGCCGCGTGCGAGGTCGAAGGCGGCGATGTGCAGCCAGGTGTCGCCCGCCGGCTTCACGCCGTGCAGCGCGCGCAGGTAGCCCGGATGGCCGCGCACCAGCGCCGGCGGCAGCAGGCCCTCGGCCAGCAGCTGTTGCGGGCCGTAGGCGTCGGCCATCACGCGGTCGAGCACGCGCACGCGCTGCTGCACGCCGGCCTCGATCTGGGCCCAGCTCTCGGGCGAGACGATCAGCGGGAACAGGTCGAGCGACCACGGCCGCTGCGGGCCGTTGGCGTCGGCGTACACGTTGTAGGTGACGCCGTTGTCACGGATCTGCCGCTCCAGGCTGACCGCGCGCCGCGGCAGGTCGTTGATGCCGCCGGGGCCGAGCTGTTCGAAGAAGGCGTTCCAGGCGGGGGTGAGCGGGGGCTGGTCGCCGGAGGGTGAAGGTTCCTGTATCTGTGATTGCGAGGACGACTGTGACTGGGACTGCGATTGCGACGGGGTCGGTCGCTCCTCGGCGGCGTCGTACAGCAGCGGGGCCGCAGCGGGCGCCGGGGCCGCGCCCGACACGGGCCGCGAGGGCACCGCGGGCGTCGCCTGTCCCCGCAATTCGTCGAAATGCCCAGGCAGGGCCGCCGGCGCGAGCGAAGACGCCAGCGCCGCCGGATGCTCCGGGGCCTGGGCGTCGAACAGGGATTCGTTCAGGGGTTCCACAGGGGGGAGATTGTCACATCACCGTCACCGGGGCCTCCGCGCACCGTCTCGCGAGGCGAAATGAAGGCGTTGAAGGTCCGTACATGAACAGCGGTAGCCATAATCAAAAAAACCAATTCATCTCTTCACATGAGCGCGGCATCCCCCAACTCACCGCTGCAACCACATATCGAGAGCCGCATCCTGTCATTGCGAGAGCAGCGCGTGATGCTGGATTCCGATCTGGCAGTGCTCTACGACGTTCAGACCAAGGTGCTGGTGCAGGCGGTCAAGCGCAATGCCGAGCGCTTCCCGGCCGATTTCATGTTCCAGCTTTCGCCTGAGGAGTGGGCGGCTTTGAGGTCACAAACTGTGACCTCAAACACCGGCCGTGGCGGCCGACGCACGGCACCCTACGTGTTCACCGAGCAGGGCGTGGCGATGCTGTCCTCGGTGCTCGGCAGCCCGCGCGCCATTGCGGTCAACATCGAGATCATGCGCACCTTCGTGCGGGTACGGGCGCTGGTCACCACGCACCAGGACCTGGCCAGGCGTTTGAGCGAGCTGGAAGAAAAGACCGAGCTGATCGACATGCGGCAGGAATCGTTCAGCAGCAACACGCGCAACCAACTGCGCCAGGTCTTCGATGCCATCAAGGCGCTGACGACGCCACCCGATCCGCCCAGGCGGCCCATCGGCTTTGTGACGCCCGATGAGAAGAAGGCGCCGAAGGCGCGCGGCAAGCAATAAGCGCCCCGCGCGAACAGAGCCCACCTCGAGCCTCAGCGCCGCAGGTCCAGCGTGAACGGAAACTCCCGGCTGCCCGGCAGCTCGATGGTGGCCGGCGGCGTGCGCAACAGGCCCGGCGTGTGGCCGGTGCGCGTGAAGCGCGAGTGGCGACGGCTCTCGGCCTCGTAGGCGTTGACCGGGAAGGTGTCGTAGTTGCGACCACCCGGGTGGGCGACGAAGTACTGGCAACCGCCCAGCGAGCGCTTCATCCAGGTGTCGACGAGGTCGAAGGTCAGCGGTGCGTGGGCCGGGATGCTGGGGTGCAGCGCCGAGGGCGGATTCCAGGCCTTGTAGCGCACGCCGGCCACGAACTCGCCGGTGACGCCCGTGGGCTGCAGCGGCAGCACCTTGCCGTTGACGGTGACGACGTGGCGGCTTTCGTTCAGGCCGGTCACGCGCACCTCGATGCGCTCCAGCGACGAATCGACATAGCGCACCGTGCCGCCGGCCGAGCCTTCCTCGCCCATCACGTGCCACGGTTCGAGCGCGTTGCGCAGCGACAGCTCCACGCCCATCGACTGCATCTGGCCCACGAGCGGGAAGCGGAACTCGAAGTGCGGCGCGAACCAGTCGGCATCGAACGCAAAGCCGGCCTGGCGCATCTCGCTGATGACGTCGTCGAAGTCCATCTTGACGAAGGTCGGCAGCAGGAAGCGGTCGTGCAGCTCGGTGCCCCAGCGGGTCACGGGCGCCTGGTAGGGCGCGTCCCAGAAGCGGGCGACCAGTGCGCGGATCAGCAGCTGCTGCGCGATGCTCATGCGCGCATGCGGCGGCATCTCGAAGGCGCGCAGTTCCAGGAGGCCGAGGCGGCCGGTGCTGGAGTCGGGCGAGTAGAGCTTGTCGATGCAGAACTCGCTGCGGTGCGTGTTGCCCGACACGTCGATCAGGATGTTGCGCAGCGTGCGGTCGACCAGCCACGCGGGCATGTTCTGGCCGTAGATCTCGCGGTTCTTGGCGATTTCTTTCAGCGCGATTTCGAGTTCGTAGACCTGGTCGTTGCGCGCCTCGTCCACGCGCGGCGCCTGGCTGGTCGGGCCGATGAACATGCCTGAGAACAGGTAACTCAGCGACGGGTGGTTGTGCCAGTACAGCAGCAGGCTGGCCAGCAGCTCGGGCCGGCGCAGGAAGGGGCTGTCGGCCGGCGTGGCGCCGCCCATCACGAAGTGGTTGCCGCCGCCGGTGCCGGTGTGGCGGCCGTCGGTCATGAACTTCTCGGCCGACAGGCGCGTCTCGAACGCGGCGTTGTAGAGGAACTCGGTGTGGTCGACGAGTTCCTTCCAGTTGTGGGCCGGGTGGATGTTGACTTCGATCACGCCCGGGTCGGGCGTCACGGCCAGCATCTTCAGGCGCGGATCGCGCGGCGGCGGATAGCCTTCCATCACGATGCGCACGCCCAGTTGTTGCGCGGTGGCTTCGACGGCGGCGACGAGGTCGAGGTAGTCCTCCAGGCGCGCCAGTGGCGGCATGAAGACGTAGAGCACGCCCGAGGCGCTGCCTTTCTTCTCGGCCGCGGGGCCGTTGGCGCGGCGCGGGTCTCGCACCTCGACGCACAGCGCGGTGCGCGTGACCCAGTGGGCCGATTCGCCGCGCAGCGGCTGGCGCGTGGCGGGTGTGGCGGCATCCGCAGCAGCTGCTGCATCGCCCTTCGCCGCATCGCCGGGGCTTTGCATGCGCAGCGACGCGGCCACCACGGGCGGCGCGCCGAAGGTGTAGGGCACCTCGCCCAGGTCGGCGCCGGCCACCGGGGTGGCGGTGGCATAGCGCGCGCGGTAGTCGGACGCGCTGGGCAACGCGGCGCGCGGCGCGGTCGGGTCGCGCTCGATGAGATACGGGTAGTCGCCCTTGCTGGCCCACGGCTGCGAGTCGAGCGGCAGGCGGTAGCCCATGGGCGAATCGCCCGGGATCAGGAACAGGCGGTCGTCGCGCAGGAACCAGGGGCCGGTCTTCCAGCCGGGGCCGGCGAGCGCGGGCGTGTCGCTGTTGGCGTTGCCGGGTTCGATGGGCAGCATGTAGCCGATCACCGCGTCGAGCTTCTGCGTGAACACGCGGCGCAGGCGCACGCGTTCGAGTTCGTCGTCGAGCTTGGAGTCGAAGGGGTCGACGTTCACCGGCAGGCGGCGTTCGCGCCACAGGTAGTAGTAGGTGTCCTCGTAGCCGGGCTGGATGTAGCGCTCGGTGAGGCCCAGCTTGTGCGCCAGCACGGTGGTGAAGCGGCGCGCGTCCTCGCTCGTGTAGTGCGTGGGAAAGCGCTCGTCGGCGAACAGCTCGGGGTCGTGCCACAGCGTCTGGCCGTCGGCGCGCCAGAAGATCGACAGCGCCCAGCGCGGCAGCTGCTCGCCCGGGTACCACTTGCCCTGGCCGAAATGCAGGAAGCCGCCCTGGCCGTACTCGGCGCGCAGCTTGTGCACGAGCTCGGTGGCGTAGCCGCGCTTGGTGGGGCCGAGCGCGTCGGTGTTCCATTCGGGCGCGTCGCGGTCGCTGGTGGCGACGTAGGTGGGCTCGCCGCCCATCGTGAGGCGCACGTCGCCGGCGACGAGGCGCGCATCGACCGCGTCGCCGAGTGCGAGCACCTCGGCCCATTGTTCTTCGGTGTAGGGCTTGGTGACGCGCGGCGATTCGTAGATGCGCGTGACCTTCATCTCGTGGCTGAACTCGACCTCGGACTCGTCGACGCCGCCTTCGATGGGCGCGGCGCTCGACGGCGTGGGCGTGCAGGCCAGCGGGATGTGGCCTTCGCCGGCCAGCAGGCCCGAGGTGGCATCCAGGCCGATCCAGCCGGCGCCCGGCAGGAACACCTCGCACCAGGCGTGCAGGTCGGTGAAGTCGACCGTGGTGCCGCTGGGGCCATCGAGCGCCTTCACGTCGGGCGTGAGCTGGATCAGGTAGCCCGACACGAAGCGCGCGGCCAGGCCGCAATGGCGCAGCAGCTGCACCAGCAGCCAGCCCGAGTCGCGGCACGAGCCACTGCCGTTGCTCAGCGTTTCTTCCGGCGTCTGCACGCCGGGCTCCATGCGGATGAGGTAGCTGACGTCCTTCTGCACCTGCTGGTTGATGCCGACCAGGAAGTCGATGGTGCGCTGTTCCTTGCGCTCGATCTTGTCGAGGTAGGCCTGCAGCAGCGGCGTGGGCTTCTCGGTGACGAGGTAGGGCGCCAGCTCTTCGGCCTGCGAGGCCGTGTACTTGAAGGGGAAGTTCTCGGCCTGCGGCTCCAGGAAGAAGTCGAAGGGGTTGTAGACCGCCATCTCGACCACGAGGTCGACCGTGACCTTGAACTCGCGCGTCTTCTCGGGGAACACGAGCCGCGCCTGGTAGTTGGCGAACGGGTCCTGCATCCAGTTGACGAAGTGCTCGGCCGGCTCGACCCGCAGCGAGTACGAGATCACATTGCTTCGGCAATGGGGCGCGGGGCGCAGTCGCACGACTTGCGGGCCCAACTGCACCAGGCGGTCGTATGTGTAGTGGGTGACGTGGTGGAGTGCGGCGTGGATGGACATGCGTAGGGGCGTGCAGTGCAGCGAGGTTGCATCGAAAAGATGTCTCTGGTGAGACGCATACTAGCCCAGTTGCCAAGCAATTAACGCGCCATCGAGCGTGGGTTGGGGGAGGGTTTGCATCATGGATTCCGGGGTGTGGGGAGGGCAGTCGCGGCGTGCGTCCGACGCTGTCGCGGGTGGGGCGGGGGCCTTCGTTGCGCTGGGCGGCACGCTGCTCGGCGCGGCGGTGCAGCTGCGCCAGCCGCTGCTGTGGGCGGCGGGTGTTTACGTCGCGTTGCTGCTCGTGGGGCTCGGCGGCGGATGGCTGTTGTGGCGGTGGCGGTGGCGTGGGCTTCGGTGGGCGGTGCTCGTGCTGTCGCTGACCTGCGGCGCGATGGCCGGCGCGGGCCTGGCCGGATGGCGCGCCACGGCTTACGCGCAAGGGGCGCTGGAGCCGCAGCTCGAAGGACGCGACCTGCGGCTCACGGGCGTGGTCTCGCAGATGCCTCAGCACAGCGAGATCGGAACGCGCTTCCGTTTCGACGTGGAGGCGGCGCAATGGGCCGAGGCCTCGCGCGGCGATGCGCCGCCGAAGGTGCCTTCGCGCATCGCGCTCGCCTGGTACGGCGAACACAGCGGCGTATGGGAGCAGTCCGCCGAGCGACGTGCGTCCGTCGCGCGCACCGTGGGCGAGGTGCATGCCGGCCAGCGCTGGCAACTGATCGTGCGCCTGCGCGCGCCGCACGGCAACCTCAACCCGCACGGCTTCGACAGCGAGCTGTGGGCGTGGGAGCAGGGCGTGCATGCGCAAGGCCATGTGCGGGCCGGAGTGCGCGACCCCGCGCCGCAACTGATGGGCACCACTTGGCGGCACCCGATCGAGCGGGCGCGCGAAGCCGTGCGCGATGCGGTCTTCGCCCGCGTGGACGACCGGCGGCAGGCCGGCGTGATCGCCGCGCTCGTCACCGGCGACCAGGGCGCCATCGACCGTGCCGACTGGGACGTGTTCCGCGCCACCGGCGTCGCCCACCTGATGTCGATCTCGGGCCTGCACATCACTTTGTTCGCGTGGTTCGCTGCGCATGTGGTGGGCGCGCTCTGGCGGCGCAGCAGCCGGCTCATGCTGCGGCTGCCTGCGCAACAGGCCGCGCTCGCCGGCGGCGTGCTGCTGGCCGCGCTCTATGCGCTCTTCAGCGGATGGGGCGTGCCCTCGCAGCGCACGGTCTGGATGCTCGCGGCCGTGGCGCTGCTGCGGCTGACCGGTCGGCGCTGGCCGTGGCCGCACGTCTGGCTGCTGACGGCGGCGGTCGTGGTGGCCGCCGATCCATGGGCGCTGATGCAGGCCGGCTTCTGGCTCAGCTTCGTCGCCGTGGCGGTGCTGTTCGCCTCCGCCACGGCGGTGCCGGGCGAGGGGCGGGTGGGGGCGCTCACGCGCCTGGGCCGCTTCTTTCGCGAGCAATGGACGATCACGCTGGCGCTCACGCCGCTGAGCCTGCTGCTGTTCCAGCAGGTGTCGGCGGTCGGGCTGGTGGCCAACGCGCTCGCGATCCCGTGGGTGACGCTGGTGATCACGCCGCTGGCGATGCTCGGCGTGGCGGTGCCGCCGCTGTGGGACGTGGCCGCAGGGGCGGTGAAGCTGTTCGCGCTGCTGCTGCAGGCACTCGCCGGGCTGCCGTTCGCCACGCTGTCGATGGCTGCGCCGCCTCCGTGGCTGGCCGCAAGCGGCGTGGCAGGCGGCGTGCTATTGGCGATGCGCCTGCCGTGGTCGATGCGCGCGCTCGGCCTGCCGCTGCTGTTGCCGGTGCTGCTGTGGCAGCCAGCGCGACCTGCGGTGGGCGAGTTCGACCTGCTCGCCGCCGACATCGGGCAGGGCAACGCGGTGCTCGTGCGCACCGCCACGCACAGCCTGCTGTACGACGCCGGCCCGCGCTACGGGCTCGACAGCGACGCGGGCCACCGCGTGCTCGTGCCGCTGCTGCGCGCACGCGGCGAACGGCTTGACATGCTCCTGCTGAGCCACCGCGACATCGACCACACCGGCGGCGCCCCCGCCGTGCTCGCCATGCAGCCGCAGGCGGCGCTGCTGAGTTCCATCGAGGCCGGGCATCCGCTGCAGGCGCTGCGCCCCGCGCGCCGCTGCGAGGCCGGGCAGCGCTGGACCTGGGACGGCGTTGACTTCGAGGTGCTGTTTCCCTTCGACAGCGACTACCTCGGCTTCACGCGACCCAACGCCGTGTCGTGCGTGCTGCGCATCGGCAACGGCCGCGCCACGGTGCTGCTGGCCGGCGACATCGAGCGACTGCAGGAGGCCGCGCTGGTGTCGCGCACGCCCGGGCTGTCGGCCGACGTGTTGCTGGTGCCACACCACGGGAGCAAGACCTCGTCGAGCGAGGTTTTCCTGGACGCCGTGCGCCCGCGCATCGCGCTCGTGCAGGCCGGCTACCGCAGCCGCTTCGGCCACCCCGCGCCCGAGGTGGTGGCGCGCTATGTCGAACGCGGCGTGCGGGTGATCGACAGCCCGCGCTGCGGCGCCGCCCATTGGGCAAGCCCACGGCCGGCCGAGCTGAAGTGTGAACGCGCGCACGACCTGCGCTACTGGCGCCACCGCATGCCATGAAGGTCCGAAACGCGAAATGCCCTCGCATCGAGCCCAAACCTAGGGCTTCTACTGGCCTCGAACTTGCTAAGCTATGGCTCAAGGAGATTGGTCGTTCCATGCACAAATTCGACGAGATGTATGAGCAGCTCCCCTATGCGGGCGCTGCAATCCGACAGCACTACAAGCGCTACGACCAATGGCTTGCGAAGCAACCCGGTGAGGTGATGCGATCGCGGCGTGAAGAGGCGGAAATGATTTTCCGCCGGGTCGGCATCACCTTCGCGGTGTACGGCGCCAAGGACGAGGACGGCTCCGGCACCGAGCGGCTGATCCCGTTCGACCTGCTGCCCCGGATCATTCCCTCCCACGAGTGGGAGAGCATGGAAAAGGGTCTGGTGCAACGTGTCACGGCGCTCAACCGCTTCCTGTACGACGTCTACCACGACCAGGAAATCATCAAGGCCGGCATCATCCCGGCCGAGCAGATCCTGAACAACGCCCAGTTCCGTCCCGAGATGATGGGCGTGAACGTGCCGCACAACGTCTACTCGAACATCTCGGGCATCGACATCGTGCGCGCCCCCGATGCCCAGGGCAACGGCGAGTACTACGTGCTCGAAGACAACCTGCGCGTGCCCAGCGGCGTGAGCTACATGCTCGAGAACCGCAAGATGATGATGCGGCTCTTCCCGGAGCTCTTCAACCAGAACCGCATCGCGCCGGTCGCTCACTACCCCGACCTGCTGCTCGAAACCCTGCGCGCCAGCGCGCCGCCGGCCACGGCCGAGCCCACGGTGGTGGTGCTCACGCCCGGCATGTACAACAGCGCCTACTTCGAGCACGCCTTCCTGGCCCAGCAGATGGGCGTGGAGCTGGTCGAGGGGCAAGACCTGTTCGTCAAGGACGACTTCGTCTACATGCGCACCACGCGCGGCCCGGTGCGGGTCGACGTGATCTATCGCCGCGTCGACGACGACTTCCTCGACCCCGAGGTGTTCCGCCCGACCTCCACCCTCGGCTGCGCGGGCCTCATGCGCGCCTACCGCCAGGGCAACGTCGTGATCTGCAATGCCGTGGGCACCGGCGTGGCCGACGACAAGTCGATCTACCCCTACGTGCCGAAGATGGTCGAGTTCTACCTCGGCGAGAAGCCGATCCTGAAGAACGTGCCCACCTACATGTGCCGCAACAAGGACGAGCTGCAGTACACGCTCGACAACATGAAGGACCTGGTCGTCAAGGAGGTGCACGGCGCCGGCGGCTATGGCATGCTCATCGGCCCGGCCGCCACGCAGGCCGAAATCGAAGACTTCAAGAAGGCCGTCATCGCCAAGCCCGACGGCTACATCGCCCAGCCCACGCTGAGCCTGTCGACCTCGCCGACCTTCGTCGACGCCGGCATTGCGCCGCGCCACATCGACCTGCGCCCCTTCGTGCTTTCGGGCAGCGAGGTGCAGATGGTGCCCGGCGGCCTCACGCGCGTGGCGCTCAAGGAGGGGTCGCTGGTGGTCAACTCGTCGCAGGGCGGCGGCACCAAGGACACCTGGATTCTCGAAGCGGACCGCACGGCCAAGCCGAAGGCGGCCACGCAGTCGCAAAGCCAATCGCAGTAGGAGCACCCACGATGCTGTCCCGCACCGCAGACCACCTCTACTGGATGTCGCGCTACACCGAGCGTGCCGAGAACACGGCGCGCATGCTCGACGTCAACTACCAGACCTCGCTGCTGCCGCAGTCGGCCGAGGTTGCCAAGTACGGCTGGCAGGGCGTGCTCTCGATCAGCGAATTGCTGCCCTGGTACAGCAAGAAGTACGACCAGATCACGCCCAACGAAGTCATGGAGTTCATGGTCAAGGACGAGAGCAATCCGTCGTCGATCGTCTCCTGCCTGAAGGCGGCGCGCGAGAACGCGCGTGCCGTGCGCGGCGCGCTCACCACCGAAGCCTGGGAAACGCAGAACACCACCTGGCTCGAAGTGAACCGCATGCTGCGCGCCGGCGATTTCGAGCGCGACCCGGGCCAGTTCTTCGAGTGGGTCAAGTTCCGCTCGCACCTGTCGCGCGGCGTCACGCTGGGCACCATGCTCCAGGATGAGGCGTTCTACTTCTCGCGCCTGGGCACCTTTTTGGAGCGTGCCGACAACACGGCGCGCCTGGTCGACGTGAAGTTCCACGCGCTCAACAGCGAGTTCTTCGGCGCCGCCACCGAGGAAGACCAGGAGTACGACTTCTATCACTGGAGCGCGATCCTGCGCAGCGTCTCGGCCTTCGAGGTCTACCGCAAGGTGTATCGCGACGTGATCAAGCCCGAGCGCGTGGCCGAGCTGCTCATTCTTCGCGCCGACATGCCGCGCTCGCTGCACGCCAGCCTGGTCGAGGTGGTCAACAACCTCGCGAAGGTGCAGAACGAGCAGAGCGCCGAAACCCAACGCCGCGCCGGCAAGCTGCTGGCCGACCTGCAGTACGCGCGCGTCGACGAGATCCTGGCGACGGGCCTGCACGCCTACCTCACGCAGTTCCTCGACCGGGTGAACGAGCTGGGCGGGCGCATCAGCCAGGACTTCCTGGTGCCGGCGCACTGACGGCGCATTGAATCGACGTCCTGCGGGCCCGTGCAGGCCCCGGGACCTCGCGCACCCGGCGGTAGCATTCGAGTTCGATCTCGATCCAAGTTGCTGACCGCAGGGAGTTCTCATGAAGAAATCAATGCTTGCCCGTGATGGCAAGTGGAAGGCCGCCGCCTTGGCGGCTGTCGCGTTGCTCGCCGGCTGCGACCAGGCCGCCTCACCGAAAGAACAAGCCTCCGCGCAGGCATCGACGGCCGTCGTGCTCGATGCCGCCACGGGATCGCGCTGGCTGCGCTGCGCGCTGGGGCAGACCTGGCAGGGCGGTCGTTGCGTCGGCGAGGCCGAAGCCCTGAGCCTGATGGACGCGCAGGAGCGCGTGCAGGCACTCAACGCGAAGGGCCATGAAGGCATCTCGCAATGGCGGCTGCCGACCATCGTGGAGCTGGCGGCGCTGCGGCGTTGTGACCATGGCCTGGTCGACGAGACCTTCACGCTCGAATTGAGCCCCGAACGGGAGCCCGTCACCGTGCCCCGGTGGTGCGCCCGCGAAACCTCCGTTCCCACCATCGACGGTGCGCGCTTTCCCGATACGCCGCTGCGCAAGTTCTGGTCGGGCTCGGGCAGCGAGGCCACGCAGCACTTCTATGCCGTGGACTTCAGCAACGCATGGATCGGCCAGAACGAGGCGGCCGAGGCCACCCACGCCGTGCGGCCGGTGGCCGATCGCTGACCTTCAGCTACTTCTACTTCGAGAACGACTCGACAGTCACCGGAATCTCCGGCGCCTGCCACCGGTAGGCATCGCCCAGCACATTGCGTTCGGGCTTCTGCCCGCTCCAGCGGATGCCCAGCAGGTCCATCAGGCTCCAGCCGGCCCAGTCCGCGCGAAAGGGCTGCTGCGTGGCGGCGCCGGTGGGCAGTGGCTCGCGGTTGCGCCAGACGACGGCCGGGATGCGGTAGCCCGAGGCGGTCGCGGGGCTGTGGCCTGCACGGTCGCTGCCGTGGCCGACTTCCTGGCCGTGGTCCGACAGGTACATCCAGGCGCGGTAGTCCTCCGGCTTGCCGGTGCTGCGGGTCTGCTGCAGCAGTTCCGACACCACGAAGTCGTGGTACAGCAGGGCGGCGTCGTACTCCTGGCGGAAGTGGCGCACCCAGGCTGAGCGGCCGTCCTTCACGAGGCCGTTCTCGACCGCGTCGACGCTGTCGTCGAAGGGATTGGCGTTCTCGGGAAAGCGCAGGCTGTAGTGCGGGTGCGCGCCCATCAGGTGGACCACGATGAGCTTGCGCTCGGTGCTGGTGTCGGCAAAGGCCTCCTGCACGCAGTCGAGGATCTCGCCGTCGAGCGAGGCGCTGGCGCGGCCCGGCGTGCGGTTCACCATGTCGACCACGTCGGCGTAGCGCGCGTGCTGCTGCTCGATGGCCAGGTCGTCGTGGTTGCTGATCCACCAGACCTTGTAGCCGGCGGCGCGCGCCAGGGCCAGCAGGTGGGGCGGGCTGTCGCCGTTCCCGCGGTTCCCGTCGTTTCCGTTCGCGGGCTCGCCGAAATGGAACATGTTGCGCAGCGCGGGCAGGGTGCTCGCGTCGACCGACCAGGCGTTGCGCAGCACGGCCATGCGATCGCCTTCCTGCGCCTTGTGCGCCTGCAGGCGCGGCGTGGTCGGGCGGCCGTAACCGTACAGGCCCATGTTGTCGCGGTTGATGCTGTCGGTGATCACCAGCACGACGGTGGACGGTCCCTCGCGCGTGATCACCGGTGCGATCTGCCGGGCCTGGGCCATCTGCGCATCGCGGGTCTTTTCCTGGTCGGCCCAGGCGGTGCGCTGGTCGTGCAGCGATTGCGACCACTGGGTCCAGAAGACGACCGGGTGCAGCCGGCGCCAGGGTTTGCTCACGTAGGCGACGCAGGCGGCCAGCAGGATGAGCAGCAGCAGCGAGCGCACCCAGAACGGCCGACGCGCACGTGGCGCCGTGGCACCGCGTCGCGCGAACAGGCCCGCCACCACGCCCGCCGCCACGAGCGCGGCCGACCAGACGACGGCGGAGCGCCAGTGCATGCGCAGGTACTCGGCGCTTTCCCGCGCGTTGGTGTTGGCCGCGGCGCCCAGCACCATGGCGCTGTCGGGCGCGGCCTGGTAGGTGTCGAGCAGGTAGGCGCGGACCACGGCGTCCAGGCCGAAGCCCATGACCCAGAGCCACACGAGCGCCGTGCGCCAGCGCCGCAGGCGTGCGCTGTGCAGCGGCCACAGCAGCCAGAGCACGGGCGGCGCGGCGAGCACCGCGAGCTGGGCGATGCGGCGGCCGTCGTGGCCCAGGGCGATCAGCGCCAGCAGCGTCGCGCCGACCACGCCGCAGGCCAGCAGGGCGCTGGAGGGAGGACGCGGGGCGTCGATGGCGGGATGTGTCAAGCGCGGCGCGGGGGAGTCGAGGGCGGCCGAATTCTGCCCCGCACCCTGCCGCGACACGGCCAGTGTCCCGACCCTCGCGGGGTCTTTGGAGTGCGGCTCAGGGATATCCCCGCGGAACTTATCGGCGCTCAGCGTCCCAGAGGGGGCTTCGACCGGCATTTGCCGGACCTCCCGTGTCTTCTCGAAAGGAACCCTCGCCCCATGGCCCGATTCAGCCGCCGACTGCCCGCGCTCCTGCTCGCATTCTTCTTCTCGTGGATGGTGCTGCCGTCCGCCTTTGCCGCGCAGCCGCAGATGGTCAGTGTCGCGGTCAAGACGCTGAACATGCGCACCGCCCCCAGCCAGCGCGCCGAGGCGCACTGGACGGTGAGCCGGGGTTATCCGCTGCGCGTGATCGGCCGCAAAGGCGACTGGCTGCGCGTCACCGATTTCGAGAACGACAAGGCCTGGGTCTTCCGTTCGATGACGAGCAAGACGCCGCACCACGTCGTGAAGGCAAAGACCGCGCAGCTGCGCCGTGCGCCCGGCGCGCGCAGCCCGGTCGTGAAGAAGGCCGTGTACGGCGACGTGCTGCGCACCCTCGAGCGCCGCGGCGACTGGGTGAAGGTGCGCCACGAAGGCGGCGCCACCGGCTGGGTGCTGAAGCGCTCCCTCTGGGGCTGGTAAGCCCGCGCCCGCTCAGGTCGCGGTCGCCTGGCGCACCGCGCGCTCCCAGCGCGCCATCGATTCCTCGGCCTGCGCACGGCCCATGGTCGGCATGAAGCGGCGCTCCACCTTCCACAGCTTGGAGAGCTGGCGCGCGTCGGTGTAGACGCCGGTCGACAGCCCCGCGAGGTAGGCCGCGCCCAGCGCGGTGGTCTCGACCACCTCGGGCCGCACCACGGGAATGCCCAGCAGGTCGGCCTGGAACTGCATCAGCAGGTCGTTCACGCTCGCGCCGCCGTCCACACGCAACTCGGCCACGGGCTTGCCGCCCGCGGCCACCGCGTCGCGGCTCATGGCCTGCAGCAGCGCGGCGCTTTGGTACGCGATGCTTTCCAGTGCGGCGCGCGCGATGTGCGCGACCGTGGTGCCGCGCGTGAGCCCGGTGAGCGTGCCGCGCGCGTCCGCGTCCCAGTAGGGCGCGCCCAGGCCGGTGAAGGCCGGCACCATCATCACGCCGCCCGCGTCGGGCACGCTCTCGGCGAGCGACTGCACCTCGGCGCTGCCCTTGATGGCCTTGAGGCCGTCGCGCAGCCACTGCACCACGGCACCGCCGACGAACACGCTGCCTTCCATCGCGTACTGCGGGGTCGCGTCGACCTGCGCGGCGCTGGTCACGAGCAGGCCGTTGTGCGAGGGCTGGAACGCGCCGCCCGTGTGCATCAGCAGGAAGCAGCCGGTGCCGTAGGTGTTCTTGGCCATGCCGGCCTCGAAGCAGGCCTGGCCGAAGAGGGCGCTCTGCTGGTCGCCGGCCACGCCGCCGATGGGCAGCGCGTGGCCCAGCAGCGCGGCGTCGGTGTCGGCAAAGTGCGAGCTGGACGGCTGCACCTTCGGCATCAGCGCGGCGGGGATGTCGAGTGCCTTCAGCAGGTCGGCGTCCCAGTCGTTCGTGTGCACGTTGAAAAGCATCGTGCGCGAGGCGTTGCTCACGTCGGTCACGTGCACCTTGCCGCCGGTGAGCTGCCACATGAGCCAGCTGTCGACCGTGCCGAAGGCGAGTTCGCCGCGTTCGGCCTGGGCGCGCGCGCCGGGCACGTTGTCGAGCAGCCAGCGCAGCTTGGTGCCCGAGAAATACGCGTCGATCACCAGGCCGGTCTTCTCGCGGATGGTGTCGCTCAGGCCCTGCTCGCGCAGCTGCGCGCACAGCGGCTCGGCGCGGCGGTCCTGCCAGACGATGGCGTGGTGCACCGGCTGGCCGGTGGCGCGGTTCCACAGCACGGTGGTCTCGCGCTGGTTGGTGATGCCGATGGCGTGGATGTCGGCGGGCTGCAGCTTCGCCTTGGCCAGCACCTCGCGCGCGGTGGCCAGCTGGCTGCGCCAGATTTCCATCGGGTCGTGCTCGACCCAGCCCGGCTGCGGGTAGATCTGCGTGAGCTCTTTCTGCGCGATGGCGACGATGCGGCCTTCGCGGTCGAACACGATGCTGCGCGAGCTGGAGGTGCCCTGGTCCAGGGCAAGCAGGTAGGTGGTCATTCGATGAGTCTGATGGGGTTCAGTTGTCGCGCGCGATCTCGAGGCGCACCTGCGCGGCATGCAGCAGGTCGGGGAAGGGCGGCGGCGGCGCGGCGTCGGTGAACAGGCGGTCGATCTGCGAGAGCGTGCCCAGCTGGATCATGGCCGGCCGGTTGAACTTGCTCGCGTCGGCCGCCAGCCACACCTCGCGCGCCTGGGCAATGATGGTCTGCGCGACCTTCACCTCGCGCAGGTCGAAGTCGCGCAGCGAGCCGTCGGCCTCGATGCTCGACACGCCGATGAGCGCGATGTCGACCTTGAACTGGCGGATGAAGTCGATGGTGGCCTCGCCCACCACGGCGCGGTCGCGCGGGCGCACCGAGCCGCCGGCCACGATCACTTCGCAGGCGGTGTTGCCGCTCAGGATGGTCGCCACGTTCAGGTTGTTGGTGATCACGCGCAGGCCCGTGTGGCGCATCAGCGCCTTGGCGATGGCCTCGGTGGTGGTGCCGATGTTCAGGATCAGCGAACAGTCGTTGGGCACCAGCTCGGCCACGCGGCGCGCAATGCGCGCCTTGCCGTCGGCATTGAGCGTTTCGCGCTGCTGGTAGCCGATGTTCTCGGTGGTCGAGCTGGGCACGCGCACGCCGCCGTGGAAGCGCGTGAGCAAGCCTGCGTCGGCCAGCCGCTGCACATCGCGCCGCACGGTCTGCAGCGTGACGCCCAGCATGTCGGCGAGCTGTTCGACGGTGACCGAACCGCGCGCGCGCACGGTGTCGAGGAGGTTGATCTGGCGCGGGTTGGAGTTCACAGAGGCGTCGTGGAAAGCGGAAAGACTGGGGTCGAGGGTACAGGCCGCGTCACTTTAAAACGAAAGAAAACGAAGCCGAGTAAGGGAAAACTCGGAGGAAAATCGCGCCAAAAGGAATCCAAATGAAAAAACGCGAAAATACAATCTCGGCCTTTGCTGACAAAAGTCACGAACCTACGGACCTCCAGCCTGTGACCGATTTCTCCTCTCCAGCGGCCGAGCCCGCCACCGATTGCGATGTGCTGATCGTCGGCGGTGGCATCAACGGCTGCGGCATTGCGCGCGACCTCGCCGGCCGGGGCTGGCGCGTGGTCCTGTGCGAGAAGGACGACCTGGCCTCGCACACGTCGTCTTCTTCCACCAAGCTGATCCACGGCGGGCTGCGCTACCTCGAGTACTACGAGTTCTCGCTGGTGCGCAAGGCGCTGCAGGAGCGCGAGGTGCTGCTCAAGAGCGCGCCGCACATCATGTGGCCGCTGCGCTTCGTGATGCCGCACGACCCCTCGATGCGCCCGGCCTGGATGATCCGCATCGGCCTGTTCATGTACGACCACCTCGCCAGGCGCGAGGTGCTGCCGCCGTCGCGCGGCATCGACCTGCGCCAGCACCCGGCCGGCACGCCGCTCAAGGCGCAGTACAAGCGCGGTTTCGTGTACTCCGACGGCTGGGTCGACGACGCGCGGCTGGTGGTGCTCAACGCCATCGATGCGCGCTCGAAGGGCGCCGAAGTGCTCACGCGCACGCGCTGCATCCATGCGCAACGCGGCGCCGACGGCTGGGTCGCCACGCTCGAAGGCCCCGATGGCGCGCACCGCACCGTGCGCGCGCGCGCCGTGGTGAACGCGGCCGGCCCCTGGGCCGAATCCTTCCTGCGCGGCGTGGCCCAGTCGGCGCGCGGCGAGGCGCTGGCCACCAAGAGCCTGCGGCTCGTGAAGGGCAGCCACATCATCGTGCCGCGCCTGTTCGACCACGACCACGCCTACATCTTCCAGAACCCCGACAAGCGGATCATCTTCGCCATCCCCTACCAGGGCGCGTTCACGCTGATCGGCACCACCGACATCGAGATCAGCGGCGACGACCCCGGCGCCGCGCGCATCGCGCAGGAAGAAATCGACTACCTGTGCACCCAGGCCAGCCGCTACTTCGACAAGGCCATCGTGCCGGCCGACGTGGTCTGGACCTACTCGGGCGTGCGCCCGCTGCTGGACGACGCCTCGGGCGACCCCTCGGCCGTCACGCGCGACTACCTGCTCGAGTCGAACACCACCGCCGCGCCGCTGCTGTCGGTGTGGGGCGGCAAGATCACGACCTTCCGCAAGCTGGCCGAGGACGCGGCCGACGAGGTCGGCAAGATGCTCGGCCAGTCGAATGCCCAGCGCCCGGCCTGGACCGACGGCGCCTTCCTGGCCGGCGGCGACCTGTCGGCCTGGATCGGCGCGCCCAAGCGCCCCGACGACGACTTCGCCCGCTTCGTGGCCGCCGTGCAGGCCAAGTACCCCTGGCTCGATGCCCAGGTCGCGCTGCGGCTGGCGCGCGGCTACGGCGCGCGCGTGGCCGAACTGGTCGGCGAGGCGCAGTCGCTGGCCGACATGGGCGCCGAGGTGGCGCCCGGCCTGTACGAGCGCGAGCTGCGCTTCCTGCAGGCGCGCGAATGGGCCGTGAGCTCGGACGACGTGCTCTGGCGCCGCACCAAGCTCGGCCTGCACTACACGCCCGCCGAGCGCGAGCAGGTGGCGATCTGGCTGCAGGCCAACGCAAAGAACAACAACGACACCGTGGAAGTGGAGGTGAGCTGATGCAGCTGACTCTGGAGCGCGTCACCAAGAAGGTCGGCGCGCAAACCTGGCTCTACGAGCAGAGCATTGCGCCGAAAAGCGGCGCGGTGACCGTGCTGCTCGGCGCCACGCAGGCCGGCAAGACCAGCCTGATGCGCCTCATGGCCGGGCTCGACACGCCCAGCACCGGGCGTGTGCTGGTGGACGGCAAGGACGTCACCGGCACGCCGGTGCGCGAGCGCAACGTCGCGATGGTCTACCAGCAGTTCATCAACTACCCCTCGCTCAAGGTGGCCGACAACATCGCCTCGCCGCTGAAGCTGCGCGGCGAGTCGAACATCGACGCGCGGGTGAAGGCGCTGGCCGACAAGCTGCACATCGGCATGTTCCTCGACCGCTACCCGCAGGAGCTGTCGGGCGGCCAGCAGCAGCGCGTGGCGCTGGCGCGCGCGCTCGCCAAGAACGCACCGCTGATGCTGCTCGACGAGCCGCTGGTCAACCTGGACTACAAGCTGCGCGAAGGCCTGCGCGAAGAACTCACGCAGCTCTTCGCCACCGGCGACTCGACCGTGATCTACGCCACCACCGAGCCCGGCGAAGCGCTGCTGCTGGGCGGTTACACGGCCGTGATGGACGCCGGCGAGCTGCTGCAGTACGGCCCGACCGCCGAGGTGTTCCACGCGCCGCAGTCGCTGCGCGTGGCGCGCGCCTTCAGCGATCCGCCGATGAACCTGCTGGCGGGCACGGCTGCGGCCGGCCGCGTGCAACTCGCGGGCGGGCCCGCGCTGACGCTGGCCCTGCCGGAAAGCGTGTCGGGCGCGGTCACGGTCGGCCTGCGCGCGAGCGCCTTGAACGTGAACGCGGGGGAGGGCGACATCGCCTTGCCCGGCAAGGTGGAGCTGGCCGAGATTTCGGGCTCCGACACCTTCGTGCACGTCGACACGGCGGTGGGCGAACTGGTGGCGCAGCTCACCGGTGTGCACCGCTTCGAGCTGGGCGCTTCGATCACGCTGTACTTCAGCGCATCGCAAGCCTATGTGTTCGATGCCAGCGAAAAGCTGGCGCTCGCGCCGGCATGGCGCAAAGGAAGCTAGTCATGGCACGCATCGATCTCGACCTGGCCCACGCCTACCGCGCCAACCCCACGCAGGACAGCGACTACGCGCTGCTCCCGCTGAAGATGAGCTTTCGCGACGGCGGCGCGTATGCCTTGCTCGGCCCCTCGGGCTGCGGCAAGACGACCATGCTCAACATCATCTCGGGCCTGCTCGTGCCTTCGCAGGGCAGCGTGAGCTTCGACGGCCGCGACATGACGCGCGCCACGCCGCAGGAACGCAACATCGCGCAGGTGTTCCAGTTCCCGGTGATCTACGACACCATGACCGTGGCCGAGAACCTGGCGTTCCCGCTGCGCAACCGCAAGGTGCCCGAAGACCAGATCAAGAAGCGCGTCGGCGAGATCGCCGAAATGCTCGACATGAGCGGCCAGCTCAACCAGCGCGCGGCGGGCCTCGCGGCCGACGCCAAGCAGAAGATCTCGCTGGGCCGCGGCCTGGTGCGCAGCGACGTGTCGGCGGTGCTGTTCGACGAACCGCTCACCGTGATCGACCCGCACCTGAAGTGGCAGCTGCGCCGCAAGCTCAAGCAGATCCACCGCGAGCTCAAGCTCACGCTGATCTACGTGACGCACGACCAGGTCGAGGCGCTCACCTTCGCCGAAGAGGTGGTGGTCATGACGCGCGGCAAGGCCGTGCAGGTGGGCAGCGCCGAGGCACTGTTCGAGCGGCCGGCCCATACCTTCGTCGGCCATTTCATCGGCTCGCCGGGCATGAACTTCTTGTCGGCCCACAGCGCCAACGGTGCGCTTGAAGTGGCGGGCACGCCGCTGGTGCCCACGCGCGAGCTGCCGCCCGGCGCGCTCAAGATCGGCATCCGGCCCGAGTACCTGCGCCTGTCGAACGCGGGCGCCGCCGGCGCCGTGCCGGCGGTGGTGAAGCAGGTGCAGGACGTCGGCACGCACGCGATGCTCAGCGCCGAGGTCGACGGCGGCGTGGTCAAGGTGCGCATGCATTCGGACGAACAGCCGCCGGCGGTGGGCGACACGGTGTGGCTGCGGGTGCTCGACACCCACACCTGCTATTACAAGGACGAGGAACTGGTCGCATGAACCCGACGAACAAGCCGATCAACCAGAAGGCGTGGTGGCTCGTGCTGCCCGTGCTGATCTGCGTGGCCTTCTCGGCCATCGTGCCGCTGATGACGGTGGTCAACTACTCGGTGCAGGACATCATCTCGCCCGACCGGCGCGTGTTCGTCGGCACCGAATGGTTCGCCGCCGTGATGCGCGACGACGAGCTGCACCAGGCGCTGTGGCGCCAGCTGGGCTTCTCGCTGTCGGTGCTGCTGGTGGAGATTCCGCTGGGCATCGCGCTCGCGCTGTCGATGCCGGCCACGGGCTGGAAGTCGTCGGCGGTGCTGGTGGTGGTGGCGTTGTCGCTGCTCATTCCATGGAACGTGGTGGGCACCATCTGGCAGATCTACGGCCGCGCCGACATCGGCCTCCTGGGCCACGCGCTGCAGGTCATGGGCATCGAATACAACTACACGGGCAGCGCGACCGACGCGTGGCTCACGGTGCTGGTGATGGACGTGTGGCACTGGACACCGCTGGTGGCCTTGCTCTGCTATGCGGGCCTGCGCTCGATTCCCGATGCGTACTACCAGGCCGCGCGCATCGACGGCGCCAGCAAGTTCGCGGTGTTCCGCTACATCCAGCTGCCCAAGATGCGCGGCGTGCTGATGATCGCGGTGCTGCTGCGCTTCATGGACAGTTTCATGATCTACACCGAGCCCTTCGTGCTGACGGGCGGCGGGCCGGGCAACGCGACCACCTTCCTGAGCCAGTACCTCACGCAGAAGGCCGTGGGGCAGTTCGACCTCGGACCGGCGGCGGCGTTCTCGCTGATCTATTTCCTGATCATTTTGTTGTTCTGCTTCGTGCTCTACAACTGGATGCAGCGGGTCGGAACGCAAGAAGTGGAGAAAGAACAATGAACGAAAAACGCTTCCACAAGCGCAGCATCTTCTTGGTGCTGTACATCCTGTTCGCGCTGTTGCCCATCTACTGGATGGTCAACATGAGTTTCAAGACGAACGAGGAGATCCTGTCGAGCTTCTCGTTCTTCCCGCAGCAGCTCACCTGGGCCAACTACGCGCGCATCTTCACCGACGAGTCGTGGTACTCGGGCTACATCAACAGCCTGATCTACGTGGCGATCAACACGGTGATCTCGCTCACCGTGGCGCTGCCGGCGGCCTATGCGTTCTCGCGCTATTCGTTCCTGGGCGACAAGCACGTGTTCTTCTGGCTGCTGACCAACCGCATGACGCCGCCCGCGGTGTTTTTGCTGCCGTTCTTCCAGCTGTACAGCACCGTCGGCCTCATGGACACGCACCTGGGCGTGGCGCTGGCGCACCTGCTGTTCAACGTGCCGCTGGCGGTGTGGATTCTCGAAGGCTTCATGAGCGGCATTCCGCGCGAGATCGACGAGACGGCGTACATCGACGGCTACTCGTTCCCGCGCTTCTTCCTCACCATCTTCCTGCCGCTCATCAAGGCCGGCGTGGGCGTGGCGGCGTTCTTCTGCTTCATGTTCAGCTGGGTCGAGCTGCTGCTGGCGCGCACGCTCACGAGCGTGAACGCCAAGCCCATCGTCGCGACGATGACGCGCACGGTGAGCGCCTCGGGCATGGACTGGGCGACGCTGGCCGCGGCCGGTGTGCTCACCATCGTGCCCGGCGCGATCGTGATCTGGTTTGTCCGCCACTACATCGCAAAAGGCTTTGCGATGGGCCGCGTCTAAGGAGACCGAGAGATGTTCGACTGGATGGTCTGGACCACCCCGGTGGCCGTTTTCTTCAGCTGCATCGCGCTCATGCTGGTCGGCATGACGGTGTGGGAGTTCAAGTCGCCCACCACGATGCGCCGTGGCTGGCTGCCCATTGCCACCACGCGCGGCGACCGGCTGTTCATCGGCCTGCTGTCCGCTGCCTACGTCAACCTGATCTTCGTCGGCCTGGCCGGCAAGGTGCAGGAGTGGCTGAGCCTGGAGGCCGAGCCCTCGATCTGGATCGGCTTTGTGCTGTCGATGTTCGTGCTCGCGCTCGTGATGCGCAAAGGCTAGGCCCACCGATTTCGTCAACGCGTCCGGCTCTCCGCCTCCCCGGAGCCGCGATGAAAAAACCGGGGAAGCACAACCGAGGAGACACATTCATGAAGATGCGCTACACGGCATTGGCAATGGCGGCGGCGATGGTCGCCGCGCACGGCGCATGGGCCGCAGAGCCCGAAGCCAAGAAATGGATCGACAGCGAGTTCCAGCCGTCGACCCTGAGCAAGGACCAGCAGGCGGCCGAGATGAAGTGGTTCATCGACGCGGCCAAGAAGCTGCAGGCCAAGGGCGTCAAGGAAATCTCGGTGGTGTCGGAGACCATCACCACGCATGAATACGAATCGAAGACGCTGGCCAAGGCCTTCGAGGAAATCACTGGCATCAAGGTCAAGCACGACCTGATCCAGGAAGGCGACGTGGTCGAGAAGCTGCAGACCTCGATGCAGTCGGGCAAGTCGATCTACGACGGCTGGATTTCCGACTCCGACCTGATCGGTACGCACTACCGCTACGGCAAGATGATGAACCTCACCGACTACATGGCCGGTGCGGGCAAGGAGTACACCAACCCCGGGCTCGACCTCAAGGACTTCATCGGCACCAAGTTCACCACCGCGCCCGACGGCAAGCTCTACCAGCTGCCCGACCAGCAGTTCGCCAACCTGTACTGGTTCCGCGCCGACCTGTTCGATCGCAAGGACCTGAAGGACAAGTTCAAGGCCAAGTACGGCTACGACCTGGGCGTGCCGCTGAACTGGAGCGCCTACGAGGACATCGCCGAGTTCTTCAGCGTCGACGTGAAGACCATCGACGGCAAGCCGATCTACGGCCACATGGACTACGGCAAGAAGGACCCGTCTCTGGGCTGGCGCTTCACCGATGCGTGGCTCTCGATGGCCGGCACCGCCGACATCGGCACCCCCAACGGCATGCCGATCGACGAATGGGGCATCCGCGTGGCCGACGACAAGTGCACGCCCGTGGGCGCGGCCGTGTCGCGCGGCGGTGCGACCAACTCGCCGGCCGCCGTGTACGCGCTCACCAAGTACATCGACTGGATGAAGAAGTACGCGCCCAAGGAAGCCATGGGCATGACCTTCGGCGAAGCCGGCCCGGTGCCCGCGCAGGGCCAGATCGCCCAGCAGATCTTCTGGTACACGGCCTTCACGGCCGACATGACCAAGAAGGGCCTGCCCGTGGTGAACGAGGACGGCACGCCCAAGTGGCGCATGGCGCCCGGCCCGAACGGCCCGTACTGGAAGCAGGGCATGCAGAACGGCTACCAGGACGTGGGTTCGTGGTCGTTCTTCAACGGCCATGACGCCAACAAGACCGCCGCCGCCTGGCTCTACGCCCAGTTCGTGACCTCCAAGAGCGTCTCGCTCAAGAAGACCATCGTGGGCCTGACCCCGATCCGCGAATCGGACATCCAGAGCAAGGCCATGACCGACATGGCGCCCAAGCTGGGCGGCCTGGTCGAGTTCTACCGCAGCCCGGCCCGCGTGGCATGGACGCCCACCGGCACCAACGTGCCCGACTACCCCAAGCTGGCGCAGCTGTGGTGGAAGAACGTGGCCGAGGCCGTCACGGGCGAGAAGACCCCGCAGAAAGCCATGGACAACCTGGCCGACGAGATGGACAACGTGATGGGCCGCCTGCAACGCGCCGGCATGGCCCACTGCGCGCCCAAGCTCAACGCCAAGGGCGATCCGAACAAGTGGCTCAGCGACCAGCACGCCCCGTGGAAGAAGCTGGCCAACGAGAAGCCCAAGGGCGAGACCATCGACTACAACAAGCTGCTGAGCGCCTGGAAGGCCGGCAAGGTGCGCTGACCGGCGCTTCGCCAGCAGCAATTGCAAACAAGGGCCGCGCCGCGAGGTGCGGCCCTTTTTCGCTTTCTGGCGCCCTGGTTCGTCGGATTCACGCGACGCCATGACCTATGGCAGATGCACCTTTGAAAAGGTTCGCTTACATTCGACGGCCCCCGCCACGGCCCGCCAGTGAATCCAAGTTCTTCCAGCCCCACCGCCAGCCCTCCTGCCACCCCGAGCGCGCGTGTCAAACGCGTCCTGCTGATCCAGTACTCGCAGACCGGGCAACTCGACCGCGTGGCCGGGCAGATCGCCGCGCCGCTGCGCGCCGACGCGGGCATCGAACTGCGCGTGGAGACGCTGCGGCCGCTGCAGCGCTTTCCCTTTCCCTGGCCGTTCCTGACCTTCTTCGACGCGTTCCCCGAGTCGGCCCACCTGAAGCCGGGCCCGCTGGCGCCGCTGACGCTCACGGGCGACGAAGACTTCGACCTCGTCATCCTTCCGTACCAAGTCTGGTTCCTGGCGCCCGCGCAGCCGGTCGTGGCCTTCCTGCAGCACCCCGTGGCGGCGCGGCTGCTCAAGGGAAAACCCGTGGTCACGGTCATTGCCTGCCGCAACATGTGGCTGCTGGCCCACGAAAAGCTCAAGGGCCTGCTCGCCGCCACCGGCGCGCGCCTGATCGACAACGTGGTGCTCACCGACCCCGGACCCACGCTCGCCACCTTCTTCACCACGCCGGCCTGGCTCATCTGGGGCCGCAAGCGCGGCTTCTGGGGCATGCCCGACGCGGGCCTGAGCGAGGAACAGATCCACGGCTGCGGCCGTTTCGGCCGGGCCCTGCGCGACGCGCTGCATGAAGGCCGCGAGCAGGGCGATGCGCCCTTGCTGGCCGGGCTGGGCGCGGTGCGCGCCCAGGCGCGGCTGCTCATCAGCGAGAAGGCCGGCACGCGCAGCTTCTACCTCTGGGGCAAGCTGATCATGGCGGCCGGCGGGCCGGGCGCGGCGGTGCGCAAGCCGCTGCTCTTGCTGTACGTGCTGTTTCTGCTGGCACTGATCGTCACCGTCGTGCCGGTGAGCCTGACGCTGCAGGCCTTGCTGCGGCCGTTGTTCCGAGGGTGGCTGACTAAAATGACGGCTCAATTCGAGCGCCCGTCGGGCTCTGCCACGGACCGGCTCCCTCTCTATGACGACTGATGTTTTCCTGACCCGCACCGCTGCCTTCCTGCCTTTTTCTCCGGTCAGCAACGAAGACATCGAAGAAGTGTTGGGCCGCATCGGCGGCAAGGTGTCGCGTGCGCGACGCCTCATCCTGCGCAGCAACGGCATCCAGTCGCGCCATTACGCCATCGACCGCGCCACCGGCCAGCTGGCCATGACCAACGCACAGCTCACCGCCGCGGCCATCCGCGCGCTGGGCGACGACATCGGCCCGGTCGACTGCCTGGCCACCGGCACCTCGCTGCCCGACCAGCTCATGCCCAATCACGCGGTGATGGTGCATGGCGAACTGGGCTGGCCCCGGCTCGAGGTGGTGGCCTGCGCCGGCATCTGCCTGGCCGGCGCGGCGGCGCTCAAGCATGCGTGGCTCTCGGTGCGCGCGGGCGATGCGCGCCGCGCGGTCGCCACGGGCTCCGAGCTGGCCTCGGCCGTGATGCGCGGCATCAACTTCGAGGCCGAGCTCGAGCACAAGCTCGAAGCGCTCGAAGCGCGCCCCGAGATCGCCTTCGAGAAAGACTTCCTGCGCTGGATGCTGTCCGACGGCGCCGGCGCGGTGCTGCTGGAGCGCGAGCCGCGCGGGCCGCTGTCGCTGCGCGTCGAATGGATCGAGCTGTCGTCGGCGGCGCACGAGCTGCCGGTGTGCATGTACGCCGGCGCCGACAAGAACGAACAGGGCGGCCTCGACGGCTGGGCCCGCACCTCGCCGGCCGACTGGCAGCGCGACTCGACCTTCGCCGTCAAGCAGGACGTGCGCCTGCTGAACGACAACATCGTGCGCGCCACGCTGGCAGAGCCACTCGCGGCCATCATCGAGCGGCGCGGGCTCAAGACCGACGACATCGACTGGTTCCTGCCGCACCTGTCGTCGCACTATTTCGTCGAGCCCGTGGCCGCGAGCCTGGCGTCGCTGGGCCTGCCGATTCCGCGCGAGCGCTGGTTCAGCAACCTCGCGACCAAGGGCAACACGGGCTCGGCCTCGCCGTACATCATGCTGGACGAGCTGTTCCGTTCCGGTCGTATCAAGCCCGGCCAGAAGTTGCTGATGTTCGTGCCCGAAAGCGGTCGCTTCTCCAGCGGCTTCATCTACCTGGAGGCTGTGTAGCCATGGACCTCGATGCCGTGCCGCAAGAGGGCAACGCAACCCTCGCAGGCCATTCCAAGCTGATGTACGCCCGCGACGCGCAAGGCCGCGTCGTCACCACCACCTCGAAGGGCTGGGAGGCGGAAGAGATCGTCACCAGCCACGCGGTCGACGTGCTGGTCGAACAGGCGCAGGAGGCCAAGGCGCGCGTGAAGGCCGGGCTGGCCTCGCCGCTCGAATACTGGATGTACGAGCGCCGCATGGACGTGGCGCTGCTCTCGCAGACCAGCGGCTTCTGGCAATGGCGCGTGCGCCGCCACCTGCAGCCGCGCCATTTCGCCGCGCTGTCGCCGGCCCAGCTCGCCCGCTACGGCCAGGCGCTGGGGCTGCCCGTTTCCACCCTGCAAGGCCTGCCGTGAACTTCCAACACCAACAGGCGGCGCACTGCGAAAGCGGCGTCATCTCCAGCCTCATGCGCCACCACGGCGCGCCGATGAGCGAGGCGATGGCGCTGGGGTTGTCGTCGGCGCTGTCGTTCGCCTACCTGCCGTTCATCAAGCTGTCGGGCCTGCCGCTCATCTCGTACCGCATGCCGCCCAAGGCCATCATCAAGGGCCTCTTGGCACCGATGGCCGCGCGCTTTCGCTTCGAGACCTTCCGCAGCCCGCAGGCCGGGCAGCAGCGGCTGGACGCGCTGTTGGCTGACGGCCAGCTCGTGGGCCTGCAGACCTCGGTCTACTGGCTGCCGTACTTTCCGCCGAACATGCGCTTTCACTTCAACGCGCACAACCTGCTGGTCTACGGCAAGGACGGCGACGACTACCTGATCAGCGACCCGGTGTTCGAGGAGCCCGTGCGCTGCGCCAGCGAAGACCTGTCGCGCGCCCGCTTCGCCAAGGGCGTGCTGGCACCCAAGGGCCTCATGTACTACCCGCAGGCCATCGAGCGCAAGGCGGTCGACGCCGCCTCGGTCACCAAGGCCATCCGCAAGACGGTGCGCAACATGCTCGCGCCCATTCCCATCGTCGGCGTGCGCGGCATGCGCACGCTGGCCAGGCGCATGCAGAAACTGTCGCCCAGCGATCCGCGCAGTGTCGACTTCATCGGCCATCTGGTGCGCATGCAGGAAGAAATCGGCACGGGTGGGGCGGGCTTCCGTTTCATCTATGCGGGCTTCCTGCAGGAGGCCGCGCAGCTGCTCGACAAGCCGCAGCTGACGCAGATGTCCGAACGCCTGATCGCCATCGGCGACGGCTGGCGCGCGTTCGCGCTCAAGGCGGCGCGCATGGTCAAGGGCCGCGAGCCGGTCGATCCGGTGGCGCTGGCGGGCAAGCTGCGCGAGCAGGCGCAGCAAGAGGAAACCTTCTTCCGCGACCTCAAGGCCGCCGTCGCCTGATGCTCGAGCTTCACCAGCTCGGCTACCGCTACCCGCACGCTGACAAGGCCGCGCTGGCCGACGTGTCGCTCGCCGTGCCGCGCGGTTGCGTGCTGGGCTTGCTGGGCCCGAACGGCGCCGGCAAGACCACGCTGATCTCGCATCTGTCGGGCGCGCTCGCGGTGCAGTCGGGCGACATCCGCATCGACGGCCAGCCGTTGCAGCAGGTGCGCGCCAAGGCGCCCACGCGCATCGCCGTGGCGCCGCAGGACCAGGCCTTCTATCCGATGCTCACCGTGGCCGAGAACCTGGCCTGCTTCGCCGCGGCTGGCGGTCTCTCGGGTGCGCGCAAGAAGGCGCGCATCGACACCTGCACGCAGTTCGCGCAGCTCGAACAGTTCGCGGGCGTGCGTGCCGAGCGGCTCTCGGGCGGCCTCAAGCGCCGCCTCAACCTCGCGATCGCCTTGCTGCCCGAACCCGAGCTGATGCTGTTCGACGAGCCGACCGTGGGCGTCGATCCGCAGTCGCGCGCCTTCATCCTCGATGCGATCAAGAGCCTGGCGCAGGCCGGTGCGGCAGTGATCTACGCCTCGCACTACATGGAAGAAATCGAGGCCATCGCCGACCGCGTCGCCATCCTCGACCAGGGCCGCGTGCTGCGCGAAGGTCCGCTCGACGCGCTGCTGTCGCAAAGCGCGATGCTGCTGACGCTGGCCGCCGACGGGCTCGACGCGCAGAGGCTGTCGCGCTTCGGCACGGTGGAGCAGGGCGCGGCGCACTGGCGCATCCACCTGAACGCAGGCACCGGTCCCGGCCCTGTGCTGGCCGCGCTCGAAGCCGAAGGCATCGAGGTGCGCCAGGCCGAGTTCGGCCGGCACGACCTCGAGCAGCTCTTCATGGCGCTCACGCACCGTTCGCTGCGCGACTGACCGAACGCCATGCTCCTAGCGCTCATCAAGAAAGAACTGCTGGCCCTTGTGCGCGACATGCACGGGCTGGCCGTGCTGTTCGTGATGCCGATGGTGTTCATCGTGCTGATGTCGCTCACGCTGAAAGACATCTACCGCCCGCCGCTGGCCGAGCTGAGCTACGCGGTCGATGCGCGCGACAGCGGCACGCCCGCCAGGTGGCTGTTGCAGATCTGGCAGCGCAGCCACGGTGCGCCGCAGCCGCTGGGCAGCGACTGGCAGGCGCGGCTGCGCAGCGGCACGCTCAAGTACGTGATCGTGCTGGAGCCCGGCCTGTCGGACGAACTGGAATCGGCCGCGCTTTCCACGCGCGCCCACATCCGCCTGCTGGCCGAGCCCGGCATCGACGCCAACCTGTTCAACGCGCTGCGCGCCGAACTCATCGGCGCCTCGGGCGAACTCAAGGCGCGGCTCGCGCTGGCGGTGCCCGGCACGGCCAGCCCCGCGCCCGAGGCGTCCATCCAGGCGATGGTGCAGGCCGAGCGCTTTGCCACCGCCGGCCCGCGGCCCACGTCGGTGCAGCAGAACGTGCCGGCCTGGCTGGTGTTCGGCATGTTCTTCGTGGTGGCCTCGCTGTCCAGCCTGTTCGTGCAGGAGCGCGGCTCGGGCGCGCTCGGCCGGCTGCAGAGCCTGGGCGTGTCGCGTTCGATGCTGCTCGCTTCCAAGGCCTTGCCGTATCTCGGCGTGAACGCGCTGCAGGCGCTGCTGATGCTGGCGGCGGGCATCTGGTTCATGCCGCTGCTCGGCGGCGATGCGCTCTCGCTCGTGGGCATCCACTGGGGCGGCCTGCTGCTGTCGCTGGCGGCCGTGAGCCTGGCGGCGGTGAGCCTGTCGCTGGCGGTGGCCTGCCTGGTGAAGAGCCATGCGCAGGCCGCCACGCTCGGGCCGATGGTGAATGTGCTGATGGCGGCGGCGGGCGGCATCATGGTTCCCAAGTTCGTCATGCCGGGCTTCATGCAGCGCATGGTCGAAATCTCTCCCATGAACTGGGGGCTCGAAGCGCTGCTCACCGTGCTGCTGCGCGGCGGCGGCGTGGCCGAGGTGCTGCCGCAGGTCGGCCGACTGGTGGCGTTCGCGGCCCTCATGTTCTTCGTGGCTGTCTTTCTGTTTCGCAGGCGCGCACCGTGACGAGCACCGTTTCTTCTCCTGAATTCATCGCCCGCCTCAAGGCCCTCGTGCTGGAGGCCGTCGAAAAAGACGCGCCGCCCGGCGGCCTCGGCGACGACGAGCCGCTGTTCGGCCCCGAGGCGCGCCTGGACCTCGACTCGCTCGACGCGCTGCAGGTGTCGATGGCGATCCAGCAGCACTTCGGCCTGCGCATGCCTGACAGCAAGGACACGCGCCGCGCCATGACCTCGATCGCGCACCTGGCGGAACACCTGGTGCAAGCGGGCAAGGGATGAGTCCTGTGTACCTGGCCGGCATGGGGCTGGCCTGCGTGCTTGGCGACGATGTGCCGTCGGCGCTCGCGGCACTGCGGCGCGGCGGCGTGCCGCCCACGCCGGTGACGGTGGCCGAGGGCCTGCAGTGGCCGGTCTACACGCTGCCCGTGCCGCCCGGTGACTGGGCGCAGCGCGTGCAGCACACGGTGCGCCGCGTGGTCGCACAGACCGGCGACGGGCTGGACCGGCAGGGGCCGCTGTTCGTGGCGTCGTCGTCGCTCGACATCGGGGCCATGGAGCATGCGCAGCACGACGCGCGGCTCAGCGGCGACCTGCAGGATTTCGCCGACATCGCCGCCGCCGCGCTCGACTGGCAAGGCCCGGTCTTTACCGTCTCGACCGCCTGCACCTCGGCGCTCAACGCGATGCTGGCGGCGGCCGACATGGTGCGCGCGGGCGAGGCCCGCGAGGCTTTGGTGATTGGCGCCGAGCTCGACAACCGCTTCACCGTGGCCGGCTTCGGCGCGATGCAGCTGCTGGCGCCCGACAGCGCGCGGCCCTTCGGCGCGGGACGCCAGGGGCTGGTGCTCGGCGAAGCGGTGGCGGCGCTGCGGCTCCGATCACAACCCGCGCGCTGGGCGCTGCTGGGCGGCGCCAACGTGGTCGACGGCCGCAACCCCTCGGGCACCGAGGCGAGCGCGGTGCGCGCGATGTGCCGCGACACGCTGGCGCGCAGCGGCCTGCAGCCCGCGGACATCGACCTCATCAAGGTGCAGGCCGCCGGCAGCCCGGTCAACGACGCGATCGAGGTCGAGGCGCTGCGGCAGGTGTTCGCGCCGCTGCCGCCGCTGGTGTCGCTCAAGTCGGCGATCGGCCACACGCTCGGCGCGGCCGGGGCGGCGGAGCTGGCTCTGCTGGTCGGCTGCATCGAAGGCGGCGCCTGGCCGTCGGTCGGCTACGCGCTGGACGAGACGCTGGGCATCGCGCTGAGCGACAGGCCGCCGGCACGGCTGCGCCACATCCTGCTCAACGTGGTGGGCTTCGGCGGCGGGCATGCGTCGCTGGTGCTCAAGGATTGCAACGCCGCATGAGCCACGCTGCAACCCCCTGGCGCACCGTCGCCCATGTCGTGGCGCATCCGCCGCCCGACGACTGGCGCGACGCGCTGGCGACCCGCCTGGGCCGCCGGCCGCGCCGCGTCGGCCTGTGGACCGAGCTGGCGATGTACGGCGCGCTGCGTTGCCTCGACGCGGCCGGCGAAGCCGCGCTGCCGGCGGGCGCGCGCCTGCGCGTGACCAGCCGGCGCGGCGCGTGGGAGGCCACGCGCGCGGGGCTGGCGCAGCTCGACGCGGGCCTGCCGATGCCCTTCACCTTCATGCAGGGCCAGCCCGCGCTGATGCTGGCCGAGGTCGGCCGCAGCCTCGACTGGCAGGGCGATGCGAGCTTCATGCTGTGCCGCGATCTCGCGCGGCCGCTGGCGCTGTCGCAGCTCGGTGCGGGGCGTGACGGGCTGTTGTTCGGGGTGGTGGAGGAGACGTTCGGCGACGTGCCGCCGCGCTCCGAATGGTGGCGGCTGGTGCCGACGGTTCAGCCCGCGATCGAGCGCTGAAGGTTCTCGCGCGCCCGCGCTTCGAGCAGGGCGTGCATGCGCGGCGTGGCGTAGATTGCCGGGCGGTCGAGAAAGCGCTGGAGGATCGCGCGCCGGCGCGGCAGGCGAATCTCCTCGGGAACGAAACCGTATTCCGCGTGCACCTGGCGCTCGTACTCGTCGAAGCGTGCACGTTCGGCGCCGAGGATCGACAGGTCGATGTCGATCAGCAGCTCGGCGTCGCGGCCCTCCGGCACGGCGTCGTGGCGCGTGGCCATGACGAGCGCGTGGACGCGCTCGGCCGACGCATCGCTCGCGCCGGCGGCCTGCAACGCCTGCCGCGCCCAGTCGGCGCTGCGGGCTTCGTTGTCGTGCGCATGCACGTCGTAGATCGCGTCGTGGAACCACAAGGCCAGCGCCACCTCGCCGGGGTGTTCGGCCAATGCCTGTTCCCGGTCGAACCACGCGAGGCATTCGCCCAGGTGCTGCATCGTGTGGTAGTGGCGCTGCGGCTCGCCGTAGCGGCGTTGCAGTTCGAGCCGCAACGCGTCGTCGGGCGCGGCAACGCCCAGCGCGTGCCAGGCGGCGGTCCAGTTCGCGTGCAGCGCCTGCGGTGTCATCGCGGTTACTGCTCCATCGCGGCCTTGACCTCCTGGCCGAGGTCGAGCACCGACATCGCGTAGTAGCTGCTCCAGTTGTAGCGCGTGATCACGTAGAAGTTGCGCGTGCCGGCGACGTAGGTCGGCGGCGCATCGAGGCCGTTCTGCAGCTCGATGAGCGCCAGCAGGCCCTTGTGCTTCAGGCCTTCGCCCTCGGGCACGGCACCTGCGGCCACGAAGCTGTCGGCGCTGAAGGTCGGCAGGATGTCGGGTGCCAGCAGCAGCGCCTTCTTCAGGCGCGCTTCCTCGAAGTGCACCGGGTAGATCGACGGCATGCCGGGCGTCCAGCCGAAGCCCTTGAAGTAGCTCGCCACCGAGCCGATCACGTCGACCGGGTTGTTCACGAGGTCGATGCGGCCGTCGCCGTCGAAGTCGACCGCGTACTTGGCGATGCTGCTGGGCATGAACTGCGGCATGCCCATGGCGCCGGCGTAGCTGCCCACGGGCGTGAGCGGGTCGTCGGCGGTGCGGCTTTCGGTGCTCAAAAAGCTTTCGAGCTCGCCGCGGAAGAAGGCGATGCGCTCGGCCGCGCGCGGGTGGCCCTGCGGGAAGTCGAAGGACAGCGTGGCCAGCGCGTCGATCACGCGGAAGTTGCCCATGTTGCGGCCGTAGATGGTCTCGACGCCGACGATGCCGACGATGATTTCCGGCGGCACGCCGTAGGTGGCCTCGGCGCGCGCGAGCGTGTCGGCGTTGGCGCGCCAGAAGCGCACGCCGGCCGCGATGCGCACCGGGTCGATGAAGCGGCTGCGGTAGGTCTGCCAGTTCTTCACGGTGCCGACGGGGCCCGGCAGCATCAGGCGCGGCACGTTGGGCAGGAAGCGCGCGGCACCGATGGTGGCGCGCACCCAGTCGCGGTCGAGGTTGCGGCGCTGGGCGACGTCGTCGGCGAACGCCATGGCGTCGTCGCGCGTGGCGTAGGGGGTGCTGCCACGCACCGGCGTGACGGCGGGGCGGCCATTGGCCTGGGGCTTCTGGGCCAGGGCGCCCGTGGGCCAGGCGACGCAGGCGGCGAGGAGGGCGGTGGCGGCCACTGCGGCGCGCAAGGGCGTGGGGAAGGCGTGTGACATGGGCACGATTGTGCCGCCCGTGCGCATGCGCACTTTCGGGGGACACATGTGGTTGCAGCCGCGCGTCAGGCGCGCGGCGGCGTGGGCGGCCAGGGCAGCCGGCGGAACTCGGCGCGCAGCGCGGCGAGCGAGGCCGATGGGCCGGACGCGGCGGGTGCGTAGCGCTGGGCTTCGAGCTTCAGCAGCCAGTCGCGCACGGCCTGCGCGGCGGGCCCGAAGCGGGCGTCGGCGGCCTGGGCCATCTGGCGTGGCGGCGTCGTCTCGGGCAGCGGCAGGCCGGCCTTGGCCAGGCGCGCGCGGGCCCGGCCCAGCAGGCGCAGCCACGGGTCGTGTCGGCTGCGCTCCCACAGTGTCCAGCCGGCGCCGGCCAGGCTCGCGGCCACCAGCAGGTACAGCAGCACGTAGCCCAGGTCTTCCAGGCTCGGGGCGTTGAAGCCGAGGGTCTTGAGCAGGTCGAGTTGGCGGCTCTGCGTGTAGTTGAGCACCCACTGGTTCCAGCCGTTGTTCACGGCCTCCCAGGCGGCGCGCAGGTTCTGTACCAGCGTCGGGCTCATGACGCCGATGGCGCCGGCCAGCAGGCCGGGCTGCGGCGTGAGGCGCTGGAACTGCCCGATGCGCCCCGGCGCGACCGAGCCGGTCGGGTCGACGCGCACCCAGCCCGCGCCTTCTTGCCAGACCTCGGCCCAGGCGTGCGCGTCGCTCTGGCGCACCACCCAGTAGTTGTCGACGTTGTTGAGCTCGCCGCCCTGGTAGCCGGTGACGATGCGTGCCGGAATCTGCAGGTGGCGCATGAGCACCACAAAGGCCGAGGCGATGTGTTCGCAGAAACCTTCCTTGCGGTCGAACCAGAATTCGTCGGCGGTCTCGTTGCCGTACACGCCGGGCTCCAGCGTGTAGGTGTAGCCGCCGGTGCGCAGACGTTGCAGCGCGGCCTGCACGAAGGCCTGTGCATCGGCGCCGGCCAGCGTGGGGTCGGCGCGCATCTGGGCGGCGAGTGCGGCGGTGCGTGGGTTGCTGCCGGCCGGAAGCACCAAGTAGGGCTGGAGCCGGCCACCGGTGCGCACGATCGGGCCGCTCTGGAACTGTGGATGGCTCTCGGCGCGGTAGCGCACGAGGTCGGTGATCGGCCGGTTCACGAACCACTGCAGGTCGGGTGTGCCGGTGACCTCGTAGCCGGGCACCTCGGGCGCACGTGGCGCGGCGTCGAGCGTGAGCAGCCACGGGCGCTGGCTGGCCTCGAGCGTGACCTCGTAGCGCACCGACTCGCCGCGCGTGCGCAGGTTCGACACCGACTGCCCGCTGCGCGCCCAGGTCGGCAGTGCCGTCCATTCGCGGCCGTCGAACTGCGCCAGCACGGGGCCGCGGAAGTACAGCTGGCTCTGCGGCGGCGCGCGGTTGTCGTCGAACTTGATGCGCGCCGCGATGCTCCCGTCGAGCGCCAGCTCGGCGATGGTGCCGACCCGCATCGTGTTCGACAGGCCGCTGCGCCCGGCCATGGCGTCGCCGGGCGTGCCCCACAGCGGCGCGAAGCGCGGGAACAGCAGGAACAGCGCGAGCATCACCGGCGCGCCCGCCAGTGCCATCCAGCCGGCCATGCGCGCGGCCTGCATCAGCGGCGGCCGGCCCACCGGCATGTGGGCGTTGACCAGTGCAGTGAGCAGGCCCAGGAGCGCCAGCAGCATGGTGAAGGCGGTGAGCAGCGACTGCGAATAGAAGAAGTTCGTGAGCATCGCGAAGAAGCCCAGGAAGAAGACCACGAAGGCGTCGCGCCGGGCGCGCAGCTCCAGCGTCTTGAGCGCCAGCAGGCACACGACCAGCGTGACACCCGCGTCGCGGCCCAGCAGCGTGCGGTGGGTGGCGTAGGTGGCGGCCAGCGCCAGCGTCAGCAGCGCGATGCGCCACCACTTGCTGGGCAGCGGGCGCGCCTGCACCGCCAGCGAGGCGCGCCACAGCAGCACCATGGCGGTGATGGCCGAGCACCACCAGGGCAGCTCGTTCACCTGCGGCAGCAGGATGAGGCCGATGACGCACAGCAGGAACAGCGTGTCCCGTGCGTCCCTCGGCAGCGCGGTGAGTTCGCGTACGACCCGGTTCATGCGGCGACCCCGTTCATGCGCACAGCGCCAGCGCCTCGAGGCATGCGCGCCGGTGCGCCTCGCCCTGCGACGGTTTCACCGTGCGGCCGGCGACGCGCACGCCATAGTCCACGCCCAGCCGGTCGGCCATCAGCACCCAGGCGCACAGGCGCGACAGGCGGGCCTCGATGTCAGGCAGTGCGGCGGCGTGCGCGTCGAGCCAGAGTTCTTCGCGCTGCGTGTGCTGCGTGTCGCGGCTCACGAGGTCTTCGGAGCCGTTGGCCTGCGCGCGGGCGGCCCTCTTCCAGACCACGAGCTTGAGCGGATCGCCGCGCCGGTAGGCCCGCACGCCGTCGTATTCGCCGGCGTTCTGCGCCCGCATCGCGGCCGACGCGGCGGCGGGCCCCGAGAGCGGCTCGCCCGCCGGCAGCGGCGGCGGATGGGCCTCGGGCGTCGGGTACACGAGCAGCTGCGCGGCCGGGCGCCAGACCGTCCAGACGCGGAAGGTGCCGAGCGGAAAGCGCGTCTCGGCGGTCAGCGGCGGCACCGGGTGCAGGCCGCGCCGCTCGGGCTGGAAGGCGATCTCCACCGTGGCCGTGCCTTCGGCCGGCACGTCGGTCCAGGCCCACTGGCCGCTGCCGCGCACGGCCATGCCGATGCCGTAGCGCACGCTGCGCCGTTCGTTGTGCAGCACCACGCGCAGCACCGCCGCGGCGCCGGCGAACTGCGCCTCGGGCGGCACCATGCGCAGCGCCAGCCCGCGCAGCGTGGCGTGGCACACATGCATGCCCACCGCGACGCTGCCGGCCAGCAGGAAGGTCAGCAGGTAGCCCAGGTTGAGCTGGTAGTTGATCGACGCCACCAGCAGCACCAGCAGCGTGGCCGCCAGCGTCCAGCCGGCGCGCGTGGGCACGATGTAGACGTTGCGCTGGGTGAGTTCGAGCGTGTCCGACGGGGCCCGGCGCGAGAGGAACCAGCCGTCGATGCGCGAGCGCAGGACGCCGACAGGGCTCACGGCAGCGGCACCTCGGCGATCATGGCGCGCACCTGTTCGACGGCGCCGCGACCGGCATCGCCCACGGGCGTGAGGCGGTGCGCGATGGTCTGCGGCAGCACGGCCTGCACGTCGTCGGGCGCCACGTAGTTCCGGTTGGCCAGCAGCGCCTGCGCCTTGGCGGCGCGCAGCACGGCGATGCCCGCGCGCGGCGACAGGCCCTGCAGGAACCAGCGGCCCGAGCGGGTCGCGGCGATCAGGTCCTGCAGGTAGTTCAGCAGCGGCTCGGCCGCATGCACCTGCTGCACGCGCTGCTGCAGGGCGGTGAGTTCGCCGGCGGTCAGCATCGCGGGCAGGCCGGCGAGCATCTCGCGGCGGTCGGTGCCGGCCAGCAGCTGGCGCTCGGCCGCGCGGTCGGGGTAGCCCAGCGAGATGCGCATCAGGAAGCGGTCGAGCTGCGACTCGGGCAGCGCGAAGGTGCCGAGCTGGTCCTGCGGGTTCTGCGTGGCGATCACGAAGAAGGGCGAGGGCAGGGGGCGGGTCTCGCCCTCGACCGTGACCTGCTTTTCTTCCATCGCCTCGAGCAGTGCGCTCTGGGTCTTGGGGCTGGCGCGGTTGATCTCGTCGGCCAGCAGCACCTGCGCGAAGATCGGCCCGGGGTGGAACACGAAGGCCTGCTGGCCCCGGTCGTAGATCGCCACGCCCGACAGGTCGCCCGGCATCAGGTCGGCGGTGAACTGCACGCGCGAGAACTGCAGGCCGAAAGTGTGCGAGAGCGCATGGGCCAGGGTGGTCTTGCCGACCCCCGGCACGTCCTCGATCAGCAGGTGCCCGCCCGCCAGCAAACAGGCCACGCAGTCGCGCACCTGGGCCTCTTTGCCAACAATCACCGTGTTAAGCTGACTCAGCAAAGTGGCTAGCTTCGCAGCAACGTCCATATTTGTATCCATATGCAAACGATACCGTAAGACCTTGCGGCCCCATGCTGCGTGAGGTCTAGACGCGACGACACGAGACACGGCGAGAGATGGGCAAGACAGGCTACTTCACGCATCGCGACTTCTGGAAGCACGACATGGGCAACGGGCATCCCGAATGCCCCGAGCGGCTGGATGCCATCGAAGACCGGCTGCTGTTGACCGGCGTCGGCGACGCGCTGGCGCGGGGCGAGGTGCCCCTGGCCACGCTGGAACAGATCACTCGGGCCCACAGCCACGCGCATGTCGAACACCTCGAGGAACTGCAGCAGCGCCTCGTGGCCGACGCACCCGCCGGCGGCCCCGACCATGCGCAGGTCGACCCCGACACCGTACTGACCCGTTTCACCCTGCTGGCCGCGCGCCGCGCCGCGGGCGCCGCCGTGGCGGCCACCGACGCCGTGATGGCCGGCGAGATCGAGAACGCCTTCTGCCCCGTGCGTCCGCCGGGCCACCATGCCTGCCGCGAGCAGGCCATGGGCTTTTGCTTCTTCAACAACGTGGCCATCGCCGCGCGGCACGCGCTCGAGGTGCACGGCCTGGACCGCGTGGCCATCGTCGATTTCGACGTGCACCACGGCAACGGCACCGAGAACATCCTGTCGAACGACCCGCGCGTGCTGATGGTCGGGTTCTTCCAGCACCCGTTCTATCCGTACAGCGGCACCGAGCACCCGGCCTCGAACATGCTCAACCTGCCGATCCCGGCCTACACCAAGGGCATGGACGTGCGCGAGCTGGTCGAGGCGATCTGGATGCCCCGGCTCGAGGCCTTCAAGCCGCAGATGGTGTTCATCAGCGCCGGCTTCGACGCCCACCGCGAGGACGAGCTGGGTCAGCTCGGCCTCAACGAAAACGACTTCGCCTGGATTACCGGCCGCGTGCGCGATGTCGCCAAGCGCCATGCGCGCGGGCGCATCGTCTCGCTGCTCGAGGGCGGCTATCACCTGGACGCCCTGGCGCGCAGCGTGGAAGCGCACATCCGCGTGCTGGCGGACCTGTAACCCGGTTGGCGCCCGCGGGGCGCCCTGTTTCTTTCACCGATGAATTTCAATTTCGACGACTTCCTCCAGCGCCTGCGACAGGTCGACGCGCACGGCCTGGGCATCGAACTCGCCGTGCTCGTGGCCTGCGTGGGCGTGGCATGGGCGGTGTGCAAATGGTTCGGGCGCGACCAGCCCAAGGATTCGATCTGGTTCGGCGAGCGCACCTTCGACGGCCTGCTGTTCCCGCTGCTCGCGCTGGTGCTCACCGGCATCGCGCGCCGCGTGGCGCTCGATGTTCTGCCCGTGGTGCTGGTGCTGCGCATCGCCGTGCCGGTGTTCCTGTCGCTGGCGGTCATCCGGCTGTTCGCTCGGGTGCTGCGGGCCGTGTTCCCTACCTCGAGCCTGGTGCGGCTGATCGAGCGCACCATCTCGTGGCTGGCCTGGATCGCCGCCGTGCTGTGGATCGTCGGGCTGCTGCCGCCGGTGCTGGCCGAACTGGACGACATCACGCTGGCCTTCGGCAAGACCCGCGTGAGCCTGCAGACCATCATCCAGGGCGCGCTGTCGGCCGGGCTGGTGCTGATGATCGCGCTGTGGATCTCCAGCACCATCGAAAAACGCATCCTGCGCGAGGCCGTGAGCGACCTGTCGATGCGCAAGGTGGCGTCGAATGCGGTGCGCGCCTTCCTGCTGCTGATCGGCCTCTTGTTCGCGTTGTCGGCAGTGGGGGTCGACCTCACGGCGCTGTCGGTGCTGGGCGGCGCGCTCGGCGTGGGCCTGGGCTTCGGCCTGCAGAAGCTGGCGGCCAACTACGTGAGCGGTTTCGTGATCCTGCTGGAGCGCTCGATCCGCATCGGCGACAACGTGAAGGTCGACACCTTCGAGGGCCGCATCACCGACATCAAGACGCGTTACACGCTCATCCGCGCGGGCAACGGGCGCGAGGCCATCGTGCCGAACGAATCGCTGATCACCGGCCGGGTCGAAAACCTGTCGCTGGCCGACCGCAAGTTCAACATCACGACCAACATCGTGGTCGGCTACGAGAGCGACGTGGCGCAGGTGCAGGGCATCCTGTGCGACGCCGCCAAGGCCCAGCCGCGCGTCATGACCGACCCGGCGCCCGTGGCCTACCTCGTCACCTTTGCGCCCGATGGCCTGGAGTTCATGCTGAACTTCTGGGTCGCCGACCCTGACAAGGGCAAGGACAACGTGCGCTCGGCCATCAACATCGCCATCCTCGAAGGGCTGCGCGCTGCCCGCATTGACATTCCCTATCCGCAGCGGGTGTTGCGAGTGGAATCTTTGCCGGCGGGAGTGGCCGCAGCGCCTCCCGCTGTTTTATAATCACGGAAAAGCACGATCGTTCTTTTTTTGAGCCCTCGAGGCCGACAAGAAGAATGGAGAGGCAGCCAAGGCCGGCGTCCTAAAATGGCAGGCTGCTCTCGAAGCCCCCCTTTTTGCAATCCAATGGAGTCAAGTCAATGAAGGTTCTTGTGCCTGTCAAACGGGTCGTCGATTACAACGTGAAGGTGCGCGTCAAGAGCGACGGCACCGGGGTGGACATTGCCAACGTCAAGATGAGCATGAACCCCTTCGACGAGATCGCTGTCGAAGAAGCGGTTCGGCTGAAGGAAAAGGGCATCGTGACCGAAGTCATCGCCGTCTCGTGCGGCGATGCCAAGTGCCAGGAAACCCTGCGCACCGCCATGGCCATCGGTGCCGATCGCGGCATCCTGGTCGAGACCGCTGAAGAGCTGCAGCCGCTGGCCGTGGCCAAGCTGCTCAAGGCGCTGGTCGACAAGGAACAACCGTCTCTCATCATCCTCGGCAAGCAAGCCATCGATGACGACGCCAATCAAACGGGCCAGATGCTGGCTGCTTTGGCCGACTTGCCCCAAGCCACCTTTGCCTCGAAGGTCGACCTGGCAGCCGACAAGGTCACCGTCGCACGCGAAGTCGACGGCGGCATGGAAACGCTGACGCTCACGCTGCCCGCGGTCATCACGACCGACCTGCGCCTGAACGAGCCGCGCTACGTGACGCTGCCCAACATCATGAAGGCCAAGAAGAAGCAGCTGGACACCTTCAAGCCGGAAGACCTGGGCGTGGACGTGAAGCCCCGCCTGAAGACCCTCAAGGTCAGCGAGCCCCCGAAGCGTGGCGCCGGCATCAAGGTGCCCGACGTTGCCACCCTGGTGGACAAGCTCAAGAACGAAGCCAAAGTGATCTGAGGAAGAAACGAACATGACCGCACTCGTCATTGCCGAACACGACCACGCCAGCATCAAGCCGGCCACCCTCAACACCGTGACTGCAGCCCTGGCTTGCGGTGGCGACGTCCACATCCTCGTGGCCGGTGCCAACGCAGCAGAAGCCGCCAAGGCCGCCGCGCAGATCGCCGGCGTGTCCAAGGTGATCGCTGCCGACAGCGCATCGCTGGCCGAGAACCTCGCCGAGAACGTCGCAGCCCAGGTGCTCGCGATCGCCGGCAACTACAGCCACATCCTGTTCCCCTCGACCGCCAACGGCAAGAACGTCGCACCGCGCGTGGCCGCCAAGCTCGACGTGGCGCAGATCAGCGACATCACGAAGGTCGACAGCCCGGATACGTTCGAGCGTCCGATCTACGCCGGCAACGCCATCGCCACCGTGCAGAGCACCGACGCCACAAAGGTGATCACCGTGCGCACGACCGGCTTCGACGCAGCAGCCGCCACCGGTGGCAGCGCCACCGTTGAAACCGCTGAAGGCGTCGCCGACAGCGGCAAGAGCGCCTTCGTGGGCCGTGAAGTCACCAAGAGTGACCGCCCCGAACTGACCGCCGCCAAGATCATCGTCTCGGGTGGCCGAGCCCTGGGCAGCGCCGAGAAGTTCAACGAAGTGATGACGCCGCTGGCCGACAAGCTCAACGCCGGCCTCGGTGCCAGCCGCGCTGCGGTGGACGCAGGCTACGCCCCGAACGACTGGCAAGTGGGCCAGACCGGCAAGATCGTCGCGCCGCAGCTGTACATCGCCGCGGGCATCTCGGGCGCCATCCAGCACTTGGCCGGCATGAAGGACTCGAAGGTCATCGTCGCGATCAACAAGGACGAAGAAGCCCCGATCTTCTCGGTGGCCGACTACGGCCTCGTGGCCGACCTGTTCACGGCCGTGCCGGAACTCGTGAAGGCGCTCTGATCGCTTCAACGCATTGAGCCAGAAGGCATCGTTCGCGATGCCTTTTTTACATCTGCCGCTCCCACCGCGGCTCCTGGAGAGAAGACATGAGCTACACCGCCCCCCTCAAGGACATGCTGTTCGACATCGAACACCTGGCCAACATCGGCGAGATCGCCAAGCTGCCCGGCTTCGAAGACGCCGGCCTCGAAACCGCACAGGCCGTGCTCGAAGAGTGCGCGCGCTTCAACCAGGACGTGGTGGCGCCGCTGAACGTCGAAGGCGACCGCAACCCGTCGTCCTTCAAGGACGGCGAAGTCACCACCAGCAAGGGCTTCAAGGACGCCTTCGCACAGTACGTGTCGGGCGGCTGGCAGGGCCTGCAGCATCCGGCGGACTTCGGCGGCCAGGGCCTGCCCAAGACCATCGGCGCGGCCTGCGGCGAAATGCTCAACTCGGCCAACATGAGCTTCGCGCTGTGCCCGCTGCTGAGCGACGGCGCCATCGAGGCGTTGCTCACCGCCGGCTCCGACGAGCTCAAGGCCGTGTACCTCGAGAAGCTCGTGAGCGGCCAGTGGACCGGCACGATGAACCTCACCGAGCCGCAGGCCGGCAGCGACCTGGCCATGGTGCGCAGCCGCGCCGAGCCGCAGCCCGACGGCACCTACAAGGTGTTCGGCACCAAGATCTTCATCACCTACGGTGAGCACGACATGGCCGAGAACATCGTGCACCTCGTGCTGGCCCGCGTGACCGGCGCGCCCGAAGGCGTGAAGGGCATCAGCCTGTTCGTGGTGCCGAAGTTCATGGTCAACGCCGACGGTTCGCTCGGTGCGCGCAACGACGTGCACTGCGTGAGCATCGAGCACAAGATGGGCATCAAGGCCTCGCCGACCGCCGTGCTGCAGTACGGCGACCATGGTGGTGCCGTCGGCTACCTCGTGGGCCAGGAAAACCGCGGCCTCGAGTACATGTTCATCATGATGAACTCGGCCCGCTACGCCGTGGGCATGCAGGGCATCGCGATCGCCGAGCGCGCCTACCAGCACGCCGTCGCCTACGCCAAGGACCGCGTGCAGAGCCGCCCGGTCGATGGCTCGATCAACGCCAGCGCACCCATCATTCACCACCCGGACGTGAAGCGCATGCTGATGACGATGCGCGCCTACACCGAAGGCTGCCGCGCGATGGCCTCGGTGGCCGCCGCCGCCTACGACGCCGCGCACCACCATCCCGATGCCGACGCGCGCAAGCAGAACCAGGCCTTCTACGAATTCATGGTGCCGCTCGTGAAGGGCTACAGCACCGAGATGAGCCTCGAAGTGACCTCGCTGGGCGTGCAGGTGCACGGCGGCATGGGCTTCATCGAAGAGACGGGCGCGGCGCAGTACTACCGCGACGCGAAGATCCTCACGATCTACGAAGGCACCACCGCGATCCAGGCCAACGACCTCGTGGGCCGCAAGACCGCGCGCGACGGCGGCCAGACCGCCAAGGCGATTGCCGCGCAGATCGAGAAGACCGAGGCCGAGCTCGCCAAGAGCGACAGCGCTGCAGCCGCAGCCGTCCTCAAGCGCCTGACCGCTGCGCGCCTGGCGTTCATCGACGTGGTCGATTTCGTCGCGGGCCAGACCAAGGCCTCGCCCAACGCCGTGTTCTCGGGCAGCGTGCCGTACCTGATGCTGGCGGGCAACCTCGTGGCCGGCTGGCAGCTCGCGCGCTCGCTGATCGTGGCGCAGGACCAGGCCTCGCACAACGTGGACGTCGCCTTCATGCAGGCCAAGATCGCCACCGCGCGCTTCTACGCCGAGCACATTCTGAACAAGGTGCCGGGCGTTCGCGACAGCATCGTCGAAGGCGCCGAGAGCGTCACGGCGCTGGCGCTCGAGGCGTTCTGATGCACCCGCCGCTGTCGCCCATCTGACGGGCGGCAGCGGCCCCTTGCTCTTATAAAACCGAACCCCTTCCCGGAGACGACATGTCCAAGCTGCCTTCTGTCCTCGCGAACCTGCCGCTGCCGATCATCGGCTCGCCGCTGTTCATCATCAGCAACCCCAAGCTCGTGATCGCGCAATGCAAGGCCGGCGTGGTCGGCTCGATGCCGGCGCTCAACGCCCGCCCGGCTGCCCAGCTCGAAGAGTGGCTGATCGAGATCACCGAAGAGCTCGCGGCCTACAACAAGGCCAACCCGGACAAGCCGGCTGCGCCCTTCGCCATCAACCAGATCGTGCACAAGAGCAACGACCGCCTGGAGCACGACATGGAGATGGTCGTGAAGTACAAGGTGCCGATCGTGATCACCTCGCTGGGCGCGCGCACCGACGTGAACGACGCGGTGCACAGCTACGGCGGCGTGACGCTGCACGACATCATCAACAACAAGTTCGCGCAGAAGGCGATCGAGAAGGGCGCCGACGGCATCATCGCCGTGGCGGCCGGTGCCGGCGGCCATGCGGGCGTGAAGAGCCCGTTCGCGCTGGTGCAGGAAATCCGCCAGTGGTTCGACGGCCCGATCGCGCTGTCGGGCTCCATCGCCTCGGGCGGCGCGGTGCTCGCGGCGCAGGCCATGGGCGCCGACTTCGCCTACATCGGCACCGCCTTCATCGCGACCGAAGAAGCGCGCGCGAGCGAGGAGTACAAGCAGGCCATCGTGGACGGCAACTCGGACGACATCGTCTATTCGAGCCTGTTCACCGGCGTGCACGGCAACTACCTGGCCCCCAGCATCGTCAAGGCCGGCATGGACCCGGCCAACCTGCCCGAAGGCGACGTGACGACCATGAACTTCGGCGGCGGCGAAGGCAGCAAGGCCAAGGCCTGGAAAGACATCTGGGGCTCGGGGCAGGGCATCGGCGCGATCACCGAAGTGGCGAGCGCGGGCGCCTTCATCGAGAAGCTCAAGCGCGAATACCAGGAAGCACGACAGCGATTGGCACTTTGAACAGTTCGCACGCACCGGCCTCGACCTCCGCTGCGAGCGGTGGCGGCGGGGGCGTGCCCGCGCGGCAGGGGCGCATGCCGCTGCTCGACGTGGTCAAGGGCCTGGCCTGTGCGCTGATCGTCGGGCATCACCTGGCGCGCTACGGCCCGATGCCAGCCGGCGCGCAGGTGCTGGCGCCCGATTTCTTCGGCTGGCTCGCGAACGACGGCCGGCTCGCGGTGCAGGTCTTTCTCGTGATCGCCGGCTTTCTGGCCACGGCGAGCCTGGCGCCCGACGGCGTGCTGCGCGTGGACCGGCCGCTCTCGCGGATCTTCCAGCGCTACGGCCGGCTGGTCATGCCGTACCTGGCGGCGCTTACGGTGTGCGTGCTGGTGGCCGAGGTGGCGCGGCCATGGCTGGGTGAAGAGGTGGTGCCGGCAGAGCCGAGCCTCGGTCAGCTGCTGGCGCACGGGCTGCTGCTGCAGGACCTGCTGAACTACGAGTCGTTGTCGACCGGTGTCTGGTACGTGGCGATCGACTTCCAGCTCTTCGCGCTGGCGCTCGCACTGGTCGGGCTGCCCGCCGTGCTGCGACAACCCACTTCGGCCGCGCGCTGGGCGCCGGTGGCGCTGGTGTTCATCGTGGCCGTGGCGTCGCTCGCACTGTTCAACCGGCAGGCGCGGCTGGACGAAACGGCGTTCTATTTCTTCGGCGCCTACGGGCTCGGCATGCTGGCCTTCTGGGTCGGCCGCGCCACGCGCACCAGCACCTGGTGCAGCGCCGTTGCGCTGCTGGCGCTGGTGGGGGCGGGCGCGCTTGCCATCGACTGGCGCAGCCGCATCGCCATCGCGCTGGTGACCGCGCTGCTGATCGCGGTGGCGCAGCGCCGGCAGTGGCTGTCGCCCGCCCACTGGCCCGCGGCGGCCGTGCCGCTGCAGCAGCTGGGGCGCATTTCGTATTCGCTGTTCCTGATCCATTTCCCGGTGCTGCTCGCCGTGAACGCGCTGGTGGCGGGCCTGGGGCCGCATGGGCCATGGGTCGACCTGCTGGGCATGGTCGCGACCTTCGGCCTCTCGGTGGGCGCCGCGGTGCTGCTGTACCGCGGGGTCGAAGCCCGGCCGGCGTCGCTGCGCAGCGTCTGCACACTTTTTGCCGCATTGCTCGTCAGCGGCCTCATCGTGTCGTACTGAAGCGCGCCGCACCCGCTGCGGTGCGGCCCTTTTTCTTCCCATTCCTTTGCAAATCTGTTGCCTTCGGGCTTCAGAGCGGGCAGTCTGCGCGAACTGCCCCTGTTGTGTATGATTGTGAATCTTTCAGTAAATACTGAAAATACACAAACTCAAGGAATGACAGAACCATCGCCGCCACGATCGCCGTTGAAGGCTTTCACGTCGCCCGACATCGGCAGCGTGGTGCAAGGCGTCGCGGCGCTCGCTTGGTTGCCGCAGGCGGCGCTGCTGGCGATGGCAGTCCAGGGTCTGGCCAACGGCGAGGGCATGGCGGCCGTGCTGTGGCCGGCGGTGGGCATCCTCTTTCTCGGCCTGCTGCGCGCGGGCTGCGAAGCCTGGGGCGTACGCCGCACCTTCGGACGCGCGCGGGCGCAGCTGACGGCCTTGCGCGCGCAGACCGCAGCCGCATTGGCGGCCGGTTCACCGCTCGACCGCGAACGCGCGCCCTCCGGTCTCGCGGCCAGCGTGCTCGCCGAACAGGCCGAGGCGCTGGTGCCGTACCTCGTGCGCTACCAGCCCGCGCGCTGGCGCGCGACGGTGGTGCCGCTCTTCCTGCTCGCGGCCGTGGCGTGGTTCTCGTGGGCTGCGGCGCTGGTGCTGCTGGTGGCGGCGCCGCTGATTCCGATCTTCATGGCCATCGTCGGCTGGCGCGCCAAGGCGGCCAGCGAGGCGCAGATGGTCGAGATGGGCGGCATGAACGCCTTCCTGCTCGATCGCCTGCGCGGCCTGGCCACGCTGCGCGCGCTCGACGCGGTCGACGCCACGGCCGACCGGCTCGGCGCCTCCGCCCAGTCGTTGCGCCAGCGCACGATGGCGGTGCTGCGCATCGCGTTCCTGTCGTCCGCCGTGCTGGAGCTGTTCTCCGCGCTGGGCGTGGCGCTGGTCGCGGTCTACATCGGCTTTCATCTGCTGGGCTCGCTCGGTTTTGGCGCCTGGGGCCAGCAGCTCAGCCTGGGCCAAGGCCTGTTTGTGCTGTTGCTGGCGCCGGCCTTCTTCGAGCCGCTGCGCGAGCTGTCGGCGGTCTGGCACGACCGCGCGGCCGGCGAAGCGGCGCTGCAGGCGCTCGACGACCTGCAAGGCGGCGCGCTGCCGTTGCCCGGCGCGGGCGTCGCGGTCACGCGCGCAGCGACTGGCGTCGCTGGGGCAGGGGCCGCGCCGGCGGTGACGGTCCACGGGCTGCATTTCTCCTGGCCCGGCGAGTCGACGCCGCTCTTCGACGGGTATGAATTGCGCATCGGCGCCGGCGAGCATGTCGCGTTGGCCGGCCCGAGCGGATCGGGCAAGACCGCGCTGCTCTCGCTGCTGGCCGGGCTGATGCCGGCCGCACGCGGCGAGATCGCCATCGGTGGCGTGCCGCTCACCGAACACACGGCCGCCGCATTGCGCCAGCGCACGGCGTGGATGGGGCAGAAGCCCCACGTCTTCGCCGGTTCGGTCGAAGCCAACGTGGCGCTGGGCCGTGCCGACATCGGCGCGCCCGAGGTCGCCGAGGCGATGCGTTTCGCGGCGCTCGAGGACGTGGCGCAGGCCCATCCCGGCACCGCGCTGGGCGAGGGCGGCAGCGGCCTGTCGGGCGGCGAGGCCGTGCGGCTGGCGCTGGCGCGCGTCGCGGTGCATCCGCATGCCGACCTGATCCTGGCCGACGAGCCCACGGCCCACCTGGACACCGCCACCGCCGCGCGCGTGGCCGACGCACTGGTGGCGCTCGCCCGCGGCCGGACGCTGATCGTCTCGACCCACGATCCGGTGCTGGCCGCGCGCATGGACCGCACGGTGAGCCTCGGACCCGAGCCGCTGGTGGAGAAGGCCGCATGAGCAATCACGCGACCCGTTCCCCCCGCTGGCGCGACCTGCGCCTCGTGCTGCGTCCCTTCCTCGCGACCCAGCCGCGCGCCTTGCTGCTGGGCTGCCTGCTGGCCGCTGTCACCGTGCTCGCGGGCATGGCGCTGCTGGGCCTGTCGGGCTGGTTCATCACCGCGACCGCGCTCGCGGGCCTGCATGCGGCCACGGCCTTCACCTTCGATGTCTTCATGCCCTCGGCGGGCATCCGGCTGCTGGCGCTCGGGCGCACGGGGTCGCGCTACGGTGAGCGGCTGGTCACGCACGACGCCACCTTCGCCGTGCTCGCCGAACTGCGCGTGCGGCTGTTCCGAGGCTGGGCACGCCCCGAGGCCGCGCGCGACCTGCTGATGCGGCCGGCGCGGCTGCTGTTCCGGCTCACGTCCGACATCGACGCGCTCGAGTCGCTCTACCTGCGCCTGTTCGTGCCCGCCGCCGCAGCGTTGGGCGCGGCGCTGCTGGCGGGCATCGTGCTCGGCTTCATGCATGTGGGGATGGGCGTGGCGATCGCGCTCTGGCTCTGCGCCATCGGCTGGGGGCTGGCGTACCTCATCGCGCGGCGTGCGCGGCAACCGGCGCGGCAGCGCGCCCATGCCGTGGAGGCGCTGCGCGCGCGGGCTGTCGACCTGGTCGCGGGCCAGGCCGACCTCGCGATGGCGGGCCGGCTCGACGCCCAGCGCGCCGCGCTGATGAATGCCGACGCGCACCTCGCGCAGGCCGACCTCGCGCTGAACAAGCTCGAAGCCGCTGCTGGTTTCGCCTACGGCAGCGCGGGCACCTTGACGTTGGTCGGCGTGCTGCTGGCCGTGGGCGCGCTGGTGAGCGAAGGTGTCATCGGCGCCCCCGGCGCGGCGCTCGCGTTGCTGATCGTGCTCACCGCCACCGAGCCCTTCGCGGCGCTGCGACGTGGCGCGCTCGATGCGGGACGAACGTGGCTGGCCGTGCGCCGGTTGGCTCCACGTCTGGACCCGTCGGTGGAAGAGGGCGCGCGCCCCGCTCGCACTGCGCAGACGGCGGCCGTGCAGGTCGACCAACTCACCGTCATGCACCCCGGCAGCCTCGTCGAAGTGCTCGGCGGCGTGTCGCTGCACCTGAACGCCGGCGAACGCGTCGCGCTGGTCGGCGCCAGCGGCGCGGGCAAGTCCACGCTGCTTTCCGTGATCGCCGGCGACCTCACGCCGCGCGCCGGCCAGGTGCAGGCGCAGCCGGCCTGCCTGCTGACCCAGCGCACCGAACTTTTCCAGGACAGCCTGCGCGACAACCTGCGCCTGGCCGATCCGCAAGCGAGCGACGAGCGCCTCTGGTCCGTGCTGCACGCCGCCGGCCTCGATGCCGATGTGCGCGCGCTGGCCACCGGCCTCGACACGCGCCTGGGCGAAGGCGGCCTCGGCCTCTCGGGCGGGCAGTCGCGCCGGCTCGCGCTCGCGCGGCTGCTGCTGCGCCCGGTGCCTCTGTGGCTGCTCGACGAACCGACCGAGGCGCTCGACGCCGCCACCGCGCACGACGTGCTGCAGCGCCTGGCGCAAGAGGCCGGCGCGCGCACGCTGCTGATCGCCACGCACCTGCGCCGCGAAGCCGCGCTGGCCGACCGCCTCGTGTGCATGGCGCAGGGCCGCATCGTCGCAGACCTGCGCCGTGGCACCGATGCCTTCGAGGCCGCACTGCGCGGCCTGCGCCCCGATTGATGAGTTGACCGACCGAGCAACGAACGAACAGAGAACACATAAAGGAAGCCCCATGGACCTTGACATCGTCGCGCTCTCGCGCCTGCAGTTCGCCGTGACGGCGCTGTACCACTTCCTGTTCGTGCCGCTCACGCTCGGACTGTCGATCATCCTGGCCATCATGGAGACGGTCTACGTGATGACCGGGCGCGTCATCTGGCGCGACATGACCAAGTTCTGGGGCGTGCTGTTCGGCATCAACTTCGCGATGGGCGTGGCCACCGGCATCGTGATGGAGTTCCAGTTCGGCATGAACTGGAGCTACTACAGCCACTACGTCGGCGACATCTTCGGCGCGCCGCTGGCCATCGAAGGGCTCATGGCCTTCTTCATGGAAGCGACCTTCGTGGGCCTGTTCTTCTTCGGCTGGGACAAGCTCTCGAAGGTGGGCCACCTCACGGCCACCTGGGCCGTGGCCATCGGCTCCAACTTCTCGGCGCTGTGGATCCTCATTGCCAACGGCTGGATGCAGAACCCCGTGGGCGCGGCCTTCAACCCCGCGACCATGCGCATGGAGGTGACCGACTTCGCCGCCGTGCTGACCAACCCCGTGGCGCAGGCCAAGTTCGTGCACACCGTGTCGGCCGGCTATGTGTGCGCCGCGGTGTTCGTGCTCGGCGTGTCGGCGTGGTACCTGCTCAAGGGCCGCCACATCGAACTGGCCAAGCGCTCGATGACCGTGGCCGCGTCCTTCGGCCTGGCCGCCGCGCTGTCGGTGGCGGTGCTCGGCGACGAGAGCGGCTACCTCTCGGGCGAACACCAGAAGATGAAGCTGGCCGCCATCGAAGGCATGTGGGAGACGCAGCCCGCGCCCGCCGCCTTCACCGTGATCGGCTTCCCCGACCAGAAGGCGCGCGAGACGCACTACGCGATCCACATCCCGGCGGTGATGGGCCTCATCGGCACGCGCTCGCTCAACACCGTGATGCCCGGCATCGACGAGCTCGTGAAGCGCGCTGAGGCCCGCATCCGCGAGGGCCTGAAGGCCTACGACGCGCTGCAGAAGATCCGCGAGGCCGGCGGCACCGACAAGGTCACGCAGGGCGTGCGCGGCGACTTCGAGGACAACGGCATCAACATGGGCTACGCGCTGCTGCTCAAGCGCTACGTGGACGACCCGCGCCAGGCCACTGACGAGCAGATCGCCAAGGCTGCGTGGGACACCGTGCCGCAGGTGGCGCCGCTGTTCTGGCTGTTCCGCGTGATGGTGGGCATCGGCATGCTGCTGATCCTGCTGACCGGCACCTTCTTCGTGCTGTCGGCGCGCCGCGCGCTCGACCGCCACCGCTGGCTGCTGAAGGTGGCGGTGTGGGCGATTCCGCTGCCGTGGATCGCCATTGAATCCGGCTGGCTGGTGGCGGAGTTCGGCCGCCAGCCCTGGGTGATCGAAGGCGTGCTGCCGACCGCGGTGGCCGTGTCGAACCTGGGCGTGACAACGCTGCTGATCACGCTCGCGGGCTTCATCGCGATCTACACCACGCTGCTCATCATCGAGATGAAGCTGATGCTCAAGGCCATCCGCAAGGGGCCCGAGGTCGAGCATGCGCCCACCGAGGGCGATGCCCGCTCGCACATTCCGCCGGCGCGTGCCGCCACGTCTTCCTCTTCTGCCTCGACCGGGAGCGCCGCATGATCCTCCACACACTCCTCGACTACGACACCCTGCGCTTCATCTGGTGGCTGCTGATCGGCGTGCTGCTGGTCGGCTTCGCGGTGACCGACGGGTTCGACCTGGGCGCCGGCATGTTGCTGCCCTTTGCGGCGCGCAACGACATCGAACGGCGCGTGGTCATCAACAGCGTGGGCCCGGTGTGGGAGGGCAACCAGGTGTGGCTCATCCTGGGCGGCGGCGCCGTCTTTGCGGCCTGGCCGCAGCTGTACGCCGTGTCGTTCTCGGGCTTCTACCTGGCGATGTTCGTGATTTTGTCGGCGCTGATCTTGCGGCCGGTGGCCTTCAAGTTCCGCAGCAAGCGCGAGTCGCCGCAGTGGCGCGCGCGCTGGGACGGCGTGCTGTTCTTCAGCGGCTTCGTGCCCGCGCTGATCTGCGGCGTGGCTGTGGGCAACGTGCTGCAGGGCGTGCCGTTCCGCTTCGGCGCCGACATGCACATCTTCTACGACGGCAGCTTCTTCGGCCTGCTGAACCCCTTCGCCATCCTCTGCGGGCTGGTGTCGGTGGCGATGCTGGTGATGCACGGCGCGGCCTGGCTGCTGCTCAAGACCGCCGGCCCGGTGGCCGAGCGGGCGCGCAGCTACGGCATGGTCGCGGCCGTGCTCACGCTCGTGTTCTACGCGCTGGCCGGCGTGTGGCTGGCCATGGGCATCGGGGGCTTTCGCATCAGCAGCGTGGTCGACGCGGTGGGCCCGTCGAACCCGATGCTCAAGACCGTCGAACTGCATGCCGGTGCCTGGATGGGCAACTACGCGGCGCACCCCTGGACCATCGCCGCGCCGGCGGCGGGCTTCGTCGGCACGCTGGGCGCATTGCTCGGGCTGGTGCTGCGCCGGCCGGGGCTCGCGCTGCTCACGGCGGCACTGGGCATCGCCGGCATCATCCTGAGCGTGGGCGCGTCGATGTTCCCGTTCATCCTGCCGTCGTCGATCGACCCGCGCGCCAGCCTCACGGTGTGGGATTCGTCGTCGAGCCACCTGACGCTGTTCATCATGCTGGTGGTCACCGCGATCTTCATCCCGATCATCGTGGCCTACACCACCTGGGTCTACCACGTGCTGTGGGGCAAGGTCGACGAACAAGCCATCCGCGACGAGAGCGGACACGCCTACTGAAACGGGAAGGAAAAAGACATGTGGTACTTCGCCTGGATCCTCGGCCTGCCGCTGGCCGCCGCCTTCGCCGTGCTCAACGCCATGTGGTACGAGCTGATGGACGACGAGGCCATCCGAAAGGAAAAGCTCGGCATGCCGGAAACCCCGCAGGGGCAGGAACGGCTGTGAGGGCTGCGAAGGCGTAGCCCTTCGCCCGTTTCCTTCGCCTCGCGGCGCGACTCAGCTGTCGCCCGCGGGGCCTTTGCTCTTCTTCGACGCACCGCCCGTGAGGCGGTCCTTGAGCGTCAGCACCTTCGTCACCGTCGCGCCCATGCCCATGAGCTGCATCGCAGTCTCGGGCGCCAGCCGCTGCACGTCGTCGAACCACTTCATCAGCCGGTCGATCAGGTCGTGCATCTCGCGCATGCGGGCCTGCGCGTGGCGCTCGGCGTCGCTCGTGGGCGATTCGAGCAGCGCGTTGCGCAGCATCGAGAGCGTGGGCTCGATCTCGCGGCGCCGGCGCTCCTCGGCCAGCACGCGGAAGATTTCCCACACGTCCTTCGGCGCCTCGAAGTACTCGCGGCGGTCGCCCGCGTGGTGGCGCAGGTGCACGAGGCGCCAGGCCTGCAGCTCCTTCAAACCCATGCTCACGTTGGAGCGCGAGAACTCCAGCATCTCGGCGATCTCGTCGGCATTGAGCGCGCGCTCCGACAGGAAGATCAGCGCGTAGATCTGGCCGACGGTGCGGTTGATGCCCCACTTGCTGCCCATTTCGCCGAAGTGGGCGACGAACTGGCGGTTGAGGGGAGGGAGGTCGGGTGCGGAAGCCATGCGGCGGATTGTCGCGCCGGATTGCTGGACGTACGGAAGTTTCCGAAAACCCAGCAAGGCGGCGGGGTGCATGAATAACTAGTTTTGGTGATGGGTGAGAAACAAATTATTTACAAAAATAAACGTTTACTGACGGTTTGCCCATTTTTGGTGCATCCGGCCTCTCATTTCAAGGTTTTTCTCCCCATGAACAAAGCACATCGCAGCCTCTGGAACTCGTCGTTGGGGGCCTGGGTGGCTGTTTCCGAGAACACCCACGCCCGCGGCAAGAAGAGCCGCCGGGCGGTGGCGCGGGCGGCGGGCGCGGCGTCGCTGCTGATGCTGGCCGGGGGGGCGTTTGCGGGGGGCGATGGGGGTGGAGGGGGCTACCTTGGCAACGGTAGCTATGGTGCAGGGCGCACGGCGGGCAGCAGCACGACCGGTGAAGGCGGTCATGGCGGGCAGGGCGACATATCGGGCGCGGGGGCCGCCGGCGGCAGTCTCGGAGCCGATGGGGGTAACGGCACCTCGGCCTCATTGAGTTCGAACACGCCTGACGGCAGCGGCGGCGGCGGTGGCGGTTCTGTCCGAACGGGTTCCGGGCCAGTCACCTCCACGATCAAGGCCGGCAGTGGCGGCAATGGAGGGGCGGTCCTCAATAGCAAGGTGGTCGGAGGCGGCGCTGGCGGCGGTGGTGGTGGCGGCAGCGTGCTCGCCACCCAGTCGTTCAAAGTCGAGGCGACTGGGGTGCTCGTCGGTGGCAATGGCGGCAAAGGTGGCGACGTGCTCGCGGGCAATCAATCGCTGACGGGGGCCGGTGGCGGGGGCGGCGCGGGCGTGCTGGTAGTGCCTGTGGGCGGCGTGACGATCACCAACGCCGGCTCGATCACGGGCGGAAACGGTGGCAAGGGGCTGGCTCTCGGTGACGGCGCCGCGTTTTACGGCGGTGCGGGCGGCAACGGCGAAGGCGGCGCACAGGGCGGCACCCACACGGGCGCGCATGCGCAGGGCGGCGCGGGCATCGTCGGCAGCCATCTCACCATCGTCAACAGCGGCATCATTTCCGGTGGCGTTTCAGGCGACGGACTGACCCGCGCCAATTCGCTCCAGCTGGGCGGCAGCAACAACTCGCTCACGCTCCAGGCAGGCTCGGTGCTCAACGGCAGCGTGGTCGCCCAGGGCACGGGCAACACGCTGCGCCTGGAAGGTACGAACATCGAGGGCGACGCGTTCCAGGGCTTCTCGAGCATCCAGGCCGCCAGCGGCAGCCGGTGGACGCTGACAGGCGCGTTCCTGCCCACGGGCGACCTCACGGTCACCGTCGACGGCACCGGCCCAATGCCTGCGCATCTGGCCATGAACGGCGTCATCTCCGGCCCCGGCAGTCTCACGGCCGACGGCGGCGGCACGCTGGCGCTGGGCGGTCCCAACACGTACGCCGGCGGAACCACGATCAAGACAGGCACCACGCTGCAGATCGGCACGGCCGGTGCGCTCGGCGCCGGTACGGTCACGCTCGACGGCGGCAAGCTGACCGCCACCTCGAGTCTCCACCTGACCAACCGCCTGGACTTCGCCGGCGGTCAGCGAAGCACAGTGGCTGCCGCCAGTGGCCAGGCGTTCGGTATCGGCGGTGCCCTGAACCTAGGCGCTGGGGCGACTGTCGTCTTTGGCAGCGCCGCCGAAAACGGCACCATCCGTCTGAGTGGCGGCGGCGGAGGCAGCCTCTTTTCGGATGCCGCGATCGTCGTGGCCGGCGGCACGCTGCAGGCGGCAGACGTCTTTTTCCTTGGGTTCTTCTTGTCCAACGTGGCTTCCACCACGGTGGATACCGGCGCCACGCTCGACCTGAACGGCTCTAATGTCACCCTCCGCAACCTGCAGGGCGCCGGAACGCTGAACACCCAGACCGGCAACGGCCCGACCCAGACCACGACGGTAGAGTCCGGCGCGTTCTCGGGCGCGATCACCGGCACGGGCCAGCTCGTGAAAACGACGGCGGGCACGCTGACCCTGACGGGCGCCAGCACCTACACCGGCGGCACGACCATCAGCGCGGGGACGCTGCAGATCGGCGACGGCGGCAGCCTCATCGGCAACGTGGTCGACAACGGCACGCTGGCTTTCGACCGCACCGACAGCAGCACCTTCTCCGGCGCCATCAGCGGCTCGGGCGACGTGACGAAATGGGGCACCGGCACGGTCACGCTCTCGGGCAGCAACACCTACCAGGGCGGCACCACCGTTCGCGGCGGCACGCTGCGCTCAGGCGCCGCATCGGCCCTGTCGCAGAACACGGCGTACACCGTGCTTGGCGGCGTGCTGGACCTGGGCAGCTTCAACCTGCGTGCATCCAGCCTGTCGGGCACAGGGGGCGCCGTTCAGCTGGGCAGCGCCACCCTGGCCGTCGGGTCGGCCAACGCCAGCACCACCTTCGCAGGCAGCATCGACGGCACGGGCTCGCTGGTCAAGGAGGGCTCGGGCACCTTGACGCTCTCGGGCCCGAACACCTACATCGGCGGCACGACGGTCAGCGCGGGCACCTTGCAGATCGGCAGCGGCGGCAACAACGGCAGCATCACCGGCAACGTCACCAACCAAGCGGCGCTGGTCTTCAACCGCGCCAACGGCGCCGCGTTTGCGGGCAACATCAACGGCACGGGCAGCGTGACGAAGACCGGCGCGGGCACGCTGGTCTACACCGGCAGCGCCACGCACGCTGGTGGCACCACCATCGACGGCGGCACCCTGCAGATCGGCGATGGCGGCACCGTCGGCAGCCTCACCGGCAACGTCAGCAACCACGCGGCACTGGTCTTCAACCGGTCGAACGATGCGGCCTTCGCGGGCGACATCACCGGCGGCGGCAGCGTGATGAAGACCGGCACGGGCACGCTGGTCTACACCGGCAACGCCACGCACACCGGTGGCACGACCATCGACGGCGGCACCCTGGAGATCCGCGACAGCGGCAGCATCCTCGGCCACATCGCCAACAACGCCGCGCTGGTGTTCAACCGCAGCGCCGACACCACCTTCGCCGGCAACATCAGCGGCTCCGGCAGCCTCCTGCAGAAGGGCGCGCGCAAGCTGACGCTGACCGGCGACAACACCTTCACGGGCACCACCACCGTCATGGCCGGCAACATCCTGCAGATCGGCGCGGGGGGCACCACCGGCAGCATCGCGGGGAACATCAGCAATGACGGCGACCTGGTCTTCGACCGCGCGGACAGCCTGAGCTACGCAGGCGTCATCAGCGGCACCGGCACCCTGTCCAAGAACGGTGTGGGCGTGCTGGAACTGACGGGCGCCAGCACCTACAGCGGCGCAACCGAAGTCAACGCCGGCACGCTGCGCGTGAACAACACCACCGGCAGCGCCACGGGAACGGGCCCGGTGCTCGTCAAGAACGGCGCCACGCTCAGCGGCGGCGGCACCATTTCGGGCCAGGTCACCATCGCCAACGGCGCAACGCTGGCACCGGGCAGCAACCTCGGCACGCTGACCACCGGCATGCTGCGCTTCGACCCGGGCGCCTTCCTGAGCTACGAGCTGGGCCAGGCGGGCACGGTAGGCGGTCCGCTCAACGACCTCGTCAAGGTCAACGGCGGCCTGGTGCTCGACGGCACGCTCAACGTGGCGCAGGCCCCCGGCGGCACCTTCGGGCCTGGCCTGTACCGCCTGATCAGCTACACCGGTTCGCTGATCGACAACGGCCTGAACATCGGCACAGCGCCCGCAGGCACGGCGGCTGGCGACCTGCACGTGCAGTCGTCGGTGCTGGGCGAGATCAACCTGATCAACAGCAAGGGCGTGTCGCTCAGCTTCTGGGACGGCGCGGGCGGCGATGCTTCCACCTACAACGACGGCACGATCAGCGGCGGCTCCGGCACCTGGCGCATCGGCCGCTCCGGCCTCAACGACCCGTCCGACAGCTGGACCGGCGCCAACGGCAAGACCAACACCGGCTGGAAGCAGAACCAGTTCGCGCTGTTCGGCGGCGCGGCCGGCACGGTCCGGGTGGACAACACCGGCGGCGCCATCAGCATCGATGGCGCGCAGTTCTCCACCAGCGGCTATGTCGTCACCGGCGACGCGCTGACGCTGGGCAACGCCAACACCGTCATCAAGGTCGGCGACGGCACGGCCTCGGGGGCGCAGATGCAGGCCACCATCGCATCGGTGCTGAGCGGCGCGGGCGGCCTCACGAAGGACGACCTGGGCACGCTGGTCCTGAAGGGCGCCAACACCTACACCGGCGGAACGCTCGTGCGCACCGGCACGCTGCAGGGCGACACCACCAGCCTGCGCGGCCCCATCGTCAATGACGCCCGGGTGGCCTTCGACCAGGTGGCCAGCGGCAGCTTCGCGGGCACGATGAGCGGCACGGGCAGCCTGCGCAAGATCGGCAGCGGCGAGCTGCTGCTCACGGCGGCCAACAGCTACAAGGGGGGCACGCAGGTCGATGGCGGCAGTTTGAACGTGGGCGCCACCGGCGCGGTCGGAACCGGCCCGGTGTCGGTGAGCGGCGGTGCTGGTTTGATCTTCAGCGGCAGTGCGCAGGCGGAAAGCCTGCAGATCACGGCGGGCAATGTTCCGCAGGCCAGCGGCGGCTTCGTCCAGTTCCAGGACAACGCCTCGGCCGGCAGCGCGATGCTCGTTGCGGGCGCCACCGGCTCGATCGAATTCCGCGGCAACGCGACCGCCGCCAACGCCACCATCGAGAACCGCGGTGGCGAAGTCACCGTCTCGTCCGATGCCACCGCAGGCAAGGCCCACATCACCAACTTCGCCGGCGGCTGGACCAACCTCTGGGACAAGGGCTCGGCCGGGCAGGCGACGATCGTCAACGAGGACCGCGGCACGTTGGACATGCAGCATGACGCGACGGCCGCTCAGGCGCGCGTGGTGAACAAGGCGGGCGGCACGGTTCGCATCGCCCGACTCTCTGGTGCTGGTACGAGCATCGGCGCATTGGACGGGGCGGGCCGCGTGCTGCTTGGCGCCAAGGCGTTGACAACGGGCGCTCTCAACACCGACACGGAAATCTCGGGCGTGATCTCCGGCGTCGGTGGCTCGCTCGTCAAGGTCGGCACGGGCACGCTCACGTTGTCGGGCGAGAACACCCACACCGGCGGAACGGCGCTGCGTCAGGGCCGCCTGAACGTGGGCCACAGCCAGGCGCTGGGCACCGGCACGCTCTCGATGGACGACGACACCACGCTGGGCTTCAGCGCGGACGGCCTCACGATCGCCAACACCATCAAGCTGACGGGCAACAACGACCCGGTCATCGACACCGGCGCGTTCAGCGGCACGCTGAGCGGTGCGATCAGCGGCGGTGGCTTCATCACCAAGCAGGGCACGGGCACGCTGACGCTGTCGGGCGCCAACACCTACACCGGTGCGACGAACGTGGCGCAGGGCACGTTGAAGGCCGGCGCGGTGAACACGCTGAGCGCGGCTTCTGCGCACAGCGTGGCCACAGGTGCCACGCTCGACCTGGCGGGCTTCAACCAGACCGTCGCGTCATTGGCCAACAGCGGCACTGTGTCGCTGGCCGGCGCGACCGCAGGCACCACGCTCACGGTCAAAGGCGCCTACGTCGGCACGAACGGCGTGCTGAAGCTGAGCACGACGCTCAACGGCACCGGCCCCTCGGACCGCCTCGTGCTCGATGGCCCCACCGCCATCGCCAGCGGCAAGACCCAGGTGCAGATCGGCAACCTCGGCGGCCTGGGCGCACTCACGAGCGGCAACGGCATCGAGGTCATCACCGCACAGAACGGCGCGACCACCACCGCGCAGACCACGAAGGACGCCTTCTCGCTGGCCGGCGGCCATGTCGACGCAGGCGCCTACGAGTACCGCCTGCACGCCGCCGATGCGAGCGGCGCGGGCGAGAACTGGTACCTGCGCTCCACCACCGACGCGGTGTCGCCGGGTCAACCGGTGGGCCTGCCCGTCGTCACCTACCGTCCGGAGGCCGCGCTGTACGCCGCGTTGCCGGGCCAACTGCGCCAGGGCAACCTCGCGATGCTGGGCGATGTGCGCAAGCGCGTGGGCGACGACGATGTGAAGGGCACACCGAGCGGATCGGACCGCCGCGCCTGGGCCCGCGTGCTCTCCACCGACATCGACATCCAGCAGGGCGGCACCGTCTCGCCCACCAGCAAGGGCCGCCTCACCGGCTTCCAGGCCGGCACCGACCTGCTCGCCACGCCGAACTGGCGCGCCGGCCTGTACGTGGGCCAGCTCGACGGCGATGCCCGCGTGAGCGGCTTTGCCAGCGGCATCCGCCACCTCGCCGTGGGCCGCAACGACCTGCGCAGCCAGTACGTCGGCGTGTACGGCACCTACACCGCCGACGGCGGCTTCTATGCCGATGCCGTGGTGCAGTCGGGCCGTCACCGCTACACGGTCGAGCCGATGCTCGGCGCCGGCGTGGGCGGCAAGGGCCACAGCCTGCTGGGCTCGATCGAAGTGGGTCAGGCCTTCGCGATCGGTGGCAGCGGCTGGCGCATCGAGCCGCAGCTGCAGCTGATCCACCACCACATGGACCTGGGCAATGCGGCCATCGCCGGCGCCATTGCGCAGCCGCAGGCCGACAGCGGCTGGATCGCCCGCGCGGGCGTGCGGGTCAAGGGCCAGCTCGACACCGGCCTGGGCGTGCTGCAGCCCTATGGCCGGGTCAACGTCTACAAGACTTCGAGCGGCACCGACATCGCGCGCTTCGTGAACGGCGCGACCACGACCGACATCGCGGCACCGACCGGCGGCACCAGCACCGAACTCGCGGGTGGCTTCACGCTGGCCCTGAGCCAGACGACCAGCCTGTACGGTGAAGTCGGCAAGCTGTGGTCCTCGGGCGGCGATGCCAGGGTGAAGAGCTCGGTCAATGGATCGCTCGGCGTGCGAGTCAAGTGGTAGGCGGGTAGCTTCAAGCCTCGGGGTCCGAGTCCGGCTCCGGATTGGGTCGCCTTCGATACGACCCCGGCGCCCCACCGGTCCAGGTCTTGAACGCGCGCTGGAACGCCGCGCTGTCCGAAAAGCCCAGCTCCTCGGCCAGTGCCGCCAGTGGCACGGTGCTGGTGTTCAGGCGCACGATGGCCACGTCGCGCCGCAGCTGGTCCTTGAGCGACTGGAACGAGGTGCCCTCGGTGGCCAGGTGGCGCTGCAGCGTGCTCACCGACATGTGCAGGCTGCGCGCGGCCGTGGCCAGGTCGGCCCAGGCCGGACGGTGCTGTTGCAGCACGGTGCGCACGCGCGCGCTCACGGCCAGTTCGCCCAGCGGCGGCAGGATCACGTGGGCCGGCGCGGCGGCCAGAAAGTCGCGCATGGCCCGCGCGTCGCGGCGGATCGGCGTGGCCAGCGCGCTGGCGTCGAACCACACGGCCGACAGCGGCTGGCCGAACTGCAGCGGCGCGGGAAACACCTTGTTGTAGCGCGCCGCGTAGGGCGGCTGCTCGAAGCCGAAGTCGAAGCGACGCGCCGTCAGCCGGCCGCCGTGCAGCCAGGCAAAGAGCCGCCAGTACACGCGCAGCATCAGCTCGTGCAGGAAGTTCAGCGGCGCGCTCGGCATGCCCTGCACCCGCAGGCCGAAGCCCGCGAGCGGCCCTTCGTGCAGCAGCACCATCTCGAGGTCGTCCTGCAGCAGGCTGAAGGTGCGGGCCACGCGCCGCAGCGCCACTTCGAGGGTGGGCGCGCCCATCGTGGCGCGGGTCATGAGCGCGAAGCTGCCGCAGCGCAGGCGGCGCGACAGGAAGCACAGGGCCTCGTCGTCCAGCCGCTCCATCAGCAGCGCGAACAGCGCCACGTACTGCTCGGCCGTGACGCGCGCGCCCGGTGCATCGACCAGGGCGGGGGCGATGCCGGCGTCCTGCAGCGCGGTGTCGATGCAGATGGGCGCGTTGTCGCCGCGCGCGCGCACGCCCGAGAGCATGCCCTGGACGAACACGATCGGGATGGTGACAGGCGGTTGCAGCATGCGTGAGCGGATCAGACCCGACGGCGGCGCGGGTGTCGATTGAGGTTTTCTGCCATGCGGGCGATGCGAAGCGCAATCGCCGCGGCACGGCGCGGTTTCTACCATGCGCCTACACAAGAACCGAACGGAGACAACCGCCATGTACCAGACCCAGTCGCTGCACCGCAGCGTGCAGCAGCACCCCGACCGGATCGCCGTGCGCGCCGCCGGCCGCACCCTGAGCTTTCGCGCCTATGCCGAGCGCGTCGCGCGCCTGGCGGGCGCCCTGCAGGGGCTCGGCATGCAGGCGGGTGACCGCGTCGCCATGCTGGCGCTCAACTCGGCGCGCTACCTCGAATACCAGATGGCCGTGCCCTGGGGCGGCGGTGTGCTCAACCCCTGCAACATCCGCTGGTCGGCGGCCGAAATCCTGTATTCGCTCGAGGACTCGGGCTCTTCGCTGCTGCTGGTGGACGACACCTTCCGCGCGGTGGTCGAGCAGATGCGCGGGCAGGCGAGCAGCCTGCGCGAGGTGATCTACTGCGGCGACGGCCCGACGCCGCCCGGCATGCACGGCTACGAGGCGCTGCTGGAGGCCGCTTCGCCCGTGCCCGACGCCGGCCGCCGCGGCGAAGACCTGGCCGGCATCTTCTACACCGGCGGCACCACGGGCTTTCCCAAGGGCGTGATGCTGAGCCACACCAACATGGGCAGCTCGGGGCTGGCCCTGCATGCCGAAGGCCTGGCCGCGCCCGACGGCTGCTACCTGCATGCCGCGCCGATGTTCCACCTGGCCGACATGGGCCTGGCCGCGCCGCATTGGCTGGAGGGCAACACGCACGCGATCATTCCGGCCTTCAGCCCTGAAGCGGTGCTGAACGCCATCGAGCAAGACCGCGTCACGCACGCGCTGCTGGTGCCCACCATGATCCAGATGCTGGTCGACCATCCGGCGATGCGCGAGCCGCGCGACCTCAGCAGCCTGAAGTGCATCACCTACGGCGCCTCGCCGATCTCGGAGGCGGTGCTGACCCGCGCGATGGCGGCTTTCCCGGGCGTGGACTTCGTGCAGGCCTACGGCATGACCGAGCTGTCGCCGCTGGCCACCGTCAACCCCGCGCGCAACCACACGCCCGAAGGCCAGCGCCGGGGCAAGCTGCGCTCGGCCGGCCGCGCCAGCTACTGCACCGAGGTGCGCATCGTCGACGCCGAGGGCGTCGAGGTGCCGCGCGGCACCGTGGGCGAGGTCGCGGTGCGCGGCCCCAACGTGATGCAGGGCTACTGGAACCAGCCCGCGCAGACGGCCGCGGCCGTGCGCGGCGGCTGGATGCACACCGGCGACGGCGCGTACATGGACGACGACGGCTACATCTTCGTGGTCGACCGCCTGAAGGACATGATCATCAGCGGCGGCGAGAACATCTATTCGGCCGAGGTCGAGAACGCCATCAACCAGCACCCGGCCGTGGCGGCCTGCGCGGTCATCGGCATCCCCAGCGAGGAGTGGGGTGAGGCCGTGCATGTGGTGCTCGTGCTCAAGCCGGACCAGCAGCTGGCGGCCGACGCGCTCATTGCGCATTGCAAGACGCTGATCGCGAACTACAAATGCCCGCGCAGCGTGGCGGTGGTCGAGGCGCTGCCGCTGTCGGGTGCGGGCAAGGTGCTCAAGACCCGGTTGCGCGAACCGTTTTGGCAAGGGCGCCAACGAAGCGTAGCCTGACGGTTTTCGAACTCTCTCTTACTTTCCATTCATTCATTTCAGGAGCCCCCCATGAGCCAGGATGTCCACGTCGTCGGTGTCGGCATGATCCCCTTCACCAAGCCGGGCGCGAACCAGCCCTACCCGCAGATGGCCGCGCACGCCACCAACGCCGCCTTGAAAGACGCCGGCATCGGCTACGAGCTGGTGCAGCAGGCCTACGTCGGCTACGTGTACGGCGATTCGACCGCCGGCCAGCGCGCGCTGTACGAAGTGGGCATGACCGGCATCCCGGTCGTCAACGTCAACAACAACTGCTCCACCGGCTCGACCGCGCTGTTCCTAGCGCGCCAGGCCGTGGCCAGCGGCGCGGCCGACTGCGTGCTGGCGCTGGGCTTCGAGCACATGAGCCCCGGTGCGCTGGGTGCGGTGTTCAACGATCGCCCGAGCCCGTTCGATCACTTCGAATCGATCACCGACGAGCTGGTCGGCAACGAGCAGGTGCCGCTGGCGCTGCGCTACTTCGGCGGCGCCGGCCTGGCGCACATGCAGCAGTACGGCACGCAGATGTCGACCTTCGCGAAGATCCGCGCCAAGGCCAGCCGCCATGCGTCGAACAACCCGGTGGCGCTGTTCCGCACCGTCGTCACCGAAGACGAGGTGATGGCCGCGCCCGTGATGTGGCCCGGCGTGATGACGCGGCTCATGGCCTGCCCGCCGACCTGCGGCGCCGCAGCCGCCATCGTCTGCTCGCCGCGCTTCGCCGAGCGCCACGGGCTGGACCGCAGCGTGCGCATTAAGGCGCAGGCCATGACGACCGACCGCGCCATCACTTTCGAGGCGCGCGACATGCGCGAGGTGGTCGGCTTCAGCATGGCACAGGAGGCGGCGCAGAAGGTGTACGACGCGGCCGGTGTCGGCCCGCAGGACATCGACGTGGTCGAGCTGCACGACTGCTTTGCGCACAACGAACTCATCAGCTACGAAGCGCTCGGCCTGTGCCCGGTGGGCGGCGCGGAGAAGTTCGTGGTCGATGGCGACAACACCTACGGCGGCAAGGTCGTCACGAATCCGTCGGGCGGCCTGCTGTCGAAGGGCCACCCGCTCGGCGCGACGGGGCTCGCGCAATGCACGGAGCTGGTCCAGCAGCTGCGCGGCACGGCCGAGAAGCGCCAGGTCGAAGGCGCGCGGATGGCGCTGCAGCACAACCTCGGGTTGGGCGGCGCCTGCGTGGTCACGCTGTACGAACGCGTCTGAGGGCAGGGCCACCCATGATCGACAAGAAATGGATCGGCCGCGAACTGCCCGCCTCGGTGCTGCCCATCGAGCGCAGCCGGCTGCAGTTCTTCGCCAAGGCCATCGGCGAGACCGACCCGGTCTACACCGATGCCGCCGCCGCGCGCGATGCAGGCTACCCCGACCTGCCCGCACCGCCCACCTTCCTGTTCGCCGCCGAGCTGGACTCGGGCGCCTCGGACCAACTGCTCACCGACCTGCAGATTCCGTTGTCGAAGCTGCTGCACGGCGAGCAGAGCTTCAGCTACCACCGCCCCGCCTGCGTGGGCGATACGGTGACGGTGCGCTCCACCGTCAGCGACATCTACGACAAGAAGAACGGCGCGCTCGAGTTCGTGGTGAAGACCTCGCGCGCCACCAACCAGCGCGACGAACTCGTGGCCGAGCTGCGCACGGTGATCGTCTGCCGCCACTGAAGAAAGAACCTGCGATGACCCTCCGCTACGACACCGTCCAGGTCGGCGACGAACTTCCCGCGCTGCAACTCCCGCCGGTGAACCGCACGACGCTCGCGCTCTTCGCGGGCGCTTCGGGCGACCACAACCCGATCCACATCGACACCGATTTCGCGCGCAAGGCCGGCATGCCCGACGTGTTCGCGCAGGGCATGCTGGGCATGGCCTGGCTCGCCCGGCTGCTCACGCAGTGGGTGCCGCAGGCGCAGCTGCGCCGCTTCGACGTGCGCTTCCAGGGCATCACGCACCTGGGCCATGCCGTGCGCTGCACCGGCCGCGTGGTCGAGAAGCTGGAGCACAACGGTGAGCGCTGCGTGCGCGTGGAAGTGCTCAGCGCCAACCAGCACGGCCAGACGCGCATCGCGGGCGAAGCCCTGGTGGCGCTGCGCTGACCCCTTGAACGAACGAAAGAAAGAAGAGAGAAGAGACATGACACCCAAACTCGAAGGCAAGGTCGCCCTCATCACCGGCTCGGGCCGCGGCATCGGCCGCGCGATCGCGCTCAAGCTGGCCAGCGAAGGCGCACGCGTCGTCGTCAACGACCTCGACGCCGAACCGGCCGACGAAACCGTGCAGGCCATTCGCGCCGCGGGCGGGCAGGCCGTGGCCTGCGTCGGCAGCGTGTCGGCGCCGGACTTTGCCGAGCGCTTTGTCGGCACGGCGGTGAGCGAGTTCAAGGGCCTGGACATCATCGTCAACAACGCCGGCTACACCTGGGACAGCGTGGTGCAGAAGATGACCGACGAGCAGTGGTACGCCATGATCGACGTGCACCTGACGGCGCCGTTTCGCATCCTGCGCGCCGCGCAGCCCGTGATCCGCGCGCTGGCGAAAACCGAGGGCGAAGCGGGCCGGCGCGTGGTGCGCAAAGTGGTCAACATCTCGTCGGTGGCCGGGCTCTTCGGCAATGCGGGGCAGGCCAACTACTCGACCGCCAAGGCCGGCATCGTCGGCATGACGCAGACGCTGGCCAAGGAGTGGGGCCGCATGAACGTCACGGTGAACTGCGTGGCCTTCGGCTTCATCCAGACGCGGCTCACGGCCAGCACGGCCGAGGCCACCACGGCGAACATCGAGGGGCGCGAGATCAAGGTCGGCGTCAACCCCGGCCTGCTGGCGATGATGGAACAGTCGATCCCGCTGGGCCGCGGCGGCACGCCCGAAGAGGCGGCCGGCGCGGTGTACCTGCTGTGCGCGCCCGAGTCGGATTACGTGAGCGGCCAGACGCTCATGTGCACCGGCGGGCTGACGGGGATCTGAGATGCAGTTCGAAGAAGGCATTGCCTGGGGCGTGCAGGACGGCATCGGCCGCATCGTGCTGAAGCGGCCCGAACGCGCCAACTCGGTCTCGCTGGCGAGCAGCCATGCGCTGGCGCAGGCCATCGACGAGGTGCTCGAAGCGGCGCCGCGCGCCATCCTGCTGACCGGCGAGGGGCGCGTGTTCTGCGCGGGCGGCGACATCGACAGCTTCGTGGCGGCGGGCGACAAGCTGCCCGAGCTGGTCGACGCCATCCTCGACCGGCTGCATCCCGCGCTGCTGCGGCTGGCCCAGAACCCGGCGCCGCTGGTGGTGGCGGTGAACGGCACGGTCGGCGGTGCCGGCGTGGGGCTGGCGCTGTGCGGCGACTTCGTGCTCGCCACCGAGTCGATGAAGCTGCGAACGGGCTACGCGGCCATCGGGCTGTCGCCGGACGCGGGGAGTTCGTATTTCCTGTCGCGGCGCATCGGGCCGGTGCGCGCGCAGCAATGGCTGATGCTGAGCGACCCGATCGACAGCGCGCGCTGCCTGGCGGCTGGCGCGGTCGATGCGTTGTACCCCGATGCCGAGCTGGCGGCGGCTGCGGAAGCGCTGGTGACGCGGCTGGCGAACGGTGCCACCGCATCGTTCGCGGGCATCAAGGCGCTGTGCGGTGGTGCCACCGCGCGCCCGATCGAAGAACACTTCGAGATGGAACACCGCCTGCTGCGCCAACGCGCGGGCAGCGCGGATGGGCGCGAAGGCGTGAAGGCCTTCACCGAGAAGCGCGCACCGCGCTTCTCGGGCCGCTGAGCGCGGTGGGCTGCTGCAGGCTCAGCTCTTCTTCTTGAAGAGCTTCGTGAGGCCCCACAGCGCCGCGCCGCCCGCCACCACCGCGACCTTCGCGAACTTGGCCAGGAAGGCGAGGGCGACCGCGAACAGGCCCAGCTTCTTCGCGGCGGCGCCGGCCACCAGCGCGGCCAGGCCGTAGGCGGCGACCTTGTCGGTCGATGCGTTGAAGTCCGCGTACTTCTTGCCGTCGTCGTACTGCAGTGCGCCGAGCAGCTTGGTGGCGTCGGGCTTGTACTTCTCGAGGTCGTTCGCGTTGGTGATGAGGTTCAGGCTCAGGTAGCCCTCGCGGCCCAGCGCGTAGGTGTTGTAGTTGACGCCGGGGTTGCCGCCGTCGCTGCCCTTCTTCTTCGACAGGGCCGACCACACCAGCCGGTGCGTCGCGGCGTCGTACTGCGGCTTCTGCGCCCAGCCCGTGACCTCGATGCCCGGGATGCCGCGCTTGGCGCGTTCCTCGTTCGCGGCCTCGGTGCCTTCCTTCAGGCTCGTGAGCAGTTCGTCGGCGTTCCAGTCCTTGGCGTCGTCGTCCTTGATGTAGCCCTCTTTCACGAACTTCACGACCGCCATCCAGTCGCCGTCGTCGGCGGGGAAGATCGCGCCGATGAAGGTGTCGTCGGTGCGGTTGCCCATGCTGCGCATGAGCTGCGCGGCGGCGGGTGTCGGCACCCAGACGTAGCCGGCGGGCAGCTTCAGGTGGGCCTGGTCGCGCAGCGTGATGTCGGCGGGGCCGGCTTTCTGCACGGCCTTGGCGGCCTTGAAGGCGGCTTCCTGCTCGGCTTCGAGCGAGCTCGCGGTCGAGGTTGTGGACGCGGTGGTGGGGGATGCGGCGTTGCTGAGGTTGGCGCACGTCAGGGCGCACGCGAACAGCAAGCCGGCCGTCAGGCGGGCAGTATGAATACGCAAGTTCTCTCTCCTCGGTTGTTGTCGTTTCTGGTGAGACGCGAGGAGTTTATCGGCGCGCGAAGCCGCGCCGGCCGTGGGTTTCAGGGCCAGGGCGTGGGCGGCGGAATCTCGCACACGGGCTCGACGTCGATGCTCTTGAAGTCGGCCGGCGAGACGATTTCCAGGTACTCCATGTCGGGCGAATAGTCGAAGAGAAAGTGGCGGATGCCGGGGCGCTGGTGCACCACGTCGCCGGCCTCGACGTGCGTCTCCTTGTCCTCGTACATGAAGCGGGCCCAGCCCTTGAGCATGATGACGATCTGGAAGTCCGCCTCGTGGCGGTGCCAGCCGGTGCCCGCTTCCGGTGCCATGTTGGCCTTGACCAGGTGCGCGATCACCTTGCCGTGCGTGGCGGCCGCAATGCCGAGGTCGCGGTACAGGAAGAAGTCTCGCAACCCGCCCGAGACGTACGCGGTGTCACCGGGCTTGACGTGGGAGAACTGGGTGGCGGTTCGGTCCAGCATGGGCGCTCCTTCGCGGGGGATGATGCTGCGGCGCAGCATGCATAAACCGTTCCTGAGCGAGGTCCATGGCTTGACGGCTCTCGGGCCGCTCCAGATACTCAACCGCATGGTTCACTCAGATGCCCTGGACGCCGTGTTTGCGGCCCTGTCCGACCCGACCCGCCGCAGCGTGCTCGAAGCGTTGGGTGAGGGCGGCCTCAGCGTGACCGAGCTCGCCGAGCCGCACGGCATGTCGCTGACCGGCTTCATGAAGCACCTGCGCGTGCTCGAAGGCGCCGGCCTCATCTCGCGCACGAAGGCGGGCCGCGTCGTGCGCTGCGAGCTGTCGCCGGGCCCGATGCAGGAGGCTGCCGTGTGGCTCTCGCGCTACGAGAAGTTCTGGACCGGCCGCCTCGATGCCCTGGCGCGCTTTCTCTACCACCAGGAGGACACCGAATGGCGAAACCTTCCCCCGGCCCCACCGCCGGCCCCGGCACCGATCGCCCCTCGCTCACGCTCCGCCGGCACTTCCGCGTCAGTCCCGCCAAAGTCTGGCGCGCGTGGACCGACCCGCAAGCGCTGAAGCACTGGTTCGGCCCCGCGGAAATCGTCGACGTGCCGCTGGCCGAGGTCGACCTGCGCGTGGGCGGGCGCTTTCGCGTGACCATGTTGGCGGCCGACGGCGAGACGCACGACGTGAGCGGCACCTACCTGGAGGTCGTGCCCGAGCGCCGGCTGGTCTTCAGCTGGGCCTGGCGCAGCACGCCCGAGCGCGAGTCGCGCGTCACGGTGCAGCTCGAACCCGACGCGGGCGGCTGCGAGCTCGTGCTCATGCACCAGCAGTTCTTCGACGAAGCGGCGCGCGACGGCCACAACCATGGCTGGACCGGCTCGCTCGTCAAGCTCGAAAGTTGGCTGGCCGGCGGCGACACCGGGTGACCGAACAACCGACGGCGATCGCCGACACGCTCGACGCGATCTACCGCACCGAGTCGCGCCGCATCTTCGCCACGCTGGTGCGGTTGCTGGGCGACTTCGACCTAGCCGAAGAAGCCCTGCACGACGCTTTTCGCGCCGCGCTCGAGCAATGGCCGCGCGAAGGCGTGCCGGCCAACCCGCGCGCCTGGCTGGTGTCGGCGGGGCGCTTCAAATCGATCGACGGCATCCGCCGGCAGGCGCGCTTCACGGCGTGGGACGACGCCACCGCCCACACCGACACGCTGGCCGACCCCGCGCCCGCCTGGCACGAGGCCGACCCCGATGCCGACGCGCTCGAGGACGACCGCCTGCGCCTGGTCTTCACCTGCTGCCACCCCGCGCTCGCGCCCGACGCCCAGGTGGCGCTCACGCTGCGCGAGGTCTGCGGGCTGGCGACCGAGGAGATCGCGCGCGCCTTTCTCGTGCCGGCGCCCACCATCGCGCAGCGCATCGTGCGGGCCAAGGCGCGCATCCGCGATGCGGGCATTCCGTACCAGGTGCCGGGCCTGGCCGAGCTGCCCGAACGGCTCGATGCCGTGCTGCGCGTGGTGTACCTCGTGTTCAACGAAGGCTACGCGGCCTCGTCGGGCCGGAGCGTGACGCGCGCCGACCTCTCGGCCGAAGCGATCCGGCTCGGGCGCTTGGTGGCCGAACTGCTGCCCGACCCCGAGGCGCTGGGCCTGCTCGCGCTGATGCTGCTGCACGACGCGCGCCGCACCGCGCGCACCTCGGCGCAGGGCGAGCTCGTGCTGCTCGACGCGCAGGACCGCGGCCTGTGGCACCTTGGGCAGATCGGGGAGGGCGCGGCGCTGGTCGAGCGCGCGCTGCTGTCGCGCCGCTTCGGCCCGTACACCTTGCAGGCCGCCATTGCCGCGGTGCACGCCGAAGCACCCGAGGCCGCCGCCACCGACTGGCCGCAGATCGTCGGCCTGTACGACGTGCTGCTGCGGCTCGACCCCTCGCCCGTGGCCGAACTCAACCGCGCGGCGGCCGTGGCGATGCGCGACGGGCCGGCGGCCGGGCTGGCGCTGATCGACGCGCTGCTCGCGCGCGGCGAGCTGGCGAAGTACCACCTGGCGCACGGCGCGCGTGCCGAACTGTGCCGGCGCCTGGGCCGCACCGACGATGCACGCGCGGCCTACCTGCAGGCACTGTCGCTGGTGCGGCAGCAGCCCGAGCGGCAGTTCCTGGAGCGGCAGCTGGCCTCGCTGCCGGACACGAAAAATTTTTGACGCCCCTTGTCGATTCCGGCCGTCGCCGTTCGACCAGTGATGTCCTCACTCACATCTGCAAGGAGATTCCGCATGAAATACCTCTGCCTCGTTCATTGCGACGAAGCGGTGCTTCGCGCGCTGCCGCCCGACGAGCGCCGCGCGCTCAATGCCGATTCGATGGCCTACGACCGCGTGCTCGAAGCCGCTGGCCATTTCATCGCCGCCGAGGCGCTGAGCCCGGTGCGCGCCGCCAAGGTCGTGCAGGTGCGCCAGGGCCAGCGCTCGCACGTCGACGGTCCGTACGCGGAAGCCCGCGAGCAGCTGTGCGGCTTCATCCTGGTCGAGGCGCGCGACCTGAACGCCGCGATCCAGCTGGCGGGCCGCATCCCGATGGCGCGCTACGGCGCCATCGAAGTGCGTCCCATCGACGTCATGGAAATGATCGAAAACCCCGAGGGGAATGCCGCATGAGATACCTTTGCCTGATCTACGGAACCGACGCGCAGACGAGCCACTTCTCGGCGCAGGACATGGACCACTACATCAACGAACACATCGACTACGACGCCCACCTGCAGGCGCTCGGCAAGCTCGTCGTGGCCGAGGCCTTGCAGCCGGCCGGCACGGCGGTCACGGTGCGCATGCGCAACGACAAACTCTCGGTCACCGACGGGCCGTTCGCTGAAACCAGCGAGCAGCTGGGCGGCTTCTACCTGGTCGAGGCCGACAGCGAAGAAGAAGCGCTGCAGCTCGCGGCCGGCATTCCCTCGGCGCGCTTGAGCAGCATCGAGGTGCGCAAGGCCTGGTCGGCAAGCGACAGCGGAGCCGGCCCATGAGCGGCGCACTCGACCGGGCGGCACCCGCCCGCGCCACGGCGCGCGAATGGACGGGGCTGGCCGTCATCGCGCTGCCCTGCATGCTCTATTCGATGGACCTCACGGTGCTGAACCTGGCGATCCCGTCGATCAGCGAAGACCTCAAGCCGACCGCCTCGCAGCTGCTGTGGATCGTCGACATCTACGGCTTCTTCGTGGCCGGCCTGCTGGTCACCATGGGCACGCTGGGCGACCGCATCGGGCGGCGCCGGCTGCTGCTGATCGGCGCGGTGGCGTTCGGCGTGGCCTCGGTGCTCGCGGCCTTCTCGACCAGCGCCAACATGCTGATCGCCACGCGCGCGCTGCTGGGCGTGGCGGGGGCGACGCTGGCGCCGTCCACGCTCTCGCTGATCCGCAACATGTTCCTCGACCCGGCGCAGCGCACCGTGGCCATCGGCGTGTGGATCTCGAGCTACTCGGCGGGCGCGGTCATCGGCCCGGTGCTGGGCGGCGTGCTGCTGCAGTTCTTTCCGTGGGGCTCGGTGTTCCTCATCGGCGTGCCGGTGATGGTGCTGCTGCTGGCGCTCGGCCCGTGGCTCTTGCCCGAGTACCGCGACCCCGACGCGGGCGCGCTCGACCTGGCCAGCGTGGCGCTCTCGCTGGGCGCGGTGCTGGCCGCCATCTACGGCATCAAGCAGGTGGCCGAGCACGGGCCCGACGCGGTGTCGCTGCTGGCCATCGCGGTCGGTGCGCTGCTCGGCTGGCTGTTCGCGCGCCGGCAGGGACGGCTGGCCAATCCGATGATCGACCTGCGCCTGTTCCGGCTGCCGGCCTTCAGTGTCTCGCTGGGGGCCTACATGCTGGCCTGCTTCGTGATGTTCGGGCTCTTTCTGTACAACGCGCAGTACCTGCAGCTGGTGCTCGGCCTGCCGCCGCTGGCGGCGGGCCTGTGGAGCATGCCGGGCGCCGGCGCCTTCATCGTCGGCTCGATGATCGTGCCCGCGCTCACGCGGCGCCTGTGCCCGGCCTACGTGATGGGCGGCGGACTGGGCGTGGCGGCGCTGGGCTTCGGCATGCTGGTGCTGCTGCCGGCGCAGGGCGGTCTGGCCTGGATGGTGACGAGCGCGGTCATCTCCTCGCTCGGCCTGGCGCCGGTGTTCACCCTGGCCACCGACCTGGTCGTGGGCAGCGCGCCGCCGGAGCGCGCGGGCGTGGCCTCGGCCATCTCGGAGACCAGCTCCGAGTTCGGCGGAGCGCTGGGCATCGCCATCCTCGGCAGCGTCGGTGCGGCGATCTACCGGGCGGCCATGGCCGACGCCGTGCCGGCCGGGCTGGCCGGTGCGGCCGCGGTCGAAGCCGCCCGCAGCACGCTGGGCGGGGCGGTCGCGCTGGCCGGGGAACTGCCCGGTACCACGGGCGCCGCACTGCTCGACGCCGGGCGCGAGGCGCTATTGCGCGCCCTGCGGCTGGTGGCCGGCCTGTGCGCCGTGGTGCTGCTGTTCGTCGGCGTGCTGGTGGCGGTGCGCCTGCGCGGCGTGGGCGCGTCGCATGCGGAGGAAGGCGTCGTACCCCCGGGCGGCGCCGCATTGCCGGAGCGTTGACGAGCCTCCATACTGGGGCTTCCACGACGCATCCCACGACCGAACGGAGGCCCCATGAGCAACGAACTGCGCAAGAAGCTGCATGACCTGGCGGAACTGTCCGACAGCACCTCCGATCCGCAGACCAAGGCCATCGTCGAGGCGATCCGGCTGCAGACGGCGGTGTTGAACGAGCGGCTGTTCAGCATCGAGCTGCAGCTCGGCGCGCTCGCCAAGCGCATGGAAAACACCACCGACTGAGTCGGCTGCTGCTTTGTGGGGATAATCCCCGCCATGAGCGGCAACACCTTCGGAACTCTCTTCGCGGTCACCAATTTCGGCGAGTCGCACGGCCCGGCCATCGGCTGCGTGGTCGACGGCTGCCCCCCGGGCATGGCCCTGAGCGAGGCCGACATCCAGGGCGACCTCGACCGCCGGCGCCCCGGCACCAGCCGCCACGTCACCCAGCGCAACGAGCCCGACGCGGTGCAGATCCTGTCCGGCGTGTACGAGGGCAAGACCACCGGCACGCCCATCGCGCTGCTGATCCAGAACACCGATCAGCGCAGCAAGGACTACGGGCAGATCGCCCAGCAGTTCCGCCCCGGCCACGCCGACTTCACCTACTGGAAGAAATACGGCATCCGCGATCCGCGCGGCGGCGGGCGCTCCTCGGCACGGCTCACAGCGCCCATGGTCGCGGCCGGCGCGGTCGCCAAGAAGTGGCTGGCCGAAAAATACGGGATGGTGTTCCGCGGCTGCATGACGCAGATCGGCGAGATCGCCATTCCCTTCGAGAACTGGGACCACGTCCCCCACAACCCCTTCTTCGCCCCCATCGCCGACGTGAGCGCGCTGGAGGACTACATGGACCGCCTGCGCAAGGCCGGCGATTCGTGCGGCGCGCGCATCCGCGTCACCGCCACCAACGTGCCCGTGGGTCTGGGCGAGCCGCTCTTTGACAAGCTCGACGCCGAGATCGCCTACGCCATGATGGGCATCAACGCGGTGAAGGCGGTCGAAATCGGCGCCGGCTTCGACAGCGTCACGCAGCGTGGCACCACGCATGGCGACTCGATCACGCCGACCGGCTTCCTCAGCAATAACGCCGGCGGCATTTTGGGCGGCATCAGCTCGGGGCAAGACCTCGAGGTGAGCATCGCGATCAAGCCCACCAGCTCGATCATCAGCCCGCGCCAGTCGATCGACGTGAACAACAACCCCGTCGAGGTCATCACCAAGGGCCGCCACGACCCCTGCGTGGGCATCCGCGCCACGCCCATCGCAGAAGCGATGCTCGCGCTGGTGGTGATGGAACACGTGCTGCGCAACCGCGCGCAGTGCGGCGACGTGAACCCACCCGTCGAGAAGAGCGAAGCTGCGTCGCCGCAGTCGTCTTTCCTGTAGTGTCTGCCGCGCCACCTGTGGCCGCTGGACGCGGCCACCTGTTGGCGTTCGCTGGCCTGTCGGCCAGCTACTTCGCGCACATCGGTTTCTTCAATCCTTACCTGCCGCTGTGGCTCAAGGATCTGGGCCTGCCGATCTTCACGATCAGCCTGCTGGCCTCGGTGCAATCGATCACGCGCGTCTTCGCGCCCTATGCCTGGGGCGCGCTCAGCGACCATACCGGCCAGCGCGTGAAGCTGCTGCGCTTCAGCGCCGCGGTGGCGCTGGCCAGCTCCTTCGGCCTGTGGTGGCACGGCGGCGCCTGGTGGCTCGCGCTGGTGCTGCTCGTGATGTTCACGCACACCAGTTCGATGATGTCGCTCACCGAAGCGGCCATGGCGCAGATCGTCGCGGGCGACTGGGGGCGCTACGGGCGCATCCGCCTGTGCGGCTCGGCCGGCTTCCTGGTCACCGTGTTCGTCGCGGGCGAGTGGTTCGAGCGCTTCGGCATGAAGCACTTTCCGTACTGGGCCGCCGGCACGCTGGCCGTGGTGTTGCTCGCGACGATGAAGCTGCCCGACCTGCGCGAACCGCCGGCTGCGCACGACGCCGTGAAGGAGCCCATCGGCCCCGTGCTGCGCATCCCTGCCGTGCGATGGTTCTTTGCGTCGCTGTTCTTCCAGGTGATGTCGCACTTCTCGGTGTACGCGTTCTTCTCGCTGTACCTCGATTCGATCGGCTACGGCAAGAGCACCATCGGCCTGCTGTGGGCGCTGTCGGTGGTGGCCGAGATCGTCTGGTTCTTCCTGCAGGGCCGGCTCATCGGCTTGTTGCCGATGCCGCGCTGGATGCTGGTGTGCGGCATCGCCGGCGTGGCGCGGCTCGGCCTCACGGCCGGGCTGGGCGGCTTCGTCGCGGCGCTGGTCATCGCGCAGTGGCTGCATGCGCTGAGCTTCGCGGCGCACCACACGGCCTGCATCGCCGTGGTGTCGCGCCGCTTCCCCGGCCACCTGCGCGGACGCGGGCAGGCGCTGTTCACGGTGATCGGCTACGGCTTCGGCGGTGTGCTGGGCGTGTTGCTCGGCGGCGCGGTGGCGCAGGAGCTGGGCTACCGCACGATGTTCGCGCTGGCGGCGCTGCTGGCGGTGGCGGGGACGTTGTGTGCGTGGCGGATGGTGATGCACGAACCGTCGGGGCGCGCGGCCAAGGCCTGAACCGGGTTCAGGGGAGGGCGCTTCGGGGGCGAAGTGTCATGGGCCGTACATGACCGAGTCATGGCCGCGACCTACGCTGGGTGCTTCCCAACGTTTTCTCTTGTCATGTCCGATTCCGTCGATCCGCGCGGCGCACGCGCGCTTCCGCTTTCCCCGTCTTCTTCTTCCCCCTCCGCTCCCGACACCGAACGCGTCCCGCAACGCCGGCAGATGCTCAAGCTCGGCGCCTCCCTGCTCACCGTCGGCGGCAGCAGCGCCCTCATCGCTGCCTGCGGTGGTGGTGGCGGCGGCAGCGCCGGCTTCGGCCCGCTGCCGGCCCCCGCACCGGCGCCCAACCCGCCCGCGCCGGAACCCGTCGTGAGCAAGCGTTCGAGCTTCGCGCTGGCCGTGATGCCCGACACCCAGTTCTACGCGCGCTACGCCACCGCCGCCGAGAGCGACCAGTACGACAAGCGCTTCGGCAGCGCGCCTTTCGCGGCGCAGACGAAGTGGATCGCCGCCAACGCCAAGGCACTGCATATTCCCTTCACCATCCACCTCGGCGACGTGGTCGACCAGGTCGGCAAGCCCGACCAATGGAAGGTGGCCGATGCCGCCATGAAGGTGCTCGAGGACGCGAAGCTGCCCTACAGCGTGCTGGCCGGCAACCACGACGTGCTGAACGACGTCGACTACGGTGTCGACCCCGTCAACGGCACCGACGCCGCACGCAACCTGGCCGCCGAGCCCTACCTGCAGTGGTTCGGCACCGAGCGCGCGAAGAAGCAGGCCACCTTCGGCGCACGCGACACCAGCGGCTTCCACGAGTACCACGTGTTCGAGGCGCAGGGCCAGAAGTTCATGGTGCTGTCGCTGTCGTGGCGCGTGTCCGACGCGGGCATCGCATGGGCGCGGCAGGTGATCGCGAAGAACCCGACGCTGCCCGTGATCCTGGTCAACCACCAGCTGCTGAACATCGCGCCCGATGGCACCAGCCCGCTGGAAACCGACTACGGCAAGATGCTGTGGGAGAAGCTGATCCGGGACAACGACCAGATCTTCATGACGCTCAACGGCCACCACCACGGCGCCGCGCACCTCACGAAGACCAACGACTTCGGCCACAAGGTCGAGGAGATGGTGGTCGACTACCAGATGGCCTACCAGGGCGGCAACGGCCTGATGCGCCTGTACGAGTTCGACCTGACGAACAAGCAGATCAAGGTGCTGTCGTTCTCGCCCTGGGTGCCGCAAAAGCCCGCTGCCACGCTGAACGCCTTCGACCAGGCCGTGCTCACCACGCCCAACGAGGCCTTCACCATCGAGATGGACTTCGCGCAGCGCTTCGCGGGCTTCAACAAGGGCTTTGCCGCGGGCGAGGCCACGGTCGAGCAGTCGCTGGTCGAGCAGGCGAAGGCGCTGATCCTGGCCAACTACAAGGACCCGGAGGCCACTGTGCAGCGGCCCGCCGCCGATGCGGAGGACTACCCCAAGGTCGCGAACACGCTGGCTCATTGGCGTTTTGTCGGCGGCGTGGTGAACCAGCCGGTGCTGCCGGGCACCGTGATCGCCGACGTGACGGGGACCAATCCGCTGCGTCGCGATGCCCTGAACCAGAACGGCGTGGTGGGCGCGGCCGACGGCGACGTCGTGTGGACCGACGACCGCCACCGCCTCTCGGCCGCGCCGGGCTCGGTGCGCTTCCTGAACACCAACAAGGCGCGGATGAGCTACTTCCTTACCGAGGCCTCGGCGCCGATCAATGCGCAGACGCTGGACAACGGCTACACCGTCGAGGCCTTCGTCAAGATCGACAAGAGCTGGACCAGCAAGCTGCACGCGTGGATGAACATCATGACGCGCGACGGACGCCGCGGCGACCTCGCGGGCTACACCGGCGATGACGGCGAATCGCCGCCGATGCTCTTCGCCATCTCGAGCCTGCGCGAGGTGCAGTGGGAGGTGGTGCCGAACACCACGGGCACGCGTTCGGCCAAGGCCAACTGGTCGGGCGAGGTGCTCGCCGACCGCTGGGTGCACATCGCCATCGTCAACGACCCGGTGTCGCACGACACCACGATGTACGTCGAGGGCGCCCCGGTGCTGCGCAACTCGGCGGCCGTGCCGGGCCTGGCCACGCTGAAGGCCACCGCGCCCTGGGTGGTGGGCGGCGGCTCGTGGGACGGTACGCGCGCCGACGGCTTCTTCGGCCACATCGGCGAAGTGCGCGTGGTGGCGGCGGCCCTGGCGCCGTCGCAGTGGCTGACGGCGCGCAGGGCGGCTTGAGTTTCTTGGCTTCCCGCGCCGTTGGCACGGGAAGCGCGTCTCAACGGCGACGGTCGGCAGCCGTCGTCAGATGACGCGAACGCCCAGCGCAACCACCGCTGCAGCGAACAGATGGCCAGGACCGGTCGGCAAGCCTGGCTCGGCCAGCTTCCTGCGCAGCACGCGCAAGCCGATTTCACGGTGTACGGCGGGTTGAGGGCGATATGCCCGGCGCGATGCGTGTCATTGAACCTTGGGCCGCAGCCCCAGCACCATCTTCGGCGGCACCGTGCCTTGCTCGGTCAGCGGCATGTGGCCAGTCTTGTGGATGGCACGCAGCGCGGCGGCATCCCATTCGGGCACGCCGCTGGCCCTGGAGAGGTTCGCTGCAAGGATCTTGCCGTCGGCCGCAAGGTCCAGCGTGTACTCGACCAGCGGATTTCCTGGAACCTCCTTGGTGAACAGGATGTTGGGTCTCACGGCGGCGGTCACGGCGTCGCCGTAGTTCCGCTTGCTCTCGGGTCTCGTTGAAGTGGCTGACCCTGACGCGACGTCGCTCAACACGAAATTGATCGAGGCCTTGTACCAAGCCGCCACGGTGCGCCCGTTCATGCTCTTCATGGGAACGACTTGGGCCCCTCGCACGGCATCGATGGCCGCAGCATCGAGCCGCGCGAATCCGGAGCTTTGCAACACGGTGGCATCGCTGACCGACCCCGTAGGCTGGACCATGACCTTGAGCACCACGCGGCCCTGTTCGCCGAGCCGCTTGGACATGGTCGGGTAGGCGACATGAGGCTGCTTGGTGTATTGCGCCACCGGCGGGTCGGGCTCGGTTGCCGGGCGTTGAGCGCTCGGGGCATTGGTGCCGGTTTTCCCGTTAACGGGTGCTTGCAGGGCTGGCCAACGGGCTGTTGCGTCGTTCGCGCTGGAGTCCGGCAGCCCGGAGAGCGATGGCGGCGAAGACTGCGAAGTTGGCAGCTTGCGTATCGCTTCCGCCATCGCCGCCGCCCCCGCGCGGGCTGCTGCCGCATTTGCTGTCGCGGTGCCCTGGTTCCCCTCGCCGGTGGCCACTGTCCTCAGCAGAAAGATCAGTATCACCGCCCCACAGAAGGCCACGAACCATGCCGTCATCTGTGAAGCGGTGATTGAACCGCTGTGCGCGCTCGCCATCGATGGCTGGTTCTGCACTGTCGAGCGCGCGAGGTCGGCATTGCGTTCACGCCAATGTTCGATGTTGGCCGTGTCCATCGTCAGCCGTAGCCACGTCGGATAGGTATGGGCAGCGTGCATTACACGCCCCAGGCCCAACGCCAGGGCTTGCGGCCCGGGGTCGGCGGTGTGGCGCAGCAGCTCCAGGTATTGACGTTGCGTATCGCGATCGGCTGGCGATTGCTGGGCCTGCGCGTCTTGCTCGACGATGGCGCGGTCGACCAGGTGGCCGGCCTGTCCCAAGCGCAGCAGCCTGGCCGAATCGGTACGCCAATCGAAGACCACGAGCGCCGCCTCGAACAGGTACTCGTGGCCCGGCCGCCAGCCGCAGGCGAGCAGGTGGGCGATATTGGCCTCGAAGAGAACGCGGGCGTCCATGTCGAGCAGGCGAGGGTCTTCGAGCGTGGCTTCCAGCAACACGGTGGCTTCTCGAACCGTCTGCAGCGGGTCCTCCTGCAGCCGGGTGTCGAGTGCGACCATGATGTCGCGCACGCTGTCATGGCGCGGCACTGTGCGATCGGCGTCAGCGGCCGGTGGCAGCGAGGGCGCGTGTTCGTCGTGCGTCGCGGGAGCGGGGACGGTGACAGGCTGGGGCTGTGGTTGCGCGACGCCCCCGCTCGTCTGTGCGTTCGCCGTCGCCGCCTGGATTTCCTGCGCTGCTTCTGCCTCCCGCACATGCCGGGCCCAGTACAACGCCGCTTCATATGCCTCTCGCAGCCGCTGGAACCGCTCCGCTTGCGTCTCCTGGTCGATCTTCTTCAGTTCGACCGCATAGGCGCGCCGGACCGCACGCTCGTCGGCATCCGGGCGCAGCCCGAGTTCGAGCAGGAAGCCTGGGACTTCGGTCATGGTGTCGTCGCTCCCCAGCTCAGTCGGCCAGATGGCTGTCGCGTTCGATCTGCTGCAACTGCTCCTGGAATTGGCGGTGCGCTGGGGCGATGACGCGCTTGTCCTGCGTGGCGAGCGCACGCTCGAACTCCGAAATGCACATGCCGAGCCATTCCCGCACGTCGCCGCGCAGCTGCTGGTAGATGCGCTCCCCGCGCGCCAGCAGCGTGCGGTTTTCCATGCGGTCGCGCGGATGGATCTTGAGTTCGCTCAAGGCCATCAGGCGCTCCTTGATCTCGGTCTCGCTCAACAGCCCCGGGTTGCCTTCGATCAGCAGGCTGAAGGTCTCCTGGGTCTTCTGGACCGTGGCCTCGATCTGCAGCAGGCCGTTGACGTCATAGGTGAAGCGCACTTCGACCGCCGCCTCGGACACCGGTCCCTGCGGCAGCGGCACGTGCAGCGTTCCCAGGTGCACGTTGTCCCGCACCATCCGCGACTCTCCCTGGAACACGTGCAGGTCGACCGAGGTCTGGGTGGCGGAGTTGGGGACGTAGCTCTTGGAGCGGCTCACAGGCACGGTGCTGTTGCGTTCGATGATGGGGTCGAAATGCCCATGCGTGGCGGTGGTCTCGCTGAGCCAGCGGCTCACTGCCACGCCGAGCGAATAGGGCGCGACATCGGTCATGACCACTTCCTTGAGCGCCGCGTCCCGCGCCTTCAATCCCGCCTGCACTGCCGCGCCCAGTGCAACGACTTCGTCCGGGTTGAAGTCGATCGACGGGAAACGACCGAACATCGTGGTCACCAGCCGCCGGATCGCGGGCATGCGCGTGGCACCCCCTGCGAGCACCACTGCATCGAGTTCGCCGGCACGCAGGTTGGCGTCGCGCAGCGCGCGTTCCACCGGTGTGCGCAGGCGCTTGAGCAAGTGCGCGCAGGCCTGTTCGAGCGTGGTTTCATCGATCTGCAGGCGGTGCTGCACCGACTCGTGCGCCACGTTGATTTCGGCACTGGGCTCGGTGCTGAGGAGGCGCTTGGCCGCTTCGGCTTGTGCGGCCAGGCGTTGCATGAACTGGGCGTTGCTGCGCAGGCTCGCCGGCAGAGCGTTGCGTTCGAAGAAGAGGGTGATCAGCGATTCGACGAAGTCCTCGCCGCCCAGGAAGTTGTCGCCGGCCGACGCACGCACCTCCATCACACCCTCGAACATTTCGAGGATCGATACGTCGAAAGTGCCGCCGCCGAGGTCGAACACCAGAAAGCGCGTTTCGGCGCCCATGTCGTGCATGCCGTAGGCGAGTGCCGCGGCGGTGGGCTCGTTCAGCAGCCGGTCGACCTTCAGGCCGGCGAGTTCGCCCGCCGCACGGGTGGCTTTGCGTTGCGCATCCGAAAAGTACGCGGGCACGGTGATGACGGCTTCATGAACTGGTTCGCCCAACATGGCCTCGGCATCGGCCTTGAGTGAACGCAGCACCAGTGCCGAAAGCTCCTCGGGCCTGAAGCTGCGCTTGCCCAGGCGCACCGTCTTGTTGCTGCCCATGTAGCGCTTGAAGACGGCGGCGGTGCGGTCCGGATGCGTCTGAAGCCGTTCCCTGGCGGCCTTGCCGACGAGCACGGTGTCGTCCTCGTCGAGGCTGACGCATGACGGCGTCAGGTATTCGCCCAGTCCGTTGGGAATCAGAACGGACTTCCCTTCCCGCCACACCGCCACCAGGCTGTTGGTCGTGCCCAGGTCAATGCCTACGATCATTTCTCGCCCCTTTGCGATCCCTCTTTTATGCCTTTGATCGTATGTCAAAGGCATACATTTCGGGGCCGCGCAAGGGGCGGAACGAGGCTACTTTTTGCCGCGTTTTGCGGGTTTAACGACAGTGGTCTTGCCTACGCCGCCCTTGGCCGCCTTTCCCGCGTTGTCCACCTTGCCGCCCCCCACCTCCTTCTCGAACATCGCAAAGTACTCCGAAGCCATCTTGCGCAGCGAGCGCCCGATGTTCGCGTAGTCGTACTCGTTGAGGTTGGCCAGCGACACGCGACCCGACGGGTGCTTGCCGCCGAAGCCGCGACCGGGCAGCAGCACGATGCTGGTTTCGGCGGCGATGCGGAACAGGGCCTCGTTGGGCTGCAGCTTGGTCAGGATCCACTTGCCGAAGCGCTCGCCGTGCATCTGCGTGGCGATGTCCTGCAGGTCGAGCAGGTGGTAGTAGCTCACCGAGTTCGGGTCGGGCTGCAGCGGCAGGCCGAGCTCGCGGTACAGCGCTTCCTTGCGCCGCGAGACGATGTGCTTCATCGACTTCTTGTAGGTCTCGCCCTCGTCCATGAGGCAGAACAGCGAGAACATCACCATCTGCGCCTGCACCGGCGTCGACAGGCCGGCCGTGTGGTTCAGCGCCACGGTGCGGCTGTCGGCCACGAGGCGGTCGATGAACTTCAGCTTGCGCGGCTCGGTGGTGATGGAGCTGTAGCGCGCGTCGAGTTCCTTTCGCTTGGCCTCGGGCAGGGCGGCGATCTTGCGGTCGAGGATGTTGTCCTCGTGCGTGGCGACCACGCCCATGCGCCAGCCGGTGGCGCCGAAGTACTTCGAGAACGAATACACCAGGATGGTGTTCTGCGGGCAGATCGCGAACAGCGACAGGAAGTTGTCGGCGAAGGTGCCGTACACGTCGTCCGTCAGGATGATGAGGTCGGGCCGCTGCTTCACGATATCGGCGATGTAGCCCAGCACCTCGTCGCTGATCTTCACCGAGGGCGGGTTGCTCGGGTTGCACAGGAAGAAGGCCTTGACCTTCGGGTCGAGCAGCTTCTGCAGCTCCTTCTTGGTGAACTGCCAGTTGTTCTCCGGCGGCGCGTCGATCAGCGCCTCGATGAGCTGGTAGTCGTTCAGGTGCGGGATCTCGATGTAGGGCGTGAAGATCGGCATGCCCAGCGCGATGGTGTCGCCCGGCGACAGCAGGTGGTTCTCGCGCAGGCTGTTGAACAGGTAGGTCATGGCGGCGGTGCCGCCTTCCACCGCGTACATGTCGAACTTGCCCACGAAGGGGTGGGTGCCGATCATTTCCTTGTGGATGTACTGGCCCACGACGATCTCGGTCAGGCGCAGCATGCGGTCGGGCACCGGGTAGTTGCAGCCCAGGATGGCCTCGCACATCTCGTAGATGAAGTCGCCGGCCGACAGGCCCAGCTGGTCGCGCACGTAGGACACGGCGGCCTCGATGAAGCGCACGCCGGGCTCGCCCTCGTGCGACTTGGCGAAGAGCTCGAAGCGCGCCTCGATGCCCTCGCGCTGCGGAAAGCCGCCCACGTCCGCCATGTAGATGTACGAGCGCTCGGCCTCGGTCATGGCGAACAGGCCGAACTGGAAGAAGCCGTGGCGCGGGGTGGTGGCCAGAAAGTTCGGGTTGCCGCGGCCGGCGTTGAGCATGAGGCGGTCACTTTGTCGTGCGACCTGGATCAGCGCATCCTTCAGTTCGAACGGGCTCAGGCCGCCCAGCTTTTTCACGTCGCCGAAATCCATGGAGTACTCCTTGGTTGATAAAAAGAAAGAAGAAAGAAAAGGGAAGGCGCGGTGCTCAGACCAGCGCCACGATCAGCGGCCCCAGCAGCGTGAGGAACACGTTGGCCAGCGCGTAGGTGATGGCGAAGGGCACGGTGGGAATGGCGTTCTCGGCCTTGCCCAGCACTTCGCCGAAGGCCGGGTTGGCGCTGCGCGAGCCGCTCAGCGCGCCCGCAAACACTGCCGTGTTGTCGTAGCGCAGCACGTAGCGCCCGAACAGCATGGTGAGAATCATCGGCACGAGCGTGACGACCACGCCGACGCCGAAGATGGTCAGGCCCAGCTCCTTGATGGTCTGCACGGCCTGCAGGCCCGACGTCAGGCCGACCACGACCACGAAGCCCGCCAGGCCCAGGTCTTTCAGCAGCTGCACCGCGCTGGGCGGCAGCGCGCCGAAGGTCTGCTTCTTCGCGCGGTACCAGCCGAACAGCAGGCCCGACAGCAGCGCGCCGCCGCCGGCGCCGAGCGTCAGCGGGATGGCGCCGATCTTCACGCTCAGCAGGCCGACCAAGAGGCCCACCACCAGGCCCGCGCCCAGGTACACGAAGTCGGTCTTGGCGCTGGGCACGATCACGTCGCCGACGAGGGACGCGACGCGCTTCACGTCCTGCTCGGCACCGAAGATCGACACCAGGTCGCCCACCTGCACCACGGTGTCGGGCTTCATCGGCAGCACCTGGCCCATGCGGCTGAGCTGCACCACGAAGATGCCGTGGCGCACGCCGCCGGCGGTGGCCTGGCGGATCTGGTCGACGGTCTTGCCGCCGAAGTCCTTGTTGGTGAGCACGATCTCGCGCTTGTTCAGCGTCAGCTCCATGCCGTCGACCGCGTCGACCTCCTTGCCCAGCAGCGGCGCGCTCGCCACCACGGCATCGCGCCGGCCCACGGTGAGCACGTAGTCGCCCTGGCGCAGCACGAGCGTGGGGCTGACCTCGACGAACTTGCCGTCGCGCTTCACGCGCTCGATGGTGATGGTGGTGGCCGGGTTGGCGTTCTCGATGTCGGCCACCGTGCGCTGCGGATCGCTCGTGAGCTGGTAGATGCGCCCGACCAGCGAGGGCGCGGCTTCTTCCTGGTCGGGGCCGAGCACCTTCACGCCGGCCTGCATCGCGGTCTCGGCCGCGATCGCGTCGTCGCGGATGCTGCGGCCCATGAGCTTGGGCAGGATGTTGACGCACACGATGATCGCGCCGAACGAGCCGAACACGTAGGTCACGGCATAGCCGATGGCCACGTTGCCCTGCAGCCGCGCGGTCTCGGCCGCGGCGAGGCCGAGCTTGCCGATGGCGTCGCCCGCCGTGCCGATGATGGCGCTCTGCGTGAGGCCGCCGGCCGCCACGCCCGCCGCCAGGCCCTTGTCGAGCCCGAACAGCTTGGCCATGACCACCACGGTCGCCAGGCCCGTGGCCGCCATCACCGCGGCCAGGATGATCTCCTTGATCGACTGCTTGCCCAGCGAGCTGAAGAACTGCGGCCCGCTCTCGAAGCCCACGGCGTAGATGAACAGCGCGAACAGCACGGCCTTCACGCCGCCGTCGATCTGCACGCCGACCTGGCTCACGATCACCGCCACCAGCAGCGAGCCGGCGACGCCGCCGAGCTGGAACTTGCCGAACTTGATCTTGCCGATCCAGTAGCCGACGGCCAGCGAGAGGAAGAGCGCCATTTCGGGCGATTTCTTGAAGAGTTCGTGCAGCCAATCCATAGGGGAAGTCCTTTCAGGGCATCAATGAGAAGAAGAGAGAAGAGAAGGGCGTGGAGCGTCTCGGGTCGTTGTCTTATTTCGCGTGCTGCACCAGGCCGGCCAGGGCCACGATCAGCGGGCCCATCAGCGGCAGCACGACGTTCGAGATGGCGTAGGTGATCGTGTAGCCCAGCAGCGGCGTGGCGTTGCCCGCGGCGTTCTGCACCGCGCTGAGCGCGGGCGTGCTGCACTGCTGGCCGGCGATGGCGCCCAACAGCACCGGCGCCTCGAGCTTGAGCAGGCGGTGGCCGACGAACAGCGAGATGCTGGCCGGCACCACCGCGACGGCGATGCCCACCAGCGGTAGCGCAACGCCGAACTTCTGGACCAGCGCCAGCGCCTGCGGCCCCGAGGCCAGGCCCACGCAGGCGATGAAGGTGGCCAGGCCCAGGTCCTTCATGAGCGCCAGCGCGTCGGCCGGCACGCTCAGGCGGTGCGGGTGCTTGGACTGGTACCAGCCGAAGGCCAGCCCCGTGAGCAGTGCGCCGCCGCCGGTGCCGAGCGAAAACGGAATGCCGCCGAGCTTCGCGCTGAAGCTGCCGATGAACACGCCCAGCAGGATGCCCGCGGCGGCGAAGCTGATGTTGCTGCGCGTGGAGGCGATCACGCGGTCGCCGACCTGCGCGATGGCGCTCGCCACCTCGGGCGCGGGGCCGTAGAGCTTGAGCACGTCGCCGCGCTGCAGCGTCAGCGCGTTCACGAGCGGCATCGCGTGGCCGTCGCGCGCCACGCCGATCACCTGCACGGCGGACGGCAACTCGTTTTCCAGCATGCGCAGCCCGCGGCCGAACCATTCGCGGCGGTTGGCGACGACCTCGGTGGTCTCGACCACGGTGTCGAAGGCGGTAGTGTCGGCGAACTCGCGGCCCAGCAGCTCGCCCACGTTGACGAGCGCGCTGCGCCGGCCGATGGCCAGCACCTGGTCGCCCACGCGCAGGTGCAAGTCGGGCTCGACCGCGAGGCTCTGGCCGTCGCGCACCACGCGCTCGATGCTGGCCTGGCGCCCGAGGATCGACGTGAGCTCGCCGACCGAGCGGCCGCGGCCCACGGTGACGCGGAACACGCGCCCGACCATCTCGGGCGTGGCGCTGGCGGCCTCCGGGTCGTCGGCGCCGCCGCCCATGGTCTTCCAGAGCTTGTCGGCTTCGGCGCGCAGGTTCACGCGCAGCAGCAGCGGAAACACCTGGCTCGTGACCACCACGATGGCGATGAGCCCGAACACGTAGGTGATGGAGTAGGCCGTGACCACGTTGGCCTGCAGCTGCGCGATCTCGGCGGCGGGAAGCGACAGCTTCGAGATCGCGTCGGTCGCCGTGCCCACCACGGCCGATTCGGTGGCCGCGCCCGCCATCAACCCGGCGGCCGTGCCGCGGTCGAGCGACAGCAGCACCGTGGCGCCGAGCACCAGCGCGAGCACCACCACCACCTCGACCAGGCACAGCAGGCCCAGCCGCAAGCCCTTGGCGTCGAGGTTGGCGAAGAACTGCGGACCGCCCGCGTAGCCGAGCGCAAAGATGAAGAGCATGAAGAACACGTTCTTCACGCTGTCGTCGAGCCGGATGCCCAGCTGGCCGACCACCAGCGCGGCAATCAGCGTGCCGCAGATGCCGCCCAGCTGGATCGGGCCGAAACGGATCTGGCCCACCGCGTAGCCAATGCACAGCACCAGAAACAATGCGATCTCCGGACTGTTTCTGAGTATTTCCACAAGGTGGCCGAACATGTGCCGCGATCCCTCCGGGTTATTTGTTCATTCGAGCGGGTCGGCGGATCGCAACGAAAAAAGGAGCACTGCATCCATTGGCATCAACGGCTGGCGAGTGGCGGGGTTCCAGCGAAAACTTTATTTTTCGTTTTGCGAATTGCCGATTCTTTGCATCTTCGATGACGATAAATCAACATCCATGACAATTGTCAAAATCAGAAAAGAATTGAGCGAGCGGCAATAAAAACGAGGCCGTTTGAATTACAAATTACGCGCTGCACGGAATCCTCCGTCGCAGTCAGCTCTGACCGCACGAACCTGTCCGGCCTCGGGTTTCCGATAACTCAAGTTGCTTGATTTAGTCGGTCGACTGCTCGATAGTCCCCCTCGTCCGAATGCCTTCCCGCTCGTTGGCGGGTCGTCATCCGGTTCCATAGCAAGCACGGCAGGCGCTGTGCGCCCGCCCCCCTGAAGGAGACAACCTCATGTTCATCAGCCCGCGCTTCGTTCCCGCCCTGGCCGTCCTGGCCCTGGCCGCATCGGCCACGTCCACGGCCCTGGCCGCCGACCCGCCTGTCATCGGCCTGGTCACCAAGACCGAGACCAACCCCTTCTTCGTGAAGATGAAAGAGGGCGCGCAGGAAGAAGCCAAGAAGCTCGGCGCCAAGCTGCTGTCGGGGGCAGGAAAGGCCGACGGCGACAACGCGGGCCAGATCACCGCGATGGAAAACATGATCGCCGCCGGCGCCAAGACCATCCTCATCACGCCCAGCGACGCCAAGGCCATCGTGCCGGCGATCAAGAAGGCGCGCGACAAGGGCATCATGGTGATCGCACTCGACAGCCCGGCCGATCCGCCGGACGCCACCGACGCGCTCTTCGCCACCAACAACTACACGGCCGGCGTGCTCATCGGCGAATACGCCAAGGCCGCGATGGCCGGCAAGACGCCCAAGATCGTCGCGCTCGACCTGCTGCCGGGCCATCCGGTGGGTGCGCAGCGTCACAACGGCTTCATGAAGGGCTTCGGCCTGCCGGCCAACGACGCCAAGTCGAACGAGCTGTCCAAGTCGCCCGAGATCGTCTGCATGGCCGACAGCTTCGGCGACCAGGCCAAGGCGCAGACCGTGATGGAGAACTGCCTGCAGAAGGCGCCCGACGTGAACCTGGTCTACACCATCAACGAGCCCGCCGCGGCCGGTGCCTACAACGCGCTCAAGCGCGCGGGCAAGGAGAAGGGCGTGATGATCGTCTCGGTCGACGGCGGCTGCCAGGGCATCAAGGACACGGCCGCCGGCATCATCGCCGCGACCTCGCAGCAGTACCCGCTGAAGATGGCCGCCATGGGCGTGGCCGCGGGCGTCGAATTCGCCAAGACCGGCAAGAAGGCCTCGGGCTACGTCGACACCGGCGTGACGCTCATCGCCGGCAAGAGCGTGGCCGGCGTCGAGAGCAAGGACACCAAGACCGGCACCGAGCTGTGCTGGGGCAAGAAGTAAACGGCCCCGGTCTATAGGGAGGCACACCGATGGCGAAATCTCCGACGCACCACATCCCGTGGGGCGCCCTCGGGCCGTGGCTGGCCCTGCTCGGCGCCTGCATCTTCTTTGCGACGCAGTCCGAGCGTTTTCTCACGGGCGGCAACCTGTCGCTGATCCTGCAGCAGGTGATGGTGGTGGGCGTGATCGCCATCGGCCAGACGCTGATCATCCTCACGGCCGGCATCGACCTGTCGTGCGGCATGGTGATGGCGCTGGGCGGGATCATCATGACGAAGTTCGCCACCGAGCTCGGCATGCCGGTGCCGCTGGCCATCCTGTGCGGCATCGGCGTGACGACGCTGTTCGGCCTGCTCAACGGCCTGCTGGTCACGCGCATCAAGCTGCCGCCGTTCATCGTGACGCTGGGCACGCTGAACATCGCGTTCGCGATCACGCAGCTGTACTCGTCGTCGCAGACCATCACCGATCTGCCCGCCGGCCTCACGGGCCTGGGCACCACCTTCACCATCGGCAGCGCCGAGGTGGCGTGGGGTTCGGTGCTCATGCTGGCGCTCTATGCGCTCGCGTGGTTCGTGCTGCGCGAGACGGCGGCCGGCCGGCATGTCTACGCGATCGGCAACAACGCCGAGGCCACGCGGCTGGTGGGCATTCCCACGCAGCGCGTGCTGCTCGCGGTGTACGTGGCGGCGGGCGTGTTCTACGGCATCGCCTCGCTGCTGTCGGTGGCGCGCACCGGCGTGGGCGACCCGAACGCGGGCCAGACCGAGAACCTCGACGCCATCACGGCCGTGGTGCTCGGCGGCACCAGCCTGTTCGGCGGGCGCGGCATCGTGCTGGGTTCGCTCATCGGCGTGCTGATCGTGGGCGTGTTCCGCAACGGGCTCACGCTGATGGGCGTGTCGTCGATCTACCAAGTGCTGGTGACAGGCGTGCTCGTGATCCTGGCGGTGGCGGCCGATCAACTCTCGCGCAAGGGAGCCCGCTGATGAACACCGTGGCCAATCCCAAGATCGTGATGCAGGCCAAGGGCCTGGTGAAGCGCTACGGCCAGGTCACGGCGCTCGACGGCGTCGACTTCGAGCTGCGCGAAGGCGAGATCCTCGCGGTGATCGGCGACAACGGCGCGGGCAAGTCGTCGCTCATCAAGGCGCTGTCGGGCGCCATCGTGCCCGACGAAGGCCAGATCCTGCTCGACGGCGCGCCGGTGCATTTCCGCAACCCGCTGGACGCGCGCCGCGCCGGCATCGAGACGGTCTACCAGGACCTCGCCGTCGCGCCCGCGATGACCATCTACGAGAACCTTTTCCTCGGCCGCGAGTTGCGCCGCCCCGGCTTCCTGGGCAATGTGCTGCGCATGCTCGACAAGAAGAAGATGCTGCTCGAAAGCACGGCGCGCATGGCCGACCTGAAGGTCGGCATCCAGTCGATGACGCAGGCGGTCGAAACCCTCTCGGGCGGCCAGCGCCAGTGCGTGGCCGTGGCGCGCAGCGCGGCCTTCGCGCGGCACGTGGTCATCATGGACGAGCCCACCGCCGCGCTCGGCGTGAAGGAAGGCAACATGGTGCTCGAGCTGATCCGCCGCGTGCGCGAGCGCGGCCTGCCCGTGGTGCTCATCAGCCACAACATGCCGCATGTGTTCGAGGTGGCCGACCGCATCCACGTGGCGCGCCTGGGCAGGCGCGCGGCCGTGCTCAATCCGAAGAAGATCAGCATGAGCGACACCGTGGCCGTGATGACCGGCGCCATGACCGCCGACCAGTTGCCTGCGGAGGCGCATGCTTGATACCGATGCCCTCGAGCGCCCGTCGGCGCTGCTGCGTCCGCGCGGCTCCAACCAGGTGGGCATGCGCCAGTTCAACGAGCGCGTGGTGCTGCAGGCGCTGCGCGTGCACACCAGCCTGCCCAAGGCCGACCTCGCGCGGCTCACGGGCCTGAGCGCGCAGACCATCGGCCTCATCACCGCGCGGCTCGAGGACGACGGCCTCATCGTCAAGCAAAGCCGCGTGCGCGGGCGCATCGGCCAGCCCTCGGTGCCGCTTGCGCTGAACCCCGACGGCGCCTTTGCCATCGGCGTCAAGCTCGGGCGGCGCGGGGCCGAGTGGCTGCTGATCGACTTCGCGGCGCGGGTGCGCGAGCACCACGCGATCCGCTACGAATTTCCGGACGCCGCGGCGCTGCTGCCCGTGATCGCCGAGCACATCCACCGGCTGCGCGACGGGCTCGGGCCGCTGGCCGCGCGCAACGTGGGCGCGGGGCTGGCGGCGCCGTTCCAGCTCGGCGGCTGGCACCGCACGCTGGGGCTGTCGAAGGCGCAGTCGGACGAATGGAACCAGATGGACCTGCTGGCCGAGGTGCGCGCGCGCACCGATGTGCCCGTGGGCTTCGCGCGCGACACCGTGGCGGCCTGCGTGGCCGAGCTGGTGACCGGGCGCGGGCACGACCTCAAGAGCTTTCTCTACATCTTCGTCGACACCTTCGTGGGCGGCGGGCTGGTCATCAACTCGCACCTGCACACCGGCGCGCATGGCAACGCGGGCGCGCTCGCGTCGATCCCGATGCGCACCGAGAAGCCCTCCGAAGGCCTGTCGACGCAGGTGGTGGCCGAGGCGTCGCTGTGGGAGCTCGAGCAGCGCCTGCGCGCCAAAGGCCTCGACGCCACGGCGGCCTACGACGACCGCGCGCTCGAAGCGCCGTTCGCCGCGGCCACGCAGGCCTGGCTCGGCAGCGCGTCGCGGGCGCTGGCGCATGCCATCGTCAGCAGCACGGCCGTGCTCGACCTGGCCGACGTGGTGATGGACGGCTCGATGTCGCGCGCGCTGCTCGACGCGCTGCTGGTGCAGACCCGCGCGGCGCTCGCGCAGTGCAACTGGGAAGGCCTGTGGGCGCCGCAACTGCATGGGGGCAGGGCGGGGGCGCAGGCGTGTGCACTGGGCGGTGCGATGCTGCCGCTGCACGCGAACTTCGCACCGGACCACGACGTGTTTCTGAAGGCGGGGTGAGCCGCTCGAGAGCTCAGGGACTCGCCGAGGCGTGCAGGTCGCGCGGCAATCGCAGCGTGGTCGCGCGAGCGTCCTCGGGGCACGGCCCGTCGGAGTAGGCCGCATCGCCCTCGGGCATGACGCACTTGTACACCTCGACGACGGCAGGCACGGACTTGGCTGCGGGGGCGATCACCGGGGGCTCGAAGTGCGTGTTCGTCAGCGTGGCAGGTTCCTTGGATGCGCGGGTCACCGCATCCGGGAACGTTTCGCGGGCGGTCGATCTGTCGGGCTCGGCCTCGACCGGAACGACTGCCGTGGTCAAGAGCGCAGCACGCGCCGCGCTCTCGTGCACCAGGTCTTTCAAGGTCACATAGAAGAGCGACATCGCCACCAGTGCCACGCCCAGGCAAGGGGCCCAGTACCGCCGGGGGTCACCTGCAGGCGGGCGGGCCCGCGGAGTCAGCGCCGCGGCCATGCCAGGCCTCCGTTCTGCAACACGCCGGCCAGCTTCGCGATGCCACCGGTGCCGCTCGCCGCCCGGCCGATCAGCGCGCCGCCGGCGGCGCCCGCGACGACTCGCATCAGGAACGACCGGCTGCGGCCCGCGGCCAGCAACAGCAGCACGCCGGCGCCGAGCACGACGAGGTGTTCGCCGGGGTAGTCGGCGCGCGCCGCATCCACCTGCTTGATCTTGTCGATCGTCTGTTTCAGGTCCATGGCTGAAGCTCCTTGTCGTGTTCAGCCGTTCTTACCGGTGGGCGCCGGGTTCCGCTGTAGGCCGGCGCCATGCGCGGTGACGGAATCCGCCGCGAAAACGCCGTGGAGAAAGCCGCATCGCACGGGAAGCGGGGCGCTCTCGATAATGCAACCCGCTGGTAGAGAACCCCCACACACGCAGAGAAGTTGAGAACCGCGAAATGAGTGCTGCAGATTTTCTTTTCGCCCCCGAGGTGCAAAAGCTCTTGATGGTCGCCTACGCGGCGCCCGACCAACCCTTGTCTTCCAGCGAGCTGGCCCATCGCTCGAAGCTCGACACGGCCGATGTGGAACGCACCTTGGCGCACCTCGTCAGCAGCGGCATCCTGAAGAAGCAAAAGCCGAAGGCCGAGGAGGCCGAGACCTTCTCGATCGACCGCGCGTTCATCTTCCACGACGAACTGCGCAACATCGCGCTCAAGTCGTTCGCCGCGGCGGAGCCGGTTCGCGCGATGTTGCGCGGCAAGTTCAAGGCCTCGGTCGTGCGCGCCTTCGTGCTCGCAGAGGACGAAGACGGCACCCTGGAGCTGCTCGTCGTGCACGGCCAGTCGATGCCCGACGAAGCCACCCTGGCGGCCGCCTGCCGGAAGCTCTCGAAGACCATTCACCGTCACCTGAAGGTGCACGTCATCTCGAACGCGAAGTTCAACGGCCTCACGCCGCGCGATGCACTCAAGCCGAAACCCGCGGCGCTCGAGATCATCAAGCTCGGGGATACGAAGGCGCCGCTGCCCGTCGAGAAGGTCGGCCTCCTGCAGAGTGCGAGGAAGAAGTTGGCGACGCTGTCGCGTTCGTCGGCGTGATCGCCTGGCTTTCGTCCTGTGAGGCCAGCGGCCGTTGCAGGCCGCGACGGACCCCGACGCGTTCCTGAAGGCGACCTGAGCCGGGGGAAGAGGGCGTGCTGGGGGACAATCGAAGCAACCCCCTCGACATCACAGCATTCCACGATCATGTCCCGCCTCGACGACCCCCGCCACGACGCCGAAGTCGGCTCCCGCGACAGCACCCTCGACACCACCCGCATCGACGACGTGCGCATCGGCGCCGTGCGTCCCCTCATGACCCCCGCGCTGCTGCAGGAGCGCGTGCCCGTGCGCGACAACACGCTCGCTCTGGTCGAAGGCAGCCGCGCGGCCATCGCCGACGTGCTGCACGGCCGCGACGACCGCTTGGTGGTCGTGGTCGGCCCGTGCTCCATCCACGACCACGACCAGGCCATCGAGTACGCGCAGCGCCTGAAGAAGGTGGCCGATTCGCTGCAGGACGACCTGCTCATCGTCATGCGCGCCTACTTCGAGAAGCCGCGCACCACCGTCGGCTGGAAGGGCTACATCAACGACCCGCACCTGGACGGCAGCTTCGCCATCAACGAAGGCCTGGAGCGCGCGCGGCGCCTGCTGCTGGAGCTGACCACGCTGGGCCTGCCGACCGGCACCGAGTTCCTCGACCTCTTGAGCCCGCAGTTCATCGCCGACCTGATCGCCTGGGGCGCCATCGGCGCGCGCACCACCGAGAGCCAGAGCCACCGCCAGCTGGCCTCGGGCCTGAGCTGCCCGGTCGGTTTCAAGAACGGCACCGACGGCAGCGTGAAGGTGGCGGCCGACGCCATCCTCGCGGCCCGCGCGCCGCATGCCTTCATGGGCATGACCAAGATGGGCATGGCCGCGATCTTCGAGACGCGCGGCAACGACGACTGCCACGTGATCCTGCGCGGCGGCAAGGCGCCCAACTATTCGGCGGCGGATGTCGCTTCGAGCTGCGAGGCGCTGCTGGCCAACGGCCTGCGCCCCCAGGTGATGATCGACGTCTCGCACGGCAACAGCAGCAAGCAGCACCAGCGCCAGATCGTGGTGGCCGAGGACGTGGCCACGCAGATCGCGGCCGGCGAGCGGCGCATCACCGGGATCATGATCGAGAGCCACCTCGAGGAAGGCCGGCAGGACCTGAAGCCCGGCGTGCCGCTGAAGCACGGCGTGTCGATCACCGATGCCTGCATCGGCTTTGCGCAGACGGTGCCGGTGCTCGAGGGGCTGGCGTCGGCGGTGAAGGCGCGGCGGCGGCTGGCCAAGGCCTGAGGCTGGAGGGGGCAGGGCAACTCCCTGCCGCCTGCGCCCGGGCGGGTCCGGGCCACGCTGTGAGCCGGCCCGCATCGACTTCCTGAGGCTGCCCGGCCTCGGGCGCCATCAAGCCCTGCGCTTGTTGCGACCACTTCCCCACCCGCTATCGACCGCACCAAGGCCTCCACTTCGCGGAGGCGGGGGGCGCTTTGACTGTGGTGGAAATGTAAACAATGCAAACAGTTTTCCAATTGTTACGAGAACTAGATCACGAAACTTGAGCCGAGGCGCCGTGAATCCGAGGGCAAACGGGCCGGTTGTGGGGCATCCTTGCGCCACTTTGTAGTCAAAACGTATGCAAAATGATTACAAAATACCGACCTGTCAGGTCTTATTGATTACATTTGGAGTGCTTTCATGCTCAAGCTCGCAGTCGCCGCGGCGGCCACCGCCACCCTCGTTTTCGCATCCGGTTCGGCCCTGGCTGACACCGCCGGTGCCAGCTTCCAGGTCAAGATGACCATCGTGCGCAGCTGCTCGGTGACCGCCGGCAGCGCCTCCGACATCAGCCTGGGCACCACCGTGCAGCCCACCGCCACCAACCAGACGGGCAACAACACCATCTCGGTCACCTGCTCCAAGACCACGCCCTACACCGTCGGCCTGCTGCCTTCGTCCACCAACGGCGGCACCACCGACGGCACGGGTGCCATGTCGTCCGTCGCCAACTCGGCCACCAACACCGACAAGGTGCCCTACGCGCTGTACTCCAACGCGGGCAACACCATCGTGTGGGGCAACACCATCGGCACCGGCGCCAATGTGGTCGGCGGCACGGGCACCGGTGCGGCGATCACGCACACGGTCTACGCCAAGAACACCAACGCCAACTTCACCCCGGACAGCTACGCCGACACCGTCACGGTGACGGTCACGTACTGAGCCAGAGCTGAATCCCCGAGCCAGAGCTGAATCGTGAGACGTGCACTTGCCATCCTCGGACTGTGGGGCGCATGCCTGCTTGGCGGCGGTGCGGTCCAGGCGGCCGGCCTGCAGGTCTCGCCGGTCACCCTGACCCTGGCGCCGACCCGGCAGGGCGACGGGCTCTGGCTGAGCAACACGGGAACGGCGCCGCTGGATGCGCAGATCCGCGTGTTCCGCTGGACGCAGGTCGACGGACAGGACCGCATGGAGCCGGCGGACGGACTGGTCGTCAGCCCGCCCATGCTGCAGCTGCCCACCGACGGACGGCAACTGGTGCGCGTGATCCGCAACGGCCCGCCGCCCGCCGGTGCGGCGGAAGAGGCCTACCGCGTGCTGGTGGATGAGCTGCCCGTGCCCCAGGCGGCGGGTACCGCGACGGACGGCAAGAAGAGCAACCTGAACTTCGTGATGCGGCACTCGCTGCCCATCTTCGTGTCCCCGGCGGGCGCGGAGCCAGCCCCCGCGCAGTTGCGCTGGAGTCTGCGGCGCGAGGACGGCAAGGCCGTGCTGGAAGTCAGCAACAGCGGCGGGGTGCATGCCCAGCTGGCGGACCTCGTGTTCACCGGCGCGGACGGCCGCGCCGTCGCCGCCTACACCGGCTTGCTGGGCTACGTGCTGCCCGGCGCCACCATGCGCTGGCCGCTGAAGACGTCGCCCGCCGCCCTGGCCGGCGCGGGTCGCTGGCAGGTCATGATCGATGGCAGAACGACGGACGCCAACCTCGCGCCGCTGGCGCGCTGAGCGGGCCGGGTTCGCTGCGAGGGCCTTGCTGGCTCCGTTTGCACTGGCCCTGACCACGCTTCCCGCCCACGCAGCGCCCGCCGCGCAGTCCGTGCCGGCGGCCATGACGCTGTACCTGGAGGTCAGCCTCAACGGCATGGCGCGCGGGCTGCACCCGTTTCGCCTGCAGGCCGGGGCCTTGTCGGCCTCCCGCGCGGTGCTGCGCGAACTGAGTTTCTCCCTGCCCGACAACGGCGCCGAATGGCTGCCCCTGCGCGACCTGCCCGGGCTGGTGGCGGACTACGACGCCGCGCGCCAGCAACTGAGCCTGACCGCGCCGCTGGCGATGCTGCAGCTGCCCACGGCCACGGTGGGGCAGGCGGCAGTCACCGCGCAGCCCTTGAGCACGTCCACCGGCCTGCTGCTGAACTACGACCTCTATGGCACCCAGGGCAGGGGCGGCAGCGCCAGCCTGAGCGCCTTCGGCGAGCTGCGCGCCTTCCGCGGCGCCAGCGTGCTCAGCACCACCTGGCTGATGCAGCGCACGCACGTCACCCAGGGCTGGAAGGACCAGTCCGTGCGCATGGACAGCACCTGGAGCATGGCCTTCCCCGACAGGATGCTCACCCTGCGCGTGGGCGACACGCTCACCGGCGCCGTGCCCTGGTCGCGCGCCACGCGCATCGGCGGCATTCAGCTGTCGCGCGACTTCGGCCTGCAGCCCTACCGGCAGACCGCACCGCTGCCCAGCTTCATCGGCTCGGCCACGATGCCTTCGGACGTGGAACTGTTCATCGACGGCATCCGCCAGTACAGCGGTCAGGTGCCGGCGGGGCCCTTCCAGCTCAACGCGCTGCCGCGCATTAACAGCACGGGCACGGCACAGGTGGTGGTGACCGACGCGCTGGGCCGCGCCGCCACGCTGAGCTTCTCGCTCTTCGACAGCAGCCGCCTGCTGGCGCCCGGGCTGAGCGACTGGACGGTGGACCTGGGCGTGGTGCGCCGCAACTACGGCCTGCGCTCCTTCGACTACGGCAAGCAGCCGGTGCTGACCGGCACCTGGCGCCGGGGCCTCAGCGACAGCTTCACGATGGAAGCGCATGGCGAGGTGACGCGCGGCCTGGCGCTGGCCGGCGCCGGGGGCGTGTGGCAACTGGGCGCGGCGGGCACGCTGTCGGCGGCGCTGGCGGGCAGCCGGCACGACGCCGACACCCCCGGCGGCAGCCGCAGCGGCACGCAGACCAGCCTGGGCTACCTGTGGCGGCAGGAGCGCCTGTCGGTGGGCCTGAACGGCACGCGCACCCAGGGCGACTACCGCGACGTGGCCACGGCCTACGGCTCGGCCCCGGCCAAGGGCAGCGCCAGCGCGAGCGTGGGCTACGACATGGGTGGCCTGGGCAACGTCAGCGTCAGCTACCTCTACCTGCGCCCGGTCGGGCAGAACGCGTCGCGCTACGCCAGCGTGAACTGGTTCCGTTCGATCGGGCGCACGACCTCGGTCTCGGTGGGCATGAACCAGAACCTGGACAAGCGCAGCGACCGCGGCATCTTCGTCGGCCTGAGCTGGTCGTGGGAAGCACAGACCAGCGTGAGCGCCGGCGTGCAGCGCAGCGGCGACCAGGGCACCGTGGGCACCGTCAGCGCGCAGCACTCCCCCCTCGGCGACGGCGGCTGGGGCTGGCGCGCCACCGCGCGCACGGGCGGCGGCACGACCGGCGGCCAGGCCGAAATCAACTACCTGGGCCCCTACGGCCGCGTGCAGGCCGGCGTGAGCGAGATGGGCGGCGGCCGCGCCAGCCGCTACGCCTACGCCGGCGCCAGCGGTGCGCTGGTGCTGATGGGCGGCGGGGTGCTGGCCGCGCGGCGCATCGACGACGCCTTTGCGGTGGTGGACACCGACGGCGTGGCCGGCGTGCCCGTGAAGCTCGAGAATCGACCGGTGGGGCAGACCAACTCGCGCGGGCTGCTGCTGGTCGTGCCGGTGAACGCCTACCAGAACAACAAGCTGGCGATCGACCCGATGGACCTGCCCGCCGACGTGCGCATCGAGCGCGCCGAAAGCCTCATCACCCCGGCTGGCCGGTCGGGTGCACGGGCGCATTTCGGCATCACGCCCGTGCGGGCTGCCCACGTGGCACTGACGGACGCGCAGGGCCAGCCCTTGCCGCTGGGCAGCCGCGTGCAGGTGAACGGCCAGGATGGCGGCGGTGCGGTGGTGGGCTACGACGGCTGGGTGTACCTGGACACGCTCGACGTGCGCAACACGCTGGCCGTGCGCACGCCCGACGGCGCGGTGTGCCGGGCACAGTTCGACTGGCGGCGTCCCGAGGGCGGTGGTTTGCAGAAAGAGCGGTTGACATGTGGACGTTGAGATTCGTGAAACTGGCGCTGGCGCTCTCGTGCCTGCTGGGCATGGGCGCGGCGCATGCCGACCCGAGCTGCTGGGTCGCCAGCCAGCCGAGCTTCGCCTTCGGCACCGTGACAGCGTCGGCGGCGACGGACACCACCGCCACGGTCGGCTTCGCGTGCCAGAACGACACCGGCCAGACCATGTTCTTGAGCTACTGCGTGTACGTCTCCCAGGGCAACGAGATCGCCGGCTACGCCCCGCGCTACATGACCAACTGGAACGGTTCGCAGATGGCCTACAACATCTACGCCGACGCGGCCCGCAGCGGCATCGTCGGCCCGCCGCCGGGCGGCGGCACCTACGCCAGCGCGGGTGGCACCTTCGTGCTGCCGGCCAGCGGCGGCAACGTCGCGTTGAACATCCCGCTGTATGGCCGCGTGCCGTCCGGGCAATCGCTGGCGGCGGGCAGCTACCAGGCCAACATCTACAACTCCGAGGTCGTCTGGGGCATGAAGAGCGGCAACGCGCCCGACAGCTGCACCGCGAGTTCGGCCAAGTACGTCGGCAGGACGAACTTCTACACGCAGGTCACGGCCCTCTATTCCAACGCCTGCACCGTCAGCGTGGCGGCCACCGACCTGGACTTCGGCAGTGCCAGCTCGCTGAGCGCCGCGGTCAACGGCACGGCCGCCATCACGATGGCCTGCCCGCCCAGCACCGCCTGGAAGGTGGGACTGAGCAATGGCGTGAACGTGGCGGGAACACAGCGGCGCATGGCGGGCGGCACCGGTGACTACATCCAGTACGAGCTGTACCGCGATGCTGCGCGTTCGCTGCGCTGGGGCAACACCGTCGGCACGGACACGGTCGACGGCAGCGGCAACCCCGGCAGCAGCATTCCGGTCTATGGGCGGGTGCCGGCCCAGACCAATGTGACGCCGGGCAGCTACAGCGACACGATCACGGTCACCGTGACCTACTGAATCGCCATCGCCCCGGGGCTGGGCCGCGCATCAGATCGGCGCGTAAGTCCCCGTGCCGTCCGGCCAGGCCGTCAGCACCTCGTAGCCGTCGGCCGTCACCGCCACCATGTGCTCCCACTGCGCGGACAGCGAGCGGTCCTTGGTCACGACGGTCCAGCCGTCGGCCAGCTGCTTCGTTTCGGCGCGGCCCGCATTGAGCATCGGCTCGATGGTGAAGACCATGCCCGGCTCGAGCACCAGGCCCGCCCCGCGCCGCCCGAAGTGCAGCACCTGCGGTTCGTCGTGGTAGATGCGGCCGATGCCGTGCCCGCAGTACTCGCGCACCACGCTGAAGTGCTCGCGCTGCGCGACCGACTGGATCGCGTGGCCCACGTCGCCCAGCGTCGCGCCGGGCTTCACCTGGCGGATGCCGGCGCACAGGGCTTCGTAGGTCGTCTCCACCAGCCGGCGCGCCAGCACGCTCGGCGCACCGACGAAGAACATGCGGCTGGTGTCGCCGAACCAGCCGTCCTTGTTGACGGCGACGTCGATGTTGACGATGTCGCCCGCCTTCAAAATCTTGTCGGCCGAGGGGATGCCGTGGCACACCACCTGGTTCACCGAGGTGAGGATGGTCTTCGGATAGCCGAGGTAGCCCACGTTGGCGGGAATGGCGCCCTGCACCTTCACGATGTGTGCGTGGCAGAGGCGGTCGAGCGCTTCGGTGCTCACGCCGGGCACGACGTGGGGCTCGATCATCGCCAGGACCTCGGCGGCCAGCTGTGCGGCGCGCCGCGCCATCACCAGCTCTTCGGCGGACTTGAGTGGAACGTCGTGTGCCATCAGTGCTGCTTGCCGTTCGCGGGGGCGCGGGGCTTGCCGGGTGGCGCGGCAGTGACTGTCGCGGCAATGTCCAGCCCGCCCGAGAGCTCGGCCTGGATCAGCAGCTGACAGACCTCCCGGTAGTCGAGGTCGGGATGCATCTCGGTCAGCATGCCGACCCGCATCCAGTGCTCCGCCTGCGCATTGATCGACCGGCTGAGGGCGTTGCCCGCCACGCGCAGGTTCTCGTGCATCAGGTCTGAAATCTTGACGATGCCCATAGGCCACCTCTGTATGAAACGTATATGGATTGTATGCGTTTCATATGGCCCGGTGTTTTGGGTGGACTACGCGCTCTTGTCTCGCGCGATCAGCAGGTTGCGCGCTTCCACCAAGAGCGGCTTCACGGTCTCGAAGGTCGCGGCGCTCGGGTTGATCACGCTCACCCAGTGCATCTTTGCGTACACCGGGTGCGGTATCAGCCGGTCGATCGCGGTGTAGTCGATGTCGGCTGGCGGCTGCTCGCCGAACAGCGCGCGAAAGCTTTCCTTGCCCACGCCGACGTTCAGGCGGAACACGCCGGGCCGGTTCAGCTTCGAGGCGCTGTCGAACTCGTTGTCCTTCGTCACGATCGTGGCGAAGGGGAACTTGTTGTCCGCGCCGTGGAAGAAGAAGGTGTTGTCGTCGGCCACTTCGAAATGGCCGCCGCCGAGCATGTCGATGAGGTGTTGGGTGATGTCGTCTTCGGTCATGGAGATTGGATGAGGTCAAGGCTTCCAGCGCCGCAGGCCGAGCTCGTCGGCCAGTGCCTGGTAGGCCTTGATGCGCGCCTGCACGTAGTCGTCGAGTGCGGCGCCGGTGAGCGCGAAAGGATAAAGGCCGTGCCGTTCGCGCAGGGCCGCGTAGCCCGGCGCGGCGGTGGCCTCGGCGAAGGCGGCGGTCCAGGCGCGCACGGCGGCGTCGGGCACGTTGGCGCTCAGGTACACGCCGCGCACGGTCGGCCAGACGATGTCCGCGCCTTGCTCGCGCGCGGTGGGCACGCCCGTGAGCGCGCCGCCCAGCCGCGCTTCGGACAGCACCGCGAGCAGGCGCAGCGGCGCGCCGCCGGCGATGGCCTGCAGCGCCTCGGCGGCGTCGCCGGGGAACGCGTCGACGTGCTTGCCCTGCAGCGCGCCCAGCGCATCGCCGCCGCCTTCGAAGGACACGAAGCGCATCGCCTTCGGCGCGCCGCCGGCCGCGCGCACCAGCAGTGCGGCCTTCACCCAGTCCTGGCTGCCGACCGTGCCGCCCGCGCCGAAGACCACGCGCGACGGGGCCTGGCGCAGCGCGGCGATCAGGTCCTGCAAACGGCGGTAGGGCGAGTCGCGGTGCACGGCGACCACGCCGTAGTCGGTGCCCAGCGTGGCGATCCAGCGCACGGCCGAGGGCGGGTGCGGCCCGAAGCGGCCCTGCGCGAGGTTGAGCAGCGAGCCGCTCGAGAACGCGACCAGCGTGCCCGGCCCGCCGAGCTGGCCGCTCGCGATGCGGTCGAAGGCCACTGCGCCGATGCCGCCCGGCAGGTAGCGTTGTGCGAGCGGCGCGCGCGCGGGGCGCACGGCCTGCAGCGCATCGCGCGCCAGGGCGCAGGTCAGTGCGAAGCCGCCGCCGGCCTTGGCGGGAATCACGCATTCCGCCGGGCCTTCGGACGCATCGCCCGCGGCCGCCGTCGCGTGCAGCGCGACAGGCGCGAGCCACGCCGACAGCGCGCGCAGCGCATGGCGACGGGTGAAGGCGAAAGGGCGTGGCATCGAAGAAGAAGGCGGGCGGCGGTTCACCCCGCAGGCCGGGGCCACCAGATGATGGCATGCAGGCCCGGTCCCGCGCCGCGCGCTTCGAGCCGCAAGTCACCCCGGTGCCGCTGCGCGATGGAACGCACGATCGCCAGGCCGAGCCCGAAGCCGCCCTGGTCCGCGCGTGCGCCGCGACGGAAGCGCTGGCCCAAGGTGGCGCGCTCGTCCTCGCTCAGGCCGGGGCCGTCGTCCTCCACGTTGAGGCTCCAGCCCGCGGCGTCGCCGGCCGCGAAGAGCGTGATCGTGCCGGCCGCCGGCGTGTAGGCGATGGCGTTGGCCACGAGGTTGCTCAGCGCTTCGCGCAGCAGGCCGCGGTCACCCACCGCGTGCAGCTCGGGCGAGGGCGCATGGATGCCCAGGTCGATGCGCTTGGCGCGCGCCAGCGGCAGCAGGTCGACCGCCACCTCGCGCAGCAGCTCGGCGGTGTCGAACGCGGCGGGTGCCACGGCCACGGTGTCGCTGCGGCCCAGCGCCAGCAGCTGCTGCGCGCTGCGCGTGGCGCGGCCGATCTCGGCGCCCAGCGCGTCGAGCGCGGCGCGCACTTGCGCCGGGTCGTCCTCGCGGCGTGCGTAGTCGGCCTGCATCTGCAGCGTGGTCAGGTGCGTGCGCAGCTGGTGCGAGGCGTCGTCGAGAAACTGCCGCTGCTGCGCGACCAGTTCCTGCGTGCGCGCCATCTGCTGGTTCACGGCGGCCACCAGCGGGCGCACCTCGGCGGGCAGGTCGGTTTCGGCGATGCGCGTGAGGTCGTCGGGCGTGCGTGCCTGCACCTCGCGCGCCAGTCGCGAGAGCGGGCGCAGCGCCGCCGCCAGCGCCAGCGCGGTGCCGCACAGCAGCATCGCGAGGATCAGCCCGTCGCGCAACGCCGCGCTGCGCACGAAGCGCCGCGTGAACTCCTGGCGCGAGCGCGTGCTCTCGCCGACCTGGATCAGCACGCTGCGCCCGGTGCTGCCGGCCGGTGCGCGGTCCAGGTCGCGCCGGTAGGCCGCAAGCCGCACGGCCTCGCCGAAGTAGGTGGCGTCGTAGAAGGCCGGCACGCCCATCGCCGGCTCGACCGGCGGCGCGGGCAGGTCGGCGCTGCCCAGTTCCACCAGCCCGTCGGAGGTCGCGACACGAAAGAACACCTGCCCGCTGGCCGTGAGCTCGAAGAACTCGAACATCGTGTACGGCAGCTCGACCGACAGCCCGCCCGAGGCCGTGGAGATGTTCGCGTCGATCGATTTGAGCGCGCCGAGCAGCGAGCGGTCGTAGGCCGCGTTGGCGGCGGCCAGCGCGTCGTGCCGCGTCATCCACAGCTCGATGCCCGTCACCAGCAGCAGGGCGGGGAACAGCAGCAGCGCGAGCCGCTGCCACAGGCTGGTGCGGCGCAGGCGGTCGGTGAAGCGGCGCAGCGCGCTCACTCAGCGTCCGCTTCCAGCACGTAGCCCAGGCCGCGCAGCGTGACGATGCGCACGCCGCTGCCATCGAGCCGCTTGCGCAGCCGGTACACCAGCACCTCGATCGCTTCGAGGTGCACCTCGTCGTCGTCGGAGAACACGCGGTCGAGGATCTGCTGCTTCGACAGCGGCTCGCCGCTGCGCTGCACCAGCGCGCGCAGCACCGCCTGTTCGCGCGGCGACAGGGCGAGCGCTTCGCCGCCCAGCGTGAACTGCCGGCGTGCGCCGTCGTACACCAGCGGCCCGCAGGCCAGGCGCGGATGCTCCACGCCGCGCGCACGGCGCACCAGCGCGTGCAGCCGCGCTTCCAGCTCGGCCAGCGCGAAGGGCTTGGCGAGGAAGTCGTCGGCGCCTGCGTTGAGGGAGGCGACGCGCTCGTCCAGCGAATCGCGCGCCGTGAGGATCAGCGCCGGCAGCCGCTGGTCGCGTTCGCGCAGCCGCTGCAGCACCGTGTGGCCGTCCATGCCGGGCAGGCCCAGGTCGAGCACCAGCGCGTCGTGGTCGCGCTGCTGCAGCGCCCGGTCGGCCAGCCGGCCGTCGTCCACCCATTCGACCTGGATGCCCGCATGCTCCAGCGCCTTGCAGAGCCAGGTGCCCAGGGTGTGTTCGTCTTCGGCCAACAGGATGCGCATGGGCTGGATGCTAGTGGTGCCCCGTCTTTTCGCGAAACACCGCGGAACCGGCTTTGCCGGGCCGCTGGTGTTGCCCCCGGCGAGGGGGTTGGCGTAGCGACACGAAGTGCGCGAAGCCTGGGGGAGTGCCAATCAATCAGGCTTGATGTTTGCCCGGGCGATGACCTTCTGCCAGCGGTTCTGTTCGGCGGTGATGAACTGCGCGAACTGCTCCGGCGTGCCGCCCACGGCCTCGGCCGCATCGGCCGTGAGGCGCTGCATCGAGTCGGGCGACTTCACGGCTTTCATGGTCTCGGCCGAGAGCTTGGCCATCTGCGCGGGTGTGATGCTGGCCGGCGCGAGCATGCCGTACCACTGCGTCATCTCGAAGCCGGGGAAGCCCTGCTCGGCCACGGTCGGCACGTCGGGCAGCTGCGCCAGGCGCTTGGCCGAGCCGGTCGCGATGCAGCGCACCTTGCCCGCCTTGATGAACGGAATGATCGCCGCCGCGCCGATGGCCGAGGCGTCGAGCCGGCCAGAGAGCAGGTCGGTCACCATCGGGCCGGTGCCGCGGTAGGGCACGTGCAGCATGAAGACCTCGGCCGTCATCTTCAGGTACTCGAAGGCCAGATGGCCCGCGCTGCCGTTGCCGGCCGAGCCGTAGCTGAGCTTGCCGGGCTTGCTCTTGGCGTAGGCGATGAACTCCTTGAGGTTCTTCGCCGGCACGTCGGGGTGCACCACGTAGAGGCTGGGCACCTTGGCCAGCAGGCTCACGGGCTTGAAGTCCTTGTTCGCGTCGTAGGGCAGCTTGGCGAAGATGTAGGGGTTCACGGCCAGCGTGCCGATGTGGCCGAGGATCAGCGTGTGCTGGTCGGTGGCGCGCGCCACTTCGCTCATGGCGATGTTGCCGGCCGCGCCGGGCTTGTTGTCCACGAACACGCTCTGGCCCAGCGTGCGCGACAGCTCGGCGGCGGTGGAACGCGCCACGATCTCCGAGCTGCCGCCCGGTGCGAAGGGCACGACGAAGCGGATCGATTTGCTGGGCCAGGCATCTTGCGCGCAGGCCATCGAAGGCAGCAGGCCGCCGAGGGTGAGGGCGCCGCCGGCTTGCAGCCAGTGGCGGCGGCTCAGGGGAACGTCGGTGGGGAAGCGGTCGGACATGGCTTGTCTCCAGTGTTTTTTGGATGGAAGCCCGCATCCTGCCGAGCGGATGCTGTCGGAATGCTGTCAGTGCCTCAGATCAGGTTGCGCATCGCCTGCGCCGTCTCGCGCAGCACCGGCAGCACGCGGGCCACCGCGTCTTCCGAACTCTCGTGCCCCATCGGCATCGTGATGTTGAGCGCGCCCACCAGCGTGCCGTGGCGGTCGCGCAGCGGCACGGCGATGCCGCGCGAGTTCAGGTCGAGCTGCTGTTCCGACAGCGCCCAGCCCTGGGCGCGGATGCGTGCCAGCTCGAGCTTCATGCGCTCCATGCTCGCGATGGTGTGCGAGGTGAACACCGTGAGCTGGCGCGTGGCCAGCCAGTCGTTCAGCTCGGCGTCGCTGCGCAGCGCCAGCATCAGCATGCCCGAGGCCGTCACCTGCGCCGGCACGCGCGCGCCGAGCACGTAGCCGGTGCTCATGCTGCGGTTGGGACCGTTGCGCGCGATGTAGACCACCTCGTCGCCGTCCATCACGCTGAGGTAGGCGATCTCGTTGGTGCCGGCCGCCACGCGTTGCAGGAAGGGCTGCACCACGCGCGGCAGCCGGGCCGATTCGAGGTACGACTGGCCCAGGCGCAGCACGCGCGGCGTGAGCCAGAACAGCTTGCCGTCGCTGGCCACGTAGCCCATGTGCTGCAGGGTGAGCAGGTAGCGCCGCGCGGCGGTGCGCGTCATGTTCGTGCGCTGGCCGGCCTGGCTGGCCGTGAGGCGCGGGTTGGCGTCGTCGAAGGCCTCGATGATGCTCACGCCGCGCTCCAGCCCGGCGATCCAGTCGCGCTTGTCCAGGCCGGCGGGCGGCGTCGAGTCGTCGGGGCTGGTGCTGTTCATGGGCGGAAGTGTGCCCGCGTCCGGCACGGCGGCGGGGCCCGAATGGCTAAGTAAAAACCCGCAATTTGATCGATTGACGAACTTGAAAGATCGATCATCGAACGTTTAGCTGTCCATATGCCAGCAGGCCGCGCGCGAAGGGACTATAAAGCCCGCTGTTCCGCCCCGAAACGAGCGATTGACGAACGGAAGCACGCCCATGAGCCCATTCATCACCGGCAGCACCCAGGCCTACCTCATCCCCGGCGACCCGGTCCGCAACGTGCGGCTGCCGCGCATGTTCAACGCGGCCTTCGCGCGCTACGGCATCGACGCGGTGCTGGTGCCCATGCAGGTGCCGGTGCGCGACTTCGCGGTGTTCATGAAGTCGGCCTTCCTGGCGCGCAACGTGCGCGGCATGGTGATCGCGCCGCCGCACAAGCCGCGCGTGGTCGACCTGCTCGACGGCTGCGGCCTGTTCGGCCGCGTGGCCGGCTCGGTCAACGTGGTGCGCCGCACCGAGGGCGACCAGCTCGAGGGCGACCTGTTCGACGGCGAAGGCCTGATCGGCGCGCTCGATCGCTGCAACGTGCCGTTTCGCGGCAAGCGCGTGCTGATCCTCGGCGCGGGCGTGAGCGCCGCGGCCATCGGCGTGGCGCTGGCCGAAGGCGGCACGGTGAACGGCGCCGAGCACATCGCCTTCTTCGACACCGCCTCCGGCAAGGCCGCGGGCGTGGCCGCCAAGCTCGACGCCTTCTTCGACGCGACCGTGGTCGCGGTCGACAGCAACGCGCCCGAGGGCTACGACCTCGTGATCAACACCACGCCGCTGGGCCTGGCCGAGGACGACGCGCTGCCGCTGGACGTGGCGCGCATGGAACCGCACGCCGCGCTGTTCGACATCCTGCTGCGCAACCAGCCCACGCCGCTGGTGCGCGCGGCCCGTGCGCGCGGGCTCAACGCACAGGCCGGCTTCGAGATGCTGGTGCAGCAGATGCCGCACTACTTCCGCTACTTCGGCCACATCGACGCGGCCGATGCGATGCAGGCCGACGCCGACTTCTTGCGCGAGCTCATCTATCCACCGGCGATGCACGCCGAGATCGCAACCCCGTTGCGCTACCAATCCCCGAGCGTGGCCTGACCCCGCACCTTCCTGAACAAGACGACTCCCATGATCTCCGGCAAGACCACGCTCATCGCCCACATCGGCTACCCCACCGAGGCCTTCAAGGCGCCGATGATCTACAACCCCTGGTTCGACAAGCAGGGCATCGACGCGGTCGTCGTGCCCATGGGCGTGAAGCCCGAGGACTACGCTGCGTCGCTCGCGCAGATCTTCAAGTTCTCGAACCTGCGCGGCGCGTTGGTCACGATGCCGCACAAGGTCACGACGATGTCGCTGGTCGACGAGGTCACGCCCACCGCGCGCGTCGCGGGCGCCTGCAACGCCGTGCTCAAGCGGCCCGACGGCAGCCTGCTGGGCGACCAGTTCGACGGCGCGGGCTTCGTGCGCGGCGTGGAGCGCAAGGGGCGCCTGTTCAAGGGCACGCGTGTGCTGGTGTCGGGCACGGGCGGCGTCGGGTCGGCCATTGCGGCGTCGATCGCGGCGGCCGGCGCGGCCGAGCTGATGCTGTTCGACATGAGCGATGCCTCGGCGCAGGCGCTGGCCGCGCGGCTGCGCGAACACTATCCGCAGATGAAGGTCGCCACCGGCTCGAAGGACCCGGCCGGCTTCGACATCGTCGTCAACGCCACGCCGCTGGGCATGAAGGACACCGACCCGCTGCCCTTCGACGTGGACCGCATCGCCCCCGACACCTTCGTCGGCGAGGTCGTCATGAAGACCGAATACACGCCGCTGCTGCAGGCCGCCAAGGCCAAGGGCTGCCAGGTGCAGGTCGGCACCGACATGCTGTTCGAGATGATCCCGGCCTACCTCGAGTTCTTCGGCTTCGGCACCGCCTCGCCCGAAGAACTGCGCGCCGTGGCGCAATTGAAATACTGAAAACACCGGAACACGCATGAGCATTTTTGAAGGCTTCCTTTCCACCTCCGAGACGCTGGGCGCCTTCAGCGACCGCGCCTTCGTCGACGCCATGCTGCGCTTCGAGGCCGCGCTCGCGCGCGCCCAGGCGGCCGAGGGGCTGATTCCCGAGAGCGCCGCGCATTCGATCGTCGGCAGCTGCAAGGTCGAGCTGTTCGACGTGGCCAAGATCGTGCGCGAGAGCGGACGCGCCGGCAGCGTCGCCATCCCGCTGGTGAAGGCGCTGCGCGAAGCGGTGGGCCTGTTCAATGCCGAGGCTGTGCCCTTCGTGCATTTCGGCAGCACCAGCCAGGACGTGATCGACAGCGCGATGGCGCTGGTCACGCGCGAAGCCGTCGCACTCGTCGAGGCCGACCTCGCCAAGGCCGCCGATGCGCTGCTGCGCCTGGCGGTGCAGCACGCCGACACGCCGATGCTCGCGCGCACGCTGATGCAGCCGGCCTCGGTCACCAGCTTCGGCTTCAAGTGCGCCGGCTGGGCCGCGCCGCTGGTGCGCAGCCGCACCCGTCTGCGCGCCGCCGCGAAGCACGCGCTGCAGCTGCAGCTCGGCGGCGCCGTCGGCACGCTGGCGCAGATGAAGGGGCAGGGCGCCGCGGTGCGCCAGCGCATGGCCAAGGAACTCGGCCTGGGCGACCCCGGCGCCACGTGGCACACGCAGCGCGACGAATGGGTCGCGCTCGGCTGCGAACTCGGCCTGCTCACGGGCAGCCTGGGCAAGGTCGCGGTCGACATCTCGCTGCTCGGCCAGTACGAAGTGGCCGAGGTCGCCGAGCCCAGCGAACCCGGGCGCGGCGGCTCGTCGGCGATGCCGCACAAGCGCAACCCCGTGGCCTCGATGGTCGCCATCGCCGCCGCGCACCGCGCGCCGCAGCGCGTGGCGGCCTTGCTCGGCGCCATGCCGCAGCAGCACGAGCGCGCGCTCGGCGCCTGGCAGGCCGAGCTGGCCGAATGGCCGCAGCTGTTGATGTCGGCGCACGGCAGCGTGCGCGCCATGGCCGGCGCCTTGCCCGGCCTGCAGGTCGACGCCGCGCGCATGCGCGCCAACATCGACCGGCTGCGTGCCGAACTGCCGCGCGACGCAGCGGACGAATGGTTCGACCCCGCGCTGGCCGTGAATGCGGGGCAGATCGCTGTGGCAGAGGTGAAAGCCCTGCAAGCCCAACTCTCATCCGACAAGGAACTTTCGCAATGACCGCCCCCGACGACACCCCGAGCAACCCCTACGAAGACGGCCTCATCAACCGCCGCCGCGTGCTCGGCGACGCCTGGGTCGACAAGTCGCTCGCCAACCGCAACGGCTTCAACGCCGAGTTCCAGGAGCTCATCACGCGCCACGCGTGGAACGACATCTGGGGCCGCCCCGCGCTGGGCGACAAGACGCGCCGCTTCATGGTGCTGTCGATGATGCTGGGCATCCATGCCTACGAAGAGTTCGCCATGCACGTGCGCGCCGCGCTCGACGGCCCGCCCGAGTCGCGCCTCACGCCCGACGAGATCAAGGAAGTGATCATGATGGCCGCGATCTACTGCGGCGTGCCGGTGGCCAACCACGCCTTCGGCATCGCGACGAACATCCTGCGCGAGAAGGGCCTGCTGCCCGCGGCACCCGCTGCTCCGTCCGCGGCGCAGTGAACGCGCCGGTCGCCCCGAAGAAGGGCCGGTTGGACGTCAGTTTCACCTTGCTGCTGCCGCTGCTGCTGGCCGCGCAACCAGTCGCCACTGACAGCTACCTGCCGGCGCTGCCCGCCATCGCGAAGGAGCTGGGCTCGGCCAGCACCAGCCTCACGCTGTTCGTGCTGGCCTTCGGCTTTGCGCAGCTGCTGTGCGGTCCGCTGGCCGACCGCTTCGGCCGACGGCCGGTGCTGCTGGCGGGGCTGGCCTGTTATGTGGTCGCGGCTTTCGGCGGTGCCTTTGCGGGCAGCGTGGCGGTGCTCGCGGGCTGGCGCACGCTGCAGGGTTTTTCGATGGCGGCGATTCTCGTGTGCTCACGCGCCGCGGTGCGCGACCTGTATCCGGCGCACGAGGGCCCGCACGTCATGGCGCGGGGCCTCACGGGCCTGGGCATGGTCGGGCTGGTGGCGCCGCTGCTGGGCGCCTGGCTGGTGCAGGGCGCGGGCTGGCGCTGGGTGATGGTCGCGATGGCGGTCTATTCGCTGGCGCTGTTCGCGCTGTGCTGGCGCTCGTTCGGCGAAACGCGCAAGCCGCTGGCCGGAGGCGAATCGTCCGCGCCGCGCGGCAGCACGCGCGCCGTGTTCGCCAGCCGCGCCTTCCGCGCCTGGGCCTCGGTGGCGGCGGCCACCTACGGCGGGCTGTTCTGCTTCCTGCTGCTCTCGCCGATGGTCTACATCGGCTACCTCGGCTGGTCGCCCGCGTGGTACGGCTGGATTCCGGCCGGCGGCTCGCTGGTCTACATCTTCAGCACCACGATGTGCCGCAGCCTGCTGCGCCGCTTCGGGCCGATGCGCACGGTGCGCCTGGGCGCGGTGCTGAGCATCACCGGCGCCGTGATCCAGGCGCTGGGCTGCTGGCTGATGCCGCACAGCGCGGTGCCGCTGCTGGCGGGCCACGCCGTGTACTGTCTCGGCCATGGCATCCACCAGCCCTGCGGGCAGGCCGGCGCCGTGGGCGACCTGCCGCACCTGGCGGGGCGGGCCGTGTCGTGGTCCGGTTTCGGCATGATGATGGTCGCGTTCTGCGTGGGGCAGGTCGCAGCGCTGTTCGTCGACACGAGTTTTTCGTACGGCGCCTGGCCGATGGTGGTGCCGATGCTGATGGCCGGCACCGTGCTGCTGGTCATCGCGTTCCTGTGGCTGCCGCGCCTTGCGCAACCTGCTTCTCCATCCTCCCCCCAGAAGGACTCCACACCATGACCACTTCCACCCCCCGCCTGAATGTCGTGCGCGAAGGCGACGGCCCCTTCGTCGTGCTCAGCCATGCGCTCGGCTGCGACCTGCACATGTGGGACGGCGTGGCCGCGCAGCTCGCGCGCGCCCACACGGTGATCCGCTACGACCACCGCAACCACGGCGGCTCCGAGGTGGTGCCCGGCGTGCTGCGCGTGGAAACGCTGGCGCAGGACGCGTCCGAGCTGATCGCGCGCGAGACGGGCGGCGAGCCCGTGCACTTCGTGGGCCTGTCGATGGGCGGCATGACCGCGCAGGCGCTGGCGGTGCGGCACGCCGCGCAGCTCAAGACCGTGGTGATCGCCAATTCGGCCGCGCACTACCCCGACCAGGCCCCGTGGCGCCTGCGCGCGGAAACCGTGGCCGCCAAGGGCGTGGCCGCCATCGCGCCGGGCGCCGTGGCGCGCTGGCTCACGCCGGCCTACGCCGCAACGCCCGAGGGCGCGGTGGCCGCGCGCACCCTGCACGACACGCTGGTGCGCACCGACGCGCAGGGCTACATCGAGAGCTGCAACGCCGTGGCCGCCATCGACTTCCGCGACAGCAACCGCCGCATCGCCACGCCCACGCTGGTGATCGGCGGGCTGCAGGACGAGGCCACGCCCCTGGCCATGTCCGAGGCCATGGTGGCGCAGATCCCGGGCGCGCGGCTGGCGACCATCGACGCCGCGCACCTGAGCGCGGTGGAACGTCCGGTCGAGTTCGCGCAGATGCTGATCGATTACTGGCGCAGCCTCTGAAAAAACGCCCAGCCCGCACCCCCGTGCGGGCTAGGTGTAACCCCTATTTCGTGCGAATGATGATCGGTGGCGTGCGATCATCGATCAGATGGGGCTGATTTGCGTTGTGGCGCGCCCGGGCTCTTTCTACAGTCCATCCCCATGCACCGCGCCATTGCCACCGTCTCGCTCAGCGGCACCCTCCGCCAGAAGCTCGAAGCCATTGCGGCCGCGGGCTTCGACGGCATCGAGCTGTTCGAAGCCGATTTCGTCAACTTCCGCGGCACCGCCGCCGAGCTGCGCCGCATCGTGGCCGACCTGGGCCTGTCGATCGACCTGTACCAGCCGTTCCGCGACTTCGAAGGCATGCCCGAAGCGCAGTTCCACCGCAGCCTGGAGCGCGCCGAACGCAAGTTCGACCTCATGGAAGCCATGGGCGCGCCGCTGGTGCTGTGCTGCTCCAACACCTCGCCGCTGTCGGTGAACGATCCGGCGCGCGCCGCGGCCCAGCTGCACGCGCTGGCCGAGCGCGCCGCGCGCCGCAACCTGCGCGTGGGCTTCGAGGCGCTGGCCTGGGGCCGCCACACCTCGCGCTACGCCCAGGCCTGGGACATCGTGCAGCGCGCCGACCACCCGCACCTCGGGCTGATCCTCGACAGCTTCCACACGCTGTCGCTGAAGGACGATCCGGCGGGCATCGCCGCCATTCCGGGCGAGAAGATCTTCTTCGTGCAGATGGCCGATGCGCCGCTCTTGTCGATGGACGTGCTGCAGTGGGCGCGCCACCACCGCTCGTTCCCGGGGCAGGGCGATTTCGACGTGGTCGGCTTCTTCGAACAGGTGCTGCGCGCGGGCTACACCGGGCCGCTGTCGCTCGAAATCTTCAACGACATCTTCCGCGAGACGCCGAACCGTCGCACCGCCGTCGATGCGATGCGCTCGCTGCTGTACCTCGAAAGCGAAACGCGCGAGCGGCTCGCCAACGGGAATGCGCCCGTGCAGCCGCAGCGCGTGGAGCTGTTCAACCCGCCGCCGGCGCCGGTGCTCTCGGGCCTGTCGTTCATCGAATTCGCGGCCGACGAGGCCTCGGCCGTCACGCTCGGCGCGCTGCTCGGGCAGCTGGGCTTTCGCCGCGTGGGGCGCCATCGCTCCAAGGCCGTCACGCTGTACCGCCAGGGCGGCATCCACTTCATCGTCAACGCGCAGCCCGATTCGTTTGCGCGCCGCCGTTTCGAGGCGCACGGCACCTCGGTCTGCGCGCTGGGCGTGCGCTGCGCCGACCCGCTCGCGGCCGTGGGCCGCGCCAGCGCCATGCGCTCGCAGCGCCACGACAGCCCGGTGGGGCCGAACGAGCTGCGCGTGCCGGCCATCGTGGCGCCGGGCGGCAACCTGATCCATTTCGTGCCCGAGGCGCTGGGCGCCAACGGGCTGTACGAGACCGACTTCACCCTCGAAGACGCGGGGCCCGACGCGCACGATGCCGGCCTCACGCGCATCGACCACGTCGCGCTGGGCCTGGCGCTCGACCAGCTCGACACCTGGGTGCTGTTCACGCGCGCCGTGCTCGGCCTGGAGCCCGGCGAGAGCCTGGAGCTGGCCGACCCCTTCGGCCTGATCCGCAGCCGCGGCGTGGCCAATGCCGACCGCAGCCTGCGCCTGGTGCTGAACGTGTCACTGAGCCAGCGCACGCGCACCGCGCGCACGCTGAGCGTGACCGGCGGCGGCGCGGTGCACCACATCGCGCTCGATTGCGACGACATCTTCGACACCGTGGCCCGGCTGCGCGCCAACGGCACGCGCTTCGTGCCGATCTCGGACAACTACTACGACGACCTGGCCACGCGCATCGACGTGGCGCCCGAGCTGCTGGCGCGCATGCGCGCGGCCAGCGTGCTGTTCGACCGCTCGGCAGCCGGCGACTACCTGCACATCTACACCGAGAGTTTCGACGGCGGCCTCTTCTTCGAGGTCGCGCAGCGCGTGGGCGGCTACGACGCCTACGGCGCGCTCAACGCACCCGCGCGCATGGCGTCGCAGGCGCAGCAGCCCCAGCAACAAGACTGATTTTTCCCCTCGCATCCGACACCTTCGTCACACCACTGGAGACAACCCATGGCCCACCCATCCGCCAAAGAGCCGCAAGGCAAGCACCAGTCGAGGAAAGCCGCCGCCAGCGGCTGGATCGGCTCGGCGCTGGAGTACTACGACTTCTTCATCTACGCCACTGCCGCGGCGCTGATCTTTCCGCAAATCTTCTTTCCCAAGGGCGACCCGACCACGGCCATCATCGCGTCGCTCGCGACCTACGGCGTGGGCTATGTCGCGCGCCCCATCGGTGCCTTCGTGCTCGGCCACTGGGGCGACACGCACGGGCGCAAGCAGGTGCTGGTGCTGTGCATGTTCCTGATGGGCTTCTCGACCGTGGCCGTGGGCCTGTTGCCGACCTATGACCAGGTCGGCCTGCTGGCCCCGGCGCTGCTGGTGTTCCTGCGCCTGGTGCAGGGCTTCGCGGTGGCCGGCGAAATTTCGGGCGCGAGCTCGATGATTTTGGAGCACGCGCCGTTCGGGCGTCGCGGCTTCTTCGCGAGCTTCACCTTGCAGGGCGTGCAGGCCGGCCAGATTTTGGCGGCCGCCGTGTTCCTGCCGCTGGCGCACTACATGCCTGAAGAGTCCTTCAACTCGTGGGGCTGGCGCATTCCGTTCCTGCTGAGCTTCATCGTGATCGTGGCCGGCTACATCATCCGCCGCGAGGTCGACGAGACGCCGGCCTTCGCCGAGGTCGACCAGAAGGGCGAAGTGGCCAAGGCGCCGATCGTCCAGGCGCTGACCGACAGCTGGGGCGACATGCTGCGCGTGATCTGCATGGCGCTGATGAACGTGATTCCCGTGGTCGCCACCGTGTTCGGCGCGGCCTACGCGGTGCAGGCCGCCTACGGCATCGGCTTCCAGAAAGACGTGTACCTGTGGATTCCCGTGCTGGGCAACATCCTGGCCGTGCTGGTGATTCCGTTCGTGGGCAACCTGTCGGACCGCATCGGTCGCAAGCCGCCGATCATCGTGGGCGCACTGGCTTCGGGCCTGCTGTCGTTCGTGTACCTGTACGCCATCAGCATCAAGAACGTGCCGCTGGCCATCTGCATGTCGCTCTTGATGTGGGGCATCGTGTACCAGGGCTACAACGCGACCTTCCCGAGCTTCTACCCGGAGCTGTTCCGCACCCGCAACCGCGTGTCGGCCATGGCCATCTCGCAGAACATCGGCACCACCTTCACCGCGCTGCTGCCCGCGCTGTTCGCCGCCGTGGCGCCTCCGGGCTCGACCAACATCTGGTTCACCGTGGGTGCCATCACCTTCGCCGTGACCGTGCTGGCCGCGCTGGCCGCCATGAGCGCCCGCGAGACCTACCGCGTCCACATGCACGACCTGGGCAACCCGAACGCGGTGCCGGTCGACAAGGCCGAGTACGACCGGCTGCGCGAAGAAACGCTGGCCAGCGCCCGCACGGAGCGCGAACGCCGCAAGGCCATGGCCTGAAAACCCCGCGCGCACAAAGGGGTTGTGGCGCCATGAAGAATGACGCCATGACCGCCCATCTCAAGATCGATTTCGTTTCCGATGTCTCCTGCCCCTGGTGCGCCGTGGGCCTCGGCTCGCTCGAGGCCGCCCTGAAACGGGTGGCGCCGGAGGTCACGGCCGAACTGCATTTCCAGCCCTTCGAGCTGAACCCGCAGATGCCGCCCGAAGGCCAGGACACCTTCGAACACCTGAACCAGAAGTACGGCTCCTCGCGCGAGCAGCAGGCCCAGGCCCGCGAGGCGATCCGCCAGCGCGGCGCGGCCGTCGGCTTCGAGTTCAGCGCCGGGGGCCGGCCCCGCGTGTACAACACCTTCAACGCCCACCGCCTGCTGCACTGGGCCGAACTGGAAGACCCGGCCAAGCAGGTGGCGCTCAAGAAGCTGCTGCTGAAGGCCTACTTCACCGACAGCCAGAACCCTTCGGACATTGAGGTGCTGGTGCGCGCGGCGACCGAGGCGGGGCTCGACGCGGCGCGGGCCCGCGAGATTTTGGCGGGCGACGAGTTCGCGCAGGAAACCCGCGAACGCGAGCGCCTGTACACCGACGCCGGCATCCATTCGGTGCCCGCGATCATCATCAACGACCAGCACCTGATCTCCGGCGGCCAGCCGGTCGAGGTGTTCGAGCGCGCGCTGCGGCAGATTGCGGGCGCGGAGCCCAGCCGTACCGCCACGGCCTGAGCGCGCGGGGCAGCAGCCCCGTTCGTTTCGCCTTGAAACGAAGCTGACTTTCAGCTTTACCTGAGCGCGGCCCGAGGTCGGTCAACCGCCTACATCGCGTAGCGGTTGAAGGGCGCATGATCGACCGCATGCCGTTTCCGAAGCTGCACCGTTCGCGCGCGATCGCCGTGACGCTGGCCGCCGTGCTGGCGCTCACCGCCTGTTCCACCGGCCTGCTGCGCCCCGAGGGCCCGCCGCTCACGGCGCTGGGCCATGCCGCCGACACGCCCGCCGCGCAACTGCGCTGGCTCGACCGCGTGAGCTGGGGCGCCAACGCCGGCAGCCAGGCCGAACTGGCGCGCGACGGCCTGCCGCGCTGGATGGGCCGCCAGCTGCGTCCCGCGCCGCGCCCGCTGCCCGCGGCGGCGCAGGCCCAGATCGACGCCATGGCCATCTCGCGCACGCCGCTCGACCAGCTCGTCTTCGCGCTCGACGCCCGGCGCAAGGCCGCCGATGCCTTGCCCGACGAAGAAGCGAAGAAGGCCGCACGCACGGCCTACCAGCAGGAACTCAACACCCTCGCGCGCGAGGCGCAGCAGCGCTTCCTGCTGCGCGCGCTGTACGCGCCCAACCAGCTGCAGGAGCAGATGACCTGGTTCTGGATGAACCACTTCAGCGTCAGCATCCGCAAGGACCTGGTGCGCGCGATGGTCGGCGACTACGAAGAGAACGCCATCCGCCCGCGCGCGCTCGGCAAGTTCCGCGACCTGCTGGGCGCCACCGCGCGGCATCCGGCCATGCTGCGCTATCTCGACAACGCGCAGAACGCCGCCAACCGCATCAACGAGAACTACGCACGTGAGCTCATGGAGCTGCACACGCTCGGCGTGGGCGGCGGCTACACGCAGGCCGACGTGCAGGAGCTGGCGCGCGTGCTGACCGGCGTGGGCGTCAGCGTGCAGCCGCCCGACGCGACGCCGCCCGCGGTGCGCCCGGCCGTGCGCGCCGACTACGTGCGCCAGGGCCTGTTCGAGTTCCACCCGAACCGGCACGACTACGGCGCGAAGACCTTCCTGGGCCAGCCCATCCAGGCGCGCGGCCTGGCCGAGACCGACGAGGCGCTCGACCGCCTGGCGCGCGCGCCGGCCACCGCGCGCTTCATCTCGCGCAAGCTCGCCGTGTACTTCGTGGCCGACGAGCCGCCGCCCGCGCTGGTCGATCGCATGGCCGCCACCTTCACGCGCAGCGACGGCGACATTGCCGCCACCCTGCAGACGCTGTTCGAATCGCGCGAGTTCGCGGCCTCGCTGGGCCGCAAGTTCCGCGATCCCGTGCACTACGTGGTGGCGGGCGTGCGGCTGGCCTACGACGAGCGCGTGGTGCTCAACACCACGCCGATGATCGGCTGGATCAACCGCATGGGCGAGACCCTGTACGCCCACGAGACGCCCGACGGCTACCCGCTCAACGAAGCCGCCTGGGCCAGCGCGGGCCAGATGAACACCCGCTTCGAGATTGCGCGCGCCATCGGCACGGGCGGCGCCGTGCTGTTCCGCACCGACGACAAGGCCCCCCTCGAGAAGCCGCCGTTTCCGCCGCTGGCCGAATCGCGCGCCGTGCATGCGCTGCAACCCGGCCTGAGCGCCGACACGCAGCAGGCGCTCGCGCAGGCGAAGAACCCGCCGGAGTGGAACACCTTCCTGCTCGCATCGCCCGAGCTGATGCGGCGTTGAAAGGCTCCCTCATGCAACGCCGACACCTGCTGCAACTCATCGCCGCCACACCCTTCGCCGGCGCCGCCGCGCGCGTGGTCGCCGCGCCCGCGGCCGAGGGCACCAAGCTGCTCGTGGTGTTCCTGCGTGGCGCCTACGACAGCACCAGCCTGCTGGTGCCCACCGCGAACAGCGACTTCTATTACGCCTCGCGGCCCAACATCGCCATCCCCCGGCCCGGCACGCCCGACGGCGCGTTGCCGCTGGACGGTGGCGATTGGGGTCTGCACCCCGCGCTCGCGCAGAGCGTGCTGCCGCTGTACCAGCGCAAGCAGGCGGCCTTCATCGCCTTCGCCGGCACCGACGACCTCACGCGCAGCCACTTCGAGACGCAGGACGCCATCGAGCTCGGCGTGGCGCCCGACAACGCGCGGCGCGACTACCGCTCGGGCTTTCTCAACCGGCTGGCCGGCGTGCTCGGCGCCGGGCCGCTGGCCGACGTGTCGCCCATCGCCTTCACCGACCAGCTGCCCATCGTGCTGCGCGGCGACGACGCCAAGGCCGCCAACATGGCGCTGGCGGGCGTGGCGCGGCAGGCCCTCGATGCGCGGCAGAGCCAGATCATCGCGTCGATGTACCGCAACACCGCGCTCGCGCAGCCCGTGGCCGAGGGCTTCCAGGTGCGCGACGAGGTGGTGCGCGCCATGCAGGCCGAGATGGACGCCGCCAGCCGCAACGCCATGAGCCCCAAGGGCTTCGAGCAGGTCGCGCGCCGCATGGCGCTGTTGATGCGCGAGCGCTACGACATCGGCTTTGTCGACGTCGGCGGCTGGGACACCCACGTGGGGCAGGGCGCGGCCAAGGGCTACCTGGCCAACCGCTTCGAAGAACTGGGTCGCGGTGTGGCCGGCTTCGCGCAGGAGATGGGCGAGCCCGCCTGGCGCCAGACCGTGGTGGTCGTCGTCAGCGAGTTCGGCCGCACCTTCCGCGAGAACGGCAACCGCGGCACCGACCACGGGCATGGCACCGTGTACTGGGTGCTCGGCGGCGGCCTGGCCGCGCAGGCGGGCGGGCGCGTCGTGGGCGAGCAGCAGCCGCTGACGCAGGCCACGCTGTTCCAGAACCGCGACCACGCGGTGCTCAACGAGTACCGGGCGGTGCTGGGCGGGTTGTTCCAGCGGATGTACGGGCTGTCGCCGGCGCAGGTGGCGCGGGTGTTCGGCGGTGCGGCGGTGAAGGACCTGCGGCTGGTCTGATGGCCCCACGGGGGGGGCCGCACCGTCTCTTTCACGATCTCCTTTTGGACCTTGTGTCCGCCCCTTCGCCTTGAGGCCGCACAGGCATGCGCCGCTGCGTTTACCCAATTTCGGGGATGGCTTTGGCGCAGGTTAATTACAAAAATAGACATTCAGAAACAATTGGGCGCTCCAGCCGGAGAGCGGGTTTCTCCAAAAAGGCGTCGGATGCTTTCCAAGCGAGTGAGTTCTTACGGGCGCTGCAGCGCCATGGCCGGTGTGATCGTGCTGCTCGCGGCCTGTGGCGGTGGTGGGGGAGGCGGCGGTGGGGCGGGGTTCCTGCCGATCGTCGCGCCGGCACAGCCGCAGCCCGAGCCGGCGCCTCCCGTGGTCGTGACCCACACGGTCGGTGGCACCGTCACTGGCCTCACCGGCAGCCTGGTGCTCCAGAACAATGCGGGCGACGACCTGAAGCTCACGGCCGATGGCAAGTTCACCTTTACCACCGCGCTCGTCGAAGGTGCGGCCTACGAGGTCAGCGTACGCACCCAGCCGCTGTGGCAGTTCTGCACCGTCAGCAAGGGCAGCGGCAAGGCGGCGGCCGACGTCGGCGACGTGGCGGTCGCGTGCTCGGCGGTGCAGGCGCAGGTGTCCACGTTCGCCGGCTCCGGCACGATCGGCTCGGTCAATGGCAACGGCAGCGCGGCGTCGTTCTATCTCCCGTACAGCGTGGTCCTCGACAAGAGCGGCAGCCTGCTCGTGTCGGACACGGCAACGAACCTGGTGCGAAAGATCTCGCCCGCTGGCGATGTCACGACCTTTGCGGGCGGTGGCAACAACGGCACTTCGCAAGACGGCAACGGCGCGGCAGCCTCGTTCTCGGGCCTGTCCGGTCTTGCGCTGGACGCCACGGGCAATGCCTATGCTGCGGAATTCGGCGGCAACCGCATCCGCAAGATCACGCCGGCGGCCGACGTGACCACGCTCGCGGGCAGTGGCGCCATCGGGTCGCTCGATGGCCACGGCACCTCTGCCACGTTCAAGACCCCTTCATCGGTGGCCACGGACGCCGCCGGCAACATCTACGTGCTCGAATTCATCGGCGCCGTTGTCCGCAAGATCACGCCGGCCGGTGACGTCACCACGCTGGCCGGTTCGGGCACCGCGGGCTTTGCTGACGGCACGGGGACTGCGGCATCCTTTGGGCAGGCCTACGGCATCGCGACCGACGCGGCCGGGAACATCTACGTGGCTGACAGCAGCAACAACCGCATCCGCAAGATCACGCCCGGCGGCGTGGTCACGACGCTGGCGGGCTCGGGCCAGGCCGGGGCGGCCGACGGGGCCGGCAACTCGGCATCTTTCCACCAGCCGAGCGGCCTGACGGTGGACAGCGACGGCATCATCTACGTGGCCGACACGGGCAACAGCCTGCTGCGCAAGATCACGCCGGCGGGCGTGGTCTCCACGATCGCCGGCCAGCCTGGTGTGCTGGGCGCGCAGAACGGCATCGGCACGGCAGCCACGTTCAAGCAGCCTTATGGGGTGACGGTGGATGCCGCTGGCAATCTGTACGTGGCCGACACCTTCAACAACCTGATCCGCAAGGTCACGCCGGTTCGCACGCCCTGATCCCGAGGCATCGCGTCAGCCTCGGTGAGGGCAGGGGCCGTCATGCGACGGCTGCGCCACCGAGAATCGGGGCATGCCTCACGCCGTCTCCCTCCTTCGCGCCGCGCGCCTCGCGCGCAGCGCCAAGCCCTTTCTCGCCCGTGGCGGTTTCAAGCGCGAGCGCTGTGCGGGCTGCCGCCTGGTGCCCAGCCACTGCATGTGCGCCGTGCGCCCTCCGGTGGCCACGCGCGCGGGGGTGTGCCTGCTCATGGCCGACATCGAGCCGCTCAAGCCCACCAACACGGGGTGGCTGGTGGCCGATGTGGTGGCCGACACCTTCGCTTTCGGCTGGGCCCGCACCGAGACCGATCCCGCGCTGCTGGCGCTGTTGAACGACCCGCAATGGCAGCCCTACGTGGTGTTCCCGGGGCAGTACGCGGCGCCCGAGCGCGTGGTGCTGGGCGTTCCTTCGTCGCCTGATGCGGCCGGTGGCAGTGTCGCGAAGCGTCCGCTCTTCATCCTGTTCGATGCGACCTGGGCCGAGGCGCGCAAGATGTTTCGCCGCAGCCCTTACCTCGACCGGCTGCCGGTGCTGAGCCTGCAGCCCGAGCAGATCACGCAATACAAACTGCGCAACTCCGGCCGCGGCGACCACTTCTGCACCAGCGAGGTGGCGGCGATGTGCATGGACCTGGCCGGCGAGCAGGCCGCGCAGCAGACGCTGGACGCCTACCTGGGCGTGTTCACGCACCACTACCTGTGCGCGAAGAACCAGCAGCCGGTGGCGTGGGACGGCGCCGCGCACCAGCGGCTGCGCGAGGTGGCCGCGCGGCGCGATCAGGCCGCCTGAGACCGCCTGAGACGGTCCGCTTCAGCGCAGGTCGAACAGCGCCGCCGCGTTGCCCCAGGCGATGCGCTGCGCCACGGCGGGCGGCAGGTCGCCCAGCCAGGTGCGGTAGCTGCGCATGATCTCGTCGTAGGCGCTCCAGCGTTGGTTGACCCAGGTGTCGGAGCCGACCATGAAGCGATCGGGGTGCTTGAGGATCAGCGCGCGCCACTCGGGGCACAGGCGCCCGTCCTCGCAGGTCAGGCCGGGGCGGTACGAGAGTTCGCCCATCAGCAGCGGGTAGCGCTCCAGCATCGCCTGCACGCGCTCGACCGGCGTGCCGCCGATGCCGGTGTGGGCCCAGATGAGGCGCAGCGCGCGGCCCTTCGACGGCGCGTTCGCCATCAGCAGGTCGACGGCCACATCGTCCACGTGCGCGAGCACGGCGAGCTTTTTCTCTTCGGCCAGCGCGATCAGTTTCTTGGCCACAGGGCCGTTGGCGTTGGCGCTTTCGTACAGGTGGAACTCGCCGAGCCCGCGGTAGGGGCCGCTGGCCGTGCCGCGCGCCAGTTCGGCCAGCACCATCTCGTGGATGCTTTCGTCGCGGAACCAGTTGTTGTAGTCGTCGCGGTTGCGGTACAGGCGCACGAAGGGCACCACGGTGACGCCGGCGGCGCGGGTTTCGCGTGCGGCGGCCAGGGTCTGCGTGCCGGCATTGGGCCGCGAGTTGGCGATGATGGCTTTCACCTGGTTGCGCTGCATGCGCGCGAGCGCCTCGGTGGGCGGGAAGGGGCCGGCGGTGCCGTCCCAGGCTTCCTGGTTGTAGTGCAGGTGGGTGTCGAACAGCGGGCCGTCGTAAGGTACGGCGGTTTGCCCGTGGGCTTGGGACAGGGCCAGGGCCGCGCAGGCGGCGATGCGGGCAATGAAGCGCATGGGGTTCTCGCGGTGAGGGCCGGGGAGCCGGATTACATCACCCCAGATCACCGCATCGGCACAGCCGCGCCCTTGTCGCCGGGCGCGACCTCGAGGCGATCGCGCGGGCCGGCGTCAGCTGCCGGCCGGATGCGTCGTCGCCTTGCGGCTGCCATCCAGCGAGTACAGCTGCGGGCGGTCTTCCACCGCGACCGCCACTGCCTCGGTGCCGTGCTCCGCGGCGCGAGGTTGCCGGTACAGCTCGTTCTCGAGCCGCCGGGCACGTTCCGCGTACATGCGGGCGAGGGCGCTGTGATGCTCTGCGGCAGCCTGGTGTTCGATGCGTGCCATCTGCGCCTCTTCGAGCAGTGCCGAGGCACGTTTCAAATAGGCCGTGTGGGTGGGCCGAAACAAGAAGTCGAACATGGTTTCACACTCCTTTCCGCTGCAACAACGGTGCAATCATTGTGAACGAATGGCCTCAAAACGCCATCGGTTCCTGTGGCTGCGACGCATCGAAGAAGCGTTCTGTTTCACTTGAGTCAGACAGAATCGGTGGCGAAGAGAGAGGGTTCGATCACCGATGAGCAATGAGGTTCGTTTTTGTCTGGAATACCGGCTCGCCGAAGGTGGGCCCGCGCATGCCGTGCAGACCGCGTGGATGGTCGATTCGCCGGCCACGCGTGCGCAGATCGAGGAAATGATTGTCAACGCGCGCGCGATGAATGCTGCGCAGGCGAAGTGGTGGGTGGAGGAGCGCCAGGGCGGCGACGCCCCGCGCTGAAACGACCCGGCGGGCCTCAGTCGCGCATGTTCGCGAACTTCACCAGCGTCGCGTACTTGGCCGTGTCCTCGCGCATGATCTGCCCGAGGTCTTCCTTGCCCGTGGCGGGAATCGAGCCGCCTTCTTCCAGCCGCCGGCGGATCGCCGGGGCGGCCAGGCCGGCCTGCAGCGCCGCGCGCAGGCTCTGCACGATGGGCGCGGGCAGGTCCTTCGGGCCGGCGAGCGCGAACCAGCCGCTCAGCTCATAGCCCTTCAGCTGCGGGTGTTCGCCCAGCGCCGGCACCTGCGGCAGGCCGGGAAAGCGCTTGGCCGACGACACGCCCAGCGGCACGATCCGCCCGCCCTGCAGGAACGGCGCCGCGGCGGTGGGCGACACGATCGCGAAGTCCAGCGTGCCGCCGACCAGGTCGCTCGTGAGCGGCGCGGTGCCGCGGTAGGGAATGTGCGTGAGGAACAGGCCCGCGCGCTGCTTGATCTGCTCGCCCACGAAGTGCAGCGTCGAGCCCACGCCCGAGCTGCCGTAGCTGTATTTGCCGGGGTTGCGCTTGGCCAGGGCAATGAACTCGTCGAGGTTCTTCACGCCCACCTTCGGACTCGCCACCAGCAGCACGGGCGCGACGGCGAGCAGGCTGACCGGGGTCAGGTCTTTCACCGGGTCGTAGCGCTGTGCGGGGTTCACCAGCACCGTGGCCGCCATCTCGTTGCTGGAGCCGGCCAGCAGCGTGTAGCCGTCGGCCGGGCTGCTCACCGCGCGCTGCGCCGCGACCACGCCCGCGGCGCCGGTCACGTTCTCGACCACCACCGTCGCGCCGAGCTTGGCCGAAAGAATGTCCGCCGCCACGCGCGCGGCCATGTCGACCGAACCGCCCGGCGCGTAGCCGACCAGCAGCTTGATGGGCTTGGCGGGGTAGGTACCCTGCGCGAACGCGGGGGCGGCGGCACAGACGGCGGCGGCGCTGAGCGCGCTCAAGACCACGCGGCGCGAAACGGAAGAAGAAGCAAGACGGGTCATCGCGGTTCCAGTACGAAAGAGTGGGAAAGGAGAAGGCCCGCTCAGGCCTGCGCGCCCAGGAAGCGCCGCACCAGCTGCACCCAGTAGCTGGCCGCGATCGGCAGGATCGCGTCGTTGAAGTCGTAGCCGGGGTTGTGGACCATGCAGCCGCCGGTGCGGTGGTGCTCGCCTTCGCCGTTGCCCACGATCAGGTAGCTGCCGGGGCAGCGTTCCAGCATGAAAGAAAAGTCCTCGCTGCCCGTGAGCGGCGCCAGCGGCGGCAGCAGGCCCTCGTCGCCCAGCCAGTCGCGCGCGACCTGCCGTGCGAAGCGCGTGGATTCCTCGTCGTTCACCAGCGCGGGGTAGCGCCAGTGGTAGTCCACCTCGGCCTTCACGCCGAGCGTGACGGCCTGCGCCTGCGCCAGCTCGGTGATGCGCTCGCGCAGCATGGCGCGGATCTCGGGCCGGTAGGCGCGCACCGTGAGGCGCATCTGCACGCTGTCGGCAATCACGTTGGGCGCGTCGCCGCCGTGGATCGCGCCCACCGACACCACCGCCATCTCGCGCGGGTCGACGTTGCGCGACACGATGGTCTGCAGCGCCACGACGATGTGCGCCGCCGCCACCACCGGGTCGGCCGACAGGTGCGGCGCCGAGCCGTGCCCGCCGCGCCCCGTCACCGTGATCGTGACCGAGTCGGACGAGGCCATGAACGAGCCTTCCTTGAAGCCGAACTTGCCTGCCGGAAAGCCGGGCATGTTGTGCAGCGCGAAGATGGCGTCGCAGGGAAAGCGCTCGAACAGGCCTTCTTCGACCATGCGGCGCCCGCCGCCCAGGCCTTCCTCGGCCGGCTGGAAGATCAGGTGCAGCGTGCCGTCGAAGCTGAGCTCCTGCGCGATGACGCGCGCGGCGGCCAGCAGGATGCTGGTGTGGCCGTCGTGACCGCAGGCGTGCATCTTGCCGGGCACCTGGCTGGCGTAGGGCAGGCCGGTCGCTTCCTGGATCGGCAGCGCGTCCATGTCGGCGCGCAGGCCCAGGCGCCGCGTGCCCGTGCCGCATGTCAGCGTGGCGACCACGCCGGTGCCGGCCAGGCCGCGGTGCACCTCGTAGCCCCAGTCGGCCAGGCGCGTGGCCACCAGCTCGCTGGTGACGTGCTCTTCGTAGGCCAGTTCGGGGTGCGCGTGGATGCGGTGGCGCAGGCCGACCATCTCGGGCGCGACCTCGCGCACTGCGGGCAGCACGCTCTCGAGGGCGGCGGCGTTGTCGACGGTGTAGGTCGTCATGGGGGAATCTGTCTCCTTGCTGTCTTGCGGCGAGTCTAGGAATTCGCTGCCTGCGGGGGCAGACAGGCGCCGCCATGCGGAGGTGGGCGGCGCCTGTCGCCACCGATGGCTGCGGATAATCGGCCGCCATGAAGCTGCACCAGCTCCGCTATCTCGCCGCCGTCGCCTCCGAAGGCAGCATCCGCGCCGCTGCGCGGGCACTGGGCGTCACCCAGGCCACGGTCACGCAGGGCCTGCGCGAACTGGAGGCGCATGCGCAGGTGGCGCTGTTCACGCGCCACGGCGGCGGCATCGCCTTCACGCCGGCCGGCCTGGAACTGCTGGAGCATGCGCAGCGCGTGCTGGCCCAGCTGCGCCAGGCCGAAGACACGCTCTCACGCCACCGCGACACCGGCGCGCAGCAGCGCCTGACCGTGGCCATCACGCCCTGGATCACGCAGACCCTGCTGCCGCGCGTGGTGTCGCTGTTTCGCGAAGAGCTGCCGCACGTGCAGCTCGAGATGTTCGACGGCCTCTCCGCGCTCAGCTACCCGCGGCTGCGCGAGGGCAGCCTCGACCTGCTGATTGGCCGCATCGGCCCCGACGAGGCCATGCAGGGGCTGCAGGCGCAGCCGCTGTTCCGCTACGACATGACGGTGGTGGCGCGCCGCGGCCACCCGCGGGCCGGCGCGCAGTCGATGGCCGAGCTGCTGCAGGACGACTGGGTGCTCAACTTTACGCCGGGCGAGGGCGCGAGTTTTCTCGACAACCTGTTCCGCCAGCACGGCCTGGCCGCGCCCGTGCAGCGCATCCAGTTGGCCCATTCGCCGTCGATGATGCTGGGCCTCGTGCGCAAGACCGACATGCTCACCTTCTGCCCCTGGCCGCTGGTGGAAACCGAGAGCCTGCGCCATGCGCTCGTGACCTTGCAGCTGCGCGAGCGCTTCCACAGCAACGTGGTGGGCATCGTGCGCCGCGCGCAGGAGGCGCCGTCGCACGCGGCGGCGCGCTTCATCGCGCACTTCCTGGCGCAGCTGCCGGCGTGGCAGGCCTCGGACGATCCGGAGCTGCGGCGGGTGCTGCACTCGGTGGATTTCATCGAGGCGGCGCCTCACCCGTGATAGTCGCTCCACGACATGCGCACCATGCCCGGCGGCGTGGGCGCGCCGGCTGAGGCCAGCGTCACCGGCGGGTCGTCGTCCACGCGGCTTTTGGCGCGCGAGTCCCAGTCGTCGAGAAAGACCTGCTGGTAGTACTGCGCCACGTCTTCGTTGTGGATGATCAGCCCGGCGTCGCGGTTGCGCAGCACGCCGTCGCCCGACCAGTTGGTGCTGCTCACCAGCACCGCTTGGCCGTCCACGATGATGCCCTTGTTGTGGATGCTGCCCTGGACGCGGAACACATCCTTGTTGCAGCCCGCCTCGACCAGCTTGCGGATGTTGTCGGCCGCGCTCGTGCTGCCCAGGATGATGCGCAGGTCGAGGTCCGGCTCGGTGCTGCGCTGTGCGAGCTTGCGCAGCAGCGCGCGAAAGTCGGCGTCCTTGTCGGCATCGCTCCAGGTCATGTAGGCGAACTGCAGGTACAGCGAGGTCTGCGCGCTGTCGATGAGCGCATTGATGTGCGGCAGGTAGTTGTCCGGCGTGAGCACGGGCTGCACTTTCACCGTGGTCTTCACCGCCGGCAACCGCGCGGGTTCGACCGGCACCACCGGCCCCGCGAAGGCCACGGCCTGTTCCAGCAGGTGGTCCAGCGGCACGAACACGTCGGGCAATGTGAGCTTGGGCGCCACGTCCAGCGCCGCGTCGGCGGCGCCGTCGGCTTCTTCCTTCTCGGAGGCCTTGAGGTCGTGCAGGATGTACTTCTCGAACACCTTCGAGAGCGCGGCGTCGCTGCAGATCACGTGCCACTCGCGGTTGCCCTTGCTGAACATGCCCTTGGCCTGCGCGGGCGTGGCCACGGGGTCGATGTCGGGCTGGCTGCGCTTGCTCCAGTTGCCGCTCGACAGCCAGAAGGCCTTGTGGTCGCGCACCGCCACTTTCTCGTGGTACGCGCTGGCGAAGCGGCGGCCCTTGCCGCACTGCACGAGCCAGGCCCTGAAGTCGGCCTCCTGCTGCAGCTTGCGCAGCTTCTTGCGGATGACTTGTTCTTCCTTCGTCATGCCGTCGTCCCAGCTCAGCGCCGCCGCGATGCCGCCGTCGCGCACGAGGTCGATGAAGACCTGGGCGATGTGGTCGGCGTTGAAGTCGTACATCGCCACCGACAGCGAGCGCGTGGTGCCCTCGAGAAAGGGCCGCAGCACCGGCCATCCCGCGTCGGGGCCGACGTGGCACAGGAAGGGCTGCTTCACGTTGTAGATCTTGTCGATGGGCTGGCCTGCAGGCGGCTTGTAGACGAGGCCGACGGCCGCTTCGGCGAGCGCGTTCACCGTGTCCTCGAAGTCCGCGCTGGCGGCCAGCTGCCGCGCGGGGTCGGCCTGCATCACGCAGACGCGGTAGGGGCCGAGCTGCCGGGGCGCGCGCTCGGCCACGGGAACCTCCGACAACGGGCGCTTGCGGTCGACCAGCACGATCACGGCGGGCTCGCGCAGGAAGCGGCCATCGACCAGCGGAAAGCCCGGCTCCGCCGCCACGTAGCCGGGCAGGGCGGCCAGCTGCGCCTGGTGGGTGGCGATCACCGACCGGACCGCCGCGCGCGCGGCATCGTCGAGCACTTTCATGGAAGCTCCTTGGGCTGGGTTGTGAGGCACGCGTGTGCGGGCGCCTGCCGGCATGGCATGCGCGAAGGCAGCGACCCGGGTGGGTCGCGTGTCAGGGGAATCAGGAGATGTTGGGCAGCCGACGCGACAGCTCGACCGACTCGACGGCCGGGTCGGCCTCGAGCTGCTGGAGCTTGTCGATCGGAATCTCGGCCGAGAACAGGCCCGGCGAGATGTCGGCGCGCGCGGCGATGTAGTCCGGGCGCTCGGCGCCCTCGCACAGCTTGACCAGCACGACGACGCGCTCGCCCGACACCGGCGCGGGGGCGGCCGAAAAGTCGAGCTTCTTGAGCGAGCGCAAATCGATGGGCATGAGAGGGCAGATGGGGGCGGGAACACAGATTACACCCCCCGCTCGGGTTCGGCACAACCGCACCGGGCGTGGGGGTCATGGCTGGATCGTCAGATCGCGCCGCTGCCGGCCTGGCCGTCGCCGCGCTGCGGGTCCCAGCCAGCCGGCCCGCCGCCGGGCTTGACGCCCGCCTTCAGCCTGGCGCGGATGTCGGCGATGGTCAGCTTCTTGCCTTGTTTGTGGGCCTTGGCCAGCATCAGCGCGACCAGCCCGGTCACCGCCGGCGCCGCCATGCTGGTGCCCGACTTCTTCACCATGCCGTCCTTCGTGCGCGACTGCGCGGCCTTCACCTGCACGCCGGGGGCGCTGACCTCGGGCTTGGGCCGGCCGTCGCGCGTCGGGCCCGCGCTCGAGAAGCTGGCGGCGGGCTCGCCCGTCTTGCGGGCGTCGTAGGCGCCGACCACGATCGACAGCTTGCCCGTCGACAGCGAGCCCAGCAGGTGCGACTTCACCGGCTGGCCGAAGTACGACTGGCCGCTGTCCAGGCGCTCGAGCCAGGCATGGAACGGCACGTCGTCGGCGGCCAGGGCGTGCAGCCGCACCTTGAACTCGCCGTCGGGCCAGTTGGGTGCCAGCCAGATGCCGATCACGTTGTCCTTGTTGTTCGGGTCGGTGATGCGGCTGCTGAGGAACGCGGCGATCTCGCCGTTGCCCGCGCCGAGCGGAAAGTTTTCTCCCGGTGCGACGCTGGCCAGCACCTCGCCGTCGGGGCCCAGCAGCTCGGCGCGCAGGCGCTGGCTGCCGCCGTACCAGAGCTCGAACTCGCCGCCCTTGCCGTTGACCAGGGTCCACGACACATCCAGGTGCCCGTTGCCGGTCACCGTGCCCGCCGTGTGCGTGTTGTCTTCCTGCGAGTTGCCGGCCGCCAGCACGATCGCGCGGTTGGGCTTTTGCGACACGAGCGCGTCGAAGCCCTGCTCGACCAGCGAGGTGCCGTCGTGCGGGCCGCCGTTGGTGCCCAGGCTCAGGTTGACGACGCAGGGCCTGTCGCCCGCGCGGTCGAAGATGAACTTCACTGCTTCGAGCATCTGCACCGAATCGCCGAAGGAGCTGAACACGGCGTTGTGGCCGGTCCACGCGATGTCGCGGGCCGACATCTCGACGAAGATCAGGTCGGCCTTCGGTGCCACGCCGGGTTGCAGCGACCCCCGGCCGTTGCCGCCGGCGATGTCCATCACATGCGTGCCGTGCGAACCCGGGCTGCCCGGCATGCCCGCACCGGGGTCGTAGCCCAGCGCCTTGTACGGGTCGGCCTTCTTCAGCGCCTTGTCGATGTCCGCCGCCTCGAAGAGCCGGCCGTAGCCGTAGGGGCTGTTGGCCTTGGCCGGCGCGCCTTGCTGCCACAGGGCCAGCAGGCGCGTCTTGCCGTTGGCTTTCAGGAAGTTCTGGTGCGCGAAGTCGCCGCCCGAGTCGACCACGCCGATCACCACGCCGGCGCCGCCCGCCGTGCCGGCGAGCGCGGGGTTGTCGGCCTGCACGCCCATCGACGCGATGGTGTTGTTCAGCGCCGGCAGCACGGGCTGCGAGGCCTTCATGCTGAGCACGGCCGGATGCTGGCGGATGGCCTCGGCCTTGCCGAGCGGAATGCGGCCCGTGACGAGCACCGTGCCGTCGTCGGCGGTGCCGATGTCGGAACCCGCATCGACATCGGGAATGTCGGCCCACTCGGCATGGCTGGTCACGCGCGCCACCACCGGCACCGAGTCGCCATCGGCGGACGAGATGGGCATGCTCTGCTTGCCCGCGCGGCGGTTCATCACCGCCAGCTGCAGGCGCGGGTCCATCGAGGTCTCGACGTCCATCGGCAGGCGCTGGAGTTGCGCGAGCCCGAAGGTCGACACCGGCGAGAGCCGCGTGCACAGCGCGTCGGCCGTGCCGGCGAGCGCGGCGGTGAGGGCGGGGGAGGCCTCGCCCGGCAGGTGGCCCGCGGCGGGCGCATCGGCGTGGGCCGACTGCGCCACCATCGCGGCGGCCATCTCCGGTGGGAGGTCGACCCAGCTGTTGAGCAGCTTGATCTGCCCGGTCACGTGGAGCCGCACGCTGCCGGACGACAGCGCCGGCGTCAGCACCCCGTGCGGCATCCTGGGGACTTTCGTATCAGCGGGCGAGGGCTTCTTCGCGGCGACGCGCTTCTTGGCTGGGGCCATCGGTCGGTTCTCCTTGCGCAGGGGGACGGGTGGGTACCGCGAGGTGTAGCAGATTGCCGTGTCATCTGTCACCCCGGCGTGGGCAAAAGAGGGCGGTCAGAATCGCCGCATGAAAGTGGTGTTCAAGCTTCTGTTCGCGTACCTGGTGGCGAGCCTGCTGTCGACGGGTCTTGCGCTGGTTCTTTTTCCGCTGCACGCGCATGTGCCCGCGGTGGTGGTGCTGCTCGCGTTTCCGCTGGTGCCGTGGACCTTGCTTGGCAACCTCGTGAGCGAGGGCTTCAGGGCCCGGGAGGTGGGGCCGCTGTTGGTGTTCGTGCTGGCGTTCGGCGGCGTGGCCTGGCTGATGTTGCGCGCGTCATCGAAGGCCGCGCAGCGATAGCGACGACGGGCTCACTTCGCGCCGATCTCGAAGACATCGCCGTTCGTCGGCGTCGCGTTCTCGTGGTAGATGTCGTAGAGGTACTGCGCGAGGTCGGCCGGCGTCACGTCCGGTGGAATCGCGAGCTGGGCGAGGCCCAGTTTTCCGTCGGCGCCGACCCAGTGGCTGCGCCAGCGGGCATCGGTCATTTCGACGCGCAGGGTGCGGCCGAACACGTTGAAGAGGTGGCGCATCGTTTGGGCTCCGGGCATGCACGAAAAGAGATGAGGGGACAGCCACTGTAGCGCCCTCGTCGTATGCACAATGGGCCGACTCGCCCGTCACATCCACTTCAGAGTCCGCATGGCAGACCTCAACGTACGCAAGACCTACGAAGCGGCCGTGGCCGAGCTGGGGCCTGCCGCTGCGCGGATGCTGGCCGATGGTGTGAGTGAAGAACAGGTGGCGCGCTGGATCTTCGCGCAGCGGGACGATCTCAAGCTGCACTACCGCGCGCTGACGCCCTCGCACGAGCTGCAGGCCCTCGAAGCCAGGTCGCACAGCCGCTACGGCAACACGCTGGGCCCGTCGATCGAGCAACTGCGCAGCGCGGGAAAGTCGTGGCGGGACATCATCGATTCGGCGGCGCGGCCGGGGACTCACTACCGCCAGGGCGATTGATCGTTCGTTCGCTACGTGTCGCTGAGCCAGCGGCCGGAGTTCGCGCAGACCTCGGCCTGTTCGCCGTTCACCCGGACCTGTTCTTCATCGAGCTGCGACGCGGTGACCGGATCGACATCGAAGCCGACGCCGAGCAGGCGCGCCACCTGCGCGTCTTCGATCGACAGCTCCCAGGTCAGGAACAGCTGCGTGCGATCGAGCGAAGACGGGAAGTCGGCCGCATCGAAACCGTGGTCGCTGCCGCGCGGCACGACGGCGTGGGGCTGGCCCGTGTCGAACAGCAGGGCCGTGCCCCGCGTGAGCGCGATGCGGTGGCCGGTGACGGGAAAGTGCACGTCCAGGCCCTTGTCTTCGCTGAGGAACAGGTTGCAGAAGGCCGCGCCGCCGTACTGCGCGCCATCGTGGTGGTAGCGGGCGCCGCGGCAGGCCATCAGGGCGACGTCGCTGGCGGGCAGCAAAGACGCGGGCAGGCCCAGCGTGCCCAGCCAGCCTGACATCGCCTGCACGCACCGCGCGTAGTCGGGCCAGCGCGTGCGTGCGCGGGCCAGCGGCATGGGCTCGACATCACCGGGTTCGAGCGGCACGTTCGTGGCGATCTCCCGCTGCCAGTCAGCCACGAGGCGCGCCGGGGGCTCGGGCACGTCGAGCAGGGCCGCGTGCACGATGCCGCTCACGCTGCGGCTGCGCAGCGTGTCGCCGTGCCAGAAGTAGGAGGTCAGCAGGTCGTGCATGCGGGGGCTTTCAAGGCACGGAGGGTACACGCGCCGCGGCGCCGGGCACCGGGGAGCGACGGCCGATGCGGCATACTCCCACCCCCTCCCAACTCGCCAGAATTCCGCTGAATGGACAAGGAAGTCGACCCCTCCGTGCTCGCCGCCATCGATGAGATGCGGCTCTCCGGACCGCGCCTCACGCCGGTCGAAATCGTCGCCAAGATGGGGGTGTTCGACGCACGCGACAAGCCGTTCGAGCACGCCTGGCTCGCCACCGGCGACAACGTCATCGCCACCATCTGGGGCGAGTACGTGAGCGTGGCGGCCGGTGGCCGCTGGTTCTACCTGGAATCGCTCGACGCCCAGCGCCGCCCCGGCGGCGGCGTGCGCAGCGCCCAGCAGGCGCAGCGCGCCAAGGACCGCCTGGCCCTGCTCAAGCGCACCTTCGACGCCGGCCAGGGCTTCCGCGCCGTGCTGCAGACCAACCGCGTCGCCATCGCCGAGCTCGAGAGCAACAAGAGCGCCAAGGTCTCGACCCGCGTGCGCGACGACGCCGAATGGCACGTCGCGAGCTGGGAGCCCGAACAGCAGCTCGCCGTGCTGGTGCGCGGCGCGCGCGGCTGGGTGCCGACCGAGGCCGACATCACGGCCGCCAAGGCCCGCGGCGGTGTGCCGGCGGCCGACGACGCCGACGCGGCCCCGGCCGGCCCGACCACGACGGACGCCGTGCAGGCCGCCGCCATGGCCTATGTCATGGGCCACTTCAAGGGCTACGGCTACAACGCGGAAGACGTCACCAGCAAGGCACTGGGCTACGACATCGAGGTGTCGAACGCCAAGGGCGCGATGCTGCTCAAGGTGGTCGTGAAGGGCACCGCCCCGGCGCTGCCGACCTTCGCGCTCACGCCCGAGGAAAGCCTGTGCGCCGTGCGCGAGCCGCTGTGGCGCCTGCTGGTGGTGGCCGACGCGGGCAGCGCGACGGCGGCGCACAAGATCTACAAGCCGACCGAAGTCGACCAGGCGCCGGGCTTCCAGCGCAAGGCCTGACCGGCCTCCCAGGCCACGCCGCGGCCGCACCGGCGCGCCGCGGGCGTTTCCAAATTCTTACAACTGAGCCCCCGGAAACCCGTCGTTTCCAACGGTAAAGTTCCGCCGTCCGGCGCGAACAGTTCGTGCCTTCGCCCCTCTGTTCGCCCCCTTTCATGTCCAACCTCATCGTGCACGGCGGTACGCCCCTTCGCGGCCGCATCATTCCCTCCGCCAACAAGAACGCGGTGCTGCCGGTGCTGTGCGCCACCTTGCTCACCGGCGAACCGCTGCGGCTGCACGGGGTGCCCGACATCACCGACGTGCGCAAGATCCTCGACATCTTCCGCACGCTGGGCAGCGAGGTCCGCATGGACCACGAGAGCGGCACGCTCGAGCTGCACCACCGCGCCACCACCTTCGATGCGGCGCTCCACCGCCTGCCCGAGGAAATGCGCTCGTCGATCATGCTGGTGCCGCCGCTTCTGGCGCGCTTCGGCGTGGCGCGGCTGGAAGACAACGTCAAGGGCTGCACGCTGGGCGTGCGCGAGATCGATCCGCACGTCGAGGTGTTCCAGCGCTTCGGCGGCCAGGTGGAGCGCACCGAGGGCTCGCTGCTGGTGTACGCGCCCGGCCGGCTCACGCCCACCGACCACTGGCTGGACTACGCCTCGGTGACGACCACCGAGAACTTCGTGCTGTGCGCGGCCGCCGCGGGCGGCACCTCGACGCTCACCAACGCGGCCTCGGAGCCGCACGTGCAGGAGTTCTGCCGCTTCATGGCCATGATCGGCGTGCGCATCGAGGGCATGGGCACCTCGCGGCTCACGGTGCATGGCGGCGGCACGCTGGGCGGCGGCGAGTTCCGCTTCGACGAAGACTTCCACGAGATCACCACCTTCCTGGCGCTGGGCGCGATCACCGGCGGCGACGTCGTGGTGCGCAACAGCGCGCCGGGCAACTTTCCGCTCATCGACCGCACCTTTGCCAAGTTCGGCGTGCAGATCGAGCATGCCGACGGCTGGTCGCGCGCCATCCGCAGCGGCCCGCTGAAGGTGCAGACGCCGTTCACCAGCAACGTGCTCACCAAGGTGGAGGCCGCGCCGTGGCCGTACTTCCCGGTCGACCTGCTGCCGATCTTCATTGCGCTGGGCGTGCGCGCGCAGGGCAACGCGATGTTCTGGAACAAGGTGTACGACGGTGCGCTGGGCTGGACCGGCGAGCTGTCGAAGTTCGGCGCGCACGTGTTCTCGTCCGACCCGCACCGGCTCATCACCTTCGGCGGCCACGCGCTCACGCCGGCGGTGGTCGAGAGCCCCTACATCATCCGCGTGGCGATCGCGCTGTTCATGGTGGCCGCCAGCATCGAAGGCAAGTCCGAGATCCGCAACGCCACGCCGATCCGGCGCGCGCACCCGCGCTTCGTCGAGAACCTGCGCAGCCTGGGCGTGCAGGTGGAGTGGACCAGCGAGGAGTGAGCCTGCGGCAGGCTGCGCGCTGCTGCTGCTGACCTGTCCCGATGACCCCGCGGGCGCCGCGCTCAACGGCTTGGCCGGACAATGCCGTGCATTCGACACATGGACACAGGAGCGCACCCCGAATGACGACGTTGCAACAGATCCTCGGCACCGAACTTCCATTGATCCAGGCGCCGATGGCCGGCGCGCAGGCCAGCGCGATGGCGATCGCGGTGTGCAACGAAGGCGCGCTGGGGTCGCTGCCGTGCGCGATGCTCGGGCCCGACGCGATGCGCAGCGAACTCGCGGCGATCCGCGCGGGCACCGACAAGCCCTTCAACGTCAACTTCTTCGCCCACACCCCGCCCACGCCGGACGAGGCACGCGAGGCCGCCTGGCGCGCCGCGCTGGGGCCGTACTACGCCGAGTTCGGCATCGACCCCGCGGGCATCCCGACCGGCCCCGGGCGCAACCCCTTCAGCGCCGAGGTGGCCGACCTGCTGGCCGAGTTCAAGCCGCCGGTGGTGAGCTTCCATTTCGGGCTGCCGCCCGAGCCGCTGCTGGCCAAGGTGCGCGGCTGGGGCGCGAAGGTGCTGGTTTCGGCCACCACCGTCGACGAGGCGCTGTGGCTCGAGGCGAAGGGTGTCGACGCGGTCATCGCGCAGGGGCTGGAGGCCGGCGGGCACCGCGGCCACTTCTTGTCGCACGACCTGACGAAGCAGCTCGGCACCTTCGCGTTGCTGCCGCAGCTGGTGCGCGCATTGAAGGTGCCGGTGATCGCGGCCGGCGGCATCGCGGATGCCGACGGCGTGGCCGCGGCCATGGCGCTGGGCGCGGCCGGCGTGCAGGTCGGCACGGCCTACCTGCTGACGCCCGAGGCCATGACCAGCGCGCTGCACCGCGCGGCGCTGAAGAGCGAGGCCGCGCGCCACACGGCGCTCACCAATCTGTTCACCGGCCGGCCGGCGCGCGGCATCGTCAACCGCGTGATGCGCGAGCTGGGCCCCATCGGCCCGGCGCCGGAATTTCCGCTCGCCACCTCGGGCATCGCGCCGCTGCGCGCCAAGGCCGAGGCGCAGGGCAGCGGCGATTTTTCTCCGCTGTGGTCGGGGCAGAACGCCACCGGCTGCCGCGAGGTGTCCTCGGCCGAGGTCACGCGGGCGCTGGCCAAGGGCTTTCGCTGAGCCGCGCCGTCCGTCATCTTTTTCGAGACCCTTCCGACCCATGACATCGCTCCATCTGCCCCTGCAGTTCCTGCACCATCCCGCACCCTCGGGCGGCCCTGAACCCTGGCTGCTCGTGCTGATGCACGGCGTGGGCAGCAACGAGCAAGACCTGTTCGGGCTGGCGCGCATGATGCCGCCGCAGTTCCACGTGCTGAGCCTGCGCGCGCCGTATGTGCTGTCGCCCGGTTCCTACGCGTGGTTCGAGTTCCAGGTGCTGGCCGACGGCGGGCGCCGCATCGACGAGGAACAGGAGCGCGAAAGCCGCTTCCTCATCGGCGAGATGGTCACGTCGGCGTCGCAGCAGCTGGGCATTCCGCCCGAGCGCGTGGTGGTCGGCGGCTTCAGCCAGGGCGGGATCATGTCGCTGTCGCTGCTGCTCACGCAGCCCGAGAAGCTGCGCGCCGCGCTGGTGTGGCACAGCCGGCTGCTGCCCGAGGTGGTGCCGCACATCGCGCCGCCCGAGGCCTTCGCGGGCAAGGCGCTGTGGGTGAGCCACGGCAGCGCCGACAACGTGATTCCGCCGAGCGCCGCGCAGGCCACGCGCGAACTGGCGCGCGGGCTGCCGCTGGCGCTGTCGGGCTCGGACTTCCCGGGCGCGCACGAGATCCGCCCGGCCGAGCTGCAGGGCACGCTGGCGTGGCTGCAGGCGCTCAGCGCGCCAACAGCCGCGCCGTGACCATCGCTTCCATCTCGGCGACCCACGCATCGCCCGTCGCGTCGTCGGGCTGCACCAGCAGCCGGTAGCGGCGCCCGCCCCAGGCCGCGGTCAGCAGCGCCTGCACGGTGGCGGGTGAGGGCGGCGGCTGCAGGTCGCGGCAGGCGGCGAAGGCCTGCGTCCAGCGCGCGAGCAGCTCGTCGTACACGCGCCGGTGGTGCTTGGGTTCGGCCACGCGGTGTTCGAGCATCAGCATCTCGTGGTCGAAGGCGGGCAGCCCGTCGAGGTGCGTGTCGCAGGTGAGGCGCACGAGGCGTTTGACGCGTTCGCGCCAGTCGATGCCTGAAGGCGCGATCACCTCTTCGTCGAGCCGCGCGAGCAGCGCCTCGACGCAGTGGCGCACATAGCCCGAGAGCAGCGCTTCCTTGTCGGGGAAGTAGTCGTAGAAGGTGCCGACCGCGATGCCGGTTTCGAGCGCCACGGCGCGCGTGGTCACGCCCTCCCAGCCCTGCGCGCGCCAAATCCGAACAAAGGCGTCGTAGATGGCCTGCACGGTGAACTTGCCGCGCGCCTGCGTGGGGCGTTTCAGGGGCTTGGAGCGGGGTGCGGCGGGCATGGACCGGGTTTCCGAACCCGCGGCGAAGCGGGCCGTCCTACAGTTTGCGAATGAACAACGCATTCACTTTAACCCGCCTCGAAACGCGCAAGAACGCACTCGGAACCACCCGCATCGTCACTTCGGAAGACGACGGCCGCCTGCAGCCGGGCGAGGTGCTGATGCAGATCGAGCGCTTCTCGCTCACCACCAACAACATCACCTACGCGGCCTTCGGCGATGCGGTGATGAAGTACTGGCAGTTCTTTCCCACCGGCGATGCCGACTGGGGCCACATGCCGGCCTGGGGCTTTGCCGACGTGGTGGCCTCGAATGTCGAAGGCGTGGCCGTGGGCGAGCGCTTCTACGGCTACTTTCCCATTGCGAGCCACCTGCGCATGCAGCCGGTGCGCGTGACGCCGCGCGGCTTCTACGACGGTGCGGCGCACCGCAGCGAACTGGTGTCGGCCTACAACCAGTACATGCGCTGCAGCCACGACGCGGGCTACGTCGCCGCGCTGGAGGACTACCAGATGCTGGTGCGCCCGCTGTTCATCACCTCGTTCATGCTGGCTGACTTTCTCGAAGACAACGCCTTCTTCGGTGCAACGCAGGTCGTGGTGTCGAGCGCATCGAGCAAGACGGCGTTCGGCACGGCCTTCTGCCTTGGCCGCCGCGAAGGCCTGCAGCTGATCGCCGCCACCTCCGAAGGCAACCGCGCCTTCGTCGAGGCGCTGGGCTGCTACGACCGCACGGTGGCCTACGGCGAGATCGCCACGCTCGCGGCCGACGTGCCCACGCTGTACGTCGACTTCGCGGGCCACGACGACCTGCGCGCCACCGTGCACCACCACTTCGGCGAATCGCTGGTGTACGACTGCTATGCGGGCTCGGCGCAGAAAACCGAATTCCTCGGCGACACCAGCGCGCTGCCCGGCCCCACGCCGAAGCTCTACTTCGCGCCCGTGCAGATCCGCAAGCGCAATGCCGACTGGGGGCCGCAGGAGGTCAATCGCCGCTTCAACGACGCGCAGGGCCGCTTCATCGCCGAGCTGAGCCGGCCGGGCAACCGCTGGATGACGCTGGCGCAAGGCCGTGGCTTCGCGCATGCGCAGGCGGTGATCGCCGACCTGCACGCGGGCCGCGTCGATCCGCGCGAGGCGCATGTGGTGCGCATCGGCGGCGCGTGACGGGCTGAGCGACTGAACTTCGGCGCGGGTGGGGCGTCACAGGGGGTTACGAGAACGTGGCGATCGTGCGGGCCGTGCAGGCCATCCTAGTGCACCATTGCCTTTCGTCTCCCCACTGCCATCCCGCAAAAGGAAACCGCCCATGTCCGACGCCGACTCCCCCCGCGACACCCCTGAATTCCGACCCCGCAAGGAAGCGCCGATGGGCACCATCGTCGGCCTGGCGCTGGTCGTGCTGGTGGCGGCTTATTTCGGCTGGCGCTGGTACCAGCAGCAGCAACTGGCGCCGTTGCCGACCGCGCCCGTGGCCGTCGCACCGAACGACGCGCCCCCCGAGCCGCCCAAGGCCGAAGAGCCGAAGGGCCCGCAGAACCCGGTCGAGGCGCTGGCCCCACCCGATGCCGCGTTGCCCGCACTGGCCAGTTCCGATGCGCGCGTGATGAAGGCGCTCACCGAGCTGCTGGGCGGCAAGGCCGTGGCGGCCTACCTGCAGTCCGACGGCGTGGTGCGGCGCTTCGTCGCCACCGTCGACAACCTGCCGCGCGAGCAGGCACCCGCCAGCAAGTGGCCCGTGCAGCCCGCGCCGCAGCGCTTCATCACCGAGGGGCCGCAGCAGGGTGGTGTGCAGACCATCGCGGTGAACAACGCCGCGCGCTACAACGGCATCGTGATGCTGGCCGGGGCTGTCGATCCGGCCAAGGCGGCGGCGGTGTATGCGCGGCTGTACCCGCTGTTCCAGCAGGCGTACGAAGAGCTGGGCTATCCGGGCCGCTATTTCAACGACCGCTTCATCGCCGTGATCGACCACCTGCTGCAAGCGCCCGAGCCCACGGGGCCGGTGCAGGTGAAGCTGGTCGAGGTGAAGGGCGACATTCCCTCGCAACGGCCCTGGGTGCGTTACGAATACGCCGATCCGAAGCTCGAATCGCTCTCGGCCGGCCAGAAGATCCTGGTGCGCATGGGGCCCGAGAACGAGCGCAAGATGAAGGCCAGCCTGCGCGGGCTGCGCGCGCAGATCGCCACCGGCGAGATCGCGAAGAAGAAGCAGCCCTGAGGCGCGATGCACTGACAGCGCCCCGCCTGCACGCCCTGTAGGCGCGGGCCGATTGCATGCCGCGCGAAGGGTCGAGATGATTTGCGCCTACGGCTTCGAGGGCAAGCCATGAACCTGATGAGCGTCGATCTTTACCAGAGCACCACCGACCCCGGGAAATTCCTGGCGCTTCCCGCCGGCACCGACCCGACCGAACTCATGGGCCCGATGACCTTCGATCGGGACTACGCGCACATCAAGCGCTACCAGGCGGCCTTCGCGTTCGATCCGTCCGAAACCTACGCGGGCGTGAACGCAGCGAAGATCGCCGCGGACCTGCTCACCGTGAAGTGGGCGATGTACCGCCGCGAAGGCTGAACGGCGGGCGGCCTGCGCCGCCGCGCCTTCGTCAGGCCTCTTCGGTTTCCTGGTACTCGCTCACCGGCACGCAGCTGCAGAACAGGTTGCGGTCGCCGTAGACGTTGTCGACGCGCCCGATCGGCGGCCAGTACTTGGCCTGCTTGAGTGCGGCCAGCGGGAACGCGCCGAGTTCGCGCGAGTACGGGTGGCTCCACTCCGTGCCGAGCAGGCTGGCGGCGGTGTGCGGCGCGTGCTTGAGCGGGTTGTCGTCCTTCGACCAGACGCCTTCTTCGACGCGGCGGATCTCGCCGCGGATGGCGATCATCGCGTCGACGAAGCGGTCGAGCTCGGCCAGCGGTTCGCTTTCGGTGGGCTCCACCATCAGCGTGCCGGGCACGGGGAAGCTCAGCGTGGGCGCGTGGAAGCCGTAGTCGATGAGGCGCTTGGCCACGTCTTCGGCGGTGACGCCGCTGGTGTCCTTGAGCGGACGCAGGTCGAGGATGCACTCGTGCGCGACGTGGCCGTTGGGGCTCGCGTACAGCGTGGGGTAGTGGTCCTTCAGGCGGGCGCTGATGTAGTTGGCGCTGAGGATGGCCGTTTCGGTCGCGGCCTGCAGGCCCTTGGCACCCATCATGCGGCAGTACATCCAGCTGATCGGCAGCACGGCCGCGTTGCCCAGCGGCGCGGCCGACACGGCGCCCACGCCGTTCGAGGGCACGCCGGCCGTGGCGTGGCCCGGCAGGTAGGGCACGAGGTCTTCGACCACGCAGACCGGGCCGACGCCCGGGCCGCCGCCGCCGTGCGGGATGCAGAAGGTCTTGTGCAGGTTCAGGTGGCTCACGTCGCCGCCGAACTCGCCCGGCGCGGCCACGCCGACCAGCGCGTTCATGTTGGCGCCGTCGACGTACACGCGGCCGCCGTGCTCATGCACGAGCTCGCACAGTTCCTTCACGCGCGTTTCGAACACGCCGTGCGTGCTGGGGTAGGTGATCATCACGGCGGCCAGGTGGGCGCTGTGCTTTTCGCAGGCGCGCTTGAGGTCGTCCATGTCGACGTTGCCCTGCGCGTCGCAGGCCGTCACCACCACCTGCAGGCCCACCATCTGGGCGCTGGCCGGGTTGGTGCCGTGCGCCGACGAGGGAATCAGGCAGATGTTGCGGTGGCCCTGGCCCTTGGCTTCATGGAAGGACTTGATGGCCAGCAGGCCCGCGTACTCGCCCTGAGAACCCGCGTTGGGCTGCAGGCTGATGCCCGCGTAGCCGGTCGCTTCGCACAGCCAGGCGCGCAGCTGCGCGTCGAGCTGGGCGTAGCCCTGCAGCTGGTCGGCGGGCGCGAAGGGGTGGATGTTCGCGAACTCGGGCCAGGTGATGGGGATCATCTCGCTGGTCGCGTTCAGCTTCATGGTGCAGCTGCCCAGCGGGATCATGCTACGGTCGAGCGCGAGGTCCTTGTCCGACAGGCTGCGGATGTAGCGCAGCATCGCCGTTTCGCTCTTGTGGGTGTTGAACACCGGGTGCGTGAGGAAGGCGCTGGTGCGGCGCAGGTCCTCGGGAATCAGCGGCGTGGTGCTGGCGGCCAGTTCGTCGAAGCGCGGCATCGCGGTGCCGGCGGGCACGAACAGGGCCCACAGGGTCTCGATGTCGGCGCGCGTGGTGGTTTCGTCCAGCGAGATGCCCAGGTGCTGCTGCAGGCGCTGGCGCAGGTTGACGCCGCCGGCCTGCGCGCGTTCGATGATCGCGGCCGTGTCGTCGCCGGTGCGGATCGTGAGCGAGTCGAAGGCGGTGGTGTTCACCGGCTCGCGGCCCATCTGCGACAGGCCCTTGGCGAGGATGGCGGTGAGCACGGCCACGCGCTGTGCGATGCGCGTGAGGCCGTCGGGGCCGTGGTACACGGCGTACATGCTGGCGACCACGGCCGGCAGCACCTGTGCGGTGCAGATGTTCGAGGTGGCCTTCTCGCGGCGGATGTGCTGCTCGCGCGTCTGCAGCGCGAGGCGGTAGGCGGGCTGGCCGTGCGTGTCGACGCTCACGCCGACGAGGCGGCCGGGCAGCGAGCGCTTGAACGAATCGCGGCAGGCGAGGTAGGCGGCATGCGGGCCGCCGTTGCACAGCGGCATGCCCAAGCGCTGCGTGGTGCCGCAGACGATGTCGGCATCGAACTCGCCGGGGGCGACCAGCAGCGTCAGCGCCAGCAGGTCGGCCGCGACGATGAAGGCGGCGTCGCACTGGTGCGCGTGCCCTGCGAGCGGGCGCAGGTCGTGCACGTGGCCGGTGGTGGCCGGGTACTGCGCGAGCACGCCGAAGAACTCGCCGCTCACCATCAGGTGCGGCAGCGTTTCCGACACGGTGCTCACCTTGACCTCGATGCCCAGCGGCGCGGCGCGCGTCTTGATGACTTCGATGGTCTGCGGATGGCAGTCGCCCGAGACCAGGAACACGTTGCTCTTGCTTTTCACGCTGCGCTTGGCGAGCGTCATCGCCTCGGCGGCGGCCGTGGCTTCGTCGAGCATCGAGGCGTTGGCGATGGCCATGCCCGTGAGGTCGCACACCATCGTCTGGAAGTTGAGCAGGGCTTCCATGCGGCCCTGCGAGATCTCGGCCTGGTAGGGCGTGTAGGCGGTGTACCAGGCGGGGTTCTCCAGGATGTTGCGCAGGATCACGCCCGGCGTGTGGGTGCCGTAGTAGCCCTGGCCGATGAAGCTCTTGAACACCTTGTTCTTCGACGCCAGCGTCTTCAGCTCGGCCAGCGCGTCGGCCTCGGTGACCGGCGCGGGCAGGCGCATCGGCCGGGCGCGGCGGATGGCCGCTGGCACGATGCCGTCGATGAGCTCCGCGCGCGTTTCCGAGCCGATCACCGGCAGCATGCGCGCCTCGTCCGCTGCATCGATGCCGATGTGGCGGGCGAGGAATTCTTCGGCGTTCTCTAGTTCTTGCAAAGAGGGAAGGGCGGGAATCGGCATGGCGGTGAAGGCTCGGGGAGAAGGAACGAAGGTGCGAGGAAACGGCTGCTGTTCAGCGGATCAGGATTCGGCGGCGAACTTGTCGTAGCTGGCGGCGTCGAGCAGGGCGTCGAGCTGCGCGGGCTCGCTCAGCTTGACCTTGAAGAACCAGCCGGCAGCCAGCGGGTCGCTGTTGGCCAGCGACGGGTCGGCGCGCAGCGCTTCGTTCACTTCGGTGATCTCGCCCGACACGGGCATGAACACATCGGCGGCGGCCTTCACCGACTCGACCACACCGGCGACTTCGCCCTGCGCGAAGGTCTTGCCCACTTCGGGCAGGTCGACGAACACCACGTCGCCCAGCGCGTCCTGCGCATGCACGGTGATGCCGACGGTGGCGGCGCCGCCTTCGGCCGCCACCCATTCGTGGTCCTTGGTGTATTTGATGCTCATGAAAAAACTCCTCGTGGAAAAAATGGAATCGGGGTGCAGAGCCTAGCCGGGTCTGCGGTGTTCAGTGTCGGTCAGCCGCGGTAGTAGCGGGTCGGCACGAAAGGCATCGTTGACACCTCCATCGGCACCGGCTTGCCGCGCACGATGGCCTGCACGCGCGTGCCGGGCTCGGCGAAGGCGGCGGCCACGTAGCCCATGGCCACGCAGCGGTCGGCCGTGGGGCCGAGCAGGCCGCTGGTGACGGCGCCGATGTCGTGCCCTTCGAGCGACTGCAGCAGCGTGCCGTCGCGCACCGGAATGCGTTCGAGTGCCACGAGGCCGACGCGCTTGCGCGTGAGCGTCTTGTGGTCGGTGTGGCCGGCCGCGCCCGAGGCGACGGCGGCGAGCTGGGCCAGCACCTTGGCCGCGCCCGGAAAGCCGCCTTCGCGCGCACCGCCCGCGCGACGCACCTTCTGGATCGCCCAGTTGAGCGAGGCTTCGACCGGGGTGGTGGTGGTGTCGATGTCGTTGCCGTACAGGCACAGGCCGGCTTCGAGCCGCAGCGAGTTGCGCGCGCCCAGGCCGACGGGCTTCACTTCGGGCTGCGCCAGCAGCAGGCGGGCGAGGGCGTCGGCGTCTTTTGCGGCCACCGAGATCTCGAAGCCGTCTTCGCCGGTGTAGCCGCTGCGGGTGACGAAGGCCGCGATGCCGCCGATCTGCACCGCGCCGCCGGTCATGAACACGAAGCGCTCGATGCCGGGCGACAGGCGCGCCAGCGTGGCGGCGGCCTGAGGGCCTTGCAGCGCCAGCAGCGCGTGGTCGGGCAGGGGCTGCACCTGGCAGCGCGCGCCGATCCTGGCCTGGATGTGGGCGATGTCGGCCACCTTGCAGGCGCCGTTCACGATCACGAAGAGCGAGCCATTGCCTTCGTTGAAGAACATCAGGTCGTCGAGGATGCCGCCCTCGTCGTTCAGCAGCAGGCCGTAGCGCTGCTTGCCGGCGGGCAGGTCGATCACGTCGACGGGCATCAGGGTTTCGAACGCGGCGGCGGCGTCGGGGCCGACCAGGCGCAACTGGCCCATGTGCGAGATGTCGAACAGGCCGGCCGCGTCGCGCGTGTGCTTGTGCTCGGCCATGAGGCCGGCGGGGTACTGCACGGGCATGGAATAGCCGGCGAAGGGCACCATGCGGGCGCCGAGCTCCACGTGCAGGTCGTACAGCGGGGTCTTGAGAAGTTGGGCGTCAGAAGCGGAAGAAGCAGCCACGGGGCACTCCAAAGGGGCAGTCGAAATCCATGGCTGCAACGCCACGGGCCACCCCTGCTGTCCGCTTTACCTGAGAGATTCGCCCCACGATCGGGGTTTGCTCCTTCGGTGGGCCGCATGCAATGCCACGGCCTCTCTCCAGCAAGGAAACGCCGGTGGTTGCCGGCGTCTTGTCAGTCCTTTTGCCTGAGCGTTCGGGGAACCCCTGCGCCTTCGGCGGCCCCGTCGCGCGGGGCTCTCTCCTGACCCGGCGAGTGTAGTGGATCGCGGGGCCGGGGCTGGCGGCTCAGTGCACGGTTTCGGCCGGCGGCAGCAGCTTGTCGATGCGCTCGCGCAGCGAGTCGGCGCGCTCGGGGCCGGCGGCCTTCTCGATCTCGGAGAGCATCAGCGCGGCGATGGTCAGCATGGCCTCGCGGTCGCGGGCCTCGCGCAGGGCGTCGCGCATCTGGTTGGCGAAGCGCGGGTCGCGGCGCACGAACATGCGCTCGCAGATGTCGAACAGGAACATGCGCGTGGTGGCCAGCGAGCGCTTGCCGTCGAAGCTGTCGGCCGAGGTGGCGACCTGGATCGGCTCGGCGGCGGGGACGGGCGTGGGGGCCGGTGCGGGAGGCGGCGCGACCGGGCGCGCGACCTGCAGGTAGCCGCGCTGCATCAGTCCCTGGATCGCCTGCTCGGCCTCGACGCGGCTGGGGAACAGCGGGCTGAAGTCGGTCAGCGAGCGCCGGCCGTCGGCCATGAGCAGCAGGGCGCGCTCACGCTGGCTGAGCGTGCGCTGCCCGGCCTGGAGTTCGTCGCGTGCCTTCTCGGTCTTGGTGGGGAACATGGCGGCCACAGCTTTCGGAGGTCGAAGGCTGCAGCATCGTTGCAAGTGGTGACATCTTCGTGAACCATTTGCCTTACAGGGACAAGGCGGCGCGCGTCAGTTGCCCGCGCTCTCCTTGCGGATCAGCCAGCGCGGGCCCACGCGCTGCAGCTCGAGGGTCTTGCGGTCGGTCTCGGTGAGCGCGTCGGCGCTGTAGACCTGCCGGAACTGCGCGCTGGCCGAGGTGCCCTGAACGCTGATCACCAGCCCCTCGATGCCCACGCTGATGCGCGACTTGCCCGTGATGCGGGCGCGCCGGTCGGCCTCCCAGCGCTCGCGGGTCTGGCCGCGCGCGGGGGTGAAGTCGCTCGCGTAGGCCGCGAGGTAGCGCTCCACGTCGCGCGCGGACCAGGCGGCGGCCCAGGCGCGCACGGCGCTTTCCACTTCGGCGAGGTGGGTGACGGGATTGGTGGGATTGGCGGGGGCGGCTGCTGGTGCAACGGCTGCAACGGGCGCGGCGGCCGGCGTGGCCGCGATACCGGCGGTGGCCAGCAAGCCGGCAGCGACAAGGCTGCTGCCCTGGGCGACGATTCGGTGCATGGCGTCCTTCTCTTTCCTTCTTCTTGTCTGTCAGGCTCGACGTCGAAGCTTGCGTCGATTCTGGCAGTGAAAGAGCAGGCGTGCGGCGTTGAATCGCCCACGGATTTCGGTGGTTCGTGGATCAGGGCGTGTGCACAGGACACCGGGTGCTTCCCTCCGCGAATGTCCCCCGCCTTCGGCTCCTCCTTGATTTCGCTGCGGGAAGCACCCAGTGCCCTGTGCACCGGGTGCGCGGGGCAGAGCTCAGGCCGCCGCAGCCTCGCCCGCCATCACCTGCACCGTCCGATTGCGCAGCCGCAAGGCCAGCACGGTCGCGACGCACAGCACGCACAACACCACCGTGAGCGTCACGCCGAGCCCGCGCGCATCCGACAGCAGGCCGAACAGCGGCGACACCAGCCCGCCGACCGAGAGTGCGAGACCGAGCGTGATGCCGCTGGCGGTGGCCGGGTTGCGCGGCAGGTAGTCCTGCGCGAGCGTCACCTGCGCGGCGAAGGGCAGGAACATGCTCATGCCGAGCCACGCGGTGCAGGCCAGCGCCGCGCCGGGCGTGGAGGAGAGCACGAGGCCCGCCATGGCCGGCAGCGCAAGCAGGTAGCCGCAGCGGATCGTGCCCATGCGCCCGATGCGGTCGCCGAGCCAGCCGCCGGCCAGCGTGCCCACGGCCCCTGCGGCGGTGAAGGCGGTGAGCGCCGCGGCGCCCTGGAAGGTGCTGCCGTGCAGGTCGCGCGTGATGCGCAGCGAGAGCATCGACAGCACCGTGACGTACGGGATCGACCAGCCCACGATGGTCGCCACCAGCAGGCTGAAGGCGCGCCAGTCGTTGTGCGGTTTCAGCACCTGGGCGCGGGCCTGCGCGGCGCGCGCCGCCGTGGCCGCGCGCTGGGCGGCCGCGCTGCGTCGCGCGTTGGCCGCGACCCACACCACGCCCATCGCCAGCGCGGGAATGCCCAGCAGGTAGCTGCGCGACAGGCTGCCGCCGCCGACGACCGTGGCCGCCAGCACCGGCGCGAACGAGGCGCCGATGGTGCCGCCCACCGAGAACACGCTCATCGCCTTCTGCGAGGCGCCGCCGGCCGCGCGCGCGGCCACGGTGGCGGGCGGGTGGTAGGCCGCGATGCCCAGCCCGCACAGCGCGACCGCGATCCAGGTCAGCAGGTAGCTCTGGCTCAGGCCCGCCAGCACCACGCCCAGTGCCGCCACCAGGAAACCCACGGGCACCAGCCAGGCGCGCGGGTGGCGGTCGGCGTACAGGCCGAACAGCGGCTGCACCACGCTCGACAGCCCGGTGGCCGCCAGCATCAGGCCGCTCACGGCCGTGTAGCTGTAGCCGCGCTCCAGCACCATGAAGGGCAGCAGCGCGGGCACGAGGCCCTGGTAGAGGTCGTTGACGGCATGGGTGCCGGTGAGCAGCCCGAGTCGGCGCGTGTTCATGCGATGGCTTCTTTCCTGGATGTCCGGTTGGAGAAAAAGAGGGAGAAAAGCCATCGTAGGAAGCCAGGGGAAGATGTTCTCGCTACGAATGTGCAAACATCGTCGTGAAATGGACAAACTGAATCTGCGCCCCGACGAGGGCGAATCGACCCCGCGCGCCGTCGCCGTGCTGGCCACCGATCCGGCGGGCGACGCCTTCATTCCGCCGCATGCGCACCGGCGCGGGCAGCTCATCCACGCGATCTCGGGCGTGATGATGGTCGGCGCGGCGGCGGGCAGCTGGGTGGTGCCGCCGGGGCGCGGCGTCTGGGTGCCGCCGGGCATGACGCACCAGATCCGCATGGCGGGCGAGGTGAAGATGCGCACCGTCTTCGTCGAGCCCGGCACGCGCGCCGACCTGGGGGCCGAGTGCCGCGTGATCCATGTGGGCGCGTTGCTGCGTGAGCTGATCGTGGCGGCCGTGTCGCTGTCGCTGGACTACCCGCCGGGCGGGCGCGACGAGCGCGTGATGGAGCTCATCCTCGACGAGATCGAGGCCGCGCCCGCGCTGTCGCTGCATGTGCCGATGCCGCGCCACGCACGCCTGGCCGCGCTGTGCGAGGCGCTGATCCGCGACCCCGCGCAGCCCGCCACGCTCGACGGCTGGGGCGCGCGGCTGCACATGAACGCGCGCACGCTGGCGCGGTTGTTCGAACGCGAGACCGGCATGACCTTCGGCGCGTGGTGCCGGCAGGCGCGGCTGCTGCTGAGCCTGCCGCGGCTGGCCGCCGGCGCGTCGATCCTGGAGGTGGCGCTGGCGCACGGCTACGAGAGCCCGAGCGCCTTCACCGCGATGTTCCGCCGCACGCTCGGCGTGCCGCCGAGCCAGTACCTGCACCCGCCGGCCTGAGGCGGGTGAAGGCGCGGACGGGAGCGGCCTGCGCCGCTACTTGAACCCGAGCGCGCGCGGCAGCCAGGTGCTGAGCATCGGCACGAAGGTCAGCAGCATCAGCACCGCGCCGTGCGCCCACAGGAAGGGCACCAGTTCCTTCACCAGCGCCGACATCGGTACCTTCGACACGTTGCAGGTGACGAACAGCAGGCCGCCCACCGGCGGCGTGATCATGCCCAGCGTGAGGTTGAAGATCACGATCATCGCGAAGTGCACCGGGTCGACGCCCAGCTTGATCGCCACCGGCGCAAGGATCGGCGCCAGCACCATCACGCCCGGCAGCGGCTCGATGAAGATGCCGAACAAGAGCAGGAACACGTTGACGATGATCAGGAACATCCACGGCGAGAGGTTCATGCTGATGAGCCATTCGGCCATCTGCTGCGGAATGCCCTCGATGGTCAGCACCCACGCGAACGAGGCCGACAGCCCGATGATGATCAGCACCGACGCCGACAGCAGGGCCGAGCGCGACAGGATGTCGGGCAGCATCTTCCACTCGAGCGTGCGGTAGATGAACTTGCCGCACACCAGCGCGTAGAACACCGCCACCACCGAGGCTTCGGTGGGCGTGAACCAGCCGGCGCGCATGCCGCCCAGGATCACCACCGGCAACAAGATGGCGGGAATCGCCTTCCACGTCGTGATGAGAATTTCGCGCAGCGGCGGCGTCTGGCCGTCGCCCTTGTAGTTGCGCTTCTTCGACACGTAGAAGTTCACCACGCACATCGCCACCGCGATCAGGATGCCCGGCACGATGCCGGCCACGAACAGCTGCCCGACCGACACCGTTTCGTCCTGCAGCGCGTAGATGATCATGATGATCGAGGGCGGAATGATCGGTCCCACGATGGCCGTGGAGGCCGTCAGCGCCGCTGCGTACGAGCGGTCGTAGCCGGCCTTGTCCATCATCTTGATGAGCATCGAGCCGGGGCCAGCCGCGTCGGCCAGCGCCGAGCCCGAGATGCCCGAGAAGAAGGTCAGCGACACCACGTTGGTGTAGCCCAGCCCGCCGCGCCGGTGGCCGACGAACTGGCCCGCAAAGCGCAGCAGCACCTCGGTGAGCGAGCCGCCGCTCATGAGCTCGGCGGCCAGGATGAAGAAGGGCACGGCCATCAGCGGAAAGCTGTCGATGCCGGTGAAGGTTTCCTTCAGCAGCACCATCAGCGGGTAGCTTTCCGCGAGGATCAGGGTGGCGGCCGTGGCCAGGCCGAGCGCGAAGGCCACGGGCACGCCGATGGCCAGGAACACGCAGGCGGAGACGATCAGGACAATGCTGGCATCCATGGTCTTCTCCTTACAGCGAGGCCGACGCGTTGGCGTCGAAATGCGCGTCCGACGCGAACTCGCGGTTCAGCACGTAGCCGCGCACCACCAGCAGCCAGTGCACGATCAGCAGCACGCCACCGATCAGCATCGCGCTGTAGATGTAGGCAAACGGAATCTGCGTCACGGCCGTCAGCTGGAACATCGTGCGCTCCATGTAGAGCCAGCCGTACCAGACCATGAAGCCGAAGAAGGCGAACAGCAGCCCGGCCACCACGATGCGCACCGCCACGGCCGCCGGCCGGGGCAGGGCGTCCTGCAGGTTCTCGACGGCGATGTGGCCGCCGTAGCGCAGCACCGGTCCGGCGCCCAGGAAGGTGAGCCAGATCATCATGTGGCGCGACACCTCTTCGGCCCATTCGATCGACTGGTTCGTGGTGTAGCGCAGCACGACGTTGGTGAAGATGATGACGGACATGGCCGCCAGCAGGAGGATCAGCGCCCACCGGTTGGCGGCGAGGAAGTAGCGCTCGAAGGCTTGCACGTTGTGGTTCTCTGTGGTGTCGGAAATGCGAAGCGCCCGGCACACTGAGGCGGGCCGGGCGCGGTCGGGGCGGAGCGGTCTTACTTGACGTCCGTGATCTTCTTGATGTTGTCGGCGCCGAATTCCTTGGCGTAGCCCACATAGGCCGGCTTCAGGGCTTCGCGGAAGGCCGCGCCGTCGACGGTGCGCGTGACCTTCATGCCGTCTTTCTCAAGCTGGGCGATGCCGTTGTTCTCGTCGTCGTTGACCTTCTTGCGCTGCGCGATCGAGGCCTTCTTCGCCGCTTCGGTGAACACCTTCTTGTCGGCGTCCGAGAGCTTGTTCCACACCTTGGGCGACAGCAGCAGCAGCGCCGGCGAGTAGACGTGGCCGGTGAGCGACAGGTGCTTTTGCACCTGCGAGAACTTCGAGGACAGGATCACCGGAATCGGGTTTTCCTGGCCGTCGACCGTGCCTTGCTGCAGCGCGCCGAAGAGTTCCGGGAAGGCCATCGGCGTGGGCAGGATGCCGAAGGTGCGGTAGCCGTCCATGTGCACCTTGTTTTCCATGGTGCGCATCTTCAGGCCGGCGGCGTCGGTGGGCTTGACGATGTCGCGCTTGCTGTTCGTCATGTGACGGAAGCCGTTCTCCGTCCAGGCCAGCGCGATGATGCCCTTGCTCGGGAACTTGGTCAGGATGTCCTGGCCGATGGGGCCGTCCATGACCTTGCGGGCGTGGTCGTAGTCGCGGAACAGGAAGGGGATGTCGACGATCTTGACCTCGGGCACGAAGTTGCCCACGGGGCCGGTCGAGGTGTTCAGCAGGTCTTGCGTGCCGAGCTGGATGGCTTCGATCTGCTCGCGCTCGCCGCCCAGCGCCGAGTTGGCGAAGTGCTGGCACTTGAAGCGGTTCTGGGTGTTCTTCTCGACCTCTTCGCAGAACACGGTGGAGCCCACGCCGTAATGCGATTCCTTGGACGTCGCATAGCCGATCTTGAGAACGGTGGGTTGCTGCGCGAAGGCGGCGGTGCCCAGGGCGAGCGAAAGGCAGGCGGCGGCGATGTGGCCGAATTTCATGGTGTCTCCGGGGAGTTGGGGGTCGAAAGCGCGTCAGGCGCAGGTCAGGAAATGACTATGCACCAATAACCAGTTTGACCGCGTCGGGACTTTCACGGACGTAGGCGCGGATCACCGCGTCGAAGCTCTCGTCGGCCGTGAGCCCGAGGGCCCTGGCGCGCGGCGTGTCGAAGCGCCCGGGCCAGGTTTTCACGATGCGGCGGATGGCGGCGTCGGGCGTGCGGTCGAGCAGGTCGGTGGCGGCGCGACCGGCCACGCGTTCGAGCGCGGCGGCCATCTCGCCCACGGTGGTGGCCAGCGAGGGCAGGTTGAGCGCGGTGCGCGGGCCCCAGTCGGCGTCGCTCGCTTCGGCGGCGCGCACGATGCCTTCGATGGTCCGGGCCGGCGAGGCGATGGCCACGGGCGTCTCGTCGGGCACCGGGCAGGCCGCGCGCAGGCCGGCGAGCGGCTCGCGGATCATGCCGCTGAAGAAGCCCGAGGCCGCGCCGTTGGGCAGGCCGGGGCGCACGCTCACCGTCATGAGGCGCACGCTGCGCCCCTGCACGAAGCCCTTGCGCGTGTAGTCGGCCACCAGCTGCTCGCCGATGAATTTCTGGATGCCGTAGCTGGTCTGCGGCGTGGGCAGCGTGTGGTCGTCGATGAGCGCGGGCAGCGGCTGTTCGGGCGAATCGCCGAACACGGCGAGCGAGCTGGAGAACACCAGCACCGGGCGCGTGCCGAGCGCGCGCAGCTTTTCGAGCAGGCCGTGCGTGGCGGCGAAGTTGCTGCGCATGCCCAGGTCGAAGTCGGCCTCGCATTCGCCGCTGACGGCGGCCGCGAGGTGGAACACCGCGTCGGCCTCGCGCCAGAAGGTGGCGCCGTCGTCGGCCAGCTGGGCGTTGAGGTCGCCGGTGGCGGCCGCGATGCGCGGGTTGGCCGCGAGGTCGGGCGGCGGCGGGGCGCGGTCGACCAGCGTGATGCGGGCGATGTCGCGGGCGGGCGCGCCGGCGAGCGAGAGCTGGCCCAGGGCCAGGAGGGTGCGCGCCAGGCGCGCGCCGAGAAAGCCGGCGCCGCCGGTGATGACGATGTGCATGGGGTCCTGTCTCCTTGTGTCCTTGTGTCGCGAGGATAGCGTCGGTGGTATCGCACAATTTGCGCATGCCCATGTTGCCTCCCGATCTCCTCGCCACCCTGCGATTGCCTGTGCTGCAGGACGCCGACCTCGACACCCAGGCTTCCTTCTTCAAGCGGCCGGAGGTCCGTGCGCTCTACTTCGAGGTGGTGGAGGGCTCGGCGAAGGACGAGGTGCTGCGGGCCGCCATCGCGCGGCTCGGCGAGCTGCATCCGCACCGGGCCGCGTTGCTGGCGGTGTTCGGCGGCGCGCTGGTCGAGAACGGCGCCGATCCGCAGCTCATGTTCGACGCCGTGCGCCAGCTGGCGGGGCGCCTGCTGGCGTCGCTGGCGCCTTACTGCGCGGCGCAGCCGTACGAACCCGATGAGGAAGACGAAGAACCGCAGGACGAGGCAGAACTCGCCGCTTGGCAGGCCGCCGAAGCGGCGCTCGCGGCGCTGTCGCCGCAGGCGCGTTTCGAGGTCGATGCGCTGCAGCGCGCGGTCGACCTGCTGGTGCTGCCGCTCATGACCATGGTGGTGCGCGATGTGCGCAACCACCAGTCGCTGGTGGCGGACGCAGGCCTGCTCGCGCACGTCGAGGCGATGTACGCCAACGACTCGCTGCCCTTCGAGGCCTTGCACTTCCTGCGCGCCGCGGCCCAGCTGTCGTACGAGGACGAACTGGTGGTCCTGCTGCCGGCGTCGCGCGCGGGCATGGTCGTTCGCGCCCAGGGCATCAACAACAACTTCCACGCCTTCTCGCTGCTGCAGGACCTGATGGAAACGCACGCCCAGACGCTGGGCATCCGGCAGCCGCCGCGCACACGCCGCGACGCGGACAGCGATGCCGCCGCCTTCCTCTGGCTGCAGGCGACGGCCTTCGCCCAGGGCGAGCTGGTGGACCGCATGGCGTGGTCCTGGGGGGAAGGCACGCTGCGCGAGAACGCGCGCAGGCAGGGGCGGCTGGTGCTCGTCGCGCTGGAGACGGACGACAAGCCCGCGCGCGGCTGGAACGGGTTCACCCACGTGTTGCACGCCGAGCAGAACCCGCAGGTGTCGCTGGTGCACTTCCTCACGCCCGACGAGGTCGCCGCGTACCTGGCCTGAAGCACCATGAAAAAAGCCCTCCGAAGAGGGCTTTCATGCATCGACGCTGCGGGGCTTACATGCCCACGTAGTTCGGCCCGCCGCCGCCTTCGGGCGTGACCCAGACGATGTTCTGCGTCGGGTCCTTGATGTCGCAGGTCTTGCAGTGCACGCAGTTCTGCGCGTTGATCTGCAGGCGCTCCTTGCCGGCGCTGGCTTCGTCGGGCACGAATTCGTACACGCCGGCCGGGCAGTAGCGGCTTTCGGGGCCGGCGAACTTGGCGAGGTTGACGTTGACCGGCACCGACGCGTCCTTCAGCGTCAGGTGGGCGGGTTGCTGCTCTTCATGGTTCGTGTTGCTGATGAACACGCTGGAGAGGCGGTCGAAGGTGAGCTTGCCGTCCGGCTTCGGATAGACGATGGGCTTGCACTCGGCGGCCGGCTTCAGGTACTGGTGATCGGGCTTGTTGCGGCGCAGGGTCCATGGGATGTGGCCCTTGAGCAGCCACTGCTCGACGCCGTTCATGACCGTGGCGATGCCCAGGCCCTTCTTGAACCAGGCCTTGAAGTTGCGCGCCTTGTTCAGCTCGGTGTAGAGCCAGCTCTTCTCGAACGCCACCGGGTAGGCCGTGAGCTCGTCGTGCTGGCGGCCGGCCATGACCGCGTCGAACGCGGCCTCGGCGCACAGCATGCCGGTCTTGATGGCGGCGTGGCTGCCCTTGATGCGGCTCACGTTCAGGTAGCCGGCCTCGCAGCCGACCAGCGCGCCGCCCGGGAACACCGTCTTGGGCAGCGACATCAGGCCGCCGGCCGTGATGGCGCGCGCGCCGTAGCCGATGCGCTTGGCGGGCTTGATGCCCTTGGCTTCGTCGCCCTCGAGGTACCAGCGGATGTTGGGGTGCAGCTTCCAGCGCTGCATTTCCTCGAAGGGGCTCAGGTACGGGTTGCTGTAGTCCAGGCCCGTGATGAAGCCCATCGTGACCTTGTTGTCCTCCATGTGATAGAGGAACGCGCCGCCGTAGGTGTTGTTGTCCATCGGCCAGCCGGCCGTGTGCAGCACGAAGCCGGGCTGGTGGCGCTTGGGATCGATTTCCCAGACTTCCTTGACGCCCAGGCCGTAGGTCTGCGGGTCGCGGCCTTCGTCGAGCTTGAACCTGGCGATCAGCTGGCGGCCCAGGTGGCCGCGCGCGCCTTCGGCGAACACCGTGTACTTGCCCAGCAGCTCCATGCCGAGCTGGAAGTTCTCGGTGGGTTCGCCGTCCTTGCCGACGCCCATGTTGCCGGTGGCCACGCCGCGCACCGAACCGTTCTCGTTGTAGAGCACTTCGGCGGCCGGGAAGCCGGGGAAGATTTCCACGCCCAGGTTCTCGGCCTGCTGCGCCAGCCACTTGGTGAAGGCGCCCAGGCTGATGATGTAGTTGCCGTGGTTCTGGAAGCAGGCCGGCAGGAAGGCGTTGGGCGTGCGCAGGCCCGACTTTTCGCTCAGGAACACCATGGCGTCGTCGGTCACGGGCTGGTTCAGCGGGGCGCCGAGTTCCTCCCAGTCGGGCAGCAGCTCGTTGAGCGCGCGCGGGTCCATGATGGCGCCCGACAGGATGTGCGCACCGGGCTCGGAACCCTTCTCGAGCACCACGACGGAGATTTCCTTCTCCTGCTGGGCGGCGAGCTGCTTGAGGCGGATCGCGGTCGAGAGGCCGGCGGGGCCGCCGCCGACCACGACCACGTCGTATTCCATGGCTTCGCGAGGGCCGAACTGGGCGAGGATTTCGTCGTGCGTCATGTGGGTTGGGTCGATAATGATTTTTAGAGGCGCGGGGGCGTCCCGGTTCGCCGGGCATTTTATGCGGCGTCCGGCGGTGGCCTTGTCGCCCGCAGGCGAGGCACCCTGCGTCACCTGCGCGACTCCACAGGATTCAGCTCATGGCTTACAGCATCGATCTCTCCGGCCGCGTGGCTTTCGTCACCGGCGCCTCCAGCGGACTGGGCGCCCAGTTCGCCAAGACACTGGCCCGTGCCGGCGCCGCCGTGGTGCTGGCCAGCCGCCGCGTCGAGAAGCTCAAGGAGCTGCGCGCGCGCATCGAAGGCGAGGGCCATGACGCCCACGTGGTCGAGCTCGACGTGACCGACATCGGCAGCATCAAGGCCGCCGTGGCGCGCGCCGAAACCGAAGTGGGGCCCATCGACATCCTGGTCAACAACTCGGGCGTGAGCGCCACGCAGCGCCTGCAGGACGTCACGCCCGAGGACTACGACTACATCTTCGACACCAACGTGAAGGGCTCCTTCTTCGTGGCGCAAGAGGTCGGCAAGCGCATGCTGGCGCGCGCCCAGGGCAAGGCGCCGGGCACCTACATCGGCGGACGCATCATCAACATCGCGTCGTCAGCGGCGCTGAAGGTCATGCCGCAGATCGGCACCTACTGCATGAGCAAGGCCACCGTGGTGCAGATGACCAAGGCCATGGCGCTGGAATGGGGCCGTTTCGGCATCAACGTGAACGCGCTGTGCCCGGGCTACATCACGACCGAGCTCAACGAGGAGCACTGGAGCACCGAAGGTGGTGCCAAGCTGGTCAGCATGCTGCCGCGCAAGCGCGTGGGCAAGCCCGAAGACCTCGACGGCCTGATCGTGCTGCTGGCCAGCGGCGAGAGCCATTTCGTGAACGGCGCCGTCATCGCGGCCGACGACGGGTTCGCCCTCTGAGCCCCCGGGCCTGGATCGGCATTGCCGCCGGCCTGGGTGCAGGCGCGCTCTGGGGCCTGGTGTTCGTGGCGCCGCGCATGGTCGGCCACTTCGGCATGGTCGACATCACGGCGGCGCGTTTCGCGGTGTTCGGCGCGGTGTCGGCGCTGGCGGTGTTCGCGCGGCCCGCGGCCGTGCGCTGGCCCACGGGCCGGCAGGCGCTGGCGGCGCTCGGCCTGAGCGTGCTGGGCTTCAGCGGCTACTACCTGCTGCTGGCCTTCGGCATCGCGGCGGCGGGCACCGAGGTGCCCAGCCTCATCATCGGCACCATTCCCGTCTGGATGATGCTGCTGGGCCGGCCCGCGGGCCTGCACATGCGGGCCTTGCTGCCCGGCCTGCTGCTCACGGGCGCGGGCATCGCGCTGATGATCTGGGGCGCGTGGTCGGCGCAGCACGGCGCGGGCGGTGGTGGCGGCGCGCGCTTCGGCTGGGGCATTGCGCTGGCGCTGTGCTCGATGGTGAGCTGGACGGTCTACGGCCTGCTCAACGCCGCCTGGCTGCAACGGCACCGCGAGGTGCATGCGGCCGACTGGGCCAACTGGCTGGGCATCGCCACCGGCCTCGGGGCCTTGCTGCTGTGGGCGGTGGCGGGCAGCGATGTCGCCACGCTGCAGTCGCAGCCCGACGGCATGCTCTTCATCTGGATCGCGCTGGCGAGCGGCTTTGGCTCGTCGTGGCTCGCGACCATTCTCTGGAACGTCGCAAGCCAGCGCCTCTCGGCCAGCCTGTGCGGCCAGCTCATCGTGAGCGAGACGCTGTTCGCCTTGCTCTATTCCTTCCTCTGGGACGGCCGCTGGCCACAGGCCACCGAATGGGTGGCGGCGGCGCTGTTCGTCCTGGGCATCCTCGCATCCATCAAGGCCCACCGATGAGAATCGAAATCCCCGAAAAGAAGAAGCTCGTGTACGAGATGTCGATCCCCATCCGCTGGGGCGATATGGACGCCATGGGCCACCTGAACAACGGCACCTACTTCCGCTACCTCGAAACGGCGCGCATCGACTGGATCCGCTCGCTCGGCGTCGAGCCCACGCCGGGCGGCGAGGGCATGGTGATCGTCAACGCCTTCTGCAACTTCTACCGGCAGATCGAGTACCCGGGCAACGTGCGGATCAAGATGTACGTGAGCGACCCGGGGCGCACCACCTTCGAAAGCTGGGCCACCATGGTCCGCGAGGACGCGCCCGACGTGCTCTGCGCGGCCGGCGGTGCGACCACCATCTGGGTGGACTTTCCGAAGCAGAAGGCGCTGGCGCTGCCCGACTGGCTGCGCGAGATCGTCAGCGACTGAAGACGCGCTGACGAAAAAAGTTCAGGCCGGCCGCAGCACGATGCGCGCCTCGAAGCCGCGCGCCATGCCGGGCGGCGGCGAGGCCAGCTCCAGCGTCGCGTTGTGCTTCTCGACGATGGTGCCCACGATCGACATGCCCAGGCCGTAGCCGGCGCGGTCCGAGCCGTGGCGCACATGGCGCTGGTGCAGCGACTGCAGCTGTTCGGCGCTGACACCCGGGCCGGCATCGCGCACCACCAGCACGCACGGCGCGGCCACCTCGATCGTCACGCGGCCGTCGCCGCTGTAGCGCAGCGCGTTCTCCACGAGGTTGCGCAGCGCGATCGCCAGCGCATCGACGTCGCCGAAGGCCACCGGCGCCGCGCTGTCGGGCACCTTGAGCTTCAGGCGTTCGTTGATCTGCGGGTCTTGCCAGAACTCCTGCGCGACCGTGCCCGCCAGCTGCACCAGGTCGACCCGCGCCCGCGCGAGCGAGGCGCCCGATTCCGCGCGTGACAGCTGCAGCAGCTTTTCAGCACGGTGGCTCAGCATCTGCAGCGCCTGCAGCGCGCCTTCGACGTCGGTGCGCTTCAGGTCGTGGTCGAGCGCGGTCTGCAGCCGCAGGCGCGCGGCGGCCAGCGGCGTGCGCAGCTCGTGCGCGGCGTTGGCGGCCAGCGCGCGCTCCACGTCGAGCGACTGCGACAGCCGCTGCAGCAGCCGGTTGACATGGTCGCCCACCGCGCGCAGCTCCTGCGGCAGGCCGGGCAGGGTGATGGGGCGCAGGTCGGCGCCGTTGCGCTTCTCGATCTCGGCGGCCAGCTGCTGCAGCACGCGCAGCTCGGTGCGCGCCACGCGGCGCAGCACCAGCGCCAGCAGCGGCAGCACCGCGCCGAGCGGGATGATCAGGCCGAACAGCGTGCGGTTCAGCGCGCGGCGGCGTTCGTCCAGCGGGTCGGCCACCTGGAAGTACAGGCCCAGCGTGGGGTGGCGCACGGTGTAGATGCGCCAGGTCTGGTTGTTGGCGAAGCCGGCGGCCAGCGGCACGTCGAAGGCGTCGTCGGGGGCTTCGGCCGAGCGCAGCAGCACATGCTCGTGCACGTCGACCACCTGGTACATCACGGCGTCTTCGGAGAACAGCTGCTTGGGTGCGATCAGCGGCGTGTCCTGCTTGCCGCTTTCATGGCGCAGGCGCAGCTTCTCGAGCTCCTGCACCGCCATGTCGAACATGCGGTGCGACACCTCCACCAGCTCGTTGTCGAAGTTGTGGTTGATCTCGCGGTCCACGTACCAGACCACGGCGAGCACGCACAGCAGCCACACGCCGCCGACCCACAGGATCAGCGTGCGCGTGAGGCGCCCGGCCAGCGAATCGCGGCGGTCGCGCAGCAAGGCGCTGGTCATTCCTCGTCGTCCGCCGAGAACGACAGCCGGTAGCCCAGCCCGCGCAGCGTCTGGATGTGGCTGCGCCCGAGCTTGCGCCGCAGCCGGCTGATGAACACCTCGAGCGTGTTGCTGTCGGCCTCGTCGCCGAAGCCGTACAGCGCGTCGGCCAGGTTGTCGCGCGTGTGGATGCGCTCGGGCCGCGTGGCCATCACGCGCAGCAGGGCCCATTCCTTCTGCGTGAGCACGACGGGCACGCCGTCCTTGCGCACGCGGTCGTGGGCCAGGTCGATCTCCAGCGTGCCCAGCTGCAGCACCGGCGAGGTGTTGGCGCTGCGCCGGCGCTCCACGGCGCGCAGCCGCGCCAGCAGCTCGGCCGGGTCGTAGGGCTTGATGAGGTAGTCGTCGGCGCCGGCGTCGAGGCCGCGGATGCGGTCGGTGACCTGGTCGCGCGCCGTGAGCACGATGACGATGGGCGGCTCGCGCAGCGCACGCACCTGCGGCAGCAAAGAGAGGCCGTCACCGTCGCCCAGGTGCAGGTCGAGCAGCACCGCCGCGTACTGCACCGAGAGCAGGGCGCCGCGCGCCTCGGCCAGGCTGGGGGCCACGTCGACGACGAACGCCTTGGCGACGAGGTAGCTGCAGACCGCGTCTGCCAACGAACTGTCATCTTCGACCAGCAAGATTCGCACGCGGTGGCCCTTACAAAAACTCGAAGTCTAGCGCCGCCCCTCTGGCGATCGCGTCAGGAATCGTTCAGGTCGCTTCAGACTGGGTTCATCCCGCGTGCGTAGGCTCGCGCCAGTCTGTTCCGAGGCCTGTTTTTCTTCATGACCCGTCGTACCCCGCATCTCCGTCTCGGAGCCCTGACCTTGCTTGCCCTGGCCCTGCTGATGATCTGGGACGCCCTTGGCGGCGACCTGCCGCTGGCTCGCCTGGCCGGCACGCCGATGGGCTTTCCCTGGCGTGAGAACCCCTTCCTGGTCCACGTGATGCACGAGGGCGCGAGAAACCTCAGCTGGCTGCTGCTAGTCGGCCTGTTCGCCGCCATCCGCTGGCCCATGGGCGTGCTGCGGCGCCTGGGCACGGGCGCCCGCGTGCAGCTGGCGCTGACGGTGCTGGCTTCGGTGCTGGCCGTGAGCCTGATCAAACACCTGAGCGACACCAGTTGCCCCTGGGACCTGAAGGAGTTCGGCGGCGTGGCGCGCTACGTGTCGCACTGGGCCTGGGGCCAGGACGACGGCGGGCCGGGCGGCTGCTTCCCGGCCGGCCATGCGTCGGCCGCCTTTGCCTACCTTGGCGGGTATTTCGTGCTGCGGCATGTGGCGCCGCGTGGGGCCATCGTGTGGCTGTGCGTGGCGCTGGTCGCCGGGCTCGTGCTGGGCGTGGCGCAGCAGATGCGCGGCGCGCACTACATGAGCCACACGCTATGGACCGCCTGGGTCTGCTGGACGGTCGGCTTCCTCATCGAACTGGTGGCGACGCGCCGCCGCACGTCTCCTCCCATCGAGCGCACCGCGCCCCTGCATGCAAGCCCTTGATTTCGCCCTGTTCAGCTGGATCAACGCCTCGGCCTCCGCGCCGGCGTGGAGCCTGCGCTTCGCGATGTTCGCGTCCGACGTGCTGCCGACCCTGCTGGCGCTGTCCATCGCGGCCGCCGCGGCCTTCGACCGCCGCTGGCGCCACGCCTTCTTCACCGCACTGGTCAGCGTGCTCGTCGTGTGGCTGGTGGTGAACGTGTTCCGCTCGGTGCTGCCGTTCCCGCGGCCCGCGTTCTACGGCCTGGGCATCCAGTGGGTGCCGCAGGGTGCGCGCCCGGGCTTCCCCAGCCTGCATGCGGCCGGCACGTTTGCCGCCGCCTTCTCGCTGTGGTGCCTGTCGTGGCGCACGCCCATGCGGCTGGCGCTGGTGGCGGCGGTGGTGGTGGCCTGGAGCCGGCTGTACCTGGGCCTGCATTTCCCGACCGACGTGACGGCCGCCGCGATCCTGGCGGCGCTGGTCTCGATCGTGGTGGAGCGCGGCATCAGCCGCCCCGCCGGCCGTGCGGTGTCGCGCAGCCCGCGCCTGCGGCTGCTGCGCCGCGCGCGCATCGGCCGAGCCTGAATGCGCTCTGAATGAACTGTTCAGGCTCTCTTCAGGCACGCTGCCTACATTGGCGGCATGTCTGTTTCGCGTCTCGACTCCGCGCTGCTGGCGCGTGCTCCCAGCCGATCTGAATCCCGTCCCGCGCCACTGTCGGATGCGGGCGCCGCCGGCCCTTTCTGGCAGCGCATCGACCGCTGGATCTCGCAGCCCCGCTCGACGCGGCAGGTGATCGTCTGGCTCAGCCTGTACCTCGGCCTCACGGCCAACTGGCCGCTGCTGAACGACCTGGCCCGCCTGGGCGGCGCGCCCAGCACCTACATGCCGACCATCGTCGCGTTGGGGATGCTCACCTTCTGCGGCACCGTCGCGATGCTGTCGCTCACGGCCTGGTCGCGCTGGATGAAGCCGCTGTGGCTGCTGGCGGTCGTGATCGCCGCGGTGGCGCAGCACTACATGCTCCAGTACCGCGTGGTGATGGACCCGAGCATGATCGCGAACGCGTTCCAGACCGACCCCAACGAAGCGCGCGACCTGCTGAGCGGGCGCATGGCCTTCAACGTGCTCGTGGTCGTGCTGCCCGCGGCCTGGGCGATCTGGCGCGTGCGCATCGTGCCGATGGGGCTGCTGTCGCACGTCTGGCGCAACGCGCTGCTGCTGGTGCTGGCCGCCGTCGTGGCGGTGGTCACGGCCGTGGCCATGAACCGGCAGCTTGCGCCGCTGATGCGCAACAACGTGCACCTGCGCTACATGATGAACCCGATCGCCAGCCTGTACTCGGCCGGCGCCGTGGTGCTCAAGCCGATGTTCAAGCGCAGCAGCAAGCTGATCCCGATCACCGCAGGCACGGCGCTGGGCGCGAGCTATGCGGCGCAGAAGCGCCCGCCGCTGTTCGTGGTGGTGGTGGGCGAGACCGCGCGTTCCGATCACTTCGGCCTGAACGGCTACGCCCGCGACACCACGCCCGAACTCGCCAAGCGCAACGTGCTGAGCTACCGCGAGGTGCGCTCGTGCGGCACCAACACGCTGGCCTCGGTGCCCTGCATGTTCTCGCCCCTGGGCAAGACCGGCTACGAGTCGCGCAAGGACGAGTACGAGAACCTCATGGACGTGCTGCAGGCCTCGGGCCTGGCCGTGTTCTGGCTCGACAACCAGGCCGGCTGCAAGGGCGTGTGCGCGCGCATCCCGAACGCCTCGGCCTTCGACGGGCTCGATGCGGCCACCAAGAAGGCCCTGTGCGACGGCGAGGAGTGCCTCGACAACGTGATGCTCAAGGGGCTCGATGAACGCATCGCCGCGCTGCCCGCCGAGCGCCGCGCCAAGGGCGTCGTGCTCGTGATGCACCAGATGGGCAGCCACGGCCCGGCCTACTACAAGCGCTCTGCGCCCGAGCTGAAGCGCTTCACGCCCGAGTGCAAGACCAACGCGCTGGCCGAGTGCGCGCATGCCGAGCTGATGAACGTCTACGACAACTCGATCGCCCAGACCGACCACTTCCTCGGCCAGACCATCGACTGGCTCCAGACCCAATCCAAGCAGTACGACACGGCGCTGCTGTACATGAGTGACCACGGCGAGTCGCTGGGCGAGTACGGCCTGTTCCTGCACGGCGTGCCCTACAGCTTCGCGCCCGATGCGCAAAAGCACGTGCCCATGGTCACCTGGTTCGGCGACGGCATGAGCGAGCGCCGCAAGCTCTCGCGCTCGTGCATGGAGGCGGGCCTGGATGCGCCGCTCACGCACGACAACCTCTATCACACGGTGCTGGGCCTGATGGACGTGACCACGCCCACCTACAAGCCCGCGCTCGATGCGCTGGCCTCGTGCCGCGGCAAGGCCTGAGCCCGTTACCGAAGCTTCCTACTTCTTCTCGCGCGGCAGCCGACCCATCAGGAAGAACTCCGGGTTCGGCTGCATGCCGCTGAAGCTGGCCAGGCGGTTGCTCAGGCCGAAGAAGGCGGTGATGGCCGCGATGTCCCAGATGTCCTCGTCGTCGAAGCCGTGCGCGTGCAGCGGCCCGAAGTCGCGGTCATCGATCTCGTGCGAGCGTTCGCAGACCTTCATCGCAAAGTCGAGCATCGCACGCTGGCGCTGCGTGATGTCGGCCTTGCGGTAGTTCACCGCCACCTGGTCGGCCACCAGCGGCTTCTTCTCGTAGATGCGCAGCAGCGCGCCGTGCGCCACCACGCAGTACAGGCATTGGTTGACCGCGCTGGTGGCGGTGACGATCATCTCGCGGTCGCCCTTGGTGAGCGAGCCTTCTTCCTTGAGCATCAGCGCGTCGTGGTACGCGAAGAAGGCCCGCCACTCGGCGGGGCGGCGCGCAAGGCCGAGGAACACGTTGGGCACGAAGCCGGCCTTTTCCTGCACGGCAAGGATCGCGGTGCGGATGTCGTCGGGCAGGTCTTTCAGTTCGGCGAGGGGGTAGCGGGGGGCGTTCATTGCTATGTCTCCTGGGGATCGGTCCCGGGATCATAGGCAACGGCGTCCGGGCCTGCAGCCAGCACCGCCAGGTCACTCTCGTCCTTGAGCCCCACACCGCTCAGCCCCCGGCGCAGCGATTCGCGCACCAGCCACGCGAGCTTGAAGGCGGCCTGCGCGTACGACAGCCCCTCGGGTCGCACGTTCGAGATGCAGTTGCGTTCGGCGTCGTGTCGACCGCGGCGTGGCGAATGGGTCAGGTAGATGCCGAGGCTGTCGGGAGAGCTCAGGCCTGGGCGCTCGCCGATCAGCATGACCGACAGCGCTGCGCCGACCGCTTCGCCCAGTTCATCGGCCAGCGCCATGCGCGCCTGCGTGGCGATGAACACAGGCGACACGCGCGTGCCGGGCGGCAGTTGCGGGCGCAGCGCCGCGAGCAGTGGCACGCCGTGGCGGGCGACGGCGAGCGAGGAGAGGCCGTCGCCGATCACGAGGCAGACATCGCAGCCGCCCGCGGGCCGGCCGTCGCGCAGGCGCGCGGCGTCTTCCGCATCGAGCTGGCGGCCGAGGTCGGGGCGCCGCAGGTAGGTGGTGCGGTCGGGCGCGCGGCTGCGCACGCGGTTCACGTCCCATCGGTCTGCGTGCAGCGCGGCATCGAGCGCATCGACATCGAGCGCCGCATGGATCGCGTCGCGCGCCATCGCGTGGGCCCAGCCGAAGCGCAGCGTTTCGTCAGTGGGCATGCCGGCACCGGCGCGGCCCAGCGCGAGGCGCGCGGGCGTGGCGGCGCGCCATTGCGCCCAGGGGTTGGGGGTGACGGGCGAATCGCTCATGGCGCCAGCGCGGACAGCCCGCCCATGTCGCTCAGCAGCCGGTTGGCCGACGGCGGTGCGAGCCGCCCGGTGGTGTCGGTGATCTGCATGCGCTGCAGCCAGGCCTCGAACTCGGGCGCGCGCTTCAGGCCGAGCGTCTCGCGCAGGAAGAGGGCGTCGTGGAACGAGGTGCTCTGGTAGTTGAGCATCACGTCGTCCGCGCCCGGGATGCCCATGATGAAGTTGATGCCCGCGGTGCCCAGCAGAACGAGCAGCGTGTCCATGTCGTCCTGGTCGGCTTCGGCGTGGTTGGTGTAGCAGATGTCGCAGCCGATCGGCAGGCCCATCAGCTTGCCGCTGAAGTGGTCTTCGAGCCCGGCGCGGATGATCTGCTTGCCGTCGTACAGGTACTCGGGGCCGATGAAGCCGACGACCGTGTTGATGAGCAAGGGCTGGTAGCGCCGCGCGAGCGCATAGGCACGCACCTCGCAGGTCTGCTGGTCGACGCCGAAATGGGCGTTGGCCGAGAGTGCGCTGCCCTGGCCGGTCTCGAAGTACATGAGGTTGTTGCCGACGGTGCCGCGCGCGAGCGACTGCGCCGCGGCGTGGGCCTCGTCGAGCAGCGCAGGCGTCACGCCGAACGAGAGGTTCGCTTTCTCGGTGCCCGCGATCGACTGGAACACGAGGTCCACCGGCGCGCCGGCCTCGGCGAGCTTCAGCGTGTTGGTCACGTGCGTGAGCACGCAGCTTTGCGTGGGGATCTCGAAGCGCTGGATCACCTCGTCGAGCATGTGCAGCAGGCGCCCGAGCACCGGCAGGCTGTCGGACACGGGGTTGATGCCGATCACCGCGTCGCCCGCGCCGTAGAGCAGGCCGTCGAGGGTGGAGGCGGCCACGCCGCGCAGGTCGTCGGTGGGGTGGTTGGGCTGCAGGCGCACGGCCAGGTGGCCGGGCAGGCCGATGGTGTCGCGAAAGCGCGTGACGACGTGGCACTTCTTCGCGACCGCGACCAGGTCCTGGTTGCGCATGAGCTTGGACACGGCCGCGACCATCTCGGGCGTGAGGCCTGGTGCGAGCGCGGCGAGTGCCTCTGTGGTGGCCTGTTCCGACAGCAGCCAGTTGCGGAAATCGCCGACAGTGAGGTGCGCGACCGGCGCGAAGGCTTGCGCGTCGTGCGTGTCGATGATCAGCCGCGTGATGTTGTCCTGCTCGTAGGGAATCAGCGCCTCGGTGAGGAACTGCTTCAGCGGCGTGTCGGCCAGCACATGGCGCGCCGCCATGCGCTGCTGCGCGGTGGCCGCGCCGAGGCCTGCGAGGTAGTCGCCCGAGCGCGCGGGGCTGGCGCAGGCGAGCACCTGCCGCAGATCGTCGAAGGTGAAGCCCTGGCCGGCAATGGTGGTGCGGTAGCGCATCTTTGTTTGTCAGGGCGTGGAAGACAGCATCGCGTCCGGCGCGGCGGCATCGCGCTGCGCCGAGGTGAGCAGGAAGTAGCCGTAGGCGGCCGCCATCAGCACGAGGAACAGCACCGTGAGCATCGGGTTGAACCAGACCATCGCGCCCAGGCACACCAGCCCGAGCCCGAGTGCGACGGCCGGGAACACGGGGTAGAAGGGCGCGCGGTAGGTGCGCAGCAGGTCGGGTTCGGTGCGCCGCAGCTTGAACAGCGCGGCCATCGAGACCAGGTACATCACGATCGCGCCGAGCACGGCCATGGTCACGATGTTGGCCGTGAGCGTCTGTCCGCCGAACTGCACCCACTCGTCGCTGAAGATGGCGGCGATGCCCACCACGCCGCCGGCCAGCAAGGCGCGATGCGGCGTGTCGAAGCGCGGGCTCAGGCCGGCGAAGTAGGCCGGCAGGTAGCCGGCGCGCGCGAGCGCGAAGATCTGGCGCGAGTAGCCCATGAGGATGCCGTGGAACGAGGCGACCAGGCCGAACAGGCCGATCCACACCAGCATGTGCAACCAGCCGCTGTTGGCCCCCACCACCGCCTTCATGGCCTGCGGCAGCGGGTCGTTGATGTTCGCGAGTTGGCGCCAGTCGCCCACGCCGCCCGCGAAGATCATCACGCCGAAGGCCAGCAGCACCAGCGTGACGATGCCGGTGGTGTAGGCCAGCGGAATCGTGCGGTGCGGATCGCGCGCCTCTTCGGCCGCCATGGCCGCGCCCTCGATGGCCAGGAAGAACCAGATCGCGAACGGAATCGACGCGAAGATGCCCGACACCGCCGCGCCGTTCAGCACATTGCCGCCGGCCCATCCGTGGGCCACGAAGTTCGCCATCGACCAGCCTGGTGCGACCACGCCCATGAACACCAGCAACTCGAAGATCGCGAGCACCGTGACGAACAACTCGAACGCCGCCGCGATGCCGATGCCGATCCAGTTGAGTCCGATGAAGACCACGTAGGCCCCGACCGCGAACCACTTCGGATTGATGCCCGGGAACTGCACGTTGAGGTAGGCGCCGATCGCCAGCGCGATGGCCGGCGGCGCGAAGACGAATTCGATCAGCGTCGCGAAGCCCGCCACGAAACCGCCGCGCGGCCCGAAGGCCCGCCGCGCATAAGCGAAGGGGCCGCCCGCGTGCGGGATGGCGGTCGAGAGCTCGGTGAAGCTGAAGATGAAGGTCGTGTACATCGTCGCCACCAGCACCGTGGCGACCAGGAAGCCGAGCGTGCCGGCCGTGTTCCAGCCGTAGCTCCAACCAAAGTACTCACCCGAGATGACGAGGCCGACCGCGATGCCCCACAACTGGACGGGACCGAGGACTTTCTTGAGATGACCGGTGCCGGCGACGGGGGCCGGCGGAGCGTCGTTGGCGCGCATGGGGGCTTCCTCTCTGGGCGGATGGTGACAGTGCACCCCTCCCAAAGCAAGGGCCGTTCCATCGGATACATCGGCGTACAGGCGGCTTCACGGGGGCTGTCCATAATCGGCAGCTTTTCAACCACCGAGGTGTTTCGTGAAGTCATTTGTCTGTGCCGCGCTCGTGTCCGTCCTTGCCATTCCCGCAGCCTTTGCGCAGTCCGCGGCGGTCACCACGCCCAGCGGCCTGATCTACCAGTCGCTCAAGGAAGGCACCGGCGCATCGCCCGCCGCCACCGACGTGGTCAAGGTGCACTACCGCGGCACCTTCCCCGACAGCGGCAAGGAGTTCGACAGCTCGTACAAGCGCGGCGAACCCACCGAGTTCCCGCTCAACGGCGTGATCCCGTGCTGGACCGAAGGCGTGCAGAAGATGAAGCCGGGCGGCAAGGCCAAGCTGACCTGCCCGGCGTCGATTGCTTATGGTGCGCGCGGTGCGGGCAACGGCCTGATTCCGCCGAATGCGACGCTGAATTTCGAAGTCGAGCTGGTGTCGGTCACGAAGCGATAGCGGCCGAAGCCGGTCAGCGCCGGCCTGGGCAATGAGCGACGCGTGCAGTCTGTCACGCTGCTCGCTTCGCAATAGTTGCCCGATTCTTTCCTCTCGTTTTTGCGCGCATGGGCCTCCCACAATCCGCCGCCTGACTCCTGATCCACAGGAGCGGCTTCTGGGAGGAATACATGTCCGCACTCCGTGCTGCGCCAACGCGCACGCTCGACATCAACAGCACCGCCGTTCCGGTGTTTCTGGGGCGTCCGGCGCTCGAGCCGGTTCGTTTGTATGGGCGCGAAGGCGTCAACCGCCTGTTCGGGTACGAGCTGCTGCTCAAGAGCCCCGACGCACTCAACCTGGGCGCGAGCGAGGCTGCCGATCTCGGCCGCGATGCGCAGGGAGTTGTCCAACATGGCTAAGCAGGAAAAGAAAAAGCCAGGATCGGTGGCTGGAACCATCCTGTGGGTGGTTCTTGCGCTCCTCGTCGTGCTTTGCGGGCTCTATTGGGCGTTCGTGTGTTTCGTCATGTGCGGTCGGATAGGTTGAGAGCACCATGAGCGCCAAACAAATCATCGAGGACCACGACAAGTGGCGAAAAGGCGCAGGCGGTGCGCCGGCGGGTCTTTCCGGCCAGAGCGATGGCAAGGCCTACGCCGGCCTGGACCTCAACCTGATCACCTTCTCGTCCAGCGCCTTCAGTGGCAGCAGCTTCACTGCGACCACTTTTCAAGATGCCGTCTGGACCGCATGCCAGTTCAGCGGTTGCTCTTTCAGCCAATGCGACATGCAGCGCATCGCGATCAGCGGATGCACCTTCATCGACTGCACTTTCAGTGCATCGCAGCTCAAGGCCAGCACGCTCAGTGATTGCACCTTCACTCGATGCAACTGGACCGAACTGAACTTCGATGCGAGCCATTGGTCAGGTCTGAAGTTGCTTGAATGCCGAGGTACGCAGGTGAACGCGACCAACCTGCAGGGCGAGCAGGTCGACTTCATAGGCAGTCAGTTCGAAGACATGGAACTGACCAACGCACGAATCAACTGAGGCTGCAAGATGCAGCCGTTCTCGCTCACCCCGGCTGATACTGATACAGCCAGGTCTCCGTCAACGTCTGATCCCCGTTCTTCAGATACAGCCGCATGTCGACCGGCTCCGTGCCCTCGGGCGTGAAGTCGAACTGCGCGCGCCAGTGGCCCGGCACGCCATTCGGCACGGCTTCGGCGAAGACGTAGGAGAACTTGCCGCGCGGCGCGGTGAGCACCAGTTCGGGCTTGACGCCGAAGGGCACGGTGGTGAGCGGCTGTCCGATGAACTCCACCATGAATTTGCGCACGCCTTGCGGGCGCGGCTGGCCCGGTTGGCCGCCGCGGCCGATGCGGGTGGCGACGCAGCGCGCGAGCGGTGACGGAAAGGGCTCCTGGTCGGTCCAGTGCAGCCGGTATTGCAGGCTGTAGCTCGCGCCGGCTTTTGCATCGGCCTTGGGCACCCAGAAGGCGACGGTGTTGTCGTGGATCTCGTCGTCGGTCGGGATCTCGATGAGCTGGACCGAGCCTTCGCCCCAGTCGCCCAGCGGTTCGATCCACAGGCTGGGGCGCTTCTCGTAGTTGACGCCGTCCTGGTAGTGGTCGAAGTTGCGGTCGCGCTGCAGCAGGCCGAAGCCGCGCGGCCGGGTGTCGGCGAAGGCGGAGGCGCGGGTCTGCGTGGGGTTGTTGAGCGGGCGCCAGATGCGCTCGCCCGCGCCGTTCCAGATCGCGAGGCCGTCGGAGTCGTGCACCTCGGGGCGCCAGTCGATGGCGGTGGGCTTGATGGTTTCCGAGTACCAGTACATCGACGTGAGCGGCACCAGGCCCAGCCGCGACACGTCGCGGCGCAGGAACACGCGCGCGTCGATGTCCATGATGACGGCCTTGCCGCGCTGCATGACGAACTTGAACACGCCCGTGACGCTGGGCCCCTCGAGCAGCGCGTAGACGGTCATCGTGGTGGTGTTGCCCGCGGCCGGCGTTTCGAAATAGAAGCGCGTGAAGTTCGGGAACTCCTCGGGCTTGTCGGGCACCGCGACGTCGAGCGCGATGCCGCGCGCCGACAGGCCGTATTGGTAGAGCTCGCCGATGGCGCGGAAGTACGAGGCGCCGAGAAAGGCGACCCAGTCGTTCTTCTGCCAGTCGAGCTTGCCCTTGTCGCCCAGGCGGCTTTCCTGCAGGCGAAAGCCCGCGAAGCCGGCGCCTTCGGGCAGTGCGCGCGCGGGGCTGTCAGGGGGCATCGAGAAGTACGACGGGCTGTAGAGCACCTCGCGCGCAAAGCTGTCGCCGCCGGCGGTCTCCAGCACGTGCATGCGCACCGGCGTCTGGAAGAAGCGGCCGAGGTGGAAGAACGTGACGGGAAATGCGCCAGGCCCGTCGCGGAAGAGGGCGTTGGCGGGGTCGAAGCGGATCTTGCCGTGCGCGTCGTAGTCGATGCGCTCCAGCACCTGCGGCGCCAGCGGCGCGGCGGCGGTGTAGGGGCGGGCCGCGAGGCGCTTGGCCTGCGCGACGAGCGCATCGAAGGAGAAGGGCGCCGGCTGGCTCAGTTGCAGGCCGTTGGCGGCCAGCGCCTCTTCGGGCAGTCCCAGGGCGGCGAGTGCGGCGGCGGCACTGCCGGCGGCGAGGAAGGATCGGCGATCAAGCATGGGTTCTTGAGGGGCGGCGAAAGCCTTTGGAGGAGAAGGGAAAAGAGAAGCGTCGGGGAGACGGGGGAAAACAACGCCAAGCATGCCCCGGACCACAGGGTACGGCGCGTCAGCCATTCCGCGCAAACGGGGCCGGACAAGGCCCCGCGCTGTCTTGCGGCAGCGGGCGCCGATCGGGCCCTTTTCGGGGCGTCGCCGAGTATTCTCGCGCCATCGAAAGTGCCAGGAGACAAAGGACATGTACACGGAACAAGGCGGCGAAGGCCCGGACCTGCTGGTGCTGCTGCACGGCATGGGCGCGACAAGCGCGGTGTGGTCGCCGCTGTGCGCGCAGGCGGATGCGCGATGGCGCGGCCGTTGGCTTGCGCTCGACCTGCCCGGGCACGGCGCATCGGACCGGCAGGCCTCCTACGCCATCGGCCAGCACGCCGCCACCGTGGCGCGCGCGGTGCTGCCGCATCTGCAGCCCGAAGGCCGCCTCGTGGTGCTCGGCCATTCGCTGGGCGGCGTGATCGGCCTGGCGCTTGCGACGGGATGGTTTGGCGTCGTGCCGCACGCGGTGTTCGCGGCGGGCATCAAGGTCGGATGGAGCGATGAAGAAGTCCGCCGCATGGAGACGCTGGCGACGCAGCCCGCGAAGAAGTTTGCTACGGAAGAAGAGGCTCGGGACCGCTATCTGAAAGTCTCCGGTCTCGCGGGGATCGCCGACGCGACGGCGCCCGTCGTGGCGCGCGGCGTGACGAAAGATGAGGAGGGTTGGCGCCTCGCGATGGACCCGCGCGCCAACGCCGTGGGCAAGCCGCCGCTGTCCGAACTGGTCGGTCTGGCGCGCTGCCCCGTCCATCTCGGCCGGGGCCGCCACGATGCGCTGGTGACGATGGAACAGACCCGTTCCCTCGACCCCGACGCCCGCGACCTGGGCCCGCACGGCCACAACGTGATGGTCGAGGTGCCCGGCGCGGTGTGGGACTGGATGGCCTCGCTCAGCTGAGCCGCTCGTCGGCGCGGCGGATCGGCACCGTCACCCGCACCTCGGCCGCGCGTGCCCGCAGCTGGCCGCAACCGCCGTCGACGTCCTGGCCGGCCGAATAGCGCAGCTTCGTGAGGATGCCGCGTTCGTGCAGCGTGCGGGCCATCTGCTCGCAGCGCTCGCGTGACGGGCGGCCGAAGGCCACGCCGTCCACCGTGTTGAACGGGATCATGTTCAGCACGCCGTACTTGCCCGACAGCAGACGCACGATGCCCTCGACTTCCTCGGGCCCGTCGTTCACGCCTTCGAGCAGCGTCCACTGGTACTGGATGGGGTAGCCGGTGGCTCGGGCATAGCGCTCGCCCGCGTCGATGAGGGCTTCAGGCGTCAGGTTCGGTGCGCGCGGCAGGAGCTTCTTGCGCAGCTCGGCATTGGTGGTGTGCAGCGAGAGCGCCAGCGCGGGCCGCACGCGCGCTTGCAGCAGCCGCTCGAACACGCGCGGATCGCCCACGGTGGAGAACACCAGGTTCTTGTGGCCGATGTTGCCGACCGTGCCGAGCAGCTCGATGGCCTCGATCACGTTGTCCAGGTTGTGCGCCGGCTCGCCCATGCCCATGAACACCACCTTGCGTACGGGCCGGCGCAGGCGCGCGAGCGCCACCTGGGCAATGATTTCGGCGCTTTCGACCTGGCGCAGCAGGCCGTCGCGGCCCGTCATGCAGAACTGGCACCCGACGGCGCAGCCGACCTGTGACGACACGCACAGCCCGTCGCGCGGCAGCAGCACGCTTTCCACCGTTTGGCCATCGGCCAGCGCGACGAGGAGCCGCTCGGAGCCGTCGGCACCGGGGTGAACCGCGTGGATGCGCGCCAGGCCCGCAAGCTCGGCCTCGATGGCTGGCAGGGCCTCCATCAGCGACGATGGGAAGAAGGTGGCCGGCAGGCGCCTGCCGCTGTTGCGCGGCAGCGCATGCGACCACAGTCGCAGGATGCGCTGCTCGTGGCTGGGGCCGGCCCCGGCCTCGCGGAGTCGTCGTTTCAGTTCGTGGATTCGCATGCGCGGCGTGGGGCAGAGGGGCTCTGGTCTCGGGAGCGCCGATTGTGCACGGCAGGCGTGCGAAGGCGCAGCGCGCCAGAAACGGTGCGCTGCGCCTTCGTGTGCGCGAATTGGAACAAAGGGGAGGGCCGTTGCCGGCCTCTCCCTCCCTTCGGTCAGCCCAGCAGGCCGTGCAGGATGTTCGTCACGGGCGCCAGCGCGGAGCCTGTGCCGCTGTGGTCGACCAGGCTGGTGATCGGGGCCACGACCTCACACACCAGCGGCGTGACCGCGTGCTCGACGGTGTTCACCACCTCGGCGACCACCGGGGCAACTGCCGAGCTGGCGCCGGCCAGGATGTCGGCCGCGGGCACCGCGGCGCCGGATGCGGCTTGCGTGGCCTCGGCCACGACCGGTGCCACGGCATCGCTTGCATGGCAGAGCACCGACGACACCGGCTCCAGGATGTCCGCGACGGGGCTCTTGCCTCCGAGCAAGCCGCCGAGCAGGCTGCCCACGAGGCCGTCTTCGCCGACGATGCCGCCGAGCAAGCCGCCTTCGCCGCCACCGAGGACGCCGCCCAGCAGGCCGTCGTCACCGAGCACGCCGCCGAGCAAACCGCCGTCCCCGCCAAGGACGCCGCCCAGCAGGCCGTCGTCACCCAGTACACCGCCGAGCAGACCACCGTCACCACCGAGGACACCGCCCAAGAGACCGTCGTCACCGAGCACGCCGCCGAGCAGCCCACCGTCACCGCCGAGGACGCCGCCCAGCAGGCCGTCGTCACCGAGCACGCCGCCGAGCAGACCGCCGTCACCGCCGAGGACGCCACCCAGCAAGCCATCGTCGCCCAGCAATCCACCGAGCAGACCACCGTCGCCGCCGAGGACACCGCCCAGCAAGCCGTCGTCACCCAACACGCCGCCAAGCAATCCGCCGTCGCCGCCGCCGAGCAGGCTGCCCAGCAGGCCTTCGTCACCCAGCAAGCCGCCGAGCAGGCCTCCCTCGCCGCCGAGGACGCCACCCAGCAGGCCGTCGTCACCCAGTACGCCGCCGAGCAGGCCACCGTCGCCACCGAGGACGCCGCCCAAAAGGCCGTCGTCGCCGAGTAAGCCACCCAGCAAGCCGCCGTCACCGCCGAGCAGTCCGCCCAACAAGCCATCGTCACCCAGCACACCGCCGAGCAGGCCGCCGCCGTCGCCGCCAAGGACGCCATTCAACAGGCCGCCGACCGGGCCTTCGGCACCGAGGATGCCGTCGTCGCCCAGCACACCGCCCAGCAGGCCGTCGTCACCGAGGACGCCACCCAGGAGCCCGTCATCGCCCAGCAGGCCGCTGAGCAAGCCGTCTTCGCCGCCGAGCAGGCCGGCCAGCGGGGTCGCGTTCAGCAGGGAGCCGACTGCGCCGTCGGGACCGAGCAGGCTGTCCACGAGCCCGTCGCCACCGAGCAGTCCGCCGGTGAGGCCTTCGCTGCCGAGCAGGCCGGACAGGGCGCCGTCGCCGCCGAGCACGCCGCCCAGGATGCCTTCGTCGCCGAGGAGGCCGTTGACAAGGCCATCGTCGCCCAGCACGCCCCCGAGCAAGCCACCTTCGCCGCCGAGGACGCCACCCAGCAGGCCGTCGTTGCCCAGCACGCCCCCGAGCAAGCCACCTTCGCCACCGAGGACACCGCCCAGCAATCCGTCGTCGCCGAGCACACCGCCGAGCAGACCTCCATCGCCACCGAGCAAGCCACCCAGCAGGCCGTTGTCACCCAGCACACCACCGAGCAAGCCGCCTTCACCGCCGAGGACGCCACCCAGCAGGCCGTCATCGCCCAGCACACCGCCGAGCAGGCCCCCGTCGCCACCGAGCAAACCGCCCAACAGGCCGTCGTCACCCAGCACACCGCCCAGCAAGCCGCCTTCGCCACCGAGCACTCCACCCAGCAGGCCGTCATCGCCCAGCATGCCACCGAGCAGCCCGTCATCGCCCAGCAACTGCCCGATCAACCCGTCTTCGCCGAGCACGCTGCCCAGCAGGCTGCCGTCACCCAGCAGCCCCTCGAGCACCTGGCCGACGACACCGTCCGTGCCGAGCAGGTCGTCCACGAGGCCGTCCAGGCCCAGCGGGGTAGTGATGCCGCCGAGCAGGCCTTCGCTGCCCAGGACGTTCTCCAGCGCATTGCCCAGCGCGTCGGTCAGGTAGTCGACCTGGCCAATCAGCGAGCCGACGAGGGCGTCGGTCAGGCCTTCGCCGAGCAGGCCGTCGACCACGGGGGTCAGCACGCCGCCCACGTGAACGGCAATGTTTTCGACCGCGTTGTCCACCGGTTCGAACTCATTGGGATCGTTGGGCTTGAACTCCTCGCCGGTGACCGGCGAGAGCAGGTCGTCGACCAGGTCGGTGAGGCCGTCGGCCACCGGCATCAGCGAGGCCAGCGTGCCCGACGAGCCGGAGGCGCTGCGCACGTTGGTCGCACCGCCGCCCAGGCCGAGCGCGTTGTCGAGGGCGCCCAGCAGGTGCCCGGCGAGGCCGTCGCCCGGATCGAGCAGGTGGTCCGCGTCGGCATCGGCATCCGCGTCCGAATCGGCGTCCGCATCAGCGTCGGCGTCTGCATCCGAATCCGCGTCGGCGTCCGAATCGGCATCGGCATCGGCGTCTGCATCCGAGTCGGAGTCGGCGTCTGCATCGGCATCCGAATCGGCATCCGCGTCGCTGTCGCCGATGCCCGAGACGAACAGGGGAAAGCCGCCGCCGTCGCCGCCGCCACCGCCGCTCAGTGCGGCGCCCAGCCCGATGGCGCCCAGCGCGCCGAGTGCGAATTCGCCCAGGCCGATGCCGCTGCCGGCTGCGGTCTTCTTGCTCACGGCGAGCGCCGCGGCTTCCGCGTCGCTGTCGGGCGAGGTGACATCGAGGTTGCCGGCGGCCACGTCGACGTTCACCTGCTCCAGGCCGCTGGACAGCTTGGTCGAGGTGATGGTGGCGTCGGTGCCGCCCGCGAACACACCGGCCAGCGGCGCCTTGTTGGTGGCCGAGCCGGGGAAGAGCACGTTGGCTTGGCCGCCGTCGGGCACGATCACCCGGTCGCCGGCGACGAGGGTCTGGTTGCCGTCCACCGGCATGCGAAATCCGTCGCGCATGACGACCGTGCCGGGCGTGGCGTTGGACAGGGTGCCCAGGCTGGTCGGCCCGGCGGGCGCGGCCATGGGGGCGCCCGATCCGACGGGGCCCAGGGGGGTGACGCTGGCCTGTGCAAGCACCACGGGGGCGCCGCTTTCGGCGGCGGCGGGGATCGAAGCGATCGGCGATACGGTGGTGGTCATGCGGCCTCCTCGTCAAATAAATGACTACAGAGGGCAACATGCGTGCCGCCTTCGACTTCAGCCGTCAGCGACGGGCCGAAAACGCCGTATCCCGTTGATTCGAAACGAATTTTGTGCGAATGGCCCTGTCAGGCCCGTGGTGCAAAACGGGCAGCTGTCGCCACTCGTTACGTAACACGGCGCACGCTTTGGCCGGAACGCCGGGCGCGTTCAGCGCGGTTCAGCCGCGCAGCCGGACCTGCAGGCTCTTCAGGTTCGCCAGCCACGCAAGGTAGTCCTCGTCGTCCTCGCCCAGCTCGGCCCAGGTGTCGTGCCCGTCCGCATCGGGGTCGTCGAGGATGGCCTGCAGCGCGTCGGCGGCGGCATGGCGCAGGTCGGTGGGCGGCGCGGCCTTGCCGGCGCACCAGTCGACGGCATCCGGGTGCACGTCGGCGCTGCCGTGTCCGGCGAGCAGTGCCAGCACTTCGGCCGCGGCGACGGTGCCTTCGGTCGAACCTGAATCCAGCGTCTCGCGGATGAAGGCGAGGGCGTCATCGGCTTCCTGCAGTTCAGCCAGCCAATCGAGTGCCTCGTCGTTGCCGAAGCCTGCTGTCGACCATGTACCCATTCGTTTGACTCCCGTGTGTGGCGTGTCGCGGTGCGGCCACGGTTTGAAGATGCGGTGATGCTAGCGGCGCGAATCTCGTGATCGCGCGGCCTCGCAGAATTCGTCAGAATGCCAGGCGACGCTTCCCAGTAGCATGGCCGCGCCCCTGACATGGGGGCGCGTGATCATCCAGTCCGTGAGCCGCCGGGGAACACTTCCCTTGGGCCGGCGTTGCGGCGGTGTCCTTCCAGGACACGCCGCGGTCACGGCCGATCTGCCGTGCATGGCCCACGGAAGCAGATGCCGGGCCGCTTACCCATTCACAACCACGGTTTCAGGGAGAGATTCAGCATGTCATTCGTTTTTTCGTCGTTCACCGATCACCTGGGCGCGTTGCCGCCCGAACGCGCGCGCCACGGCGATGCCTTGCGCGCACGCGTGCAGCAACAGGTGCAGGCACCGTTGCATGCCGACCTGTCGGCCTTTTCCTTCCTGCCCGACCAGGCAGACCACCCCGACCACGAAGACGCACCGCAGGTGTTCGCGCAGGCGGTCGAGCAGATGTACCTGCCCAGGCCGTGGCTGGGCGACGAAATTCCGCTCTTCTTCCTGGGCTACCACGCGATGAACCGGCTCAGCGGCAAGCGCACCTCGCAAGGCCTGCTGCTGACCGACCAGGCGGTGTACGTGCAGGACGACTTCACCGTGCTGTCGGCCGCACCGCCGCCGGCGCAGGGCCATGCCTTGCCTGCGCGCGCGGACGATGCACCTTCGTTCGTCTCGATGCTGCTCGCGCGCTTCAAGGCCTGGAAAGACTGGTCCGGCGTGGCCGACGCGCCCGAGCCGGTGCTGCTCAAACGCTGCGGCGAGTTGCTGGCGCCGACGGTCGCGGCGGTGGTCGCGTACCACGCGGAAAACGGCAGCCAGCGGCAGGCGCAGCAGCGCGTCTGGACGCTGGCCGAGCTGGTGGCCGACCACGGCGCGACCGACACCTTGCTCGACCCCGCCAACCCGAAGCTGGCCAAGAAGCTGGGCAAGGTGACGGACAAGTTCCAGATTCCCGCGGGCGAGACGCTGCAGTTCGCGCTGGCCGACTTTCCGCTGTTCGGCGGCCCCTACGGCGTGGCGCTCACGGCGCAGGCGCTGTACGGCAAGGATCTGATGGAGTCGCCGCTGCGCATCGCGCTGGAGCGCGTGGAAGTGCGCGCGCTGCAGATCGGAGAGAAGGGCGACCAGCTGCTGACGGGCTCGACCCCGCCGATGGCGCTGCCCGCGCACATGAAGGAATCGCTGCGCGCACCTTTCCTCGCGTTCCTGCAGCAGGAGGTTGTGCGCCTGCAATCGAAGGCCTGATTCGCCCGCGCGGCATTCAACAAATCTCGGAGGAGTTTTCATGGGGTTCAAGGACACGCTCGCGCACGCGATGCTCGACAACGACAAGCTCAAGTTCGACGCCGCCGCGTCAGCGCTTTCCGCGCAGGAGCAGTGGCTGGTCACATTGAGCACGCCGCTGTCGGCCTTCAACGGCGACTGCGTGAACGCGGTGCTCACCGGCAAGGACAACGACACCCTGCGCGAAGGCATCGCGCAGGTGTGGAACGTGAGCGACCGCGCGAGCTTCGAGCAGACCGCGCGCTGGCTGACCGAGGACGGGCAGCGCGCGAAGTACCTGCCGGCCTGGAAGGCCATCGGCGCGATCGATGCGGCGGTGCAGTCCACGCCCGGCGTGCTGCGCCTGGTCATGGACGCGTGGTTTCCCGCGTTCTTCCAGATCAAGGCGCGCGAGCACCTGGACATGCGGGCGCTGTCCGCGCAGACCGGGCACTCGAGCGCCGAGCTGAGCCAGCTGATGACCGGCAGCCAGAGCTGGGTCAGCGCCCTGCGCAAGCACTTCGGCGTGGCGCCGGACCAGCTGACGAACCTGGTGGCCTGGGACGCGGTGCGCCTGGCCAGCCTGTCGCGCTGGGCGGTGCAGCTGGGCTTCATCGAACGCGCGGAGTTCGCGGACTTTGCGGGCGGCCTTGCATCGCAGGTGCGCGCGGCCTATGCCAGCTGGTCGCAGGTGAGCGCCGCCTACATCGCGGCGGGCCTGATCTGGCAGTACTCCGACGCGCGCGAAGAGCATCTGCTGCGCACCAACCGTCTGCTGCTGAGCGACACGCGCAGCCCGTGGCGCAGCGTGCCTTTCGCTTGAACCAGTTCTAGTCCTTCGCCCTCAGCGCGTACACCGCATAGATCGGCACGCCGAGAAAGAACAGCACCATCGGTGCGAACAGCGTGTAGGGCCAGCCGATGCCTTCCATCACGCGGTAGGTGCCGTCCAGGTGCAGGCGCGGATGAGGCTGCGTGAGGTCTTCGTACCGGCGCAGGCCCCACTGGAATTCCGCGCCGGTCGCGCGCACCGAAGGGTGCTGGCGCGCGCGGCCCACGGCCAACCAGCACATCGCGTCGAAGGCCAGCACCGAGCCCGCAGGCGCGCGTTCGCCGAAGGTGGTGAACACGGCGTTCACCTGCTCGGGCGTGAGGTACATCAGCACGCCCTCGGTGAACAGGAAGACCGGCTGCGCCTGGCGCTTGCGCGGCAGGCCGAGCTGCTCCCACCAGCCGGGCGCCGTGAGGTCGAGTTCACGCAGGTCGTGGCGCGGATGCGTGTCGGGCAGCAGCTCGCGGCGCAGGGACAGCACCTCGGGCAGGTCGGCATCGGTCATGCGCGACTTGCCGTCGTCCAGCCATTGGAAGTAGTGGCTCAGGCCGCAGCCCATGTTCACGACGCGCGCGCCCGGGTGCAGCTTGAGGAAGTCCTGCGCCAGGCTGCGAAAGCGCCGCGTGCGCGCGAGGATGCCGTAGATGGTCGTGCGGTCGTCCGGCAGGGCATGGTCGTCGTCGCGGATCTGCTCGAGGATGCCGGCGGCGTAGGCGTCGCGCACGGCCATCTGCGGAAAGAGCGCATCGCCCGAAGCCCGCGCGGCCAGCGGAATTCGCAAGGTGGACGGCACGGCCGAGAGCTTGCGCGCGGATTTGCCGGTGGTCATGAATGCGGGGGCAGGGCCATGCGCAAAGTCTGGCCGCTCCCGCGCGTGCGGGCAAGTCAGTCTTTGGTGTTGCCCGCGGGCGGGCGCTGGCGCGCGAGATGGCGGTACACGGTGCTGCGGTGAACGCCGAGCCGGCGGGCCGCGCGCGCCACGTCGTGGTCGCAGGCGCGCAGCGCTTCGTCGATGGCGTGGCGCGTGATGGTCTGCAGGGGCGCGTTGGGTTGCGACAGTGTGGCTTCGCTGAAGTCAGCGAGGGGTGCGGCGTCTTGCAGGTGCGCGGGCAGCGCATCGGCCGTCACCGCATCGCCCGGGTCGGCCAGCGCCACGAGCGCACGCAGCACGCTGCGCAGCTCGCGCACGTTGCCGGGCCAGCGGTAGGCGGCCAGGCGTTCGAGCGCGTCGTTCTCCAGGCACAGGTGCTTGGCGGCGCCACCCGATTCGAGGAACAGCCGCGCGATCAGCGCGCGCCGGTCGGCGCGCTCGTGCAGCGCGGGCAGGGCGACGGTGAAACCGGCCACGCGGTACATCAGGTCGGCGCGAAAGCGCCCGGCCTCGACCAGCGCGGGCAGGCCGGCGTGCGTGGCGCAGACCAGATCGAAATCGACCGCCACGCCCTGGCCGCCGCCCAGCGGCGTGACCACGCGGCCTTCGAGCACGCGCAGCAGGCGCGTCTGCAGCGCGAGCGGGATCTCGGCGATCTCGTCCAGAAACAGCACACCGCCGTGCGCTTCGCGGATGCGACCCGGCATGCCCTTGCGGCGCGCGCCGGTGAAGGCGCCTTCTTCGTAGCCGAACAGTTCGGCCTCGATCAGCGTCTCGGGCAGCGAGGCGCAATCGACCGCCACGAACGGGCCCGCGCTGCGGCGGCTGGCGGCGTGCAGGCGGCGCGAGAACACCTCCTTGCCGCTGCCGGTCTCGCCGTTCACCAGCACCGGCACGCCTTCGTTGAGCACGCGCACGGCGCGCGCCAGCAATGGGCGCACCACGTCGTCGTTGTCGACGGGCGCGGCGTTCGCGGCCATCACCTGCCGCGCGCCGGTGCGGCCCGTGCCGCTGTTCGCTGTGCCCGTGCGCTCCATGACCGTCGCGATCTGCCGTCCGCCCGGCAACGTGAGCAGGCTGCGCCGGTGCTCCACGCGTGGCCACTGCGCGCCCAGGAATTCTTCGGCGTCGAGGTCGAGCAGGCCCTCCCACGAGCGCCCGAACAGGTCGAGCGCCACGCGGTTGGCCGCCACGATGCGCCCGCCCTCGATCACCATCAGCCCTTCGCGCGCGGTGCCGATCAGCGCCGGCCGCGCATGGAAGCGCAGCACGTGGCCCGAGGCCTCGGCCAGCAGCATGCGGTGCTCGACCTGCTGCGCCGCCATGCGCACCAGGCCCAGGGCATGGTGGTTCACGCGCGCGGTCTCGCCCGAGATGTCGAGCGCGCCGGCCAGCTCGCCGCGCCCGCTGAAGATGGGCGCCGCCGCGCAGCCCAGCCGGCCGTTCTGCGCCAGGTAGTGCTCGCCGCCCAGCACCATCAGCGCCTCGCGCTCGGCCAGCGCCGTGCCGATGGCGTTGGTGCCGCGGTGGCTCTCCGACCATTCCACGCCGGGCTGCAGCGCCACGCGCTGGGCCTTGGGCAGGAAGTCGGGGCTGCCGATCTCCTCGAGGATCAGGCCGCTGGCGTCCGACAGCGCGACGATGCAGCCGTTGCCCACCGCGTGCTCGGCGAGCCCGTCGAGTTCGGGCTGCGCGCAGCTGAGCAGGCGCATCGCCTGCTCGCGGCGCTCGTTGAGCAGCGAAGGCGCCATCGGCGTCGGGTCGATGCAATGCGGATCGACCGGCCGGCTGCGCTGCCACGAGCGCGAGATGTGCGGCGCGATCCACGGCGCCGGGTCGCGGCCCTGCGCGAAGAACAGCTCGCGCGCCTGCGCGACGCTGACCGATGGCGCGGAAGCTTCACTCGTCATGCGTGACTCCGTGGACGGGGATTGCCGGCGATTCGCCTTGTGCGACATCGTAGTCGCCACCGTCGCGCCCATCTGTCGCAGATTGCGAATGGAAACCCTCTGCGCGGGCCGCGCCCCTGTGGCGCGGGGCTTGGGGATTGTCCCGATCCCGACGGGTATGCCGCTTGCGGTGCCTGTGCGGGCCGCCGCATGTCGTGGCGCCGCCTGTTCACACCTTACCCAACGGAGACAACCCATGGACATGCTCGAACCGGGCAAATTCGGTACCGCGGTGCCTTTCAAGGCGCGCTACGGCAACTACATCGGCGGCGAATGGGTCGCGCCGGTGGAGAACCAGTATTTCGGCAACATCACGCCCGTCACCGGCAAGGTCTTCTGCGAAGTGCCGCGCTCCAGCGCCGCCGACATCGAGCGCGCACTCGACGCCGCCCACAAGGCCAAGGCCGCCTGGGGCCGCACCTCGACCACCGAGCGCGCCAACATCCTGAACCGCATCGCCGACCGCATGCAGGAAAACCTGGCCATGCTGGCCGCCGCCGAGACCTGGGACAACGGCAAGCCGATCCGCGAGACCATGGCCGCCGACCTGCCGCTGGCCATCGACCACTTCCGCTACTTCGCCTCGTGCGTGCGCTCGCAGGAGGGCGGCATCAGCGAGATCGACCACGAGACCTTCGCGTACCACTTTCACGAGCCCATCGGCGTGGTCGGCCAGATCATTCCGTGGAACTTCCCCATCCTCATGGCCGTGTGGAAGCTCGCGCCCGCGCTGGCGGCCGGCAACTGCGTGGTGCTCAAGCCCGCCGAGCAGACGCCGGTGTCGATCCTGGTGCTGCTGGAGGTCATCGGCGACCTGCTGCCGCCGGGCGTGCTGAACGTGGTCAACGGCTTCGGCGTGGAGGCGGGCAAGCCGCTGGCGTCGAGCAACCGCATCGGCAAGATCGCCTTCACCGGCGAGACCACCACGGGCCGGCTGATCTCGCAGTACGCGAGCCAGAACCTCATTCCGGTCACGCTGGAGCTGGGTGGAAAGTCGCCCAACATCTTCTTTGCCGACGTGATGGAGCGCGACGACGCCTTCTTCGACAAGGCGCTCGAAGGCTTCACGATGTTCGCGCTGAACCAGGGCGAGGTCTGCACCTGCCCGAGCCGCGCGCTCATTCAAGAGTCGATCTACGACCGCTTCATGGAGCGTGCACTGAAGCGCGTGGCCGCCATCAAGCAAGGCAGCCCGCTCGACGCGGCCACCATGATCGGCGCGCAGGCCTCGAGCGAGCAGCTCGAAAAGATCCTGTCGTACCTGGACATCGGCCGGCAGGAGGGCGCGCAGGTGCTCATCGGCGGCGAACGCCAGCAACTCGAAGGCGACCTGGCCGACGGCTACTACGTGAAGCCGACCGTCTTCCGCGGCCACAACAAGATGCGCATCTTCCAGGAAGAGATCTTCGGACCCGTGGTGTCGGTCACCACCTTCAAGGACGAGGAAGAAGCGCTGTCCATCGCCAACGACACGCTCTACGGCCTGGGTGCCGGCGTGTGGAGCCGCGACATGAATCGCGCCTTCCGCATGGGCCGCGGCATCCAGGCGGGGCGCGTGTGGACCAACTGCTACCACCAGTACCCGGCGCATGCGGCCTTCGGCGGCTACAAGCAATCGGGCATCGGGCGAGAGAACCACAAGATGATGCTCGACCACTACCAGCAGACCAAGAACCTGCTCGTGAGCTACAGCGAGAACAAGCTGGGCTTCTTCTGATGACCGGCGAGGTCCTGCGCGTCACCGCGACCGATGCGGCGCTCGCGCTTATCGACGACCTCGCCGCACGGCACGGCCCGCTGATGTTCCATCAGTCGGGCGGCTGCTGCGACGGCAGCGCGCCCATGTGCTACGCCCAGGGCGAGTTCATCGTGGGCGACTACGACCGGCTGCTGGGCCGCATCGGCGGCATGCCGTTCTACATCAGCGGGCCGCAGTTCGAGTACTGGCAGCACACGCAGCTGATCATCGACGTGGTGCCGGGGCGCGGCGGGATGTTCTCGCTGGAAGGGCCGCTGGGGGTGCGCTTCCTGACGCGCTCGCGGCTGTTCACGGAGGCGGAGTGGGCGGTGCTCGAGGCGGAGGCGGCGGGGTAGGGCCCCGGCCGGTCGTCAGTTCGACGAGGCGAGCAGCTGCCGCACCAGCAGCTGCGTCGCCGGCGTCAGCGCCGCGCCCGTCTTCGTCGCCATCAGCAGGCGCCGCGTGGCCCACGCGTCCTTCAGGTGCACCACCTTCAGGTCGAGCGCGGCCACCTGCGCCTTGCAGGCGGCGAGTGGCACCACGCCGATGCCGAGGTTGGCCGCGATCATGTGGCACATCGCATCGAAGCTGCGCACCTGCACGCGCAGCCGCATCGGAATGCCGGCCTGCTCGGCCGCGCGCGAGGTCAGCTCGAGCAGCGAGCTGCTGCGGTTCAGCCCCACGAACTCGTGCGCCAGGCAGGTCTTGAAGTCGACCTGCTTCGCACGCAGGCGCGCCAGCGGGTGCGGCCGGGCGCACAGCACCACGAGCTCGTCGGTCTGGAAGGGCGCGACGTCGAGGCCGTAGGCGGGCGTGTTCTCGGCGAATACGCCGACGTCGGCGAGGCCATCGACCAGCGCGCGCACGATGTCGCCGCTCAGCTGCTCCTCGACCTCGACGCGGATATCGGGATGCTGTCCCAGGAACGCCGCCAGCGTGGTCGGCAGGAACTCCGTCAGCGCCGACATGTTGGCCCACAGCCGCACATGGCCGCGCACGCCGCTGGCGTAGTCGCCCAGCTCGTTGCTGAACTGCTCGAAGCCCTGGAAGAGGCGCATCGCATGCTGCATCGCCACATGCCCGGCCGGTGTGAGCGCGATGCCCTGGGCGCTGCGTTCGAGCAGCTTGGAGCCCGTGGCGGCTTCGAAGTCGGACAGGCGCCGGCTCGCCGCCGAGAGCGCGAGGTGACACGCCTCCGCACCCTTGGTGATGCTGCCCGACTGCGCCACGGCGCAGAACAGGCGCAGCGTCACGAAATCGACACGCGCGGGGTTGATGGTGCTGGCCATCGGCGGATTCTAGAGAGCGCGCCAGTGCCGAAAGTCATGCGCACGGGTTAAAAGAATTTTTGACATGTTATGTCGCTGCACCTATAGTGAATCCATCGAAGCATCGCGCGCTTCCCACGGTAGACAACCCAAAGGAGAGGTATGCAATCACTGCTGGATCAACTCGAAGGCCTCGATGTGCTGGCCGGTGCCGCGATGGGCGGGCTGTCTGTTCAGCTGCAGCCGATTCCGGGCAGCACGCCGGTGGTCCAGGTGAGCATCGAGGGGCGCGATGAGCTGCCGATCTTCGTCACCAGCTCCGACATGCAGATCATCTGCATCTGCTACCTCTGGACCGAAGAAGACGTGAAGCCCGCGCGGCGCACCGAGCTGCTCGAATCGCTGCTCGACCTCAACCCGTCGGTGCCGCTGTCGTCCTTCGGGCGCGTCGGCGGGCGCTACGTGCTCACGGGGGCGCTGGGGCGCAACGCGAGCGTGGAAGACATCGCACGCGAAGTGGCCGTGCTCAGCGACAACGCGCTCGATGCGCTCGACGCCTTGTCCGAATTCCTGAACTAAGCGGAGATCACCATGACAGTCATCAAGAAGCTGGTCACCTTGCTGCGCGGCAGCGCCCGCGAAATCGGCGAGAGCGTGATCGACAGCAATGCCACGCGCATCTACGAGCAGGAAATCATCGACGCCAAGCACAGCATCGAGAAGGCCAAGGGCGACCTCACCGGCGTGATGGCCAAGGAGATGCAGTCGGCCCGCGAAATCGAACGCCTGAAGGGCGAGGTCGCGCGCTACGAAGGCCTGGCGCTCGAAGCGCTCAACAAGACCCAGGAAGGCCTCGCACTCGATGTGGCGGCCAAGGTCGGCACGCTCGAGCAGGAGCTCGAGGAGCAGGCCAAGGCCCACGCCTCGTACGCGCTGCAGGTGTCGCGGCTCAAGGACCTGATCAAGTCGGCCGAGGCGCGCATTCGCGAGCACGAGCGCGAGATCGGCATCGCCAAGACCACCGAGAGCGTCTACCGCGCCACGCAGTCGATCTCCGAGAACATCGGCAGCGGTGGCTCGCGCCTTGCCAGCGCGCGCGAGTCGCTGGAGCGCATCCGCTCGCGCCACGAAGACCTGTCGGACCGCATGGCGGCGGGCCAGCAGCTCGAGGACGAATTCGGCCACAGCGCGCTCGAGAAGAAGCTGGCCGCGGCGGGCATCGGCAACGACGCCGACCGCACCGGCAAGGTGATGGAGCGCATCCGCGCCCGGCAGGCCAAGCCGTCCGAACCGTCCAAGCCGGTTCAGGAGTGACGATGGTGCGGGTCAAGCCGGTACGCTGGCAGGGCTCGGACGAGGCGATCCGCGCGGTCCAGGTGGCCTTCGACGTGGAAGAGGCCGTGCTCGAGGCCGTGCGCACCGCGGCCTTCGAGCAGCACGTGTCCACGCCCGACCAGATCCGGCAGGTGCTGGGCCTGGCGACCACCTCGAAGCCGAAGCGGCCGCGTCTCACGGTGTCGTTGAACACGGCCGACTACGAATTCCTGGCGGCGCGGTATGGTCTGTCACCCGACGACCGTCTGGCCATCAAGGAGAGGGCCACGCGCGAACTGATTGCCTTTGCAGGCAAGGCGAACAAGAAGAACACCGGCACGAAGAAGCCGGGCGGCAGGTAAGAAGAAAAGAGAACAACAACCAACCCGCACGCGGGAGGATCAATGGGCGATTTCATGGGAGCGGTGACGGGGTACCCCACCGCGATCTACACGGTGCTGCTCGGCGTCGTGGTGATCTATTGGGTGCTCGCGGTGGTCGGCATGGTCGACTTCGAGAGCAGCGGGATCGACGTCGACCTGCAGACGCATGCCGACGGCGACACCAGCGACATGGGCCAGATCGCGAGCTACGTGGTCGCCTTCGGCCTGAACGGCGTGCCGTTCTCGGTGGCCGTGAGCCTGCTGGTGCTCGTGGCCTGGACGCTCTCGTGCCTGGGCGGCGAGTGGCTGCTGCCGCTGGTGCCGACGATGGTGCTCAAGCTGGTGGCCGGCACGGTGCTGCTGGTGGCCAGCGCGGCCCTTGCCATCCCGGTGACGGCGGTGGCCATCCGACCGCTCAAGGGCCTCTTCGTGAGCCACACGGCCGTGAGCAATGCGGCGCTGGTGGGCCAGGTCTGCCGCGTCGTCACCGGCGTGGTGAACGAGAAAGACGGCCGCGCCGAAGTGGCGCGCCGCGGCGCCAGCCTCAACATCCGCGTCTGGGCGCCCACGCCCAACGCCCTCAAGCGCGGCTCGCACGCGCTCATCCTCGAATACGACGAGGTGGCCGCGCGCTACCTCATCGCGGCGCACGAAGACATCGTCTGAGAAGGCGTGAACGACCCCGCCATGTCCGCTCATCGGCCACGACGGATTCATTCACACCTTCTGCCCGCGCGCATCCCTCACCCAAGTTCGTTCGCTCGCTCTTAAAGCATCTGGAGAAAAAATGGAGCCCATCATCTTCGCCGTGGTCATACTGGCCGTCGTCATCCTCGGCCTGTTCGCGATGTTCGCCAAGTTCTATCGAAAGATCGAACAGGGCCACGCACTCATCGTGAACACGCTGCGCGCCGAGCCCGAGGTGACCTTCACCGGCCGCATGGTCTACCCGATCATCCACAAGGCCGAGCTGATGGACATCTCGGTCAAGACCATCGAAATCGACCGCTCCGGCAACGAAGGCCTCATCTGCCGCGACAACATCCGCGCCGACATCAAGGTGAAGTTCTTCGTGCGCGTCAACAAGACCGCCGACGACGTGCTGAAGGTGGCGCAGGGCATCGGCTGTGCGCGGGCCTCCAACCACGAGACGCTCGAAGAGTTGTTCTCCGCCAAGTTCTCCGAAGCGCTCAAGACGGTGGGCAAGTCGATGGACTTCGTCGACCTGTACCAGGCGCGCGACGGCTTCCGTGACGAGATCATCAGCCAGATCGGCAACGACCTCTCGGGCTACGTGCTCGAAGACGCCGCGATCGACTACCTCGAGCAGACCCCGCTGTCGGAGCTCGACGCCAACAACATCCTCGATGCGCAGGGCATCAAGAAAATCACCGAACTCACGGCGGTCGAGCATGTGCGCACCAACGAACTGCGCCGCAACGAGGAAATGCAGATCAAGAAGAAGAACGTCGAGACGCAAGAGGCCTTGCTCGAGCTCGAACGCCAGCAGGCCGATGCCACCGCGCGCCAGCAGCGCGAGATTGCCAGCGTGCGCGCCCGCGAAGAAGCCGAAACCTCCAAGATCCAGTCCGAAGAGCGTACCAAGTCCGAAACCGCGCGCCTGATGGCCGAGCAATCCGTCTCGGTGCAGCAGGAGAACGTGCAGCGCGAAAAGGAAGTGGCCGAGAACAACCGCAAGCGCGCGGTGGCCATCGAGGAAGAAAAGGTCACGCGTGCTCGCGACCTCGAAATTGTCGATCGTGAGAAGGAAGTGACCCTGCAGCGCATCGAGAAGGACAAGGCCGTCGAAGTGCAGAAGAAGGCCATTGCCGACGTGATCCGCGAGCGCATCGTGGTCGAGCGCACCGTGGCCGAACAAGAAGAAGCCATCAAGGAACTGCGCGTGGTCGCCGAAGCCGAGCGCACCAAGAAGTCGGTCGTGATCATGGCCGAAGGCCAGGCCGAAGAGAAGATGGTGCTCGACGTGAAGGCCGCCGAAACGCAAGAGAAGCGCGCCCGCCACAAGGCCGCCGAAGAACTCACGCTGGCCGACGCCAAGCTCAAGGTCGCCGAGCGCGACGCCGAATCGAAGAAGCGCGAAGCCGAGGGCGTGGAAGCCATTTCCGCCGCACCGGGCCTGGCCGCTGCCAAGGTCGAAATCGCCACGGCCCAGGCCAAGCTGGCAAGCTTCGAAGCCGAGGCTTCGGGCAAGGAAAAGCTGGGCTTGGCCGACGTGCATGTGCGCCAGGCCGATGCCGACGCGATCCTCAAGGCCGGCCAGGCCGACGCGCAGGTCATCGAGGCCCGTTCGCAGGCCGAAGCGGCCGGCATGCGTGCCAAGTTCGAGGCCGAGGCCTCGGGCAAGGAAAAGCTCGGCCTCGCCGAAGTCAACGTGCGCACGGCCGATGCCGAGGCCACGCTCAAGTCGGGCCAGGCCGATGCGCAGGTGATCGAAGCGCGCTTCAACGCCGAGGCCAAGGGCCTGCACGAGAAGTTCGAGGCCATGAAGTCCATGAGCCCCGAAACCCGCGACCACGAAGAGTTCCGCATGCGCCTGGAAAAGTCGCACATCGAAACCATGAAGGGCATCGACGCGCAGACCTCCATCGCCAAGGAACAGGCCGACGTGCTGGGCACGGCACTCGCCAACGCCAAGATCGACATCGTGGGCGGCTCGGGCGACTACTTCGACAGCTTCGTGCGCTCGCTCTCCGTGGGCAAGGGCATCGACGGCGTCATCTCCAAGAGCCAGGCGGTGCAGGTCGCCTTCAAGGAACAACTCTCGGGCGAGCGCGACGTGGTGAAGGACCTGCGCGACATCGTCGGCGCGCTGGGCAATTCGTCGGGCGAAATCCAGAACCTCAGCGTCGCCTCGCTGATGAGCAAGATCGCCAACGACGGCACCGAAAGCCAGAAGTCGGCGCTGCAGAACCTGATCTCCTCCTTCCGCAACTGAGCCGGGGGCGCGCGATGAACCCGAACCTGAAGTGCAGTTGCACCGCCCATGCCGCGATGCAGCCCGTCGCGCTCGCCGAAGCCCTGCTCGGCGTGCAGTGCGGCGACTGCCACGGCATGGTGATGGACATGGACGACTGGCGCAGCTGGAAGGCCGCCGACCCGAAGCGCGTGCCGCATGAGGTCGACGATGAGGTGATCGAGGTGTTCGACATCGCCGCCGTGCGCCACTGCCCGGAATGCGAGCGCCTGATGCAGCGCCTGCGCGTGAGCGCGGGGCCCGACTTCCGCATCGACCGCTGCGTCGCCTGCCAGAACCTCTGGTTCGACCAGGGTGAATGGCGCGCCCTCGTGAGCCGCGGCCTGGCCGGCCGGCTCGACGAGCTGCTGTCCGACGGCTGGCAGCGCCGGCTGCAGACCGAAGAGGTGCGCGAGGCGCGCCTGGCCGCGCTGCGCCGCCGCTACGGCGACGACTGCATCGACGAGCTGGACCGCATCCGCGCCTGGCTCGACACCCAGCCTCACCGCGACGAATTGCTCGCACTGCTGCGCGCGGACTGACCGCGCCGATCCATGCAACCCACCGACGACACCGCAGCGCCGCCCGGCGCCCAGGCCCCCATCGACCAAACCGAAGCGCTGGTCTCCGGCAGCGGCAGCTACGACCTGCTGAAGAAGCGGCTCGAAACCCAGGGCGAGGGCCTGCTGAAGAAGACGCAGGCGCTCAACGAGCAGCGGCTGGCCGAGTTCGGCCGCTCCGACCAGGCGCTGATCCTGCGCACCCGCGCACGCACCGAGAACAACGCCGTGGCGCGCGACATCGTGCGCATCGGCGACCTGCTGCTGTTCGGCTACAACGTCTTCATCGGCCTGCGCAAGGAAACGGCCGTGGGCGACGTGTTCGGCCTGTACCGGCTCGCATCGCCGGGCGAAGCCGCCACCGAGAACGACGAGCTGCAGCCCGTGCCGCTGGCCGGCACCTTCCTGGAAGACGCGCGTTTCGCCTCCGACTTTCGCGAGCTCTACGCCTACTACAAGCAGGCCACGCTGCTGCAGCTGCGCGTCACGCAGGACAAGCTGCTCGCCTCGTTCCAGATCGGCCAGCAGCTGCACGACGTGCGCGTGTTCCGCTGGGCCATCGAGCGCGACGGCAGCATCAATTACATCGACAACCGCGGCGAGCGCGACATCGCCTTGCCTGCGAGCCACGATTTCGAGTGGACCGTGGCCACGCGCGAAGACCACGTGGGCGGCAAGCATCCGCACGTGAACGTGCTCGACACCGTGTTCGTCGAGACGCTGGGCGGCGACCTCACGGTCAAGATCGAGAACAACACCGAGACCGGCTTGGGCATCTACAGCGAGCCGGTGGAGGACAAGAGCCAGTCGCTCACCGACGCCGAGATCGCCTGGGCCAAGCTGGGCATGCTGATCCTGCTGCGCGTGAAGCCCTACCGCGAGCAGGTCACGCGCTACCTGGTGTTCAACATCCGCACGCAGCAGGTCGAGCGCATTGACGCCATCGGCGGCTCCTGCGTGCAACTGCCCGAAGACCACGGCATCATCTTTCCGGGTGGCTACTACCTGCAGTCGGGCGAGTACAAGCGCTTCGACCTGCCGGCCGAGGTGGTGGAAAACCTGCGTTTCAAGCGCATGCTGCGCTCGCCCAACGGCGAGGACGTGGCCTATGTCTTCTACGACCCGAAGCCCGGGCGCTATGCGCTGTTCAACTACAACCTGATCGACAAGAAGCTCGCCACGCCGATCATCGCCAACGGCTACGCGCGCTTTGCCGACGGCCGCATGCTGGTGTTCAACGGCGACGACGTCGAGCCCACGCGCGTGCACCCGATGCAGCTGTGGCAGACGCCCTTCGCCAGCGAAGAGCACGTGAGCGCGCAGCCGCCCGCCACCGGCTTCTTCGGCAAGATCGGCAACGCCGAGCTGGTGCGCGGCGTGAGCGACCTCATGGGCATCGCCCGCGCGGTGCGCGAGCAGGCGCCCACGCGCGCCGCCTACGAAGACCTGATCCGCCAGTGCACCCGCGTGAGCGACGCCTACTTCTGGCTCGACGCGCCCGAGGCCACCGGCCTCATGGGCGAGCTGCGCAGCATCGCCGAGGTGGCGCGCAGCACGCTGGCCGAGTTCGAAAAAGTTGACACCATCCGCCGCGAAACCGCGCGCGCGCTGGCCCGCGCGGAAGACGAGCAGCACGCGCTGCTGGTCGACATTGCCAGCACCCTCTGGCGCGCCCCCGACGATTTCGTGAAGGCGCTGGGCCGGCTGCGCGAGCGGCGCGGCGCGCTGCAGATGCTCAAGGAGCTGCGCTATGCCGACCTGCCGCGTATTGCCGCGATGGACGCCGCGCTCGAGGTCGAGCAGCAGCGCATCGGCGAGCGCGCGATGCAGTTCCTGGCGGCCGACACGGCCTTCCACGGCCAGCGCCAGGCGCTGGACAAGCTCGCGCTCGAACTCCCCAACCTGGCCACCTCGCCCGCGCTCGGCCAGATGCTCGCCACGCTCGACGAGCAAGCCGCCGGCCTCGACCTGCTGACCGAGCAGCTGGGCAGCCTGCCGGGCGGCGACGCGGTGATTCGCACGTCGATCCTGGACCGCATCTCGCTGATCTACGCCGACATCAACCGCATGCGTGCCGACGCACGCGCGCGGCGCAAGTCGCTGGGCGCGACCGAGGCGCGTGCCGAGTTCGGCGCGCAGTTCAAGCTCTTCAGCCAAGCGGTCGAGAACGCGCTGGAGTTCGCCGACACGCCCGAGAAGTGCGACGACGCGCTCACACGCCTGCTGGCCCAGCTCGAGGAGATCGAAGGCCGCTTCGCCGAGCAGGAAGACTTCCTGGCCGACATCGCCGAAAAGCGCGAGACCGTGTACGAAGCGCTGTCCGCGCGACGCCAGAGCCTGGTCGACGCCCGCCAGCGCCGCGCGCAGGGCGTGGTCGACGCGGCAGGGCGCATCCTCGACGGCATTCCGCGCCGCATCGCGCAGTTCGGCGACCTGACGCAGGTGCACAGCTACTTCGCGGCCGACCCGATGATCGGCAAGCTGCACACGCTGATCGCCGACCTGCGCACGCTGGGCGCCGCGGTGCCGGCCGACGAGCTCGACACGCGCCTGAAGACCGCGCGCGACCAGGCGCTGCGTTCCATCCGCGACAAGCGCGAGCTGGTGAGCGAGGGCGGCGACACGCTGCGCCTGGGCCGCCACGCCTTCACCGTGCACCGCCAGCCGGTCGACCTGACACTCGTGGCCCGCGACGAGGGCATGGCCTATCAGGTGACGGGCACCGACTACCAGAGCCCGGTCGATGAACCCCGGCTGCTGCCGCTGCAGCGCTACTGGAACCAGTCGCTGGTGTCGGAGACCCCCGAGTTGTCGCGCGCCGAGTACCTCGCCGGTCGCTTGCTGGAAGCCTTGCTCGACGGCAAGACCGAGCGCAGCTGGGCCGAGGTGCTCACCTTGCTGGCCGAAGACCCGCTGCATCCGCAGCTGCTTGATATGGTTCGCCGCTTCGCTGCGGCGCGCTACCAGGAGGGCTATCAGAAGGGCATCCACGACGACGACGCGATGCGGCTGCTGGGGGCACTCGTCGGCATGCAGGACCAGGCGGGCCTGCTCGCCTGGGGCCCGACCGAACGCGCGCTGGCCTTGCTCTACTGGCAGCACGGCCACCTGATCGCACACCGCGAGTCGATGCTGCGCCGCGCACGGGCCGCGATGCAGATGCTGGCGCTGTTCGGCCGGCGCGATGCGCTGGAGCAGCTCGAAGGCGATATCGCGCGTGCCTTGAATCACTTCGCCCGCGACGTGGTGCCCGACCTGCTGCCTGTGGCCGACACCGCAAACGACGAAACACGCGACGCGCACGACGGCCGCGTGAACACCCTGTGCGACCAGGCCGCCGCGTACCTCGTGCGCGAACTCGCCGGCCCGCATGGCGGCGAGACCTGGGCCGTGTCGGGCGCGGGCGAGGACCTCGCGGCGGCGTTGCTGCGCGAGCTGGAGCGTGGCGGCCGGCGCGATGCGTGGCAGCACGACCTCGATGCCGCACCGCCCGCCGAGCGCTGGCGCCTGGCGCGCGACTGGGTGCGCGCCTACGCGACGCATCAGGCGCCGCAATCGGTCGACTGGACCGACGACGCGGCCAGCGTGCTGGCCATGCCGTTGCAGCGCACCCGCGTCAACGCGGCGCTCGACCGCACCGTCGAGGGTCTGCGTGGCGAACACCCGCGCGTCGCCGAAGGGCGCCTCACGCTGAACCTCAACGACTTCTGGCGCCGCTTCCTGTTCCACACCCTGCACGCGGTGCCGGGCTACGAGGCGCTGCACAGCCTGCGCCACGAGCTGCTCGAACGCGAGAAGGCGCGGCTCAAGCTGAGCCAGTTCCAGGCCAAGCCCCTGTCGACCTTCGTTCGCAACCAGCTGATCGACGAGCTGTACCTGCCCATCATCGGCGACAACCTCGCCAAGCAGATCGGCTCGGCGGGCGAGGGGAGCCGCACCGACCGCATGGGCCTGTTGCTGCTGATCTCGCCGCCCGGTTACGGCAAGACGACGCTCATGGAGTACGTGGCCGACCGCCTCGGCCTGATCTTCGTGCGCATCAACTGCCCGGCGCTGGGCCATGGCGTCACGGCCATCGACCCGGTGAACGCGCCCAACAGCGCCGCGCGGCAGGAGCTGGAAAAGCTCAACCTGGGCCTGGCCATGGGCAGCAACGTGATGCTGTACCTGGACGACATCCAGCACACCAGCCCCGAGTTTTTGCAGAAGTTCATCGCGCTGGCCGACGGCACGCGCCGCATCGAGGGCGTATGGAACGGCGAGCCGCGCAGCTACGACATGCGTGGCAAGCGCTTCGCGATCGTGATGGCGGGCAACCCGTACACCGAGTCGGGCGACGTGTTCAAGATCCCGGACATGCTGGCCAACCGCGCCGACATCTACAACCTGGGCGACGTGCTCTCGGGTCGCGAGGCGGCGTTCGCGCTCTCGTACATCGAGAACAGCCTGACCTCCAACCCCACGCTGATGCCGCTGGCCTCGCGCGACCCGAAGGACGTGCAGCTGCTGGTGAAGATGGCGCAGGGCCACGACGTGCCGAGCAGCGCGCTCTCGCACGCCTACAGTTCGGTCGAGCTGGAAGAGATCAAGGCGCTGCTGCAGCGCCTGTTCCGTGCGCGCGACCTGCTGCTGAAGGTGAACCTCGCGTACATCGAATCGGCCGCGCAGCAGGAAACCTACCGTGTCGCGCCGCCGTTCAAGTTGCAAGGCAGCTACCGCAACATGACCAAGCTCGCGGGCAAGATCACGCCGCTGATGCGCGACGACGAGCTCGACGCACTGCTGCGCGACCACTACCGCGGCGAGGCCCAGACGCTGACCACCGGCGCGGAAGAAAACCTGCTGCGCCTCGCGCAACTGCTCGGCAGCCCGACGGCCGAGGAGAGCGCACGCTGGACCGCCATCTGCGACGAGTTCGTGCGTCAGCGCAAGCTCGGCGGCGCCGACGTCGACGGCAGCCAGCGCATCGCGAGCAGCATGCTCGACGTGGCGCGCGCGGTCGATGCACTCAAGCCCGAGCCCACGCCGCCGGCCGAGGGACCGAGTGAAAGCCAGCGCCTGGCCGACGCGATGCTGCAGATCGCCGTCACCTACCGTGAGCTGATCCTGCCGCTGGTGACCGCCACCGAACGTCGGCTCGAACTCGACCGCTCGATCAAGCAGGACATGGAGCGCCTCGCGGCCGAGGTGCAGGCCACGCGGGCCGCGCCCAAGCGCGTGCCACCGCCGCCATCCCCGCCCAAAGCCGACAAGGATCACTGATGTCCGCACTGCCCGAACTGCTGGCCCAACTCGACGCCACCCTGGCCGACGCGCGCCTGAGCGACGACGAGCGCCGCGTGCTGGTCCACACCCTGCGCGAAGCCTCGCCCCCCGAAGACGGCCTGCGCCAGCTGCGCAACCGCGCCTTCGACCTTGTGCGCTCGCGCACCGCCGACCCCGAGCAGCTGTCGCTGCTCAAGTGGCTCGAAGGCGTGGTGCGCGCGATCGACACGGGCCGCTCGCCCGACAGCGTCACGGTGCGCTCGCAGGCCTATTTCAGCCCGGGCACCGCCTGCCTGCAGGCGATCAACCAGCAACTGCGAACGGCGAAGCGCGCGGTCGACCTGTGCGTGTTCACGCTCTCGGACGACCGCATCACCGCCGAGGTGCTGGCGGCGCACCGGCGCGGCGTGACGGTGCGCTTCATCACCGACAACGACAAGGAATACGACCGCGGCAGCGACGTCGGCCAACTGCGCGCGACCGGCATTCCGGTGGCGGTGGACCGCACGGAGGCCCACATGCACCACAAGTTCGCGATCTTCGACGGCGCGCGGCTGCTCAACGGCAGCTACAACTGGACCCGCAGCGCCTGCGAGTACAACGAGGAGAACCTGGTGCTGAGCAACGACCCGTCGCTGGTGCGCCGCTTCGCGGACGAATTCGACACCTTGTGGAAAGAACTGCAGGCCCCCTGATGGCAAGACGAATCGACTACGACTGGGAACTGCCCGCCGCCATGCAGCAGCGGCTGGGCGGCAGCACCTATGGTGCGCAGCGCATCATCCACGAGCAGGAGCACCTGATGGTGATCCTGCACGAGCCGCCCTCGGGCACCGGCGCCGAGCGCAAGCCCATCGTGTTCCTGCGCAAGCCCGACGGCGCATGGCTGCACAAGGGCAACAACCCCGGCGAGCGTGCGCTGGCCAAGCTGCTCGAAAGCTACCGCGCGGCGTTCAGCACCTTCGAGATCCGCCACCAGGCCGCCGAGACCTCGGAAGACCTGTTCCAGATCCTCGGCCCGCTGATCCCGCTCAGCCGCGCCGCGCGGAACATGCAGGACACCCTGCAGGCCGCGCGCGATGCGGTGAAGGGCGACCTGATGCTCATCGACCAGCGCGACCTCGCGGTGGAGATCGCACGCGGCTTCGAGTTGCTGCTGGCCGACACGCGCATGTCGCTCGACTACCGGCTCGCACGCGCCGCCGAGGCGCAGGCGCACTCGGCCCTCGAGATGAGCCGTGCGCAGCACAAGCTCAACACCATCGCCGCGCTGACCTTTCCGCTCATGGCCGTCGGCGCGGCCTTCGGCATGAACCTGCACAGCGGGGTGGAGAACCTGCCTTCGTGGGTGTACTGGCTCATCTTCGCGGCCGGCATCTGCTTGGGCGTGATGCTGCGCGGCTGGGTGAAGACGCCGGCCGAGCCGCCGGTGGTTGCCAGGCCTGCGTCCACGCTGAAGAAAAAGTAGGGCGCACCGCAGGGGGCTTCGCGTTTCGCGAAGGCCTGCTGCCATCCGAGCAATTCCGTTCGTCGCCATCTGTTCCTAGAGTCGGGGCAACCCACCTGGAGACAGAGAAAAGATGAACGCACTCGAAGGCCTGAAGGTGCTGGAGCTTGGCCAGCTCATCGCCGGCCCGTTCGCTGGCAAGACGCTCGCCGAGTTCGGCGCCGACGTGATCAAGGTCGAGCCTGCCGGCGTCGGCGACCCGCTGCGCAAGTGGCGGCTGCTGCGTGACGGCACTTCGGTGTGGTGGGAGGTGCAGTCGCGCAACAAGCGCTCGGTGTGCCTCGATCTGCGCAGCGCCGAAGGGCAGGAGGCCGTGCGCGCGCTGGCGCTCGAGGCCGACGTGCTCATCGAGAACTTCAAGCCCGGCACGCTCGAAGGCTGGGGCCTGGGCTGGGAGCAGCTGCATGCGCTGAACCCGCGGCTCATCATGCTGCGCATCTCGGGCTACGGGCAGACCGGCCCCTACCGCGACAAGCCGGGTTTCGGCGTGCTCGGCGAATCGATGGGCGGGCTGCGCTACCTCAGCGGCGAGCCCGGCCGGGTGCCGGTGCGCGTGGGCGTCTCGCTCGGCGACACGCTGGCCGCGCTGCATGGCGTGATCGGCGTGCTCACCGCGCTGCACCACCGCACGGCCCACGGCGGCGAGGGCCAGTTCATCGACGTGGCGCTGTACGAATCGGTCTTCAACGTGATGGAAAGCCTGCTGCCCGAGTACGACGCCTTCGGTGCCGTGCGCGAGCGGGCCGGCAGCGCCTTGCCGGGGATCGCGCCGACCAACGCCTACCGCTGCAGCGACGGCCACTACGTGCTGGTGGCGGGCAACGGCGACAGCATCTTCCGCCGCCTGATGCGCGCCATCGACCGCGCGGACCTGGAGACCGACCCCGGCCTCGTGCACAACGACGGCCGCGTGCTGCGTGTGGAAGAGATCGACGCCGCCATCGAAGCGTGGACCCTGCAGCGCAGCCGCGACGAGGTGCTGGCCGTGCTCGACGCGGCGGGCGTGCCGGTCGGGCGCATCTACACGGTGGCCGACATCGCGACCGATCCGCAGTACCTGGCGCGCGAGATGATCGTGCAAGCGCGCGGCTCCGACGGCGCGCTGCTCAAGGTGCCGGGCGTGGTGCCCAAGCTCAGCGCCACGCCGGGGCGCATCGCGCATGCGGCGCCGCGGCTGGGTGAACACACGGCGGACCTGCAGGGCGCGGGCTGGCCGGTGCGTGGCGTGGAAAGCGAGGCCGTATGAAAACCGGCAACGGCACGCGGCTGTTCATCAACGAGGTCGCCACGCGCGATGGCTTCCAGATGGAAAGCCGCTTCATTCCCACCGACGACAAGGTCGCGCTCATCGACCGGCTCGGCACGCTCGGCTACGCCAAGATCGAGGTCACTTCGTTCACTTCGGCCCAGGCCATTCCCGCGCTGCGCGATGGCGAAGAAGTGATGCAACGCATCGCGCGCCGGCCTAGCGTGGTCTACACCGCGCTCGTGCCGAATGTGCGCGGCGCCGAGCGCGCACTCGAAAGCCGCATCGACGAGTTCAACATCGTCATGTCGGTCAGCGAGACGCACAACCTCAGCAACCTGCGGATGACGCGCGAGCAGTCGTTCGCGCAACTGGCCGAGGTGATCGCGCTGGCGAGGCAGGCGAGGGTGCCGGTGAACGTGTCGCTCTCCTGCGTGTTCGGCTGCCCGATGGAAGGCGAGGTGCCGCTGGCAACGGTGCTCGGATGGATCGACCGCTTCGCGGCGTTGGGCGTGCAGGGCCTCACGCTGTGCGACACCACGGGCATGGCCTATCCGACGCAGGTGCAAGCGGTGTGCGAGGCCGTGCGTGCGCGGCATCCGGCACTGGAATGGACGGCGCATTTCCACAACACGCGCGGCATGGGCCTGGCGAACACCATCGCGGCAGTCGAAGCGGGCCTCGATCGGCTCGACATGTCGCTCGGCGGCATCGGCGGCTGCCCCTATGCGCCGGGCGCGACGGGCAACGTCGCGACCGAGGACGTGGTCCACATGTTGCAGTGCATGGGCTACGACACCGGCATGGACCTAGATGGCCTGATCGGCGCAGCGGCTGAACTCGAATCGCTCGTGCAGCACGAACTGTCGAGTCAGGTCTCGCGTGCCGGTCACCGACTGACGCGGCATGCACCGCCGGCTGATTTCAACGCCATCGTCGAACGCGCAAAGGCGCGCCCCATCAAGAAGGAGAACGCATGATCGACCACCTGGATCACCTGGTGCTCACGACCGCCAACGAAGAAGCCTGTGTCCGCTTCTACGTGGAGACGATGGGCATGACGCTGGAAACCTTCGGCGCCGGCCGCAAGGCCTTTCGCTTCGGCAACCAGAAGATCAACCTGCACGTGAAGGGTCACGAGTTCGAGCCCAAGGCCGAACTGCCCACGCCCGGTTCGCTCGACCTGTGCTTCATCGCAAGCGTGCCGCTCGAAGAAGTCGTCGCGCGGCTGCAAGCGCAGGGCGTGCCGATCCTCGAAGGGCCCGTGATGCGCACGGGCGCCACGTCGCGCATCCGCTCGGTCTACGTGCGCGACCCCGACCTGAATCTCATCGAGATTTCGGAGCTGGCGTCCTAAAGCCCGCCGCCCGAAGACAGTCCACAAAAACCACCGGAGACAAACCCATGAACCCCGCTCACCGCCTGCTCGCGGTCGGCCTCGCGCTGGCCGCTGCCGCCTCGCACGCCGACACTTGGCCTTCCAAACCCCTGACCTTCGTGGTGCCCACGGCACCCGCGGGCTCCACCGACATCATGGCGCGGCTGGTCGCCGACCCGCTGCAGCGCGCGCTGGGCCAGCCGGTCGTGGTCGACAACAAGCCCGGCGCCAGCGGCAACATCGGCACCGAGTTCGTGGCCCGCGCCGCGCCCGACGGCTACACGCTGTTGCTGCAGTACTCGGGCTACCACGTCGGCAACCCGTCGCTGTACCCGAACCTGCGCTGGAGCCCGACGAAGGACTTCGTGCCGGTGGCGATGGTGATGCGCGCGCCGCATGTGGTCGCGGTGAGCGGCAAGCTGCCGGTGACCTCGATGAAGGAACTCATCGAGTACGGCAGGAAGAAGGAGGGCGGCCTGTTCTACGCCTCGTCGGGCAACGGCTCGATCCAGCACATCGCCGGCGAGCTGCTGTCGCGCCAGACCAAGCAGCCGGCCACGCACGTGCCCTACAAGGGCTCGGGGCCGGCCATCAACGACCTGGTGGCGGGCAATGTCGACATCTTCATCACCACGCCGCCCTCGGTCATCGGTCACTTCGCGGGCGGGCGCATCAAGCCGCTGGCGTACACCGGCAGCAAGCGGCACGCGTCGATGCCGAACGTGCCGACCTCGGCCGAGGCCGGGTTGCCGGGCTACGAGGTCGAGTCGTGGTTCGCGGTGTTCGCCCCGGCGAAGACGCCGCCCGAGGTGGTGAACAAGCTCAGCGCCGAGATCAGGAAGATCGTCGAGAGCGAGGCCTTCCGCAAGAAGGTGGACGAGCAGGGCGCCTTCGCGACCTACATGGACCCGGCCACGCTGGGCAGGTTCGTCGACCAGGAACTCGCAGCCTGGTCGAAGGTGATCAAGGGCGCCGACATCAAGCCGGAGTGAAGGCCCCCGGCCAGGCTCAGGGCTTGACGCCCAGCACCGACAGGATCACCGCCGCAAGGCCGAGCGCCACGGGCACCTGGTGCCCGGCCAGCGCGCGGGCCTGGGCCACGGACAGCCTGGTTTGCTGAAGGAGGTTCTTTTCCGAATGAAGGGGTGTGGACATGGTGTCTGCTCCTGTGTGGGGCGAACGGTGTGTTCGCGTGGGTTCCACGATAGGCCTCTCGATGGGCGATGGCGCATGGGTTTTGTCGACACGGCGTTTCCGTTTTCGCAACGATCCGGGGCCTCTGGCAGGGAACTTCTGCCCAGAACTCAGAATGGAGTCATGCAACGGAAAGAACGAAACACTCGCATGAAGGGTTTGACGATGCGCACGGCCACCCCGGCGGACGCCGTGCCCTGGCCGCTCCTGTTCGACGCGGACGGCCCGCGCCCCGAGATCGAAAAGTACCTGCTGCGCGGCGAGCAATGGCTGGCCGAACAGGCCGGCGAGGTTGTCGGCCAGATGGTGCTCATGGCCACGCGCGTCGACACGTGGGAAATCATGAACATCGCCGTGGCTGAAGCCCACAAGGGCCAGGGCATCGGCACCGCGATGCTGAAGAAGGCGAAAGCTCTTGCCAGGCAGCGCGGCGCGCACCGGCTCGAAGTCGGCACAGGCAACAGCAGCCTGCGCGAGCTGGCCTTCTACCAGCGCTTCGGCTTTCGCATCGTCGGGGTCGACGTCGACTACTTCGTGCGCCGCTGGGGCAAGGCGACGAAGCAGAACGGCATTCCGCTGCGGGATCTGGTCCGCATGGAGATGGTGCTCTAGCGCGCCCCGCACCACGACCGCACTCGGTGTGCGCAGGACACTGGGTGCTTCCCGCAGCGAAATCAAGGAGGAGGGGCGAAGCCCCGGGGGACATTCGCGGAGGGAAGTACCCGGTGGCCTGTGCACGCGCCCTGAAGGAATCACCCCGCAATCAACTTCTGCACCAGCTCCGCAGTCGTCGCCGCCGCGTACTTGCGCATCAACCGCGCCCGATGCAGCTCCACCGTGCGATGGCTGATGCCCAGAGCCTTCCCGATCTCTTTGGAAGTCAGCCCGCGCATCACCTGCGCCGCCACCTCCCGCTCGCGCGGCGTGAGCTCCGCCTTCACCGCGCGTCGCGAACCCAGGTCCTCGAAGGTCCAGATGCCGGCTTCGTGCGGCGCCGCGCGGTTCATCGCATGGCCGGTGACGTGGCACCAGAAGGTCTCCCCGGCCAGCGCACCGTGCAGCCCGCCCAGGCGCTTCATCATGCGGTTGTCGGCGTAGTGGCCGCTGGCGTTCAAAAAGGGCTCCATGCGCTTGCCGATGCGCTCGAACTCCGCCACGCTGGGGTACAGGATGCTGAACGAATGCCCGACCAATGCAGAGGGCTCCGCGCCGAAAATTTCGCACACGCGCTGGTTGCAGGCGACGATGGTGCGGTTGCTCGAGACCACCATGCCGACGGGTGCATGTTCAAAAGCCAGCCGGTAATCGATCTCGGGCATCGGGTGTCACCATTACGAAATACTACGTATACGAGTAGGTAGTATCGTTGAAGCCTTTCCCACCCACTCTCCACCACCCATCAAGGAGCCCGAGTGAACAAGATTTATCCCTCCGCAGACGCGGCACTCAAGGGGGTCGTGGCCGACGGGCAGACGCTCGCGGTCGGCGGCTTCGGCCTGTGCGGCATTCCCGAAGCGCTGATCGACGCGCTGAAGGATTCCGACGTGCAGAACCTCACCGTCATCTCGAACAACGCGGGCGTCGACGGCTTCGGCCTCGGCAAGCTGCTCGAGACGCGCCAGATCAAGAAGATGATCGCGTCGTACGTGGGCGAGAACAAGGAGTTCGAGCGCCAGTACCTGGCCGGTGAACTGGCCCTCGAATTCACGCCCCAAGGCACGCTGGCCGAGAAGCTGCGCGCCGGCGGCGCCGGCATTCCCGCCTTCTTCACGAAGACCGGCGTGGGCACGCAAGTGGCCGAAGGCAAGGAGCTGCGCGAGTTCGGCGGCGAGACCTACGTCATGGAGCACTCGCTGGTGCCCGACGTGGCACTGGTCAAGGCCGACGTGGCCGACAAGGCCGGCAACCTGCGCTTTCGCCTCACGGCGCGCAACTTCAACCCCGCCGCCGCCATGGCCGGCAAGGTCTGCATCGTCGAGGTCGAGAAGATCGTCGAAGTGGGCGAGCTGGCCCCCGACGACATCCACCTGCCGGGCATCTACGTGCACCGCCTGGTGCTCAACGCCACGCCCGAGAAGCGCATCGAGAAGCGCACCGTGAGCGCCTCGGTCGATGCCGCCGCCGCCAAGGTCGAGGCCCAGACCGCCATCGCCCAGGCCGCCGCCGCCGGCAGCGAATCGGCCGTGAAGGCCGTCAACAAGAAAGAAGGAGCCTGAGATGCCCTGGACCCAAGACCAGATGGCGGCCCGTGCCGCCCAAGAACTCGAAGACGGCTTCTACGTCAACCTCGGCATCGGCATTCCGACCCTGGTGGCCAACCACACCGGCACCAAGGAAGTCTGGCTGCAAAGCGAAAACGGCATGCTCGGCATCGGTCCGTTCCCGACCGAAGACAACGTCGACGCCGACCTCATCAACGCCGGCAAGCAGACCGTCACCACGCTGCCCGGCTCGGCCATCTTCGGCAGCCATGACAGCTTCGCGATGATCCGCGGCGGCAAGATCAACCTGTCGATCCTCGGCGCCATGCAGGTCAGCGCCAAGGGCGACCTCGCCAACTGGATGATCCCCGGCAAGATGGTCAAGGGCATGGGCGGCGCCATGGACCTCGTGGCCGGCGTGAAGCGCGTGATCGTGCTGATGGAACACGTGGCCAAGAAGAAGGACGGCACCGAAGACCTGAAGATCCTCGAGCAATGCACGCTGCCGCTGACCGGCGTGGGTGTGGTCGATCGCATCATCACCGACCTGGCCGTGATGGACGTCGTGCCTGAAGGCCTCAAGGTGATCGAGCTGGCGCCGGGCGTGAGCTTCGACGCGCTGCAGGCCAAGACCGGTGCGAAGCTGATCCAGTAAGCCATCGGCACAAGGTCGCGAACGCAACGACAACAACAAGGGCAGGGCCGCGCAAGCGGACCCTGCCTTTTTCATTTCTTTTTTTCCTTCCCTGAAGGGGCGACGCATGGCAACGAGTGAAGAAGTCCTGGCCGGTCTCTGGCAACTGGCGGGGTTGCCCGCCGAGGCGCTGGCTTTCGCGCGGCTCACGGGCGCCGACCCGGTGCTGCCGTCGTCCTTCGCGGTCGGCCTCGCGGCGCAGGCCAGCATCGCCGCCGCCGCGCTCGCGGCCTGCGAGCTGGGGCACCGGCGCGGCGTGGCGCGGCAAGAGGTGGCGGTCGACACGCTGCACGCCGCGCTCGACTGCACGGGCTGGTTCAGCCTCGACGGCCGCGTGCCCGATCTGTGGGACACCTTCTCGGGCGTGTACCGCTGCGCCGACGGCTGGGTGCGCATCCACGCCAACTTCAAGCACCACCGCGAAGGCGCGCTGCGCCTCATGAAGCTGGACCCGACCAGCGCCACGCGCGCCGACGCCGAGGCCGCGATGGCCGGTTGGCGCGCGATCGATTTCGAATCGGCCGCCGCCGCGCAAGGCCTGGTGGCGACCGCACTGCGCCGCTTCGACGAATGGGACGCCTCGCCCCACGGGCAGGCGGTGGCGGCGCAGCCGCTCTTCACCATCGAGCGCATCGGCGACGCACCGCCGCGCGCGCTGCCGCCGCTGCGGGGCGACCAGCGTCCGCTCGAAGGCCTGCGCGTGCTCGACCTCACACGCATCCTCGCGGGGCCGGTCGGCGGCCGGGCGCTGGCGGCGTATGGCGCCGACGTGATGCTGGTCAATTCACCGAACCTGCCGAACATCGAATCCATCGCCGACACCAGCCGCGGCAAGCTCTCGACGCACGTGGACCTGTGCACGGACGAAGGCCGCGCCGTGCTGCACGGCCTCGTCGCCGACGCGCATGTCTTCGTGCAGGGCTACCGCCCCGGCGGCATCGCGGCGCTGGGCTTCGGCCCCGAGGCGCTGGCGCGCGAGCGGCCGGGCATCGTCTGCGTCTCGCTCACGGCCTACGGCACGCAGGGGCCGTGGGCCGATCGGCGCGGCTTTGATTCGCTGGTGCAGACCGCCATGGGCTTCAACCATGCGGAAGGCGAGGCCGCGGGCGACGGCAAGCCGCGCCCGATGCCGATGCAGATCCTCGACGAGGCCAGCGGCTACCTGATCGCCCTCGGTGCCGCCGCGGCGTTGTGGCGCCAACAGCAGGAGGGCGGCAGCTGGCATGTGCAGGTGTCGCTGGCGCAGACGGGGCAGTGGCTGCGCGGGTTGGGCCGCGTGGACGGCGGGCTGTCGATCGCGCGGGCCGATGTCGCGCCGTACGTCGAGACCTCGGCCTCGGGCTTCGGCGAACTGGCCGCGGTGCGCCACGGCGCGCAGCTGTCGCGCACGCCGGCCGCCTGGCCGCGGCCGTCGATGCCGCCGGGCAGCCATCCGCCGGTGTGGCCTGCCGCTGCCGGGGGATGAGAAACTGGGCGCATGGCCTATCTAGACATCGACAACCTCCAGAGCATTTTTCTTGACGGCGAGACGCTGCGCGCACGGCATCTGCAGCGCCAGCCTTGCGGGGCCCTGAACATCACGAGCGGCCGCATCGTGGCCTGCGATCCACTGGTGCAGCCCGAGCGCGAGCCTTTTGTTCGCAGCGTGAGCGGGCGCGGCGCATTCCCCGTGGAGGTGCTGCAAGGCGGCGGCCGCCATGCGCTGGCCGTGCTGTGGCTGCGTGAGCGAGGCAGTCTGCAGGCGAGCGAGTTGCACTGGGAGGCGGCGCTGCTCGAAGGGCAATCGCAGGACGAGCTCGGCAGCGACGAGTTCTATGGCTACCCGGTCGATGCCGGCGTCGGCTGCTTCATGGACGCCGACGGCGCCAAGGCCATGGCCGAGCGCGAGGCGCGCGAGTCCGCCACCAACCCCGAGTACGTGAGCTACTACGACGATGTGCTCGGCGCCGACCTCGCTTCGGCCGACATCGCCGATCACTACCCGTTGGGCGCGGGCAGCGCGAACAACGTGCTGATCTTCAGCGCCGGCTGGGGCGACGGCAGCTACCCGAGCTTCTGGGCGCTCGACGCCGCGGGCGAGCCCGTGGCGCTCGTGACCGACTTCATGGTCATGCAGGGTGGCGACGCGCGCGACGAGGACGACAAGCGCAGCGACGCCTACCTGGCCAGCCTCTCGCCCGAGAAGCTGGCAGCGCTTGAGGCGCTGGGCGCGGCGGCGGTCGCAGGCGATGCAGCGGCGATCCAGCCCCTGCTCGACGGCGGGCTCGCGCAGCCCAACGAGATCATTCCCTCGCTCGGCGAGACCGCGATCATGAGCGCCATCCGCATGAACCAGCTCGACGCGCTGCGCGTGCTGCTGGCGGCGCTGCCAGGCCAACTGCCGATGCCGCCGCAGTTCTACCGCATGGACGAGGAAGAGAGCTACCTCGACTACGCGCGCCGGCTGAAGAAGCCGCGCGTGGAGGGGCTGATCGAGCTGCTCGAAAAGGCCGCGGCGCCGGCGCCGGCGGCCAAGCCTGGGTTCCTGAAGCGCCTGTTTTCCTGAGCGCGCGAGCCGGTCACCTGGCGTTCGCCGCGCTGTCGGGCAACAGCACCTGCTGTTGCGCCGTGGCCGTCGCGCGCAGGAATTCCCACACCGTCTGCATGCGCGCCAGGTGCTTCGTTTCCGCCGGCATCGACATCCAGAAGGTCCGCGTGAAGTTCGCCGCGTCCGGCAGCACCGGCTTGAGCGCGCGGTCGTCCTGCGCGATGAACGCCGGCAGCACCGCAATCCCCGCACCCGCCGCCACCGCCCGGTGCTGCGCCAGCACGCTGGTGCTGCGCAGCGCAAAGCTGTCGGGGCGGTGCAGTTCGTCCAGGTACTGCAGCTCCTTGCTGAACAGCAGGTCGTCCACGTAGCTGATGAAGGTGTGGCCGCGCAGGTCTTCGCGCGTCTTGATGGGCTTGTGCGCCGCCAGGTACTGCTTCGACGCGTACAGGCGCAGCGTGTAGTCGGTGAGCTTGGTGACCACCACCGGCCCGCGCGCCGGCCGTTCGAGCGAGATCACGATGTCGGCCTCGCGCCGCGACAGGTGCACCAGCCGCGGCATCGCGAGAAGGTCGATGGTGAGCTTCGGGTGCTGCACCGCGAACAGCGCCAGCTGCGGCGCCAGCACCACCGTGCCGAAGCCCTCCGTGGCGCCGATGCGCACCAGCCCCGACAAGCCTTCTTGCGAGGCCGGCGCGGTGCTCTCCACGGCCTGGAAGGCGCTCTCCATCGCCTCGACCTGCGGCTGCAACCGGCGGCCCGCCTCGGTGAGCCGGTGGCCGCCGGCCTCGCGCGAAAACAGGGGCGCACCCACCTCCTTTTCGAGCGCCTGGATGCGCCGCGCGACGGTGGTGTGGTCGACCTCCAGCCGGCGCGCCGCGCTCATCAGCGTGCCCGAGCGGGCGAGTTCGAGAAAGTAGCGCAGGTTGTCCCAGTCCATGTGCGTGCGGCCTCGTGCAGGGTGGCGTGCGGTGCTTTGCATTTTTGCAAAGCGATGACGCATATTTGTCTATTGTCATGGCAAATCTGCAAAGCTAGGATGCCGGCTGCACCGGTTCGAACCGGTCCCGTATTCACAGGAGACAAACCCCCATGGACGCCACCACCACCCCCTCGACGCAGGTCGCCACCGTCAAGCTGCTCATCGGCGGCAAGTTCGTCGAATCGAAGACCACCGAATGGCGCGACGTCGTCAACCCGGCCACGCAGCAGGTGCTGGCCCGCGTGCCCTTCGCCACCCAGGCTGAACTCGACGCTGCCGTGGCCTCCGCCAAGGAAGCCTTCAAGACCTGGCGCAAGACCCCCCTCGGCGCGCGCGCCCGCATCTTCCTGAAGCTGCAGCAGCTCATCCGCGAGAACATGGGCGAACTCGCCGCGATCCTCACGGCCGAGCAGGGCAAGACGCTGCCGGACGCCGAAGGCGACGTGTTCCGCGGCCTCGAAGTGGTCGAGCACGCCTCGAACATCGGCAACCTGCAGCTCGGCGAGCTGGCCAACAACGTGGCCAACGGCGTCGACACCTACACGCTGCTGCAGCCGCTGGGCGTGTGCGCGGGCATCACGCCGTTCAACTTCCCGGCCATGATCCCGCTGTGGATGTTCCCGATGGCCATCGTCACCGGCAACACCTTCGTGCTCAAGCCTTCCGAGCAAGACCCGATGGTCACGATGCGCCTGTGCGAACTGGCGCTCGAAGCCGGCGTGCCGCCGGGCGTGCTGAACGTGGTGCACGGCGGCGAAGCCGTCGTCAACGGCATCTGCGACCACAAGGACATCAAGGCGGTCAGCTTCGTGGGCTCGACCAAGGTCGGCACGCACGTCTACAACCGCGCCACGCTGGCCGGCAAGCGCGCGCAATGCATGATGGGCGCGAAGAACCACGCCATCGTGATGCCCGACGCCAACAAGGAGCAGACGCTCAACGCACTGGCCGGCGCGAGCTTCGGCGCGGCGGGCCAGCGCTGCATGGCCGTGTCGGTCGCGGTGCTGGTGGGCGAGGCGCGCAACTGGGTGCCCGAGCTCATCGAGAAGGCCAAGACGCTGAAGATCGGTGCGGGCACTGAAAAGGGCGTGGACGTGGGCCCGCTGGTGTCTTGCGCAGCGTACGACCGCGTGAACAGCCTCATCGAACGCGGCGAAGCCGATGGCGCCAAGCTGGTGCTCGACGGCCGCAAGCCGACGGTGCCCGGCTACGAGAAGGGCAACTTCGTCGGCCCGACGATCTTCACCGGCGTGAAGCCCGGCATGACGATCTACGAACAGGAAGTGTTCGGCCCCGTGCTGTGCATTGCCGACGCCGAGACCATCGACGAAGCCATCGACCTGATCAACAGCAACCCGAACGGCAACGGCACGGCGATCTTCACGCAGTCGGGCGCCGCGGCGCGCCGCTTCCAGGAAGACATCGACGTCGGCCAGGTCGGCATCAACGTGCCGATCCCGGTGCCGGTCCCGATGTTCTCGTTCACCGGTTCGCGCGCCTCCAAGCTCGGCGACCTGGGCCCGTACGGCAAGCAGGTCATCATGTTCTACACGCAGACCAAGACCGTGACGGCACGCTGGTTCGACGACAGCACCGTCTCGCACGGCGTCAACACCACGATCAGCCTCAAGTGAGGCAGGGGCTTCGCGTCGCAGCCTGGGCCGCCGCGGCGGCGCTTGCCCTGCTGGCCGGCGGGGCGCAGGCGGCCGGCTCCGACGAGCCGGTCGACTGCAACCCCAACGGCAACCAGCAGCAGATGAACGACTGCGCGCTGCGCGATTTCCGCGCGGCCGACGCCGAGCTCAACATCCGCTACGGCGAGGTGATGAAGACGCTCTCGCCGCAGATGCGCGTCGCGCTGCGCACCGAGCAGCGGGCCTGGCTCAAGGGCCGCGACCCGGGGTGCAAGCGGGCCGCGAAGGCGAACGAAGGCGGCTCGATCTGGCCGCTGGTGTTCAACGCGTGCCTGGAAAAATCGACCCGCAAACGCACCGCCGAACTGGACCTCTGGAAGGGTCGTCAACCATGAATTTCGAACTGTCCGAAGAACAGAACGCCTTTGCACAGACCGCGCGCGATTTCGCGCAGGCCGAGTTCGCACCGCACGCCGCGCAGTGGGACGCCGAGGCGGTCTTTCCGCGCGAGGCCATCGCCAAGGCCGGCGAGCTGGGCTTTTGCGGCCTGTACGCGCCCGAGCGCATCGGCGGCCTGGGCCTGCCGCGGCTCGACTCGGCGCTGGTGTTCGAGGAAATGGCCGCGGTCGACCCGTCGACCACGGCCTTCATCACGATCCACAACATGGCGACGTGGATGCTCGGCACCTGGGCCACCGACGCGGTGGCGCAGCAGTGGGGCGAAGACCTCACGAGCGGGCGCAAGCTGGCGTCGTACTGCCTGACCGAACCGGGCGCGGGCTCCGACGCGGGTTCGCTGAAGACGCGCGCCGAACTGCAAGGTGCCGAGTACGTGATCAACGGCAACAAGGCCTTCATCTCCGGCGCCGGCTCGACCGACGTGCTGGTGCTCATGGCCCGCACGGGCGGCGCGGGCGCCAGCGGCATCTCGGCCTTCGCGGTGCCGGCCGACGCGCCGGGCGTGAGCTACGGCAAGAAGGAGCACAAGATGGGCTGGAACAGCCAGCCCACGCGCACCATCAACTTCGACAACGTGCGCGTGCCGGCGCAGAACCTGCTGGGCAAGGAAGGCGAGGGCTTTCGCATCGCCATGAAGGGCCTGGACGGCGGGCGCATCAACATCGCGACCTGCTCGGTGGGCGCGGCGCAGGGCGCGCTCGACGCGGCGCGCCGCTACCTGCACGAGCGCCAGCAGTTCGGCAAGCCGATCGCGAGCTTCCAGGCGCTGCAGTTCAAGCTGGCCGACATGGCGACCGAGCTGGTCGCCGCGCGGCAGATGGTGCGGCTGGCCGCCAGCAAGCTCGACGCGGGCCATGCGGATGCGAGCACCTATTGCGCGATGGCCAAGCGCTTCGCGACCGATGCGGGCTTCAATGTCTGCAACGACGCGCTGCAGCTGCACGGCGGCTACGGCTACCTCAGCGAGTTCCCGCTCGAGCGCCTGGTGCGCGACACGCGCGTGCACCAGATCCTCGAAGGCACCAACGAAATCATGCGCGTCATCGTTGCGCGAAAATTGCTGGAAGGCGACAGCGACATCCGCTGACTCCGCCGCACCCAGGACCTGAAAACAATGACCGACAACGTAGTTCTCTTCAACGAAATCAAGACAGCCGGCGGCCAGCGTTTTGCTGTGGCCACGCTCAATGCGCCGGCTTCGCTCAACGCACTGTCCGTGGACATGGTGCGCCTGCTCACGCCCAAGCTGCGTGAATGGGCGGCCGACGCCGGCATCGTCGGCGTGCTGCTCGACGCGGCGGGCGAGAAGGCCTTCTGCGCTGGCGGCGACCTGCGCCAGCTGTACCAGACGCTGCTCGACTGCGGCCCCGAACGCAACACCTACGCTGAAGACTTCTTCCGCGAGGAGTACGAGCTCGACCACCTGATCCACACCTTCCCCAAGCCCTTCCTGTGCTGGGGCCACGGCATCGTGATGGGCGGCGGCGTGGGCCTGCTGGCAGGCGCTTCGCACCGCGTGATGACGCTGCAAAGCCGCATCGCCATGCCCGAGATCAACATCGGCCTGTACCCCGACGTGGGCGGCAGCTGGTTCCTGCGCCGCACGCCGGGCCGCACGGGCCTGTTCCTGGCGCTCACGGCCGCCAACATCAACGCGCACGACACCATCTTCTGCGGCCTGGCCGACGTGCTGGTGCCGCAGGAGCGCAAGGCCGACGTGCTCGCGGCCATCGCGTCCACGCAGTGGGCCGGCGGCGACGCCAAGGCCGACCGCGCCACGCTGTCGCGCATCCTGGCCCAGGCGGGCGAGGGCGCCGAGATGCCCGCGTCGAAGGTGCGCGAGCACTACGACACCATCAACGCGCTGATGGCCGGCGACGACCTGCTCGACATCGCCAAGCGCCTGCGCGAGGTGCAAAGCGACGACGCCTGGCTGCAGACTGCTTCGAAGACCTTCGCCAAGGGCGCGCCGAGCTCCATCGCGCTGAGCTTCGAGCTCTGGCAGCGCGTGCCGCGCATGTCGCTGGCCGAGGTGTTCCGCCTCGAGTACTGGGCCTCGCTGGGCTTCTGCGCGAACAAGGATTTCGCCGAAGGCATCCGCGCCGTGCTGGTCGACAAGGACCGCAACCCGCGCTGGAACCCCGCCACGCTCGAAGAGATCACGCCGGCCTTCGTCGAAGACCACCTGCGTCCGCGCGGCGAGATGCCGGCGGAACTGGCCTCGCTGACCTGACCGGCCCCATTCCCTGCACAGAACAACGGAGACAAGACACATGAAGATCGCATTCATCGGCCTGGGCAACATGGGCGGCCCGATGGCCCTGAACCTGCACAAGGCAGGCCACACGCTCAGCGCCTTCGACCTCTCGGCCGAAGCCTGCAAGAAGTTCGCTGCCGAAGGCCTGCCGATCGCCAAGTCGGCGGCCGAGACCGTGGCCGGCGCCGAGGTGGTGATCAGCATGCTGCCCGCCAGTGCGCACGTCGAGGGCCTGTTCCTCGGCGGCGCCGGCAAGCCCGGCCTGCTTGACAGCATCCAGGCCGGCACGCTCGTGATCGACAGCAGCACCATCGCCGCCGCCACCTCGCGCAAGGTGGCCGAGGCCGCCGCGGCCAAGGGCGTCGCGATGATCGATGCGCCCGTGTCGGGCGGCACCGGCGGCGCCATTGCCGGCACGCTGACCTTCATGGTCGGCGGCGACACCCAAGACCTGGAGCGTGCGCGCCCGGTGCTCGAGAAGATGGGCGCCAACATCTTCCACGCCGGCGCGGCCGGCGCGGGCCAGACCGCCAAGATCTGCAACAACATGCTGCTCGGCATCCTGATGATCGGCACCTCGGAAGCGCTCGCACTGGGCGTGGCCAACGGGCTCGACCCGAAGGTGCTGTCCGAAATCATGCGCCGCAGCTCGGGCGGCAACTGGGCGCTCGAGAAGTACAACCCCGTGCCCGGCGTGATGGAAGCAGCGCCGGCCTCGAAGAACTACGCCGGCGGCTTCGGCACCGACCTGATGCTCAAGGACCTGGGCCTGGCGCAGGAAAATGCCACCGCGGTGCGCGCGGCCACGCCGCTGGGCGGCCTGGCACGCAGCCTGTACGCAGCGCACAGCCTCGCGGGCCACGGCGCGCTCGATTTCTCGAGCGTGCTGAAGCTGGTTCAGAAAGCCGGCTGAACGGCGCGCCGGCCGCGCCGTGCCATCGCGAGCAGCAGGCCGGCCGCCACGAGGTTGGCGCCGATCGCCACGAGGATCGGCAGCAGGTAGCTGCGCGTGAGGTCGAAGGCGAAGCCCGCGGCGCTCGGCCCGATCAGCGTGCCGATGGCGACGCTGGTGTACAGGATGCCGATGATCGCGCCGATGTGGCGCCCGCCGAACCAGTCCATCACCAGCGCGGGCAGCAGCGCCACGAAGCCGCCGTAGAACACGCCGTAGGCGAAGGCGAACAGGGCCAGCCCCCAGAACCCGCCCGACACGGCCCACACCACCAGCGACAACGCCATGCCCGCCGACATCAGCGGCAGCGCATGGTCGCGGCCCATGCGGTCGGCCAGCCCGCCCAGGAAGAAGCGGCCCGCCGTGCTGCCCACGCCGATCGCGCCGAGCAGCAGCACCGCCGACGACGCCGCCACGCCGTGGTCGAGCGCGTAGGGCACCAGGTGCACGAAGGGCACGAACAAGCCGAACGAGCTGATGAGGCAGGCCGCGTACAGCCCCGCGAAACGGCCTGAGCCCACGGCCTCGCGCACTGAGGCGCCGGGCGGCAGCGCGGTGGCGGCCTGCGCCTGCGGCGGGTCGCCATCGGGCCCGAGGCCGCGTGCGCGCGGATCGTTCTCGACCAGCAGCGCCATGCCCACGCCCACCACGGCCGCAAGCACGCCGAGCGCCAGGTAGGCATCGCGCCAGCCCAGCGTATCGATGAGCCACGAGGCCAGCGGCGGCATCGCCAGCGTGCCCACGCCGATGCCGCTCACAGCCAGCCCCGAGGCGAAGCCGCGCTGGCGCACAAACCAGCGCTGCACCGCGCCCAGCACCGGAACGTACGAGGCACCCACGCCAAGGCCGACGCCAAGACCGTAGGCCCAGAAGATCTGCGTCAGGCTGCGCGCCTGCCCCGCGAGCACCAGCCCGAGGCCGACCAGCACCATGCCCGCGACGGCGAGCCGCCGCGCGCCCCAGCGGTCGGCGAGCGGGCCGCTGAACACGCCGAGCCCGAAGTACAGGAAGCCCGCGAGCGAGAACACCAGCGACACCTCGCCGCGCGAGGCGCCGAAGTCGCGCTGCAGCGCATCGAGGAACGCGCTGAAGGTGTAGGCGCAGCCGAAGCCCACGAACATGACGGCGAAGGCGCCGGCGACCACGAGCCAGCCGTGGAAGAAGCGGGGGCGTGGCGCGGCGGGGGAGTCGGGCGTGTTCGGCGATGTCATGGGGCGATCCGTGGTGGTGGTCGATCTTCAGGCCGTGCACCACCACGCACTGGCCGGATTCGGACGTGATCCTCCCGCCCTCGGGCTCACAGCAATTCGATCCCCGGCAGGCTCTTGAAGCAGCTCTCGCGCGTGACGCGCACGAAGTCGTCCAGCCAGGGCCGCGCCGACGTCGCCTGCGTGCAGGCCATGTACAGCCGCCCCGTCAGGCCCCGGGCGCCCACGCGGCGCGCCGTGACGTAGCCGCGGTCGAGGTAATTCTGCACCGCCCACAGCGGCAGCGTGGCCACGCCGCGCCCGCTGGCCACCAGCTGCAGCATCGCCACCGTGAGCTCGGTCGTGCGCCGGTGCGCGGGCTCGACGCCGGCGGGCGCCAGCACCTGGCGCACGATGTCGAGCATCTCGTCGGGCACGGGGTAGGTGATGAGCGTCTGGTCGGCGAAGTGCCGGGCCGTGAGGTGGGGCTTGGCCGTCAGCGCATGGTCGTTGGCCAGCAGCGCGACGATCTCGAAGCGGAACAGCGCGTGGTAGTCGACCGTTTCATCGGGGTCTTCCTCGGAGACGATCGCCACCTCGGCGCGGTTCTGCATCACGAGCGCGATCGGGTCGGGGTGAAAGCCCGAGACGATGTCCAGCTCGATCTCGGGCCAGCGCTGGCGAAAGGCGTCCATGGCGGGCATCAGCCAGTCGAAGCAGGTGTGGCACTCGACCACGATGCGCAGCTGCCCGCTGCGCCCCAGCGCGAGCCGCGCCACGTCGCGCTCGGCTTCTTCGACGAGCGGCAGCGCGGTGTCGGCCAGCTGCAACAACCGCAGCCCCATGGTGCTGAACTGCGGCGGCACCGACTTGCGCTCGAACAGCTGCGCGCCGTAGCGCTCTTCGAGCAGCTTGATCTGGTGCGACAGCGCCGACTGCGTGAGGTTGAGCAGCTGCGCCGCGCGCACCAGGCTGCCGGTGTCGCGCAGCGCGGCCAGCGTGCGCAGGTGGCGGATCTCGAGGATGGACTGCATCATGAAAATGATTCAAGCGAACGGGCAAAAGGTTTCGTTTGAATCATATGCGCCAAACGCCGACCATCACCGCTTTCCAAGACCAGCGACCGGATTACCTGCAATGACCACCCGTACCCACATCCTCGGCTTTCCGCGCATGGGCGCCCACCGGGAACTCAAGTTCGCCCTCGAGAAGCACTGGCGCGGCGAAACCGGCCACGCGGCGCTCGAAGCCGTTGGCGAGGCGCTGCGCGCGCGCCACTGGCAGGCGCAGCGCGACGCGGGGCTCGACTTCGTGACCGTGGGCGACTTCGCCTTCTACGACCACGTGGCCAACCACATCCAGCTGCTGGGCTGCGAGCCGGCGCGTTTCAACTTCAGCGGCGACGAGCCCGAGCTGTCGCGCTACTTCAAGATGGCGCGCGGGGTGGAAGACGAGGCGGGCCACGTGCACGACGACAGCTGCAACCACGGCGCCGAAGGCACCTTCGCGCTCGAGATGACCAAGTGGTTCGACACCAACTACCACTACCTCGTGCCCGAGTTCGATGCGGCCACGCAGTTCAGGCTGGCATCGACGCGCCTGTTCGACGAGGTCGCGCAGGCGCAGCAGGCCGGCCACGCGGCCAAGGCCGTGCTGCTCGGGCCGCTGAGCTTCCTGTACCTGGGCAAGGAGAAGGCGGCCGGCTTCGACCGCTTCTCGCTGCTCGAATCGCTGCTGCCCGTGTACGAGCAGGTGCTCGGCCGGCTCAAGCAGCAGGGCGTGGAGTGGGTGCAGATCGACGAGCCGATTTTGGGCCTCGACCTGCCCGAGGCCTGGCGCAACGCCTTCGAGCGCGTGTACTGGCAGATCGCGCGCAATGCGCCGAAGCTGCTGCTGGCGAGCTACTTCTCGCCGCTGTCCGAGAACCTGCGCCTGGCCTGCCAGCTGCCCGTGGCCGGGCTGCACGTCGATGCCGTGCGCGCGCCGCAGGAGCTGACCGGCGTGGCCGACTGGCTGCCGGCGCACAAGGTGCTGTCGGTCGGCGTGGTCGACGGCCGCAACATCTGGCGCACCGACGTCGACGTGGCGCTGGGCAAGCTCAGGCCCGTGGCCGAGAAGCACCAGGGCGAGCTGTGGATCGCGCCGTCGTGCTCGCTGCTGCATGTGCCGTTCAGCCTCGCGGCCGAGACGAAGCTCGACACCGAACTGACCTCGTGGCTCGCCTTCGCCATCGAGAAGCTCGACGAGTTGCGCGTGCTGCGCGCCGCCGTCGAAGGCCACGAAGCCTCGGTGGCCGCCGAACTCACGGCCGCGCGTACTGCTGTGGCCGCGCGCCGCGCCAGCCCGCGCGTGCACCGCGCCGACGTGGCGCTGCGCTTGGCACGCAGCGTGGCCGGCGACGACTGCCGCGTGTCCGCTTTCCCGCAGCGCCAGCAGCTGCAGCGCACGCGCTTCGCATTGCCCGCGCTGCCGACCACCACCATCGGCTCGTTCCCGCAGACCGCCGAGATCCGCGCAGCCCGCGCCGCCTTCAAGCGCGGCGAGCTCGATGCCGCCGGCTACCGCGAGAAGATGCGTGCGGAGATCGCACTGGCCGTGCGCAAGCAGGAAGCTCTGGGCATCGATGTGCTGGTGCATGGCGAGGCCGAGCGCAACGACATGGTCGAGTACTTCGGCGAGCAGCTCGACGGCTTTGCCTTCACGGCCAACGGCTGGGTGCAGTCGTACGGTTCGCGCTGCGTGAAGCCGCCGGTGATCTTCGGCGACGTGGCACGCCCGGCGCCGATGACGGTCGAATGGACCGCCTACGCGCAGAGCCTCACCAAGTTGCCGATGAAGGGCATGCTGACCGGCCCCGTGACGATCCTGCAGTGGTCCTTCGTGCGCGACGACCAGCCGCGCGCCACCACCTGCGAGCAGATCGCCTGGGCAATCCGCGACGAAGTGGTGGACCTCGAGGGCGCCGGCATCGGCATCATCCAGATCGACGAGCCCGCCATCCGCGAAGGCCTGCCGCTGCGCCGTGCGGGCTGGCCCGCGTACCTGAAGGCGGCCACGCGCGCCTTCCGCATCAGCGCCTCGGGCGTGCGCGACCAGACGCAGATCCACACGCACATGTGCTATTCGGAGTTCAACGACATCCTGCCGGAGATCGCCGCGATGGACGCCGACGTGATCACCATCGAGACCAGCCGCTCGGACATGGAGCTGCTGCGCGGCTTCGGCGGGGAGGGCGGCTTTCGCTACCCGAACGAGATCGGCCCCGGCGTGTACGACATCCACTCGCCGCGCGTGCCCTCGGTCGACGAGATCGTGCGCCTCATGCGCAAGGCCGCGCAGGTGGTGCCGGGCGAGAACCTCTGGATCAACCCCGACTGCGGCCTCAAGACCCGCGGCTGGCCCGAGACCGAGGCGGCGCTGTCGAACATGGTGGCGGCCGCGAGGCTGCTGCGCGGGGAGCTGGCGCAGGCCTGATAAAGGGCGCGGGATCGCGGCGTGCCAATAATGCGGGATGTCCTTGCTGTCCCGTCTGTCGCCGTCCCGTTGCCTCTTGTTGCTGTCGTTGCTCCTCGCCCCCTTGACGGGGTGGACGCAGGACCGCGCGCAGGCCTTGCTCCAGTTCGAGGGCGTGCAGGCGCGCTACCAGAACGCCTACGGCCCCGGTGCCGTGTCGCGCGGCGCGCGCGAGCTGCTGGAGCCGCCCGACCTGGCCATTGCCGACAAGGCCCTGCAGTCGCTCGACGTGGCGGCCGGCCGCGCCTTCGACGTGAACGCCTCGGTGGCCGCGATCCGTCAGGACGTGGCGGCGGCCGGGCAGGGCGCCGCCGCGCCGGCGCCGCAGGTGCTGGAGGCCGTGGCGCGCCTGGCGAAGCTGCGCGCCGACTACGCCGCGATGGACGAGCCCGCCAAGGTGACGTTCTTCCACCAGCAGCACGCGCGGCCAGCCGACCCGGCGCGCGTCGAACTGCTGGCGCGCATGACGGTGGCCGAGGCGCGCGAGATCGATTTCTCGAGCCAGCTGCTCATGAGCGCGGTGGTCAAGCAGCTGGCGCGCGGCAATGCCGGGCAGTTCAGTTCGCTGCCCGACCGCACGCTCGACACCGCGCTCGATTCGCTGTGGTCGCGCGGCGTGACCTCGCCGCGGCCGCGCAACCTGATGACCGTGGCGCGCGAGTTCGAAAAGCTGGTCACGCAGGCGCTGCTGCTGGCGCTGCCCGACGCCGACGTGGCCGCCTTGCTCGCCTGGCGCAACGAACCGCAGGCCGCCGCCGAGCGCGAGGCGCTGCTGGGCAGCTACCGCGCCGAGGTCAAGGGCAGCGGCGCGGTCGCGATCCGCACGCTGGTGCGCAGCTGGGGGCGGCCCTGAGACTTGACGACAGAGCGCCAAAGTTTGCAAACTCGGGGGCGTTTGTACGAAAAAGTTTCACGCGAACCCCGCATGTCGGAAAGTTCCCCGTGATTGTTTCAATTCCGTGAACACTGCGATTCAGATTGACTGGGGTTTACCCTAGGAATTTGGCGCACACTTCAGGGCATCCAAAGCCCGATCAAGAAGGAATTGAAATGAAGACCTCGAACATCCTCGCCGCCGCTGCTCTCTCCCTGCTCGCCGCCGCTGGCGCCGCCCACGCTGAGACCTACGAAGGCGTTCACGCCGTGACCTCCGGCTACAGCCGTGCCGACGTGGCACCGCAAGCCGTGGCCGCCGCCCGTGCCGGCAACGAATACAGCGACGCCGTGTCGGCCAGCGTGGCCCCCGTGCTGGCCTCGTCGGTGGACCGCGCTTCGGTCCGCGCCGAAGCCGTGGCAGCCGCCCACGCTCCCGGCCAGAACCTGCGCCGCGAATCCTTCGCCGGCAGCGTGATCCCCTCGCAGGCACGCAGCTTCACGCGCCAGGCTGGCCTGTGATCGACGGCGGCGCGAGCCGCCTCGGTTAACAAGACCACCACCCGAAAGAACCGGACCGTGCAATAGCACCGTCCGGTTTTTTCACGTCTGTGCTGTGCTCAGGCGCGCCGATGGCTGCGGTGGCAATGGCAGTCGGGCGCGTGGTCGTCGACGATGCCCGTGGCCTGCATCCAGGCATAAACGATCACCGGTCCGACGAACTTGAAGCCGCGCTGCTTCAGCGCCTTGGACATCGTTTCGGACAGCGGCGTCTGCGTGGGCACCGTGCCCGTCGTGTTGACGACCGGCTGGCCGCCCGCCAGGCCCCAGACGAAATCAGAGAAATCTTCGCCCGCCGCCTGCATGGCCAGGTAGGCCTTGGCGTTGCCGATGGCGGCTTCGATCTTGGCGCGCGAGCGCACGATGCCCGCGTCCTGCATGAGGCGTTCGACATCGGCCGGCGTGAAGCGCGCCACGGTCTCGGGCACGAAGCCCTCGAAGGCCGCGCGAAAGGCGTCGCGCTTGCGCAGGATGGTGAGCCACGACAGGCCGGCCTGGAAGCCGTCGAGCATCAGCTTTTCCCACAGCGCGCGGCTGTCGCGTTCGGGCACGCCCCATTCGGCGTCGTGGTAGCTGGCCAGCAGCGGATCGGTGCGGGCCCAGGCGCATCGCTGGGGCGAAGATTGGCTGTCGTCGTGAGGCATGGCTCGGCTATCGTCGGGGAATGTTTTCGGAATGAGGGGGTGACCCTGATGCAGCAGTCTCGTTTTTCATTGTCGGCGCTTTCGCTGGCTCTCATGGCGCTCGCCGTCGCTGTCCCGGCCGGTGCCGAGACCCTCAAGAAGCCCGCGCTCGACCAGCTCGCCGCCGCCTGGAAGGGCGGCCGCACGGCGCCCGATTTCAAGGCCTTCCTGGCGCAGGCCGCACAGGCCCAGCCCGCGCTGCAGCCCAGCGTGGCGGCCTACGCCGGCGGCAAGTCGCTGGCGGGCGACGACCTCGTCAACATCGCGCGCCTGCTCGGCCTGTACAACCGACTGCAGAACCAGCAGGCCGTGATCGCCAGCATCGGCACCATGGTGGCCTTGCCCACGGTACGCAACGTGCAGGTGCCGCCGCACGAGAGCCCGCCGATGGTCGCGTTCGGCCAGCTGGTCGAGAAGATGGCGAAAGATTTCGGGCTGGGCTACCGCAACGTCGACGGCCGCATCTTCGAAGTGAGCCTCAAGGGCCGCGGCAGCGAGGAGTTCGGCATCCTCACGCACGCCGACGTGGTGCCGGCCGTGCTGTCCGAATGGGTGCTCGACGACGGCACGCGCCTGGATCCCTTCGCGATGACGCGCGTGGGCGACTTCCTCTACGGGCGCGGCACCATCGACGACAAGGGCTCCATCGCCGCCGTGCTCTACGCCATGAAGGCCGTGAAGGACAGCGGCCTGCCGGTGGAACGCGGCGTGCGCCTGATGATCGAGACCACCGAGGAAACCGGCGGCGACGCGATGCAGTACTACCGCGACAAGACGCCGCTGCCGGCCTACAACATCGTGCTCGACAGCAAGTACCCCGCGGTCGTGGCCGAGAAGGGCTCGGGCGCGCTCAAGGTGTTCTTCCCCGCGGAAGCGGCCGACCCTGCCGCAACCGCCATCACCGCGATGAGCGGCGCCGCTTCGGCGAATGCGATCCCGCAAACCGCGACCGCCACGCTCAAGGGCGGCGACCTTGCGGCCGTGGCCGCGAAGCTCGAAGCCGCCAAAGCCGCCTTCGTGCGCAAGTACGAAAGCCAGGGCGGCAAGTTCGCGATCGACATCGCGCGCGGCGCAGAGGCCGTCGAGCTGAAGGTCACGGGCACCTCGGCCCACGGCTCGCGACCCGAAGAAGGCGTGAACCCCGTGCCGCGGCTGGCGCTGTTCCTGAAGGAGTCCGGCGTGCCGCTGGCCGCCAACCCCTACCTGCGGGCCGTGCAGTACATCGATGCGCTCTACGGCACCGGCTACCTTGGCGAGAAGATGGGGCTGGGCTACCAGGACGACTTCATGGGCCCGCTCACGATGTCGCCCACGCTGGTGCGCATGGGCGCCGACGGCCGCCTCGAGGTGACGGCCAACGTGCGCATGCCGCGCGGCCGCACGCCCGACGAACTGAAGGCGCAGGCGGCGGCCAAGGTCAACGGCTGGGCCACGGCCAGCCAGGTGAAGCTGGAGTTGGCCTACGACCAGGGCAACTGGATGGCGCGCGACCCGAAGGGCGCGTGGCTCTCGACCCTGCTCAACATCTTCGGCGACACCACTGGCCTCGAAGCCAAGCCCGTGCCCACCGCCGGCAGCACCACGGCCAAGCTGATGCCCAACGCCATCAACTTCGGCCCCGCGATGCCCGGCAAGAAGTACACGGCGCACAATGCCAAGGAATACAAGGAAGTGCCCGACCTCGACGCCGACATGCAGATGTTCACCGAGATGCTGGTGCGCATCGGCAACCTGCAGCAGATGCAGTAGCGGCCCGCGCCGCGGCGCGTCAGGATTTCGATGTCGCCAGGGGCACCAGCGGTGCCCCGTTCTTCGTCTTGGCCTGGATTTCCGCGATGGTGCGCCGCATCGCGACGAAGCGTTTGGCGGAGCTCGGCGGGGGGCTCATGAAGCCCTTCTTCCTCGCGCCGGCCGTGTGCACCCCGAGCTCGCGCCAGATTCGTTCGGCGCCGTCGATGTCGTAGCCCGCCGCGGCCACCATGTAGAGGCCGAGGTAGTCGGCCTCGGCGTCGAACTGCTGCGAGAAGGGCGACGACAGCGCCTCTTGCGCCAGCCCGGTGCCGCCCAGCGCGCCATCCACGATGCCGGCCGCGATGCCCACCGCGCGCGTCTTGCCGCCATGCGACAGCACGCCGTTGGCCAGCTCGTGTCCCAGCACGATCGCGAGGTCGCGGTTGTCGGGAAAGAAGCGCATCAGCGCCGAGTTGACGACGATCTCGTGCCCGTCGTTCTCCGCATGGACCTCGTTCTTCATGCGCGTGACGGCGGTGTAGTTGCACGCCGTGGTGTACGGCAGGCGCAGCGCCGTCGACTGGCCCTCGCGCTGCACCACGGCTTCCAGCCAGCCTTCGCGTTTCGCGGGCTTGGTGCGCGCGGCGTCGATCAGCACCGCGTTGAGCCGATCGATCCCTTTCTCACCCGCGGGCAGCGGCTTGCCGCCGACGGAAAGCAGCACGTCCCCGGCGCGCAGCGGCGTGGCCGGCGCCTGCTTCCTGTCGAGCGTCCACAGCACGGTCAGCCGGTCGTCCAGGTGCAGGGTCTGCTTCGCCGCCGCGCGTTCTTCCTTCTCGAAGCTCCTCAGGCTGGCGATGTGCGCGCCCAGGCTGGCCCGCACGTCGCCGCCGCAGAACGGCGCGCTGTGCTCCAGGAGCGGGATCGCCACGTCGTCGAGCCGGCGCTGCAGCGTCATGCGGTGGTTCAGTGACAGCGACTGCTGCAGGGATTGTTCCTGCACGACGTCGGGGTCGTCGCTGGCCGGCCGGATGGAGGCGGCGCAGGCCGTGAGGACAAAGGTGGCTGCGATCGACGCGCAGGCCGGGAAGAAGGACGGGCGAGGGTTGTTCATTCGCTCAAGAGGTGCTCGGCATCGGTCGCATCCAGGCGCGGACGCGATGCCAGATGCCATCGAGGGAAGGGGAGTTGCCCGGTGGCGATGGCGACCGGGCGTTCCAGGCAAGGCGAGGTGCCGCGCCCGCTTGGCATTGTGGGAGCGCGAGCGCGCTCCAAGCTGAAGATCAGATGAAGGCTCAGCCCGTCTTGCGTGAACGCAGCGTGGCCGAGGGCAGCTCGCCGAAGCGCTGCTGGTAGGCCGCGGCGAACAGGCCGAAGTTGGCGTAGCCCCACGCCTGCGCCACCGAGCGCACCGTCGCGCCCGCGTCGGCCATCAGCAGTTCGGCGCGCACGCCCTGCAGGCGCTGCTCGCGCAGCGCGCGCATCGGCGTGGCCTGGCGGTATTCGCGGAAGGCGCTGTTCAGCGTGCGCACGCTGACGCCCGCCACGCTCGCCAGTTCGCCGAGCGTGGGCGCGTGCTGGGCGTGCTCGCGGATGTGGCGCTCGGCCGCCAGCACATGCCGCGGCGCCATGCGGTGCTGCACCGCTTCGGCCGGGTGCTCCAGCTGCGCGCGCCACTGGGTCAGCACGTGCACGCCGATCATCTCCTCGAGGTGCCGCCCCAGCGGACCGGCGTCGACCGCCTCGGGCAGCTCGGTGACGCAGCGGCACGCATACGACAGCAGCGCGATCCAGCTCGAGTGGGCGCCGCCGAACTTGAACTTGCGCGTCCACAGCCGCTCGTCCGCGGGCGCGCCGAACCAGCGCGCGTGCAACGCGGCCAGCGCGTCGTGCGAGAAGCTGAGGTTCACCTGCAGGTGGTTGGCATCGAAGTCCACCCAGTAGTGCGTGCGCGAGGTGTCGACCACGAAGGCGTCGCCCACGCCCGTGTCGGCATAGGCGTTGGCTTCGGACCAGTGGCGGCCCGCGCCGCGCACGGTCGTCAGCACCATGCCGACGCCGCTGTCGGGCGAGAAGTCCTTGATGTTCACCGGAATGCCGTAGTGGAAACGGCTCAGCGTGAAGTGCCCGATGCGCGTGGCGTCGAGCACCGAGTCGGGCGTGCGCGCCCGCCCGATGGGCGTGACGCGGTAGGGCATGTAGATGCGGTCCGACCAGCGCCGGATGTCGTCCCAGTCGTGCGAGGCCACCAGGCGGTGGCGCTCGCTCGGCTGCCCGCGGGCGTCGGTGACCAGCACGTTGCGGATCGCATCCATCGCGCACCTCGGTTCGGAAAGAAGAAGGTGCGCGCCCCGGGGCGCGCACCGCTCAGCGGCTCAACGGTGATGGTAAACCGCGGTCTCGAAAGCCACGAAGCCCGGGTAGCTCGCGCAGTCCTGGAACGGCAGGATCTGCGTCGCCCAGCAGCCGCCGATGCCGTTCTCGCGGTCGATCCAGAAGAAGCTGTTGGCCAGGCCCGCCCACATCAGCGAGTTGGCGGGGCGGCCCGTGGGCGCGCGCTCGCGGTTGGTCATGAAGGTGTAGGACCAGCCCTTGTCGGTGCCGGGCAGGAACTCACCCGTATTGCTCAGCGCGGGCACCGACGTGCGCCAGCCGCCCACCGACAGGTCCATGGCGGCCAGGCCGTCCTGCGCCATGCGCTGCACCGTGTCGGCCTTCAGCACGCGCCCGTGCGGCCCGGCGCCGTCGTTCAGCACCATGCGGATGAACTTCATGTACTCGCCCACGGTGGCGTACAGGCCGTGGCCGCCCATGTCCATCGGCGGCGGCTCGGGCAGCACCAGCTCGGGCAGCGGCGTGAGCCGGCCGTCGGCGGCGCGGTCGTGGATGGTCACGCGGCGCGCCTTCATCGATTCGGACATGCCGAAGCCGATGTCCTGCATGCCCAGCGGCTCGAAGACGCGCTCCTTCATCACATCGCCCAGGCGCTTGCCGCGCTGGTGCTCGACGATGCGGCCCAGCCAGTCGATGTTGGCGCCGTAGGTCCAGGCCGCGCCCGGCTCGTGCAGCAGCACGGTGCGGATCGATTCGAAGCTGCCCGACACCACCGTGGGAATGTTCAGCGCGGCGCGGTACTTCAGGTCGTCTTCGCTGAAGAACTCGTAGCCCAGGCCCGAGGTGTGCAGCATCAGGTCGTTGACCGTGATGCGCCGGCGCGGCGCGCGCGTGCGGGGCCGGCCGTCGGCGTCGAAGCCGTCGAGCACCTGCAGTTCGTCGATCTCGGGCACGTAGGCGCCGGCCGGGTCGGTGAGGGAAATCTTGCCTTCCTCGACCAGCTGCATCACGCAGGTGCCCGTGATCGCCTTGGTGGTCGAGAAGATGGCGAACACGCTGTCGGTGGCCATCGGCCGGTCGAGCCCGAGTTCGCGCGTGCCGGCGGCGCCTTCGTAGAAATTGCCCGTGCGGTCGGTCGCCATCGCGACGACGCCGGGGGCGCCGCCGTGGCGGTGAACGGTCTGGTGCAGCGTTGCGTTGAGCGCGGTCTTCAGCCTGTGCGAGGTCATGCCTTCTTGTCTCCTGTGTGAGGAGGCCGGGCGTGTGTGAAGGGTTGCCTGCGCGCCGGCCTGCCATGCGAAATTCCGCAGGCAGCGGCAATCTAGGGCCGCAGGCTCACCAATCCTGTTCGCAAATGGCGGGCGGCTGTGCGGATCTGGCAGTCATTGCACGCGCGTGACCCGCGACGCGCGTGCGGCGTGATTCAGCCCACGCCGTGCGCTTGCAGCACCGCCTTCAGCCGCCGCACCTCGTGCTGCAGGTCGAGGATCAGCGCGGCGGCGTCCAGGTTCACGCCGAAGTCGCGTTCGAGCCGGCGCGCTTCAAGCGCGTGCTGCAGGTCGGTGCTGGAAAACTCCCAGCGCTCGGGCGGTGCGTCGGTCGTGCTGACCTGCACGATGCCCACCTCGACCAGTTGCACGACCCAGGCGGTGTCGGCGCCGCAGGCGTGCGCCAGTTCGTTCGCGGCCAGCGGGTGCGAGACGCCGATGGCCGTGGTGGTGGTCACGGAAGAAAAGTTCGCCATGCTCAGACTCCCAGGTGCTGGCGGGGGTTGAACGAGGAGGTCGCCTGCGCGAGTTGCGCGTAGGCGTTGCGCGCGGCCTCGCTGTCGGCGGGCGGCAGCGCGATCTCGAGCAGCAGGTACAGGTCGCCGGGCGTCTTGCCCGCGAAGCCGCGGCCCTTGAGCCGCAGCTTCATGCCGCCGCGCGCGTTGGGCGGCACGGTGACCTCGACCACGCCGCCGGTGGGCGTGGGCACCTGCACCTGCGCGCCCAGCGCGGCCTCGGCCGGCGTGACGGGCAGCGTCATGTACAGGTCGCGCTCTTCCACGCGGTACAGCTTGTGCGGCGCGATGCGCACCTCGAGGTACAGGTCGCCGGCCGGCTCGCCGCCGTGGCCGGGCATGCCCTGGCCCGCGAGGCGGATGAACTGGCCGGGGTGCACGCCGGGCGGGATCTTCACGGCGAGCGTGCGCTTCTCCCACTGCGGATGGCCCTGCGCGTCGAGTGTCTGGGCGCGCAGCGTGAGCTCGCGCTCGGCGCCGTTCAGCGCGTCTTCGAGCGTGATCTCGATGGCCGCGTGGTGGTCTTCGCCGCGCGCGCGGTAGTTCTGCCGCGTGGCACCGCGCCGCTCGGCGTCGCCGAACATCGACGAGAAGAACTCGCTGAAGTCGGCGTGGTCGGCCGGGCCCTGGCGCGGGCCGCGGTGAAACTCGTAGCCGGTGTCCCAGCCGGGCGGCGGCTCGAAGCTGCCGTCGGGCCGGCCGCCGCGTGCGACACGGTCGGCCAGCGTGTCGTAGGCGGCGCGCTTGTCCTTGTCGCCGAGCACGTCCTTGGCCTCGTTGATGTCGCGCATGCGCTGCTCGGCGTCGGGCTCCTTGCTGACGTCGGGGTGGTACTTGCGGGCGAGCTTGCGGTAGGCCTTGCGCACCTCGTCGTCGGACGCGGTGCGTTGGACGCCCAGTGCGCTGTAGTAGTCCTTGAATTCCATGGTGGGTGGTGATTCCTTTCAGGACGGCGTACAGATCAACCGGGAGCCAGGTCAGGCCAGGGCTGCTCCGCCGTCGGCGTGCCGCTGTTGCAGCGGCGTCACGGCCCATGTGGGGCCGGCACGTGTGAAGCGCAAGGGTTGCGCGTTGCCGAAGATGCTCGCATCGACCGCCACGCCCAGCAGCGCGGCCAGCGCGTAGAGCGTGCCGCCGTGCGCCACCACCAGCACCGGCGCGGGCTGCGCGGCGAGCGCGGCGGCCAGCGCCTGGCGCTTGCGGTCGACGAACTGCGCCAGCGTCTCGCCGCCCTCGGGCTCGCAGGCCCAGTCGATGTGGGCCGACGAGGTGCCGATGAGCGCGCCGAAGTGGCGCTCGCGCAGGTTCTCGTGCGCGCTGGGCACGAGGCCCAGGGCGCGCGCCACGGTGTGGGCGGTGTCGAAGGCGCGGCGCGCGTCGCTGCACACGATGGCGCCGATCGGCTCGCCGGCCAGCAGCTCGGCCGCCTGCACCGCCTGCTGCTCGCCGAGCGCGCTCAGGGGCTCGTCGGGCGCCTGGAAGACGCGCAGCGCGTTGCGCCCGGTCTGGCCGTGGCGCAGGAAGTAGAAGTGGTCGCAGGCCGGGGCGAGCGGCTGCTCGGCGGCCAGGCGGTTGAGCAGGTCGATGCCTGTGGCGGCGTGGGCGGGAAAGGGAACGGGGGTCGAGGACATGGTTCAGTACGCCAGCTGCAGCGGCTTGCCTTCGCGCTGCGCCTGCACGTCGGCCGGGTGGAAGGGCAGCGGATGCCACTGCTTGGCCGCGAACAGCGGCAATTGGTCGTAGGCGCGCGGCGAGGCCGGGTCGCTGCTCTGGCCGTAGGTGAGCAGGCCTTGCGCCGAGGGGCCGCGCGCGTCGAAGGTCACGACCTGCATGTAGCTGCTGCCGTAGTTGACGGCGTAGCCCTTCGGGTCGATCAGCGGCTGGCCCTGCGATTCGAGCTTGTTGAGCACGCCTTCGAACTCGTCGCCGCCGGGCAGCGCGATCTTCTGGCCGCGCACGGTGCGCGATTGCGGCACGCCCAGCGCCACGTCGGGGGCGAAGCCGGCGGTGCGCACGATGCCGACCGCGTCGCCCAGCGCCTTGAACACCGCCTCGCGCGTGGCGGGCGTGGCCATGTCCAGGCCGGTGGGCGTGGTCACGGGCTGCGCCGGGTCGAAGGGCACGCGCCAGACCTTCGGCAGGTCCTTGGCCTTGCGCCAGAACTCGCGGAACAGCGCCGCGCCCTTCGACTCGGCGTTGCTGGTGCGGTCCCAGGCGGAGAGCACGCGGCAGCCCAGGGCCTGGTCGGCGCTCAGCGCGGCGCCGGTGGCGGTGCACGCGGCCTTCAGGTCGTCCATCACCAGCATGCCGGCGAGGTTCCTGTCGCGGAAGATCACGCTGCGCAGCTCGGCCGCGCCCATGCGGTTGCCCGGCAGGCCGTCGGTGCCGGCCAGGCGGCCTTCGATTTCCATGATGCCGCTGCGCGTGCGCAGCCGCTGCGGCACGCCGACGGGGCCGACCAGTGGCGACACGCCGGCCATCGGTGGCACGCGCGGGTTGCTGAGCCAGAAGCTGTCGTTGCTGTTCTGCACCCAGTCGGGCGTGACGACGACGGGCATGCGGGCCGGCGCGATGATGCCGGGCGCGGCGGCGCCGGGGTCGCGGTGCCAGGCGCAGGCGCTGCGCGAGCCGTCGAGCACGGGCAGTCCGGCGGCGTTGAGCAGCGCGGCGGCGGCCGGCGAGGGCGCGCAGGTCTTGAGCATCTCGGCCGACACGTCGGGCACCACCGACAGGTCGGCGTACATCGCGTTGCCTTCACGGTCGGCCGCCAGGGTGTTGATCCACGGGATGCCCTGGTTGCCCATGGCGGCGCGCAGTTCGGCGACGTTGCGGGCCCGGCCCATCTTCATCCAGCTTTCGGCGGAGCGCACGTTGAGCGTGTTGGCGTCGCGGATCGCATAGGCCTTCTGGGCGGTCCAGCCCAGGCCGGCGCGCGGCAGCGACACCACGGGGCCCCAGTCGGTGGCGTAGAAGGTGTGCTGCACGGGCGCGCCGCCCGCCGTGGCGGCGGCCGGCAGTGCGACGGTGCGCGCGACCATCTTCTTCGGCTGGCCGTCGACCCAGTACACGGTCGGGTCGTTGGGGTCGAGCTTGAGTTCGTACAGCGTGAAGCGCTTGCCGGTCGACACGGTGTGGGTCCAGGCCACGTCCTTGTTGAAGCCGATCGACACCACCGGGCTCAGGCCGCCGGTGGCACCCATCACGTCGAGCTGGCCGGGAATGGTCAGGTGCATCTGCCAGAAGCGGTTGGTGCCGTTCCAGGGGAAATGCGGGTTGCCCAGCAGCAGGCCCTTGCCGTCGGGCGTGGCGTTGCGCCCGAAGGCCCAGCCGTTGGAGCCCAGCTCGCCGCCTTCGGGGTTGGCGTTGAAGCTGTGGCGGCCGATCTCGGCCACCGCCTGCTCGAGCGCGACCGGCGCCGCGCCAGTCTTGGCGCCCGGGGCCGGCGGCACGGCGGCCAGCACGGCGCCGGCCAGCGCGCCCAGGCCGCCCTGGATCATCGACTGCTCGGTGGCGCGCGCCAGGTCGGCGGCCGTCATCGGGCGCACCCAGGGCTTGCCACGGCAGGCCTCGGGCAGGCCATTGGGGCCCGCGTCCTGCAGGTAGCGGTTGTAGCCCGCCACGTAGCCGCGCAGCGCGGCCTTCACCTCGTCGTTGGTGGTGGCCGCCGCGCGGGCCAGCGCCGCGTCGTCCATGTGGTAGCGCACGAACAGGTCGATCTGCGCGTTGGGCATGCGGCCCAGGCCGAAGTCGCCGGTGTTCTGCGCCCCGAGGAACTGCGCGCGGTCGCCGCGCAGCGTCAGCAGGTGCTCGGCGGTCTGGCAGACGTTGTCCTGCGCATGCGCGTAGGCGGTGCCGTAGGCCAGGCCTTCGTAGTCGGGCGCCGTGATGTGCGCGATGCCGAAGGTGGTGCGCTCGATGCTCACGCTGCGGCTGCCGGGCGGCGGCGTGCTGGCACAGGCGCCGAGCAGGGCGACCAGGCCCAGGGAGAGGGCCGTCAACGAGAACCGGGAGCGCGAGGTGTTCGAAGTCATGGGGCGGGCGTGGTGGGAAAAGGGTCGAAAAAGAGGGACCGATTAGAGGATGAACCTCCGCCGCGCACTGTCGCCAGCGCGGCACGCCTTGCCACTTACCTCAGCCGAACTTCATGCCCTTGGGCCGCGCTTGCAGCCGGTGGATGTACGCGTCGAGCTTGGGCCGGTTGGTGCGCCCGCCGAAGGCGCGGTGCCAGATGAGCATCGAGCCGATCATCACGTCGGCGGCCGTGAACTGGGCACCGAACAGGTAGGGGCCGTCGCCGAGTTCGCGTTCGACGGCGTCCTTGGCCTGCTCGAAATCGGTCCAGCCGCGCGCGCTGTTGTTGCTCTTGATCTTCAGCAGGCTGTCGCCCATCGAGGGCTCGAGCTGCGCGGTCGAATAGACCATGAGCGACAGGTAGCGCCCGCGCTCGGGCGTGCCCACCGCTGGCGCCAGGCGCTTGCCGGGGTACTTCTCGGCGATGTACATGCAGATGGCCGCGTTCTCGAAGATGCGGGTGCGGCCGTCGACCAGCGCGGGCAGCTTGCCGGCGGGGTTGATCTTCAGGAACTCGGGGCGCTTGTGGGCGCCCTCCCGGATGAGCGTGGGCACGATCTCGTAGTCGACCTCGGCCTCGTCGAGCATCCACTTGGCGACCTGCGCACGGCTGCGCGGGTCGAAATACAGCTTCATCGCCATGCGGGGTCCCCTTTGTCAGGTGGGTGAGATGGGCGGGTTGTCAGAACTTGGGAATGCGCAGGGTCTTGCTGATCATCAGCGTGCCCGAGAGCGCGAACAGCAGCACCAGCGGGTGCAACTGCCAGGGGCCGAGCGTCCAGGCGCCGCCCCACACGTTGGCGCCGAGGGCGCCCTTCGAGGCCGCGTAGGCCAGCACGCCCACCAGCACCACGCTGGTCGGGATCGGCGTGCCTTCGAAGTACTTCACCTTGTCGGCGCCGGCCGAGAGGGCCTCCGCCGTCACGTTGTAGCGCGCGAGCCGGCTCACGCCGCAGCCGACGAAGTAGATGAGCACCGCGCAGTCCCAGCCGCCGTCCAGGCCGGCGGCGAAGCCGAGCGCGGCGGGCAGCACACCGAAGGAGATCACGTCGGCCAGCGAGTCGAGTTCACGCCCGAGCGCCGACTGGGTCTGGCGCCAGCGCGCGATGCGGCCGTCGAGCACGTCGAAGATGAAGGCGGCCGGGGCGAGCGCCGCGGCCCAGTAGAAGTGGGCGAGCGACTGGCTGCGCATGAAGGCCATCGCGAAGAACACCGCCCCGACGCCGCAGGCCGCGTTGCCGAGCGTGAACACATCGGCCAGGTGAAAGCCGCGGATCATCGAGAAGTGCTTGCGGGCCGGCGGGGACGAAGGCGTGGTCATGAGGCGGGGAAAGCTGCGAAAGGAACCGCACCTTAACCCAAGCGGGGCCCGCTTTTTGTAGTCGCGCGCCGACGCCCCGTCGGCGCCCTCAGACGGTTGGCTGCGCCCTGGCCTCGACGATCCGTGCGAAGCGCCCGAGCAGGCCCGCCGCCGCGTCGGTGGGGCGCACGCCTTCGCGCAGCGCCGCGGCATCGAGCCCGTCGGCGGCGAGGTCGCGGGCCAGCAGTTCGATGTAGCCGCCCATGGTCTCGGCGTCGAACTCGGGGTGGAACTGCAGGCCCCAGGCCTGCGCGCCCACGCGGAAGGCGTGCACGGGTTCGTGCGCGCTATGGGCCAGCTTCACCGCGCCTTCGGGCAGGCGCAGCGCGCTCTGCCAGTGGATCGCCTGCGCCGGGAACTGCGCGGGCAGGTCGCCCAGCAGCGCGTCGCCGGCGGCGGCCGCGTCGAGCGTGACGGTGACCGTGCCGACCTCGGGCCCTTGCGGGTGGTGGCCGGCCTCGCCGCCGAGCGCGTGCGCCAGCAGCTGGTGGCCGTAGCAGATGCCGAGCACGGGCGTGTCGCGCGCGACCAGTTCGGCGAGCCAGGCGGCGGTGGTTTCGCTCCAGGGTTCGCGGTGCGACACCATCGCGTGCGAGCCGGTGACGACCACGCCAGCGACCTGGCCGGGCGCGGGCAGCGTGTCGCCGCGGCGCGGGTCGACCACCACCAGGGGCAGGGTCTGCGTGCCGAGGCCGTCGGCGATCCAGTGCTCGAAGTCGCCGCGGCCTTCGCGCAGCGCGTCATGGGTGTCACCGACCTTGACGATGACCAGGGGATACGGGGGCGTGCTGTGCATGGCGTCGATCATGCCGCAGCGCACCGTGCGCCGGTCAGCGCCGGGACGATTCCCGACGGTGCAGCAGGTCCATGAAGGCGCGGCCCACGGGCGAGGGCGAGCGCCCCGCGCGCGTGACCAGCCCGATGGGCCGCGACATCAGCGGGCGCTGCAGCGGCACGGTGGCCAGCTCGTCGTTCTGCGACAGCTGCAGCGCGAGCCGGGGCAGGGCGGTGAGCCCCAGCCCGGCCGCCACCAGCGCGCCCGCCACGGCCACGCTCGGGTATTCGAGCGCGGGCTGCACCTGCAAGCCGCGCTGCAGGAAGGCGGCGTCGGTGATCGGCCGGATGCTGCTCTGGAAGCTGCTCGCAATGAAGGGCCGCGTCGCGAACACCGACCACGACACCGAGGCGCGCGCGGCCAGCGGGTCGTCGCGCCGGCACAGCAGCACGAAGGGGTCGTCGCGCAGGTGGCGGTACAGCAGGGGCTCGTGCGGGCCGGGGCGCACGCTGAGGCCGAAGTCGGCGCGGCCTTCGTCCACCGCGGCGCGCACCGCCTCGGCCGGTCCTTCGATCAGCGAGAACTGCACCTGCGGATGCTGCTGGCGGAACTCGGCGATGGCGCCGGGCAGCAGCGCCACGCCGGTCGAGGGCAGTGCCGCGATGGTGAGGTGGCCGCTACGGCCTTCGAGGAACTGCGACAGCTCGCTGAACGAGCTGTTGAAGTTCTCCAGGATGCGCAGCGCGATCGGCAGCAGCTCGCGCCCCGCCGGCGTGAGCTCGACGTGCCGCGTGTCGCGGTCGAACAGGCGCGCGCCCACCAGGTCTTCGACGATGCGCACCGTGCGACTCAGCGCCGGCTGCGACACGTGCAGGGCCTGCGCGGCGGCGCGGAAGTTGGTGGTCTTCGCGACTTCGACGAAGGCCTCGAGCTGCTGCAGCGTGATGTCGACTCGCACGGACGCGGCTCCCTCGGGGTGGCTGTGGATTGATCCATCCAAGTTATCACAGATATAGGAATATTGTTCTTCACAGATCAATGCGCGACGCCGAGACTGGCGCATTCGATACACGGAGACAAGGGGCCCCGCGCCCCCGTGACATGGACACCAAAATTCTGGAAGGCATCCGGGTGCTCGAGCTCGGACAGGTGCTGGCGGGGCCCTTCGCGGGCGCGATCCTGGCCGACCTCGGCGCCGACGTCGTGAAGCTCGAGCGCGTCGAGGGCGGCGACGACGCGCGCCACATGGGTCCGGCCTTTCGCCACGGCGACGCGCTCAACTTCCACGTCTTCAACCGCGGCAAGCGCTCGGTCGCCATCGACCTGAAGAGCGAAGACGGCATGGCGGCCTTCGAGACCCTGGCGGCCGGCGCCGACATCCTCATCCACAACCTGCGCCCGGGCGTCACGCAGTCGATGGGCATCGACGGCCCGTCGCTGTGCGCGCGCCATCCGCGGCTCATCTACTGCGAAATCTCGGCCTTCGGCCACATCGGCCCGCTGCGCATGCAACCGGGCTACGAGCCGTTGATCCAGGCCTTCAGCGGGCTGTCGAGCATCAACGGCGGGCCCGACGATCCGCCGATGCGCACCGGCGCCTCGGTCTGCGACCAGGGCACCGGCATGTGGGCCGTGATCGGCGCGCTGGCGCTGCTGCAGCGGCGCCACCTCACGGGGCGGGGCGGCGTGGTGAGCACCTCGCTGCTCGAGACCGCGCTGGTCTGGACCGGCCAGAAGGCCGACGCCTACGTCAACGAAGGCCGGCTGCCCGAGCGCCACCGCTCGGGCCATCCGGGCTTCGTGCCCTACGAATCTTTCGATACCGCCGATGCGCCGCTCCTGATCTGCTGCGGCAACGACCGGCTCTTCGCCAAGTTCGCGCACGAACTCGGGCGCGACGACTGGACCACCGACGCGCGCTTTGCCGGCAACCGCCAGCGGTTGCAGCACAAGGCGGCGCTGTTCGAGGAGATCGGCCCGCTGCTGCGCGCGCGCACCCGCGCCGACTGGATGGCGCGCTTCACCGCCGCCGGCGTGCCCTGCGCGCCGGTGCACACCGTGCCCGAGGCCGTCGCGCATCCGCAGGTGGAGGCACTGGGCATGCTGCAGCCGGTGCCGGGCGAAGACTTCCGCCTCACGGCGCTGCCGATGTCCATCGACGGCGTGCGGCCCGCGCACCGCGCGGTCGCGCCCCGGCTGGGCGAGCACAACGCGGCGCTCGGTGCGCCGCCGGTGCCGCCGCGCGACGGCGCCTGAGCGGCCGCACCTTTTCCCTTCTTAAAACTACATCCCACCGGAGACATCACCCATGCGCACTTCCATCTTCCGCCTCGGCGCGGTCCTGGCCTTCGCGGTCGCGGCGGCGGCACCTGCCCACGCGCAGGACTACCCCGCCAAGCCCCTCACCGTCGTCGTGCCCTTCGCGGCCGGCAGCGGCACCGACCAGCAGGCGCGCAGCTTCGCGCAGGCCCTGACCGTCGAATACAAGGTGCCGGTGATCGTGGAGAACCGCGCGGGCGCCAGCGGCTTCCTGGCTGCGCAGTACGTCGCCAAGGCCGCGCCCGACGGCTACACGTTGCTGATGACCACCAACACCACGCACGCCGCCAACGAGCACCTGTACAAGAAGCTGCCCTACGACCCGGTGAAGGACTTCACGCCCGTCGCGCTGCTGTCCAAGGGCCACATGCTGCTGCTGGTGGGGGCCGATTCGCCGATCAAATCGGTGGCCGACCTCGTGGCGGCGGCGAAGAAGTCGCCGGGCAAGCTCAACTTCGGCAGCGGCAGCTCGTCCAGCCGCGTGGCGAGCGAGCTGCTCAAGCAGATGGCGGGCATCGACATGGTGAACGTGCCCTACAAGAGCAACCCGATGGCCATCACCGACCTGCTGGGCGGGCAGGTCGACTTCATGTTCGCCGACGCGCCCACGGCGCTGCCGCACGTCAAGAGCGGCAAGCTGCGCGCGCTGGCCGTGAGTGGCGACAAGCGCCTGGCCGCCGTGCCCGCGCTGCCGACCGTGGCCGAAGCGGGCGTGAAGGGCTACGACATGTCGTACTGGACCGCCGTCTACCTGCCGCCGGGCGCGCCAGCGGCCGTCACGCGCAAGCTCAACGAGATGCTGGTGAAGGTGTCGGCCTCGCCGGCCATCGTCGCCTACCAGGCCATCTCCAGCGGCGAGGCCGCCACCGGCACGCCCGAGGCGCTCGCGAAGTTCCAGGCCGCCGAGTCGCAGAAGTGGGGCCGCGTGATCCGCGCCGCCGGCATCGAGCCCGAATGAGCGGCGCGATGAACCCCCCGGAGACGCATAAGAAGACCGTGCGCATCGGCGGCGCCTCGGGCTTCTGGGGCGACAGCAGCACCGGCGCGCCGCAGCTCGTGGCGCACGGCGGCATCGACTACCTCGTGTTCGACTACCTGGCCGAACTCACGATGTCGCTGCTGGCCGGCGCGAAGCTGAAGAATCCCGACGCCGGCTACGCCACCGACTTCGTCACCACCGCCATGGCCGCCGTGCTGCCCGACGTGATGCGCCAGGGCATCCGCGTGATCGCCAACGCCGGCGGCGTGAACCCGCGCGCCTGCGCCGCCGCGCTCACGCAACTGGCGGCCGGCATGGGGCTCGCGCCGCGCATCGCCGTGGTCACCGGCGACGACGCGCTGCCGCATGCCGAAGCGCTGCGCGCGCAGGGCACCGGCCACGTGGGCACGGGTGCGCCGCTGCCCGAGCGCCTCGTGAGCGCCAACGCCTACCTGGGCGCCGTGCCGATCGCGCGGGCGCTCGATGCCGGCGCGCAGATCGTCATCACCGGCCGCTGCGTCGACAGCGCCGTCACGCTCGGCGCGCTGATGCACGAATTCGGCTGGGCCGACGACGACTGGGACCGCCTCGCGGGCGGCAGCCTGGCCGGCCACATCATCGAATGCGGCGCACAAGCCACCGGCGGCCTGCACACCGACTGGGAGCAGGTGCCCGACTGGGCCCACATCGGCTACCCGGTGGTCGAATGCGCGGCCGACGGCAGCTTCGTCGTCGGCAAGCCGCCCGGCACCGGCGGGCTGGTGAGCCGCGCCACCGTGGGCGAACAGCTGCTGTACGAGATCGGCGACCCCGCGGCCTACCTGCTGCCCGACGTGACCTGCGACTTTCGCGCCGTGCAGATCGAGGCCGTGGGCGCGGACCGGGTGCGCGTCTCGGGCGCGAGAGGACGTGCGCCCTCGGGCCGCTACAAGGTCACGGCCACCTACGCCGCAGGCTACCGCTGCAACGCCGAGCTGCTGATCGTCGGCTTCGACGCCGCCGCCAAGGCGCGGCGCAGCGGCGAGGCCATGCTGCGCCGCACGCGCGACCTGTTCGTGCAGCGCGGCTGGGCCGACTTCTCGGCCACCCATATCGACGTGCTGGGCGCCGAGCAGTGCTACGGCCCGCACGCCACCGCCCAGCCGCCGCGCCAGGCGGTGCTGCGCGTGGCCGTGACGCACGCGGACAAGGCGCCGCTCGAACTCTTCGCGCGCGAGATCTCGGCGGCCGGCACCTCGTGGGCGCCCGGCACCACCGGCCTGGGCGGCGGGCGGCCGTCGGTGGCGCTGTCGATCCGGCAGTTTCCGCTGCTCGTGGACAAGGCGCTGTTCACGCCCGTGGTCGAGATGGCGGGCGAGTCGTGGCCCGTGGCCGTGAGGGCGCAGGCGGCGGAGGTCGCCGTGGCCGATGAGGTGGCGCCGCAGGCGGACGCCACCGACCCGGACGCGGACGCGGACGACGAATGGCTCGAGGTGCCGCTGATCCGCCTGGCCTATGGCCGCAGCGGCGACAAGGGCGACGTCTCGAACATCGGCATCCTCGCGCGCGAGCCGCGCTACCTGCCCGTGCTGCGCGAGCAGCTCACCGCGCAGGCCGTGCGCGCCTACATGGCGCACCTGGTCGAAGGCGAGGTGACGCGCTACGAGCTGCCCGGCATCGGCGCCTTCAACTTCGTCTGCGAAGCGGCGCTGGGCGGCGGCGGCATGGCCTCGCTGCGCACCGACCCGCTGGGCAAGAGCATGGCGCAGATCCTGTTGTCGATGCCGGTGCGCATCGCGGCCCGCCGGCTGCGCGCGGCCTGAGCCGACGCGCCGCCGGGCCCGCGTTTTCAGCGCGGGCCCACACCATCGCACATCGCTTTCGGATTCGTCCGATGGCCTGCCGCGGTGGTTTTTCCTAGAGTGCTTCGTTCCCTGAGCGCTGGCCGTTTCCCGGCCGGCCCGCTCTTCCTTCTCTTCGCCAGATGGCTGCCTTTTTTTGTGAAGGCGCTCGAAGCACGCCATGTCCTTGTCCAGATTCCTTTCCTTCCATCCCCGCCTGCGCGCGGGCCGCTGGCTGCTTGCCGCCTCCACGCTGGTCGCGGGCTGCGGCCCCGTCGCCGTCACGCCGTACGTGCCCCTGCCTCCGATGCCGCCGCCCTCCGAGCCGATGAACATGGCCGTGCCTGTCGCGGTGTCGGCCACGAGCTCGCGCAAGGGGGCCGTGTACCGGCCCGCGCCCGCGGTGGTGCCCGAGCTGGCGCAGGTCGTGTTCTTCCGCCGCGCCACGGCCACGCCCAGCACGGGCGCGGCGCATGTGTATGTCGACGGCGAGTTCCACGCCGCGTTGATGCCCAACGGCTTCACGCGCCTGTGCGTGGCGCCGGGCGCGCACTCGCTGGAGGCCTACATCGACGATGCGCCGCTGTACGCGGGCAAGTCGCAACCGAAGACGCAGGCGGTGCTCGAAGGCGGGCAGACGGTGTTCGTGGCCGTGTCGGAAATGGGCGAGGGCGCGCCGGTGCCCCACGGCAGGGTCGCGGCCGAGCGCCTGCTCAAGGGGGCGCGCGAGCAGCGGCAGGTGATCAGCCGCGCGGTCCGCGTGCAGCCCTGCCGCGCGCCTTCGCAGCCCGCCCGCCGGGCCTGACGCGATCCGACGTCCTTCAGCGGATGTGCGTCGCGTAGGCCGCCTCGGCGGCCTCCAGCTGCGTCCAGAAGCCTTGCGGCTCGCGCCCGTGCAGCACCTCGTCGAGCACGCCCAGGTGCGCGTGCCAGCCGCTGGCCACGCTCAGCGTTTCCTTGCGGTCGGGCAGGCGGCGGTGCGTGAGCACCAGATGGGTGGCTTGCGCGCCCTGCGGCGACAGTTCGAAGCTGACCTCGGACGCGTCCTCGCGCTCGCTGCCCCAACTGATGACCAGCAGGGTCGGCGGCTCGATGCGCAGCACGCGCGAGTGCTGCACATGGGTCTCGCGGTAGGCCGCGAAGCGCTCGGGCGCGACCTCGCCCGACAGCTCGGTGTGCTGGAAGCGCAGCTCGAACACCGCGCCCGGCGCCTGCGCCATGGTGCCGCCGGCCAGCCAGCTGCGGCGCTTCTCGGGATCGACGAGGTAGGTCCACACGCGGTCGATGGGGCCGGGCAGGGTGCGCTCGATGCGCAGGGTGCCGGGCTCGGTCTGCGTGCCCAGGCTGTGCTTCAGGGTCGTGGTCATGGGGCGGTGCTCCTTGGGTGAATGAGGGGAGAGACGTTGTTCACGCGCTATCGCCGGCATCGCGCCGCAGCGCATCCGCCAGCGCGTCCAGGCGGTGGTTCCAGAAGACTTCGTACGCGCGCAGCCACGCATCGGCCGTGGCGAGCGCCGCCGGTTCCAGCCGGCACACGTGCGCGCGGCCCTGCACGGTGCGCGACACCAGCCCCGCGCGCTCCAGCGTCTTGACGTGCTTGGAGGCGCCCGCGAAGGACATGCGAAACGGCGCACCCAGCTCGCCCACGCTGCATTCGCCCTGCGCAAGCAGCTGCAGCATGGTGCGCCGCGTGCTGTCGGCCAGGGCGTGGAACACGGCGTCGAGCCGTTCGTCTTCGATTTCAAGTTCAACCATGAAGTTGAATATAGATCGGTCCCGAAAAAAATTCAACCTGAAGGTTGAATGAGGTAAATGGCGTTACACCTGATACACCCGGGACGCCGTGCGCGCCCCGGGCGCTGGAAGCGCGGCGGCAGCGCTCCTACGATGCCTTTCATTCCATCCACTCGCGAAAAGAAAGACGCACGCACATGAACCCTCTGATCCAGCGCCGCACCCTGTTGCTCGCCGCCGCCGTGACCCCGCTCGCCGGCGCCTGCAGCGCATGGCCGAAGAAGGGCGCGCAGTCGGACGCCGAAACGCAGCTCGCCGAACTCGAGCGCGCCTGCGGCGGGCGCCTGGGCGTGTCGGGCTTCCACACCGGCAGCGGCGCGCGCCTGCAGCACCGTGCGCACGAGCGCTTTCCGCTGTGCAGCACCTTCAAGCTGGTGCTCGCCGCGGCGGTGCTCGAACGCAGCACGACCGACGCCAGCCTGCTCGGGCGCCGCGTCAGCGTCGGCAAGGGCGACCTGGTGTCGCACTCGCCGGTCGCCGAGAAGCACCTCGCCACCGGCATGACCGTGAACGAGATGTGCGCCGCCACCATGCAGTACAGCGACAACGCCGCCGCCAACCTGCTGCTGAAGGTGCTGGGCGGGCCGGCCGCCGTCACCGCGTTCGCGCGGCGCATCGGCGACACCACCTTCCGCCTCGACCGCACCGAGCCCGAGCTGAACACCGCCATTCCCGGCGACCCGCGCGACACGACCACGCCCGCGGCCATGAGCGACACCGTGCAGCGGCTGGCGCTGGGCGATGCGCTCGGCGCGCCGCAGCGCGAGCAGATGCGCGAATGGTTGCTCGGCAACACCACCAGCACCGAGCGCTTCCTGGCCGGCGTGCCCAAAGGCTGGCGTGTGGGCGACAAGACCGGTGCGGGTTCTTACGGCAGCACCAACGACGTCGGCGTGCTGTGGCCGCCGTCGGGCGCGCCGCTGGTGCTGTCGGTCTACCTGACCTTCCCCGACAAGGACGCCAAGGGCCGCAACGACGTGGTCGCCTCGGCCACGCGCATCGCGGTGAAGGCCCTGGCAGGCTGAGTCAGCGGCGGGGCCACAATGGGCGGCCCATCTTTCCCCGTCGCCCCATGGACCTGAGGTCTCTTCGCTATTTCATCGCGGTGCTCGAAGCCGGCAGCCTGTCGCGCGCGGCGGCGTCGCTGTACGTGGCGCAGCCCGCGCTGACCGCGCAGATCAAGAAGCTCGAGGCCGAACTTGGCACGCAGCTGTTCGACCGCTCGCACGTCGGCGTCACGCCCACGGCCGCCGGGTTGCAGCTGTACCAGGACGCGCGGCGCCTGCTATCGGATGCCGCTGCCATGCGCGAGCGGCTGCAGCGCGCGCCCGACGGGCCCGAGGGCTCGGTCACGGTGGCGGTGCCGTTCCTGCTGGCCTCGCTGCTGCTCGGGCCGGTGCTGGCGCGGCTGAAGCAGTCGCACCCGCGCATTCGCGTGTTCGTGATCGACGACCTGAGCCTGATGGTGCGCAAGGCGATGGTCGATCGCCGCGCCGACATCGGCCTGCTGGTCGACACCCCCAGCGTCGAGGGGCTGGACGTGCGTCCCTTCGTGCGCGAAGGCATGTTCCTCTGCGGCTTCGATGCGAAGGGCGAGGTGGCGGCGTTGCTCGGCAAAAGTGCGAAGGGTGGGCGCGGGAAGAAGGGGGCGCCCGCGCGCCCCACGGTGCCCTTCGCACGCGCCGCGAACCTGCCGCTGGTGCTGCAGTCGCGCCGCTTCAGCATCCGCCAGCGCGTCGAGGCGGCGGCCGAGGCCGTGGGCGTGGAACTCAACGTGGTGCACGAGCACGACTCGGCGCGCGTGCTGCGCTCGCTCTACCTGGCGGGCGCGGGCTTCACGGTCACGCCGGCCTGCGCGCTCGCGGACGGGCCGGGCGATCAGCCGAACTGGTTGATCGCACGCATCGTCGAACCCGAGCTGGCGCGCACCTACCACCTGGCCACGCCGGCCGGCAAGGCGCCCGATGCGGCCACGCAGGTCGTGAGGCAGGCGCTGGCCGACGAGGCGCGCTCGATGATCGCCTCGGGCCGCTGGGACGCGCAGTTCCTGGGCGACGGCAAGGCGTAGCCATCGCGGGCAGGAGGATCGCGCGCCGGGGTCATCATCTTTTGTGATGGCCGCGCATCAGCAATCGGTATTTGTTGTGCGGCGGCGTTGTTTGCGAAAGTTCTCCCCACGGTGCACAGGCACCGGCCTCAAGGAGACAACTTGCCCTCACTTTCGCCAGAGGTCGCCAACGTCGGCGAACTCGCATCCCGCGCCGCCCGCCTGCATGCCCGGCAGATCGCCGTGACCACGCCGCAGCGCGCCTGCACCTACGAACAGCTCGACCGGCGCGCCAACCGCCTGGCCAATGCCCTGCGCGGGCTCGGCCTGCATCGCGGCGACCGCGTGGGCGTGTACCTGCCCAACTGCGTCGAGATCGTCGAGCTGGAGCTGGCCTGCTACAAGGCCGCCCTGGTGAAGGCGCCGATGAACGCGCGGCTCGCCCCGGTCGAGGTGGCCGAGGTCATCGAGAACAGCGACGCCGCGCTGATCGTCACCACCGCCGCGCGCGCCGAGACCTTCCTGCCGCTCCTGAAGGGTGCGGCCCCGAAGCTGCTGCTGCTCGACGCGGCCGAAGGCACGCCTGCCTCCTACGAAGGCCAGCTGGCACTCGCGAGCGACGCCTTCACCTGCGAGCGCGTGCGCGCCGACGAGCTGGCCGTGCTGCACTACACCTCGGGCTCCAGCGGCGTGCTCAAGGCCGCGATGCAGACCTTCGGCAACCGGCTGGCCCAGCTGCGCAAGTTCCTCTCGCGCAGCGAGGGCCTGCGCCCCGGCGACCTGCTGGGGCTGGTGGGGCCGATCACGCACGCCTCCGGCATGCAGATCGTGCCGGCGCTGTGCAGCGGCGCGACCATCCGCCTGTTCACCGGCTTCGAGCCCGCGCGCTTCCTGGACGACATGAAGAAGGAGCGCGTGACCCACACCTTCATGGTGCCCACCATGATCAACATGCTGCTGGCCGAGCTGCAGGGCCGCTACCGGCCGCTGCCCGACCTGCAGCGCCTGGGCTACGGCGCCGCGCCGATGGCGCCCGCGCGGATCATGCAGGCGATGGACGTGTTCGGCCCCGTGCTGTCGCAGGGCTACGGCGCGGGCGAGACCACCTCGGGCGTGTGCGGCCTCTCGGTGGAAGACCACCTGTTCGCGCGCGCCGCCATGCCCGAGCGGCTGGCCTCGTGCGGCCGGCCGTTCCTCGAGTCGCTGGTGGAGATCGTCGACGACGAAGGCCGGTCGGTCGCGCCCGGCGAGGTGGGCGAGATCGTGGTGAGCGGCGAGGACATCTTCGCCGGCTACTGGCGCGCGCCCGAGCTCACGGCCGAGGTGCTCAAAGAGGGCCGCTATCACACGGGCGACCTCGCGCGCGCCGACGACGAGGGCTACATCTACATCGTCGACCGCAAGAAGGACATGGTCATCAGCGGCGGCTTCAACGTGTACCCCTCGGAGGTCGAGGCCGTGCTGTACCAGCACGCGGCGGTGGCCGAGGCCTGCGTGTTCAGCGTGCCCGACGACAAGTGGGGCGAGGCGGTGGCCGCGCACATCGTGCTGAAGCCGGGCGCCTCGCCCGACACGGCCGGACTCGACGACTTCTGCGCCGCGCGCCTGGCGGGCTTCAAGCGGCCGCGCCGCATCGAGTTCGTCGAGTCGCTGCTGAAGAACGCCAACGGCAAGGTCGCGCGCAAGGCGATCCAGACGCCGTACTGGGCCGGCCACGCGCGGCGCGTCAATTGAACAAGAGCGAAGAGAACGACATGGACACCACGCTGACCCCTTCCGCCGCAGCCACCGAGGCTTCGGCCATCCGCGCGCCGCTGTTCGACGGCCCCTTCGAGGGTTCGCCGCGCGCGGCCGAGCTGATCGCCCGCATCGGCGATTTCCTGAACGGCGAACTGGCCGACCTCGTGCGCGAGAAGGGCATCGATCACGAGCACGGCCCCGACAGGGACACGCTGCGCCACGTCTGGCGCCGCTCGCACGCGATGGGCTTCTACGGCATGACGCTGCCGCCGGCGATGGGCGGCCTGGGCCTGTCGCTGCTCGACCATGTGCTGGTGAAGGAATCGATCTACGCCAGCGGCTCGCCGCTCGCGCCGCATGTGTTCGGCGAACTCAGCGGGCCGCCGCGCGTCGGCGCACTGGCCAAGTTCGCGACGCCCGAGCAGATGGCGCAGTTCATCCGTCCGGTGGCGCAGGCCGAGAAGGCGATCTGCTTCGCGCTCACCGAGGCCGAGGCCGGCTCCGATGCCGGCGCGGTGCAGACGCAGGCGCGGCGCGAGGGCGACGTGTATGTGCTCAACGGGCGCAAGCGCTTCATCTCGGGGTCGCCGTTTGCCGACCTCGCGGTGCTCATGGCGTCCACCTCGGACGATCCGGCGCGCCGCGAGGTGACGGCGTTCTTCGTCGACCTGACGCAGCCGGGCGTCGAGGTGCAGGCGGGCTACAAGACCATGGCGGGCCAGTCGACCACGGGCGACATCGTGCTCACCGATTGCCGCGTGCCGGCCGCGAACCTCATCGGCGAGCCCGGCAAGGGGCTGGCGCTGGCGCTGGGGCGCATCACGGTCAACCGGCTGCTGCACTGCCCGGGCATGGTGGGGCTGGCGACCGTGGCGTTGAAGGACGCACGCGACTACGCGCGCACGCGCCGCCAGTTCGGCCGCGCCATCGCGCAGTTCCAGGCGATCCAGCATTCGCTGGCCGACATGGCAACGCAGCTGTGCGCGGCGCGCGCGCTGATGCTGTCGACCGCGCGGCAGATCGACGCCGGCGGCGACCCGCGCGCCGAGGCCTCGATGGCCAAGCTGTTCTGCTCGGAGGCCGCGTTCCGCGTGGCCGACGCGGCGGTGCAGATCCACGGCGGCGAAGGCATCGTGCAGGGACGGCGCGTGGAGTTCCTGTTCCGCATGTTGCGCATGTACCGCGTGCTCACGGGCACCAGCGAGATCCAGAAGAACATCATCGCGCGCGAGCTGATCGGCGATGCGGCCTGAGGCCGAACCAGACAATCAGGAGACAAGACAAGCCATGACTTTCATCAATGCCCATCGCCGCGCGCTGTGCGGCGCGATCGCGGCCTCGGCGCTGCTGCCGGCCTTCGCCCGCGCAGCCGGTGCAACCGCCGCCCCCTGGCGGCCGACCCGCCCGGTCAAGTGGGTCGTGCCGTACCTGGCCGGCACCGGCCCGGACAACGCCGCGCGCATCCTCGCGGAAGCGCTCGGGCCCTTGCTGGGGCAGCCGGTGGTCATCGAGAACCGGGGCGGCGCGGCCGGCAACATCGGCGCGCGACAGGTCGCACGGGCCGCGCCCGACGGCTACACCTGGATCTACTCGAGCGCGCCCATGGCCGCCAACATGCGCATGCAGCAGAACCCGGGCTACGACGCGCTCAAGGACTTCCGCCACATCATGCGGCTCACCACCTCCGACGTGCTGCTGGTGGTGAATGCGGGCTCGGGCATCCAGACCCTGCAGGAGCTCGTGGCACGTGCGCGCGCCAACCCCGGCAAGCTCGACTACGCCTCGGGCGGCGTCGGCACGCCCTCGCACCTGGGCGTGGAGCTGTTCCTGCAGGCGGCGGGCGTGCAGGCCACGCACGTGCCGTACAAGGGCGCGTCGGAAATCGTCAACGCGGTGCTGGGCAACCAGGTGAACTTCGGCATGCCGATCTTCTCGGTGGCGCTGCCGCACGTGCAGGGCGGCAAGCTGCGCGCCCTGGGCGTGGCCGGCACCAAGCGCAACGCGGCCTTGCCGCAGGTGCCGACGCTGGCCGAGCTGGGGCTGCGCGGCGTCGAGCTCACGTCGTGGGGCGGTGTCTCGGTGCCGGCGGGCACGCCCGACGCGATCGCTGCGCGCATCTACGAGGTGTTCGGCCAGGCGCTGAAGCAGCCGTCGGTGATCGCTGCGCTGACGGAGCTGGGCAGCGAGGTGAGCCCGTCGACGACCGAGGCCTACGTGCAAGGCTTCGCGAGCGAGATGGAACTGACCGAGCGGATGATGAAGACCGCGAAGCTGCAGCCGCTGTAAGAAGCAGGCTTCAGAGCACGAACCACCCCACGGCCACGTAGTGGCTCGTGGTGCCGGCCAGCACGAACAGGTGCCAGGCGCCGTGCGCGTGGCGCAGCCCCCGCCGGTTGCGATAGAACACCGTGCCCACCGTGTAGAGCACGCCGCCCGCGACCAGCCAGGCCAGGCCGGTGGCGTGCAGCTTGGCCGCCAGCGGCGCGGCGGCCAGCACGCCGAGCCAGCCCATGCCGATGTACAGCGGCAGCGAGGGCTTCTTCGCCGTGCCGGTCTCGGCGGGTTTCAGCTCGCGCCAGATGCCGAAGCCCGCCGCGCTCCAGATCGCCGCAAGCAGCGGCCAGCCCCAGGGGCCTTGCAGCGTGACGAGCGCGAAGGGCGTGTAGGTGCCCGCGATGAGCAAAAAGATCGCGCAGTGGTCGGCGCGCTCCCACAGGCGCTTGCTGCGGCCGCGCGTGCTGTGAAAGAGCGTGGAGGCCGCGTACAGCGCCACGGCCGAGAGCGAGAACACCAGCCCGCCCGCGATGCGCGCCGGATCGCCCGTGGGCAGCGTCTTGGCGAGCAGCAGCGCGGCGGCCGGCAGCGCGAGCAGCAGGCCGAACAGGTGGCTGTAGCCGTTGAGTCGTTCGCCGGGGTACATGGGATGGATTGGAGTGGGCGCGTCGGGCGCCCGCGATCCTAGGCAACCGCCATGACTGCCCCGTGACCGGGCAAACCCTGTCTGGATTCTGGTTGCAAATGTTTACATTCAGCGGCCGGGATGCGTTCCCGACACCCGCCGCGTGCTTTGGCGCACCCGCGCCGGCGGGCCTTCTCACCGTGAGGGACTGCCGATGAAAAAAAGTTTGATGTCGTGGCGCCGGGCTGCTGTCCTGTGCGTCGCCATGGGGAGCGCCGCTGTCGCTTGTGCGCAAGTGCAGCAGTTCAAGTGGGGCCACATCTACGAGCCCGCGAGCATCTTTCACCAGCAGGCCGAACTGGCGGCGCGCAAGCTCGCCGAGCAGTCCGAGGGCAAGATCAAGATCGAGGTGGTGCCCGCCTCGAAGCTGGGGCAGGAGCGCGACTACGCGCTGATGCTGGCCAACGACTCCCTACAGATCGCCTACGTCGGCCAGGCCACGCTGGCCGAGGGCTATCCGCCGCTGGGCCTGGGCAGCTACCCCTTCGCCTTCAAGGACCTGGACCACGTGCGCAAGTACCTCGCGAGCCCGCTGCTCGCGGACCTGATGAAGGGCTACAACGAACGCAGCGGCAACCGCATGGTCGCGTCGGTCTACTACGGCGCGCGGCAGGTGACCTCGGGCAAGCCGCTGCAACGCCCCGAAGACTTTCGCGACCTGCGCCTGTACGTGCCCGACGCCGCGGCCTACCAGCTCTTCGCCACCGCGCTCGACGCCAAGCCCGTGTCGCTGCCGTTCAACAGCCTGTACGGCGCACTCAAGAAGAACGAGGTCGAGGCGCAGGAGCATCCGCTGGGCACGGTGCGCGCCAAGCAGCTGTACGAGGTGCAGAAGTACGTGCAGCTCACGGGCCACATCTACGACACGCTGGGCATCGTCATCGGCAAGGCCGCCTGGGCCCGGCTCACGCCGGCGCAGCAGGCGATGGTGGAGAAGACGCTGGCCGACACGGCCAAGTGGACCAATGTCGGCGTGATCGCCAGCGAGCTGGAAGACGAGCAGTTCCTGCGCGGCAAGGGCATGACGGTGCAGCCGGTCAACCGCCTGCCGCTGCTGGAGCGCGTGACGAAGCGCTCCACGCCCGAGCAGATGGGGGCGCGGCCGGGCGACTTCGCCAAATTGCAGGCGCTGGCCGGGGCGGCGAACTAACCCGCGCGCTGGCGGTAGCCGCGCGGCGTGCTGCCGGTCCACGTGCGAAACGCACGGTGGAAGGCCGGCGTGTTGTCGAAGCCGACCGAGGCGGCGATGCGGTCGATGGGCTCGCGCGTCTTCACGAGGCGCTGGATCGCGAGGTCGCGCCGCACCTCTTCCTTCAGCGCACGAAAGCTCGTGCCCTCTGCCGCGAGCTGGCGCGACAGCGCACGCTCCGACATGTGCACCGCGCGCGCCGCCGCGCCCAGCGTGGCGTCCGAGGCGAGGTGCGCGGCGACGAACTCGCGCACCGTGGCGCTGGTGGTGTCGTGGTCGAAGGTGACGAAGATCCAGTCGTCGGGCGCGCGGCGCACGAAGTCGAGCAGCTCGGCGCGCGTGCGCTGGAAGGTCTGGCGCAGCACCGGTTCGGCAAAGCGCACCGAAGATGTGTCTTGCTCGAACTGCAGCGGGCCGGGGAACAGGTTGGCGTACTCATCGAAGCGCGCCGGGCGCGGGAATGCAAAGCCGACGCCCAGCACCGGCAGCTGCCGCCCCATGAGCCACGAGGCCACGCCGTGGATCAGCTTGACCATCAGCGCATGGCCGAAGGGCGTGGTGGGCCGCGCGGCGGCTTCGGGGTGCGGCGCGATGGCGATCGTGGCCACGCCGTGGGCGCGCGTCATGCGCAGGCGGTGGTCGTCCAGCAGCAGGTTCCAGAAGCGCGTGAAGCGGTACATGGCGACCATCAGCGAGGGCGCATCAAGCAGGCTGAGCCCGAGGTACTTGAGCGCACCCGCGCGGATCGGGCGCGACCACAGGCCCAGCATCTCGTCGCCCATGAAGAGCGACACGCACTCGTACATGCGAACGAACTGCTCGCGCGTGACGCGCGCGCCGTCCTGGCGCAGCAGCTGCGGCGAGAGGCCGGCCTGCGCGGCCAGCAGGTCGATGTCGCGCGGGCTCAACTGGCGGCGCGCGCCGCTCAGCAGGTGCTGCAGGAAGCTGACGGCGACGGTGGCGCGCTCTGGCGGCATGACGGGTTCAAAAGACGGTTGGCGGAATCTGCAAATGAATGGGCGCGATCTGCAAGCAATGGCGCGGCGCCCAGGGCTATCGTAGCCCTGAAGCGCCCCATTCCGGTGGCGGAACCCGCAACAACCCAAGGAGCCCTGCCGTGATCGAACGGAACGTCACCCTGCACATGGACGAAGAGGTCGCCGTCGTGACCCTGAACCGTCCCGCCAAGCGCAACGCCATCGACGAGGCCACGCTGACCGCGCTGGACGCCGTGTTCAGCGCGCTGCCGCGCGAGGCCAAGGCCGTGGTGCTGACCGGCGCGGGGCCGCATTTCTGTGCCGGGCTCGACCTCAAGGAACACCACGACAAGGAGCGCACGGCGGTCGACTTCATGCGCGTGTGCCAGCGCTGGCACAGCACCTTCGACAAGATCCAGTACGGCGGCATCCCGGTGGTCGCGGCGCTGCACGGTGCGGTGGTCGGTGGCGGGCTGGAGCTGGCGGCGGCCACGCACGTGCGCGTGGCCGACCCGTCGACCTATTTCGCGCTGCCCGAGGGGCAGAAGGGCATCTTCACCGGCGGCGGCGCGACGGTGCGCGTGGCACGCATCATCACGCCGGGCCGCATGGTCGAGATGATGCTCACCGGCCGCGTGCTCGACGCCCGCGCCGGCAAGACACTGGGCCTGGCACACGAGATCGCCGCGCCCGGCGAGAGCCTGCGCGCCGCGATGGTGCTGGCCAAGCGCGTGGCGAAGAACGCGGCGCTGTCGAACTACGCGATGGTCACGTCGATCAGCCGCATCGCCGACATGTCGGCCACCGACGGCATGTTCGCCGAGTCGCTGATGGCGGCGGTGGTGCAGACCGGGGGGGAAGTGCAGACGCGGCTGGGGGCGTTCGTCGACAAGTCGCTGGCCAAGGTCACGCCCGAGCAGGTCGCGGGCTGAGGCGAGGCCTCAGGCGTCGAAGGCGCGCCGCAGTTCGCTCGACAGCGTGCCCGCCAGCGCCTCGCGCTGCGGCGCGGGGCGCCAGAAGCTGCGCGTGAGGGCGCCGGTCGACTCCCATTCGGGATGGCTGCGCGCGGGCTGCACGGCGCGCACGGCGCCGGCGGCTGCACGCATCAGCGTGTCGTCCTCGTCCGCCGACGGAGCCTCGGCCCGGATGCGCTCCACGGCCGCATGGCCGCGCCGCTCCAGCGCCTGCGCCAGCTGCAGTTGCCATGCCGCGAGCGTGAACAGCACGCTGTCTTCCACCGTGAGCTCGTGCATGTCGCGCAGCTTGTTGGCCAGCTTGCGCCCGAGCGGCCCCCAGCCCTGCGACACCGCGCCGCCGATGGCGCCGCCCAATGCCGCGCCCGCGCCCAGCGACAACCCCGCCACCGCGAGGTCGGCGACCACGCCCACGGCGGCGCCGATGACCGCGCCCTTGCCCAGGCGCAGGCCCGCGTCCTTCATCGCCTCGGGGTTGAAGAAGTCGAGCGTCCAGCGGCCTTCGATGATCGGCAGCGGCGCTTCGTCGGCGTCGTCCTGGCGAAAGCCGTAGAGCGCGAGCAGGTCGTCGGTGCAGCGCTGGGCCTTGTCGAACACGTCCTTCTGCACGCCGGCGACCAGCGCCTGGCGGCGCGTGGCGTCGGCGAACTCGGCGGCGGGCACGGTGCGGCGGATGGCCGCGGCGTCGACCAGCAGGTCCGCGATGCGCGTGCAGGCCGACTGGCGGCGCGCGTCGGCCTCGGCATCGAGCGCGTCGACCACGCCGCGCAGCGCGTCGCGGCGGTCGCGCAGCAGGGTGGCCAGGTCGTTGTAGAGGTCGTGCTCGGCGCCCACGAAAGGCGCCGCCGCATCGAAGCGCACCTGCACGTGCAGGCCGTAGGCCGAGAGCAGTTCTTTCCAGGCCGGCTCGCGGCTGGCGGCGTCGCGCACGAAGTTGAGCACCGGCAGCACCGGGCGCGCGCAGGAGTTCAGCAGTTCGATCTCGTCGCGAAACTTGGGCAGCACTGGCTCGCGCACGTCGATCACGAGAAAGGCGGCGTCGATGTCGAGCATCGCGCGCAGCACCTTGGCCTCCTGCTCGAACACGCCCTGCGCCTCGGGGCCCTGCAGGAAGCGGCGGATGCGCTCGGGCGGCGTGGCCTGCTGGGCGGCGTCGAGGCCGGCCAGGTGCTCGCGCAGCGCGACCGCGTCTTCCAGGCCCGGCGTGTCGAGGAAGCGCACGGCCGGCTGGCCGTTCACCTCGAGATCGACCGACTCGACATGGCGCGTGGTGCCGGGGCGCTGCGACACCTCGCCGAAGTTCACGCGCCGCGTGAGCGTGCGCAGCAGCGAGGTCTTGCCCGCGTTGGTGTGGCCGACGACGGCGATGCGGATCGGAGTCGGGGTGGTCATGCGGTGGCGGTGCCTTCCGTGAAGACGGCATGGAGCCGGTCGCTTGCGACCAGGTGGGCCAGCCCGGCGTCGCGCAGCCAGTCGCGCCAGCGCTGCGTGGCGGCGGCGTGGGGCGCGTCGGCCAGCCAGAGGCGGCATTCGCCGCAATGCGCCAGCACCTCGCGCAGGAAACGCTCGGTGCCACGGTCGGGGCTCGAGGCCGCGTGGCAGACCAGCAGCACGGTGCGCGGGTGGATTTGCGCGAGCTGGTCGAGCAGTGCGCGGCGTGCCGGCGCGCTGCCGTCGATGCGAACCGCCGATGCCGGCAGGCCGGCGGGCGGCCAGGGCAGGTCGGGCGGCAGTTCGAAGCCGACGACGAAGAGGCCGTCGTGCTGCTCGGAGGCCGGCAGGCCCGTGGGTGCGGCGGGGTGCGCACGGCCCGGGTCTGCATCGACGATGGCGGGCGGCGCCAGCGCGGCGAAACGGGCCAGCAGCTTGCGGTAGTAGGGCGCCTGCCAGTCGGGCTGCAGCGCGGGGCGGCGGTGGCGGCAGACGGCGGCGCTCAGCAGCACCAGCGCCAGGCGCGGCAGCAGGCCGTACACCGCGATGCAGCCGGTGAGCCACAGCGCCCAGGTGCGCTGGGCCGCAGCGACCGGCACCGCCGATTGCACGGTGGCCGCATCGGGCACGGGAAAGCCGAACTGCGCCGGCAGCCAACCCAGCGCCTGCACCACGCGCACGAAGAAGGTGGGTTCGAGGATGGTGGTTTCCCAGCTCAGCGTGTAGCTGCGAAAGGCGAGGGCGAACAGCATCGCGGCCAGCACCACGGTGAACGACAGCGCCCAGATGCCGTGGCTCACGAGCCCGAAGGCCCAGGGCAGCAGGCGCGCACGCGTGAGCAGCCCCGTGGCCGCGCGCACCAGCTGCGGCGCCTGGCCGCGCTGGCCGCCCGCCACGCGCGCCGTGAGCGACAGCCACAGCCAGCCCAGCGAAGCCGTGCCGAAGGTGCCCGACGGCAGCCACAGGCCGGCCAGCCACAAGAGCAGCGTGAGCGCATGCAGGCCCAGCAAGCTGACGAGCGCGACGATCACGTTGATGTGGCGGTCGTTGCCGCCGACCACCTGGCCGGCGAGGCCCAGCCCCGCGATCACGACCAGCGCCACCAGCGCCAGCAGCACCCACGGCGCCCATTGCCGGCCGCGCGCGAGTTCGGCCTGCAGGCCCATGCGCTCGCCGAGCTGGCGGGCGCGTTCAACGATGCGGGTGGGGCCGTCGGCTGCGCGCGAGGCCGCGGTGCGAAGGGCCGACGCGTCGTCGAGCGGGCCGTTCTGTTCGGTCCATCGGACCGCCTCGGTGATCACCGCATCCGGGAAAGCAGGTTCGCGCAGTGCGGTGGTGGTCAACAGGGTCCCTTCTTCTTCGCCAATGACGCCCCGGCGCAGCAAAGCGGCGGCGGGGCGCGCAAATTATGCCCGGCGCTTCGCGAGGTCCGGCGCACGGCCAACGGGGCCGCGAACGGCCCCGTTGCGCTGCGCGTGCAGCAAAAGAAAGGACGCGCGGTCGGCGGGTTTCAGCGCAGGCCGAAGAACGACAGCACGGCGACGACGACCACGACCAGGCCGACGATGTAGATGATGGAATTCACGCGAAGGCTCCTTGTGGTTGGCGATGACCCAGCATCGGGCGCCCGCCGGCGCGCGGGTGTCGGCGAGGGACGGTGCGTGCTGTAGGACTCGCGAAGCGCGCACACGGCGACAAATGCCCGAGATGGGCGTGGACGTGGGCGTGGGCGTGCACGCCCGGCCCGCTGTGTGACCATTGTTTGCAATGAGCGGCGGGCATCCACGCAAGACTCTGCCCCTTCCAGAAAAGGCCAGGTCATGCGGCTCACCGAGCAATCCCCGTTCACAGGTTCCCACCCCGCGCACCCCGGCGCCCGCGCGCCCCGCGGGCCCGATGCACCCGCCGCGCCACGCGTCAACGCGCAGCTGCTGCCCACGCTGTTCGACCGCCTGCGCGACGAGGCGCCCGGCCGCAGCGCCGAGCTGCCGTCCGAGTACACGGCCACGCCGGCCCGGATGCGCGAGATCATCCAGCGCGACCTGGCCCTGCTGTTCAACACCACCAACGCCGAAGACCTGATCGACCGCACGCGCCATGCCGACGCGGCGTCTTCCACCGTCAACTACGGCGTGCCGCCGCTGGCCGGCAGCTACCTGTCGGAGCGCAAGTGGGCGGACATCGAACGCATCATCCGCCGCGCCATCCGCGACTACGAGCCGCGCCTGATTCCCGACAGCGTGCAGGTGGTGCCGCTCATGAAGGAAGACGGCGCGGCCGAGGCCTACAACGTGCTGCTGTTCGAGATCCGCGCGCTCATCCACCTGAAGCCGTACCCGCTGGCGTTCACGGTGCAAAGCGCGGTCGATCTCGAGACCAACCGCATGCGCATCGTCGGCGCGGCGGACTGAAGCCTGTCTGTCTTTCATTTCTCCTTTACTTCAACCACGCCAGGGAAGGCTCACCGTCATGGACCCGCAACTCCTCGAGTACTACAACCGGGAACTCGTCTACATGCGCGAGGCGGCAAGCGAGTTCGCCGCCTCGCACCCCAAGATCGCACGCCGCCTGGGCATGCACGGCATCGAGGTGGCCGACCCGTACGTGGAGCGGCTCATCGAGTCGTTCAGCTTCATGTCGGCGCGCATGCAGATCAAGCTCGACGCCGAATTTCCGCGCTTCACGCAGCGCCTGCTCGAGGTGCTGTACCCCAACTACCTGAGCCCCACGCCGTCGATGGCCGTGGCGCAGCTGCACCCCAGCGTGAAGGAGGGCGACTTCACGCGCGGCTTCGTGGTGCCGCGCGGCACGGCCTTCCATGCGCGCGTGCCCGCGGGCGAGCAGACGCCGTGCGAGTTCCGCTCCAGCCAGGACGTGACGCTGTGGCCCTTCGAGATCGCCGAGGCCCGGCTTACCGGCGCACCGCCCGACATCCCGGCGCTGGAGCGCTACGTGCCGCCGCATGTGCAGGTGACGGGCGCGCTGCGCCTGCGGCTGCGCATCGTGGGCGAGATGGGCTTCTCGGCACTGTCGGGGCTCGACCGGCTGCCCATCTACCTGCGCGGCAACGAGCAGGTGGCGTCACACCTGTTCGAGCTGCTGCACACCTCGGCGGTCGCGACCTTCATTGGCGAGCCGGGCCAGCTGATGGACCGGCCGCACGTCGTGACCGAAGGCGCGCTGGTGCACGAAGGGCTGGGGCCGGGCGAAGGCCTGCTGCCGCTGGCGTGGAACACCTTCCACGGCCACAACCTCCTGCACGAGTACTTCGCGTGCCCCGAGCGCTTCTACTTCTTCACGCTCACGCAGCTCGCGCCGGGGCTGGCGCGCATTCCCGGCAAGGAGGTCGAGATCGTCGTGCTGCTGAGCAAGCCGCCCGGCGCGCTGGGGGCGCTGGTCGATGCGGCGCAGTTCGCGCTGTTCAGCACGCCGGTGGTCAACCTGTTCGAGCGGCGCACCGACCGCATCGAGCTCGACAGCGCGCAGACCGAGTTCCATCTCGTGCCCGACCGCTCGCGGCCGATGGACTTCGAGGTGTATTCGGTGCAGCGCATCACCGGCCAGCAGGCGCGTACCACGGCCGAGATCGACTTCCGCCCGCTCTACCAGACGCTCAACGAAGACGAAGGCAACCACGGCCGCTACTTCTCGGTGCGGCGCGAGCCGCGGCTGGTGTCCGAAACGGCGCGCAAGTACGGCACGCGCACGCCCTACATCGGCACCGAGGTGTTCCTGTCGCTGGTCGACCAGCAGGAGGCGCCGTACCCCGAGAGCCTGCGCTACCTGTCGGTGAAGGCGATGCTCACCAACCGCGACCTGCCGTGCCTCGTGCCGCGCAACGGGCAGGCCGACCTTGCTGTGGCCGATTCGATCCCGGTGTCGGCCGTGGGCCTCATCCGTGCGCCGAGCACGCCCAAGTCGCCGTTCGCACAGCGCGAGATCGCATGGCGGCTGATTCGCCAGCTGGGTTTCAACCACCTGCCGCTGGCCGACATGCCGCACCGCGAGGGCGCACAGGCACTGCGCGACATGCTGCGGCTGTTCGTCACCGCCGACAACGACGTGCTGCGCCGGCAGATCGACTGCCTCGTCGGCTCGCGCATCGAACCCGTGACGCGGCGCCTGCCGGGCGCGGGGCCGCTGATCTACGGGCGCGGCGTGCAGTGCACGCTGAGCGTCGATGAAGAAGGCTTCTCGGGCACGAGCCCGTACCTGCTGGGGCTGGTGCTGGAGCACTACCTGGCGCGGCACGTGAGCATCAACGTGTTCACGCAGACCACGCTCGAATCGATGCAGCGCGGCACGGTGGCCAAGTGGCCCGTGCGCATGGGCGGGCGAGGCGCGGTCTAGTTACTCTTGGGCGGGAGCGCCTGCTCCAGCAGCCACAGCATGGCCGCCCGCACCTTGGCGGCATCGGCACCGGCATCGATCTCCAGCGCCGCGCGGTCGAAGGCGGCCGACAGCAGGCGGGCGAGGGCGTCGAGCGACACCTCGCCGCGGCCCATGCCGGCGCGCGCCAGCCCCTGGCGCAGCGAGTTCGCCGAGGTGGCGTCGTCCATCGACATCATTTCCGCCAGGCCCAGCACGGCCGGCCCGTCGATCAGCAGCAGCCGGGTGCGCCCCGGCACCGTCATCGCCTTCAGGTAGGCCTCGCTGCCCACGAGCAGGGCCTCGCGCGGGCCGAGCTCGTCGGGCGTGGCGGCATCGATGTCGGCCGCGACCGCCTGCGCCTCGAGCAGCAACACCTGGCGGAACAGGTCGCGCTTGTCGTTGAAGTGGTGGTACAGCGCCCCGCGCGTGATGCCGGCGGTCATGGCGATCTCGGGCGTGGAGGTGTCACCGTAGCCCTTGCTGACGAAGAGCGTGCGGGCCGCCTCGGTCAGGGCGAGGCGGGTGGTTTCGGTGCGTTCGCGGTTGGTGCGTGCCGGGGTTTTGGCCATGACCCTAATTTACATGCAGTCTGTTTGTGGATTAATATTTAACTTACATGCAGTTTGTACGTTTTATCCACGAAGGAGCCATCCCATGAAAGTGACGAGCTATTACCCGGTGATCATGACCAACGACGTGGCCGGCACCGCGGCCTTCTACCAGGCGCATTTCGGGTTTGCGTCGCTGTTCACGACCGACTGGTACGTGCACCTGCAGCTGGCGGACGATGCCTCGGTGAACCTCGCCGTGCTCGACGGCACGCACAAGACCATTCCCGCCGAAGCGCGCGGGCAGGTGGCGGGCGGGCTGCTGCTGAACTTCGAGGTGGAAGACCCCGACGCGGTGCACGAGCGCCTGAAGGCGGCGGGCCTGCCGATCCTGCTGTCGCTGCGCGACGAGGCCTTCGGCCAGCGCCACTTCATCACGCGCGACCCGAACGGCGTGCTGATCGACATCATCAAGCCGATCCCGCCGTCGGGTGAATACGTCGCGCTGTACGAGGCCGGCACGTCGCCAAGCTAGGCTCTCCCCCAGGCTTCGCGCACTTCGTGTCGCTGCGCCAACCCCCTTCCGGGGGCAACACCTGCGGCCCGGCAAAGCCGGTTCCGCGGTGTTTCACGAAGGAGCCTTATCAGGCGCGCAGGGCTTCGTCTTCTTCGAGCCCGTCGCCCAGGAAGCCGCCGCTCTGGTGCGCCCACAGCCGCGCATACAGGCCGCCTTGGGCCATCAGCGTGCGGTGGTCGCCTTCTTCGACGACGCGGCCTTCGTCGAGCACGATGAGCCGGTCCATCGCGGCGATGGTCGAGAGCCGGTGCGCGATGGCGATCACGGTCTTGCCTTCCATCAGCGTGTACAGGCTCTGCTGGATCGCGGCTTCGACCTCGGAGTCGAGCGCGCTCGTGGCTTCGTCGAGCAGCAGGATCGGTGCATCTTTCAGCATCACGCGCGCGATGGCCACGCGTTGGCGCTGGCCGCCCGACAGCTTCACGCCGCGCTCGCCCACGTGCGCCTCGTAGCCGCGCCGTCCGCCCGCGTCGCCCAGCGTCTGGATGAAGTCGTGCGCCTCGGCACGCTTCGCAGCCGCTTCGATCTGCGCCAGCGTGGCGTCGGGCCGGCCGTAGGCGATGTTGTCGGCCACCGAGCGGTGCATGAGCGAGGTGTCCTGCGTGACCATGCCGATGTGCATGCGCAGCGAATCCTGCGTGACCTTCGAGATGTCCTGCCCGTCGATGAGGATGCGGCCGCTTTCCAGGTCATGGAAGCGCAGCAGCAGGTTCACCAGCGTCGACTTGCCGGCGCCCGAGCGACCGACCAGGCCGATCTTCTCGCCGGGCTTGACCACGAGGTTCAGGTCGTCGATCACGCGGCGGCCCGCGTCGCCATAACGGAAGCTCGCCTGCTCGAAGCGCACCTCGCCGTGCGGCACGTCGAGCACCGTGGCATGGGGCGCGTCGAGCACCGTGCGCGGGCGCGACAGCGTCTTCATGCCGTCCTGCACCGTGCCGATGTTCTCGAACAGGCTGGTCATCTCCCACATGATCCAGTGCGACATGCCCTGCAGCCGCAGCGCCATCGCCGTGGCGGCAGCCACCGCGCCCACGCCCACCGTGCCGTGCGACCACAGCCACAGCGCCATGCCCGCCATGCCGGCCGTGAGGCCCATGCTCAGCGTGTGGTTGACGATCTCGAAGGCGCTCACCAGCCGCATCTGGCCGTAGCCGGTCTTCATGAACTCGCGCATCGCGTCGCGCGCAAAGCCGGCCTCGCGCTGCGTGTGCGAGAACAGCTTGACGGTCGCGATGTTGGTGTAGGCGTCGGTCACGCGCCCGGTCATGAGCGCGCGCGCATCGGCCTGTGCCTTGCCGACCTTGCCCAGGCGCGGCACGAAGTACACCAGCGAGGCGATGTACAGCGCCAGCCAGATGACGAAGGGCCACACCAACTGCGCGTCGAGCACGCCCACCAGGATGATCATCGTGGCCACGTACACGCCCATGGCCACCAGCACGTCGGCCAGCACGAACACGGTCTCGCGCACGGCCAGCGCGGTCTGCATCACCTTGGCCGTGATGCGGCCCGCGAACTCGTCCTGGTAGAAGGCCATGCTCTGGCCCAGCATCAGGCGGTGGAAGTTCCAGCGCAGGCGCATCGGCAGGTTCACCGCCAGCGTCTGGTGCTTCACGATGGTCTGCAGCGCCACCACGCCGATGCTGATCACCAGGAACGCGGCCAGCCACAGCAGCGTGTCGCCGCGCTCGGCCCACAGCTTGGACGGCACCTGGCCGCCGAGCCAGTCGACGATGCGCCCGAGGATGGCGAACAGTGCGGCCTCGAAGGTCGACATCACCGCCGTGAGCACCGCCATCGCGGCGATCTTGCCGCGCACGCCGTGCGTGCAGGCCCACAGGAAGGCAAAGAAGCCCTGGGGCGGCAGCGTCGGTTCGGCGGCGGGGTACGGGGGAAGGAGTTTTTCGAAAAAGCGGAACAAGGAATCGGTCTCCAGCAGAGCCTTCGAATGTAGCCCTGCATGCATGACCTTGCCCCGAAAAGGTGCGTTCGTGGCCGGTGCCTTCAGCAACCCTTCAGCTGCGTCGTGTCTTGCTGTCGTCGGCGCGTGCTGCCTTTGTTTCCATGCCCCCCAGCCGCGCGCTCAGGAAGTCGATGAAAGTTCGCAGCTTGGGCGACATGTACTGCCGGCTCGTGTACACGGCGAACAGCGTGACCGGCGTGGCTTCGAACGCGGGCAGCAGCCGCACCAGCCGGCCTTGCGCCAGGTCGTCGTCGATGAGCCACACGGGCAGGTACGCAATGCCCATGTCGGCGCGCACCGCGTGCAGCGTGAGCGTGGTGTCGTCCGAGCGCATCGCGGGCGTGAGCCGCAGCGGGAACATGCGCCCGCCCGGTCCCTTGAGCGCGAGGTTGTCCAGGTTCACGTAGCTGGGCACGATCGCGCCCAGCTTCGCGAGGTCGGCCGGCACCGCGGGCAGGGCGCCGTGGCGCTTCAGGTAGGCCGGCGTGCCTGCAAGATGAAAGGGCACGCGGCACAGCGGCCGCGCGATGAGCGCGGGCGAGGGCTCCTGCGTGGCGCGCAGGGCCAGGTCGTAGCCGTCGGCCGCGAGATCGACCTTGCGGTTTTCCAGGTGCATGTCGACCAGCACTTCCGGGTACGCCGCGCGGTAGTCCGCCAGCACGCGCGCAAAACGCGGCGTGGCGCACCACACGGGCGCGCTCACCTTGAGCTGGCCGCGCGGTGCGTCGCTGGTCTGGCCGATGGCGGCCTCGGCCGCGTCGAGCAGGTCGAGTGCGCGGCGGCTCTGCTCGTACCAGGCGGTGCCGGCCTCGGTCAGGCTGAGGTGGCGGCTGGAGCGGTGCAGCAGCCGCGCACCCAGCGATTTCTCGAGCTGCGCCACGTGCTTGCTGGCCATCGGCGCCGACAGGCCCAGGCGCTCGGCCGCCGCCACGAAGCTGCCGGCCTCGACGACCTCGCGGAACACGCGCAGGCTGGTCATGCGGTCCATCGATGATTTCCTGTGAAGAAAGGATTCGATGCATCGTAGCCTGTCGATTTCCTGAAAGGAAATGTCTACAGTCGATCCAACGCCTTCAAGGAGCATCGACTTGACCCACGACACCAACACGCTTTCCCGCCTGCCCACGTACTTCATCTCGCACGGCGGCGGCCCCTGGCCCTGGATGAAGAAGGAGATGGGCGCCACCTACGACCAGCTCGCCGCCTCGCTGGCCGACATGCCGCGCCAGATCGGCCGCACGCCGGCGGCCATCCTCATGGTCTCGGCGCACTGGGAATCGCCCGTGTTCACCGTGCAGGGCAACCCGCGCCCGCCCATGATCTACGACTACGGCGGCTTTCCGGCCCACACCTACGAGGTGCGCTACGCCTCGCCCGGTTCGCCCGAACTCGCGCAGCGCGTGCAATCGCTGATCGCCGCCGCCGGCCTGCCGGCGCAGATCGACCCCGAGCGCGGCTACGACCACGGCATGTTCTCGCCGATGGCCGCGATGTACCCGAACGCCGAGGTGCCGGTGGTGCAGCTGTCGCTGCGGCGGGGGCTCGACCCGGCCGAGCACCTGGCGCTGGGCCGCGCCATCGCGCCGCTGCGTGACGAGAACGTGCTCATCGTCGGCAGCGGCCTGAGCTATCACAACCTGCGCAACTTCGGCCCCCAGGCGCACGGCGTGTCCAAGGCCTTCGGCGACTGGCTCGACGAAACCGCTGTGCAGGCCACGCCGCAGGCGCGCGTGCAGCGCCTGCAGGACTGGGCCTCGGCTCCGTCGGCGCGCATGGCGCACCCGCGCGAGGAGCACCTGATTCCGCTGATGGTCGCGGTCGGCGCGGCCGAGGGCGATGTCGGCGAGCGCGTCTACCACGAGGACGACTTCATGGGCGGGCTCGTGGTGTCGAGCTACCGGTTCGGCGCGGCGTGAGGCTGCGGGCCGCGCGGCAGAATGAAGCCATGCCCACGCCCGCTCTTCCCACCCCCGACGAATCCGCCGAAGCCCGGCGCCAGATCGCCCGCATCGAAGCCCTGTCCACCTCGCACGAACTGGTGCACGACGGCGTGCGCGTGCGCTGGCGCCGCTTCGGCACCGACACGACGCAGCCGCCCATCGTGCTGCTGCACGGCGGCCACGGCAGCTGGATGCACTGGCTGCGCAATGCCGAGGCGCTGTCGGCGCAGCGCACGCTGCTCCTGCCCGACATGCCCGGCTTTCATAATTCCGACGCGCTGCCGCGCGTGGCGCCCGGCGAAGACGCGCTGGTGCCGCTCCTGGCCGCGCTCGGCGGCACGCTCGATGCGCTCATCGGCGCCGGCACGCCCATCGACCTGGGCGGCTTCTCGTTCGGCGGGCTCACCGCCGCGCGCTTCGCGGTGCGGCGCGGCGCGATCCGCCGGCTGGCGCTGATGGGCAGCGGCGGCCATGGCACCTTGCGCCGCATGACGGTCGAGATGATCAACTGGCGCGCCGCCCCCGACCGCGAGACCGAGCGCGCCGCGCTCATGCACAACCTGGGCGCGCTGATGCTGCACGCGCCCGCCGCCATCGACCCGCTGGCCTTCGAGATCCACGACCTCTCGTGCCACGGCACGCGCTTTCGCAGCAAGGAGGTGTCGCTCTCGGGCGGGCTGCAGGCCGCGATCGACGCGCTGGGCGTGCCGACGCTGCTGCTGTGGGGCGAGTTCGATGTCACCGCCGACTCGCGTCCGCTGGTGGCGCAACTGGCCAGCGAAGGCCCCGGCCGCGAAGGCGTGGTGATCGACGGCGCGGGGCACTGGGTGCAGTACGAGCGCGCCGACGAGACCAACGCGCGGCTGCTGAAGTTCTTCGGCTGAACTTCGCAGCCACTCCTGGCTACTGCTTCGTGAGGCCGAGCTTGCGGATCGTCTCGGCCCACTGGTCGTAGGTCGTGCGCGTCAGGTCGGCCAGTTGCTGCGGGGTCGACGATTCGGCCTCGTACGCACCCTGGCGGAAGAAGTCGCGCGTGGCCGGCATCGCCAGCACCTGCGCCAGCGCGGCATTGAGCTTGGCGACCACCGGCGCCGGCATGCGCGCCGGGCCGTAGAAGCCGAGCCAGCTCGCCATGTCGACGCCGTTCACGCCTTGCTCGCTCATCGTGGGCACGTCGGGCAGCATCGCGCTGCGTTTAGGTGCCGCCACCGCGAGCATGCGCACCTTGCCGGTGGCCGTGTTCTGGATGGCGTTGGGCGCCGCGTCGAAGTAGTACTGCACGCGGCCCGCGAGGAAGTCCTTCGCCGCATCGGCGCCGCCCTTGTAGGGTACGTGCACGACGTCGAGCCCGGCCTGCCGCGCGAAGGCCTCGCCGTAGATGTGCGACGAGGTGCCGGTGCCGAACGAGGCGTAGCTCATCTTCCCCGGGTTGGCCTTGATGTACGCCACCAGCTCCTGCACGTTGCGCGCCGGCACGCTCGCGTGCACCGTCAGCACCAGCGGGCCGCGCGCACCGAGCGAGATGGGCGTGAGGTCCTTGAACGGGTCGTAGCGCACCTGCGCCAGCGTCTGCGGGTTCTGCGCCACCACGGAAGAGGGGGCGTACATGAAGGTGTAGCCGTCGGGCGCCGCGCGGATCACTTCCTCGGTCGCGAGGATGAAGCTCGCGCCCGGGCGGTTCTCCACGATGACCGGCGTCTGCAGCACCTCGCCGAGCTTGTTGGCGACGAAGCGCGCCTGCGCGTCGGAGGCGCCGCCGGCCGCCAGGCCGAGCACGATGCGGATGCTGCGGCCCTTGACCGGAAAGTCCGCCGGTGAGGCTGCGAATGAAGACAGCGGCAGGGCGATCGCGCCCAGCGCAAGCCATGCGGCCGCGCTGCGTCGGGTGATGAAAGAAGAAGGGCTCATTGCTTGGCCAAGCCTACCTGCTGCACCATCGCGCCCCAGCGCTCGTAGGTCGTGCGCGTGATGCCGGCGAATTCTTCCGGCGTCGTCGCACCGGCTTCGTAGCCGCCCGTGCGATAGAACTCGCGCACCTGCGGCATCGCCAGCACCTGCGTGAGCGCCGCGTTGAGCTTTGCGACCACCGGCGCCGGCATGCGCGCCGGCCCGTAGAAGCCGAGCCAGCTCGGCAGGTCCAGCCCTGCGTAGCCTTGTTCGGCGAAGGTGGGCACGTCGGGCAGCGCCGGGATGCGCGCATTCGCCGCGATGGCCAGCACCTTCACCTTGCCCGTGGCCGAGGTGATGATGGCCGACGAAGCCGAGTCGAACATGTACTGCACACGCCCGCCGATCAGGTCCTTGGCCGCGTCCGAGCCGCCCTTGTAGGGGATGTGCACCGCATCGACGCCGGTCTTCTTCACGAAGGCCTCGCCGTAGATGTGCGACGAGGTGCCCGCGCCGAACGAGGCGTAGCTCACCTTGCCGGGGTTCGCCTTCACGTAGGCCACGAGTTCCTTCACGTTGTGGGCCGGTACCGAGGTGCTGACCGACAGCACCAGCGGCCCGCGCCCGCCCATCGAGATGGGGGTGAAGTCCTTGAACGGGTCGTAGGGCACCTGCGCGAAGGTGTGCGGGTTCTGCGCCATCGTGGACGAGGGCGCGTACAGCAGCGTGTAGCCGTCGGGCAGCGCGCGCGACACCTCGTTGGCCGCGAGCATGGTGCTGGCGCCGGGCTTGTTGTCGACGATCACGCTGGTGCCCAGCACCTCGCCGAGCTTCTGCGCCACGATGCGCGCCTGCGCGTCGGTGCCGCCGCCGGCGGTGAAGCCCACGACGATGCGGATCGGTTTGTTGCGCGCCGGAAAGTCCTGCGCGAACGCGAGCGGCGCCAGGCCCAGCAAGGCCGCGGCGCCGAGGGCCGAGCCGAATGCACGGCGGGTGCCGTTGAGTTTCTTCATCGATGTCTCCGTTGGAATGTTCTCCTGATATTGATTTAGAAAGTCATAAAAATCCAGATTGACTAGGGAATACCCCGAACAATGGCCTTTTCACGGCTTTTGCGTTTGACAAAATGAACATTGAAATCAAAATACGACGAAACAGCCAATCCAAGACACCCATCTCATGAAAACTGTCGTCCGCACCGACGAGCGCATCCTGTCCTCCGACATCTTCGACCGCGACAGCCGCGTCAAGCGCCCTGACCACGGCAGCTGGGCCGAGCCCGGCAAGAACATTCCGGTCTATCACCGCTGCGGCGTGCTGGTGGTCGGCGGCGGCCCGTCGGGCACCGCCGCTGCCGCTGCCGCCGCCCGTGCGGGTGCCGACGTGGCACTGCTCGAGCGCTACAACCACCTGGGCGGCTTGTCGACCGGCGGCCTCGTGATCTGGATCGACCGCATGACCGACTGGGAAGGCAAGCTGGTGATCCGCGGTTTTGCCGAAGAACTGTTCGACCGCCTGCCGGCCGACGCCATCGCCGGCCCGCAGCGCGCGGACTGGGGCTCGCAGGACGTGGCCAAGGCCGCGCACTGGTCGCAGCGCACGGCCGCCTACCACGGCATCGTCACCTGGTCGCCCACCATCGACCCCGAGCGCCTGAAGCTGCTCTCGCAGGAGATCGTGCTGGAGCGCAAGGTCAAGCTCATCTACCACTCGTGGGCCGCCATCCCGATCGTGCAGGACGGTGCCGTCAAGGGCGTGGTCTTCGAGAGCAAGGAAGGCCGCATGGCCATCATGGCTGACGTGGTGGTCGATGCCACCGGCGACGGCGACCTGTTCGCCCGCGCCGGCGCCGCCTACGTGAACGACATCGAAGAGGCCGACGTGCACCACTGCATGAACACCTCGTGGCTCTTCGGCGGCGTGGACATGAACCGCTGGATCGACTTCAAGGCCGGCCAGCCCGAGGCCTTCGCCGGCTTCATGGCGCGCGGACGCGAGCAGCTCGGCCTCTTCGAGCGGCCCTTCGTCTCGTGGCGCAACGACGTGGCGCTCTTCATGGGGCCGCGCCAGTCGGGCTACTCGGCGCTCGACGTGGACGACCTCACGGCCGTCGAAGTGCGCTCGCACCGCGCCATGGCTGCGCACCTCGATTACTTCAAGGCGCACGCGCCCGGCTTCGAGGATGCCTACCTGATGCTGAGCGCGCCGCAGATCGGCGTGCGCCATGCGCGGCGCCTCACCGGCGTGGGCGCGGTGCTGCGCAGCCAGTGGCCCGACGGCGTGGCGCTGGCGGACGAGATCGGCGTGACGCCCGCGGTGTCGCCGAAATTCCCGAACATCTCCATTCCCTATGGCGCGCTGGTGCCGCAGCAGCTCGACGGCCTCGTGGCGTGCGGGCGCCACATCTCGTGCGACCGCAACTCGCACGGCTTCATGCGCGAGATTCCGCAGTGCTGGATCACCGGGCAGGCGGCGGGCGTGGCGGCGGCGCTGGCGTCGCAGGGCGGCATCGCGCCGCGCTTCGTCGATGTCGGCGCGCTGCAGTCCGCGCTGCTGGCGCAGGGCGTGTACCTGCGGGCCGGGGCTGAAGGCGGGCAGGGCGCGGCCTCCGTCGCGGCCGAAGCCAGCGCCTGACCCGGCTCCTTTTTTGCCATGAACCCGGCCGACCTCCTTTCGCGAGCCTCTACATTGCAGAGTCTTGCAAAGCGTTCAAAGGGTCCTTCCATGTCCACCGATAAAAACGACAGCTCTCTTTCCGCGGCCGATGCGTCCGATGCGCGCGGCGAACGTTCCGACACCGTGAGTGCGCTGGAGCGCGGCATCTCGGTGCTGCGCTGCTTCAGCGAAGACCGCCCCGTGCTCGGCCACGCCGACGTCGCGCGCATCACCGGCATTCCGCGCCCCACGGTCAACCGGCTGGTCGCGACGCTGCTCTCGCTGGGCATGCTCAAGCCCGCGCAGGCGCCCGACCGCTTCATGCTCGGCCCCGGCGTGGTGTCGCTCTCGCGCGTGTTCCTCGGCAGCCTCGATGTGCGCGCCGCCGCGCGGCCCAGCATGCAGGCGATGGCGGAGGAGGTCGGCGCTTCTGTCTACCTCGCCGTGCGCGACGGCATGGAGATGGTGCTGATCGAAGCCTGCCGCCCGCGTTCGTCGATGCTTTCGGCGCGGCTCGACGTAGGTTCGCGCGCGCCGCTGCCGAACTCGGCGCTCGGCCGCGCGTACCTCTCGGCGCTGCCCGACGCGCAGCGCAACCAGCTGGTCGATTCGATGCGCCTGCTGCGCGGCCCCGAGTGGGACGGCATCGCCGCGCCCATGACGCGCGCCATCGGCGAAGCCAAGCGGCTGGGCTACTGCCTCTCGCTGGGCGAATTCCACCGCGAGATCAACTCGGTGTCGGTGCCGCTCATCGGCCCCGACGGCGAGGTGATGGCGCTCAACGGCGGCGGCGCCGCCTTCGTGTTCACCGAAGACAGATTGCGCAACGAACTCGCACCACGCCTGCACGACATCGCGCTCACCATTGCGCGCGACATCGGCGGCCACGTGCCTTCACCCTCGCCGGGTTAGCCGCCCGGCCGGGGACCCTTCCCCACGATAGAAGAACGGAGACACAGGTCATGCACCTGAGCGATGAAGAAAAAGCCATGTACGACGGCCGCGACGGACCGGCCGTGCAGAAGGCGATGGACCTGCTGATGCGCTACGGTGAAGCCCTCGGCGCCGAGCGACTGGTCGAGACGCGCAACGTCTGCGCCACCATCACCTCGACCACGCCCTTTCAGCGCGACTTCGCGCTCGCCAAGGGCGGCGGCATGGACGCGGTGTTCTCCGAATTCAGCCTCGACAGCCAGGAGACCGTCGAGATCCCGAAGTTCAAGGTCTTCACGAGCCACCTGCAACTGGGCTTCGACCCCGGCCAGCCCGAGCGCATGGGCGTCAGCGAGGAGATCGTCCAGTTCTACAACAAGAGCGAGCGCCATGCGGCCGGCCTCGGCGCGCAGATCATGAACACCTGCACGCCCTACCAGGTGGGCAACATCCCGACGCGCGGCGAGCACTGCGCGTGGATGGAGTCGTCGGCCGTGGTGTATTGCAATTCGGTGCTCGGTGCGCGCACCAACACCGAAGGCCGCGAGAGCACGGGCGCGGCGATGCTTACCGGCCGCATTCCCTACTGGGGTTACCACCTCGAAGAGAACCGCCGCGCGACGCACGTGATCGAGCTGGACATCGAGGTCGAGTCGGTGCAGGACTGGGGCCTGCTCGGCTACTACATCGGCGAGCACGTGCAGGAGCGCGTGCCGGTGGTGCACAGCCGGCGTGGCATCGGCCGCGTGCCGAATTTGCCGCGGCTCAAGCACTTCGGCGCAGCCGCGTCGTCCTCGGGCGGCGTGGAGATGTACCACATCGCCGGCGTCACGCCCGAGGCGCTGACGCTGGCGCAGGCGCTCGGCGGCAAGGCGCCCATCGAGGTGCTGCGCTACGGCGAGGCTGAGCGCCGCACGACCTACGAGAAGATCAACGTCACCGGCAAGGACAGCGAAGTCCAGTACGTGATGCTCGGCTGCCCGCACTACACCATCGAGCAGATCTGGGAGGCCGCGCAGCTCATCGAAGGGCGCAAGGTGCACCCCGATTGCGAGCTGTGGATCTTCACGCCGCGCGCCATCAAGTCGCTGGCCGACCGCAATGGCTACACCAAGATCATCGAGGACGCGGGCGGCATCCTCATGACCGACAGCTGCTCGGCCATGAGCCGCGCCGTGCCCAAGGGCACGAAGACCGTGGCGCTCGATTCCGCCAAGCAGGCGCACTACCTGCCCGCCATCCTCGGCGTGCAGGCGTGGTTCGGCAGCACGGCTGAATGCGTCGATGCGGCCTGCACCGGCCGCTGGAACGGGGGCTACGCATGAACGCCGCCGTCATGACCGAAAAGAAGACCATCGCGATCCGCGGCCGCAAGGTGGTCGGCGGTGTTGCGGAGGGGGAGGCGCTGGTCACGCGCGACCGCATCTCGGGCTGGGGCGGCATCGACCCGCGCACCGGCACTGTCATCGAGACGCGCCACGAACTGCGCGGCCAGAGCTTCGCCGGCAAGGTGCTGGTGTTCCCGGGCGCCAAGGGCTCGTCGGGCTGGTCCGCGATGTTCCACATGACGCGGCTCATGAACTCCGCGCCCGCGGCATTCCTGTTCAACGAGATGACGACCAAGATGGCGCTCGGCGCCGTGGTGACGCACTCGCCCTCGATGACCGACTTCGAGCGCGACCCGCTCGCATGCATCGAGACCGGCGACTGGGTGCGCGTGGACGCCGACCGCGGCGTGATCGAGATCACCAAGAAGAACAACAGCACATCCGGAGACCGCCCATGACCCGCCCCCTGCGCAGCAACTTCCCGCGCGGCTCCTATCTCTGGTCGGTGCGCAATGCGCACTGGCGCGCGCTCGGCATCCCCGAAGAGGATTGCGAGAAGCCCAAGATCGCCATCGTCAACAGCTCCTCGGAACTGGCCGCGTGCTTCAGCCACCTCGACAAGGTGGCGGCGGAAATCAAGGCGGCGATCCGCGCGGCGGGCGGCGTGCCTTTCGAGATTCGCACCGCCGCGCCCAGCGACTTCATCACCGGCGCGGGCGCACGCGGCGCCTACATGCTCGGTGCGCGCGACCTCGTGACCAACGACATCGAAGTCGCGGTCGAAGGCGCGCAGCTCGACGGCATGGTCTGCCTCACCTCGTGCGACAAGACGGTGCCGGGGCAGCTCATGGCGGCCGCGCGGCTCAACATTCCGACATTGCTCGTGCCCTGCGGCTACCAGCCCAGCGGCGAGTACCGCGGCAAGCACATGGACATCGAGGAGGTGTTCATCGGCGCGATGCACGCGGTCACCGGCCACCTGCCGGTGGAAGAACTCGTGGGCATGAGCCGCGAGGCGATCCGCGGGCCGGGCGTGTGCTCGGGCCTGGGCACGGCGAACTCGATGCACATCGTCTGCGAAGCGCTCGGCATGGCCTTGCCCGGCAGCGCGCCGGTGGCCGCGCTGAGCCCGAAGATGATGGACGACGTGCGCGCGGCCGGCACGCGCATCGTGCAGATGGTGCTGGACGACCTGAAGCCGCGCGACATCCTCTCGGCCGGCGCCTTCGCCAACGCGGTGCGCGCGGTGCTCTCCGTCGGCGGCTCGCTCAACACGGCCAAGCACCTGCAGGCGATATCGACCGAGGGCGAGTGCGGCGTCGATGTGTACGGCCTCTTCGAAAGCCTCGGCCCGACGACACCGGTGCTGGCCGGCGTGCGGCCCATCGGCGAGCATTCGATCGAGGCCTTCGAGGCGGCGGGCGGTTGCCGCGCGCTGATGAAGCAGCTCGCGCCCTTGCTCGACACGGGTGCGCTCACGGTGACCGGCGGCACGGTCGCCGACAACCTGCGCCACGCCGAAGTGAGGGACGCCGAGGTGATCCGCCCCATCGACCGCCCGGTCGCGCCGCTGCCGGCCATCGTGCTCCTGCGCGGCAACCTCGCGCCCGAGTCGGGCCTCATCAAGACCGGCATCGCCGAGCGCAAGGTGCGGCGCTTCACCGGGCCGGCCGTGTGCTTCTGGACTTCGGACGCCGCCATCGCCGCGATCAAGAACCACGAGATCGTGCCGGGCCAGGTGGTCGTGATGCGCGGCGCCGGCGCGTGCGGCGGACCGGCCATGGGCGGTGGCGCATCGCGCGTGGTCTTCGCGGTCGATGGCGCGGGGCTCGGCGACCAGGTCGCGCTGCTGACCGACGGGCATCTCTCGGGCCTGGTCTGCAAGGGGCTCGTGGTGGCCGAGGTGTCGCCCGAAGCGGCACTGGGCGGTCCGCTCGGGCTGGTGCGCGACGGCGACGTGATCACCATCGACCTGGACGCGCGCCGCCTCGACATCGCATTGACCGACGCCGAACTCGCGGCCCGCCGCGCCGACTGGCAGGCGCCGCCGCCGGCCTTCGACACCGGCTGGCTGCAGCAGTACCGGCGCAACGTGAGTCCGCTGTCCAAGGGGGCCGTGCTCGTGCGCACCGAGCGGCCGCAGCCCGCCAGCTAGACCTTTTTCACCCCGGCCTTCGCCAACCGGTGCGCACCCCCGTGCGCACCCGGTGGCGCAGCCCTGCGCGCGATCCAAGTTTTCAACCCAAAAAAGAGCAGGAGACAAGAAACCATGAAGAGACTTTTGATGTGGTCGGCCATTGGCCTGGCCAGCAGCGGTGCGGTGCACGCGCAATCCAGCGTCACCGTGTTCGGCGTGATGGACCTCGGCGTCCAGTACACGAAGGGCGAGGGCGGCGGCTCGATCAAGGCGCTGTCGAACGGCGGTCTCTCGACCAGCCGGATCGGCTTTCGCGGCACCGAAGATTTGGGCGGCGGCCTGCGCGCGGGCTTCTGGCTCGAAGGCAGCCTGAACCCCGACCTTGGCACCGGTCGGCCGAGCAACACCAACAACCAGACGAGCGGGGCGGGCCCGGCGGGGCCGATCACCTTCGACCGCATGTCCTTCGTGAGCCTGTCGCACGATGCGCTGGGCGAAGTGCGGCTGGGCCACGACTTCATTCCCACGCACTACAACAGCATCTACTTCGACCCCTTCAATGCCAACGGCGTGGCGCGCGCGGGCAACCTCACCTTCGCGGGCGCGGGCACCGGGCCGCTGCCCACGGCCATCACTGGCAGCAACACGGTGAGCTACTGGCTGCCGGCCAAGCTGGGCGGCTTCTACGGCATGGCGATGATCGGCACGGGCGAGAACAACTCCACGGCGCCGAACCGCGACGACGGCAACTTCGGCGGCGCGCGCTTCGGCTTCGCCTCGGGCGCCTTCGACATCGCGGCGGCGGTGACGCGCTCGCACTTCAACGCCACCTCCACCATCGGCAACTACACGCACGCCAACATCGGCGGCTCGTGGGACGCGGGCTTCGCGAAGTTCTTCGCGCTCTACAACAAGGTGACGGTGAAGCTCGCAGCCGGCACGGTGCGCAAGAACACCGTCGAAATCGGCGCGCACATCCCGGCCTTCGAGGTCGGGCGCATCCGCGTGAGCTACGCCTACCTGGACGACCGCAGCGACGAGAGCCTGCGCAACGCCAACGGCATGCCGCGCAACCGCGACGACGCGCGCCAGTTCGGCATCGGCTACGTGCACAACCTCTCCCGGCGCACCGCGCTGTACGGCACCTACGCGCGGCTGATGAACAGCGGGCAGGCGCGCTACGTGGTGAGCGGCGGCAGCGCGCCGGCGGGCGGGATGCGCTCGTCGGGGTGGGAGTTCGGCGTGCGGCACCTCTTCTGAACAAGGAGGCTTTCATGCGACGCAGAACCTTGACTCTCGCGGCCCTCGCCGCCACGGCACTGCCCGGCGCGGCGGCCTGGAGCGCCGACGCCTATCCGAACAAGCCCGTGCGGCTGATCGTCGGCTTCGCGCCCGGCGGCGGCGCCGATTCGCTCACGCGGATCATTGCGGAGGGGCTGTCGAAACAGTTCGGCCAGCAGGTGATCGTGGAGAACCGACCCGGCGCCGACGGCGTGCTCGCGGCGCAGGCCACTTCGTCGGCCAAGCCCGACGGCTACACGCTGCTGATGGGCACCAACACCGCGATGGTCGCCGCGCCCACGCTGCGGCCGACCTCACCCTACGACCCGTTCAAGGCCTTCACCCCGATCAGCTCGGCGGGGCAGTTCTCGATGTTCCTCGTGGTGCCGTCGAGCTTGCCGGTGAAAAGCGTGAACGAGCTGCTGGCGCTCGTGGCGTCGAAGCCCGGCGCGCTCAATTCGGCTTCGAGCAACAGCGCCTCGGAACTCGCGATGCTGCAGCTGCTGGGCGAGCGCAAGGTGGTCAACGCGCGCTACAAGGGCGACATGCAGGCCATGACCGACCTGCTGGGCGGGCAGATCCACATGATGTTCACCACCGGCACGCTGGCGCCGGGCTTCGTGAAGGAGGGGCGCATCCGCGCGCTGGTCACGCTGCTGCCGCAGCGCAGCGGCTTGCTGCCCGATGTGCCGACGGGCGGCGAGCTGGGGCTGGGCAAGCTCACGATCACGCCGTGGGCCGGCTTCTTCGGGCCGCCGGGGCTGCCGAAGGAGATCACCGACAGGCTCTCGCAGGAACTGCAGAACACGCTCAAGCGGCCCGACGTGCATGCGCAGCTGGTGCAGCAGGGCTTCGAGGGCTACGGCATGAGCCCCGCGAAGTTCGCCGAGTTCTTCCGCACGCAGTACGACGCCTTCGGCGCGACCGTGCGGGAGCACAACGTCAAGTTCGAATAGAAGAGGCCTCGCGGCGCCAGAAGGCGGCATCGGGGAAGGTGCCGGCGCCGGCCGCGGCGTTGTCGGCCATGTGCTCGGCGCGGCCCGTGCCCGGGATCGTGCAGGTCACGGCCGGATGGCTCAGAACGAACTTCAGCAGCACCTGCGCCCAGCTCGTGCAGCCGATCTCGCCGGCCCAGGCGGGCAGCGGCTTGTCGCGCAGGCGGCGCAGCAAGCCACCGCCGCCGAAGGGCATGTTGACGATCACCGCCACGCCGCGCTCGGCGGCGAGCGGCAGCAGGCGCTGTTCGGCATCGCGCGCATCGAGCGAGTAGTTGATCTGCACAAAGTCGAGCGTCTCGGCGCGCAGCACCGCTTCGACCTCGTCGTAGGCCGAGGCGGTGTAGTGGGTGATGCCGATGTAGCGCACGCGGCCCTTCTCCTTCCAGCCGCGCAGCGTGGCGAGGTGGGTGCGCCAGTCGACGAGGTTGTGCACCTGCATCAGGTCGATCTGCTGCGTGCGCAGCCGAGTGAACGACTGTTCCATCTGCGCGATGCCGGCCTCGCGGCCCGAGGTCCAGACCTTGGTCGCGAGGAAGGGCCTGGCGCCCGGCTTCGCCGCGGCCAGCAGTTCGCCGGTGGTTTCCTCGGAGCGGCCGTACATCGGCGAGCTGTCGATCACCGTGCCGCCGGCCGCGAAGAGCGTGTCGAGCACGCCGGGCAGGCGCCCGTATTCGTCGGTGCCGGGGCGCCGGTCGAAGCCGATCCAGGTGCCGCAGCCGACGACCGGCAGGGCTTCCTTCGTGGAGGGAATGGGGCGGGTGGTCATCTGCATCGCGGGCCTGCGGGGTGGCTGCTGGGCGAAGGAGGGGAGCGCGACGCCCGCGCACAGGGCTGCGCCCAGTCGGAGCAACCGGGCGCGCGTGAGGGCGTAAGGGTGTGCGTTCGTGAGGGGCGTCGTCACGAACGAAATTCTGCGCCCGCGAGGCCGGCGGGCGGAAGGGCTCAGCGCAGGTAGCGCCCGTCGGCCTTGAGCATCGACAGTTCCGAGAAGGTCAGCCCGCGGTGCTCGCCGGGCCGGTACGACACGGCGATGCCGCCGAGGTCCAGCGTCTTGAATGACTCCAGGCCCTTCTGCAGCGACTCGGGCGTGGGGTTGGCGCCTGCGCGCTTCAGGCCTTCGACCATGACCTTGGCCGTGACGTAGCCCTCCAGGCTGGCGTAGCTGAACTCGGTCATGCCGATCTTCTTCATCGCCGCCTGGTACTCGGCAATCACCGGCATCGCGCTGTTCCACGGGTAGGGCACGACCTGCGAGATGACCACGCCGGCCGCGTCCTTCCTGATGTCCTGGAACAGCTTCTGTCCGTTCAGGAAGGAGAACGAATAGAACGCCGTCTCGCCGCCGGTCGCGCGGTAGGCCGCGATGAACTTCGCCGCCACGTCGTTGGTGGCCGACAGCACCACGGCCTTGGGCTTGAGCTTGGCCAGCTCGGCGGCGCGCTCGGCCGCGTCGGAGCCGTCGTTCTTGATGGCCACGCTGCCGACCATCTTGTCGCCGCGCTCCGCAATGAACTTCTGCGTGCTTTCCATCGCCGAGCGCGCGCCGGGGTTGTCGTTGTGCGCGAAGGCGATGCGCGACAGGCCGATGGTGAACAGGTGGTTCACGATGCGGCTGTATTCCTCGTCGAAGCTGATGCGCACCGGAAAGCCGAACTCGCTGAACTTCACCACCGGGCCCGCGCCCGTGTAGGGGCCGACGACGGGAATCTTCAGCTCGTTGGCCGCCTTCAGCGCGCCGACCGCCGACGAGGTGCCGATGGGCATCAGCACGCCCACGGCGCCGTCGCGCGCGAAGGTCTTGACGTTCTCGGCGCCCTTGGCGGGGTCGTAGGCGTCGTCGAGCTGGCGCAGCTCGACCGGGCGGCCGTTGACGCCGCCGCTCGCGTTCAGCGCGGTGAACATGGCTCGGATGCCGACCAGCGGCTCGGTCGACAGCGACGCGAGCGGGCCGGTCTGCACGTAGGTCTGGCCGATCAGGAGCGGCTTGGCGGGCTGGGCCGAGGCGGGCACCCCTGCGAAGACGAGCGCGGCGAGGGCCAGAAACCGCAGGTGAATCATTTTGTGTCTCATGGTCACTAATTGTTAATAAACCGATCTTAAGGCGCGGGCCTTCGCAGGTAAATCGATCGCTGGTTGCGACCTGGGGAATACTGTATAAAAATACAGTTAACAACTGCAATCATGGGCCTCCCTTTCCTCGACTCCTTTTCCACCGCCGCGGGCCGCGGCGTCTGGCACGCCGACGAACTCGGCCTGGCCGACGCGCAGGTCGTGGCCACCGGGCATGCCGCGCTCGACGCCGAGTTGCCCGGCGGCGGCTGGCCCGTGGGCGCGATGACGGAGCTGCTGCAGGCCACGCCCGAGGCCCATGTCTGGCGCCTGCTGCTGCCCGCGCTGGCGCAGGCCGTGGAAGCGCGCGGCGGGCCGGTGGTGCTGGTCGGCGCGCCCTACGAGCCCTGCGGCACCGCGCTGGCGGCGCAGGGCTTGCCGGTGGAGGCGCTGATGTGCGTGCGCAGCGACGCCCCGGCCGCGCGGCTGTGGGCCTGCGAGCAGGCGCTGCGCTGCGCCGAGATCGCCGCCGTCGTCGCCTGGCTGCCGCAGGCCCGCGTGGGCGAGCTGCGGCGGCTGCAGCTGGCGGCCGCGCAGCACGAGGTGCTGCTGTTCGTGTGCCGGCCCGAGTCGGTGGCGCTGTCGGCTTCGCCCGCGCGCCTGCGCCTGCGCGCCGAGCGCTGCCCGGACGACCCGGCGCAGATCGCGCTGCACCTGCTCAAGCGCCGGGGGCCGCCGTTGGCCGCGCCGGTGCGGGTGCCGGCGCGCAATGCCCGCATGAGCGCGCTGCTGGCTGCCGCCCGCGTGCGGCGCCAGCTGCGCCTGCAGCCGCCCGTGGCACCGGCCGCCGCGCCGTCGGCCACGGTGGTGCGCATCGACGCATGGAAAGGAGGCCCGGATGCACTGGATCGCCTTGCAGTGGTCGTCTGAGTCCGAAGAAGCCGACGCCCCCGACATGCCCCCGCCCGAGGCTCTGGGCTGGTGGGCGCTGCAGTTCACGCCGCACGTCGCCTGGCAGGACGAGGCGCTGATGCTCGAGGTTTCGGCCTGCGAGCGTCTGTGGGGCGGGCGCGCGCCGCTGATGCGCCAGCTGCTGGCCCTCAACCCCGCGCCCGACGCGCGCATGCGCGGCGCGCAGGGCGCCACCAGCCTGATCGCGCTGGCGCGGCTGCGCCTGTTCGCGCGCAACGAGCACCGGCCCGCCGACGTGCCGGCCGGCCTGCCGCTGGACACGCTGACGGCCGCGCAAGGCCACCTCGACCTGCTCGCGCGCCTGGGCTGCCGCACCTGGGGCGAGGTGGCGGCGCTGCCGCGCGGCGGGCTGGCGCGCCGCTTCGGCGCCGGGCTGCGCGAGGCGCTCGACATCGCCTGGGGCCTGCGTCCCGAAAGCCACGCCTGGCTCACGCTGCCCGACGTGTTCGAGCAGAAGCTCGAACTGCCCGCGCTGGCCGAGACCGGGCCCGAGCTCATGTGGTCGACCAACCGCCTGCTGTCGGCGCTGCAGATCTGGCTGCGCGCCCGCCAGCGCGGCGCGCGTGCGCTCGAGCTGCAATGGACGCTCGACCTGCGGCGCCTCAACGGCGTGACCCTGCCGCCGCACCAGCAGCTCACCGTGCGCACGGCAGAGCCCACGCAGGACATGGCGCACCTGCGCCGCCTGCTGTCCGAAAAACTCGCGCTCACCACGCTGGCCGCGCCCGCGAGCTGGCTGAAGCTGCGCACGCTCGAAACCGATCCGCTGGCCGGCGCCAGCACCAGCTTCCTGCCGGAAGACAACCGCAAGGGCGACAAGCTGCACGAGATGGTCGAACGGCTCAGCGTGCGGCTCGGCGCCGACCAGGTGCTGGTGCCGCTCGCGCAGGCCGACCACCGGCCCGAGCGCCAGCAGCGGTGGCGGCCCGCGCTGCAGAAAGAGAAAACCCCGGCGCCCGACAAGGCCCGCAAGGACGCCGCCTCGCAGCCCGATGCGATCTACCCGCCCTGGCTGCTGCCCGAGCCCTTGCGGCTCGAGATGGACGGCGAGCGCCCGTGCTACTGCGGGCCGCTGCGCAAGCTGGTCGGGCCGCAGCGCGTGGAGGCCGGCTGGTGGGGCGGTGAAGAAGACGGCGGCCAGCCCGCGATGCGCGACTACTACGTGGCCGAAAGCCCCGAGGCCGGCCTGGTGTGGATCTTTCGCGAGCGGCCCGCCACGCGCTTTTCGTCGGGCGAGGTGCGCTGGTATTTGCAAGGCTTCTATGCCTGACCTGAGCGGCAAGGAGGAACGCAAGCGCCAGCCTGCCAAGGTGCATGTGCTGCCGCAGCGGCTGCGCCCGGCGCCGGGCCTGCCCGGCTATGCCGAGCTGCACTGCCTCACGAACTTCAGCTTCCAGCGCGGCGCCTCGACGTCCGAAGAGGTGGTCGAGCGCGCCTACCACCTCGGCTACGCAGCGCTGGCCATCACCGACGAATGCTCGGTGGCCGGCATCGTGCGCGCGCATGTCGCGTTGCGCGATCTGCCCGCCAAGCTGGACACCTACGAGCGCGAACACCCGGACGAGCCGCCGATTCCGCGCCACCCCGAATTCCGCCTGCTGTTCGGCAGCGAGTTCCGCTTCGAGCGTTTCAAGCTCGTGGTGATCGCGAACGACACCGAGGGCTGGGGCAACCTCTGCGAGTTCATCACCGCCGCGCGCAACACCGAGCTGCCCAAGGGCGAGTACCGCGTTGATTGGGACACGAGCGACGTGGCCTCGCTGCAGCGCTGCCAGGTCCTCTTCGTGCCGCACCGTCCGCCGGGCGGCATGCCGGATGCGGCCACCGTGCAGGACGACCTGGCGGCGGCCAGGGCGCTGTACGGCGACAACCTCTGGCTGGCCGTGGAGCTGTTCAACGAACTCGACGACGACCTCTGGCTCGTCACGCTGATGCAGGCGGGCGAGCAGGCCGGCGTGCCGCTGGTCGCGGCCGGCGATGTGCACATGCACGCGCGCGGCCGCAAGCCGCTGCACGACGTGCTCACGGCCGTGCGCGAAGGCCGCACGGTGGCCGAGTGCGGCTTTGCACTGCAGTCGAACGCCGAGCGGCACCTGCGTCAGCGGGTGCGGCTGGCCGAGCTGTACCTGCCCGCGATGCTGGCGAACACGCTGGAGGTGGCGCAGCGGTGCCGTTTCGATCCCGAGGTGATCCGCGAGACCTACAAATACCCGCTGGAGACCGTGGGCAGCAGCGAGACCGCGGCGCAGACGCTGGTGCGCAAGACGTGGGAGGGGGCACTCAAGCAATATCCGCTCGAAAGATATGCCTCGGGCATTCCTGAGGCTGTCTGCCGCCAAGTGCAGAAAGAGCTGAGCCTCATCCTTGAGCTCGAATACGAGATGTTCTTTCTCACGGTGGAAGACATCGTGCGTTTTGCCAAGTCGAAGAACATCCTCTGCCAGGGCCGCGGCTCCTCGGCCAACTCGGCGGTCTGCTACTGCCTCGGCATCACCGCGATCAACCCCGACAAAGGCCACCTGCTGTTCGAGCGCTTCCTGAGCCGCCACCGCAAGGAACCGCCCGACATCGACGTCGACTTCGAGCACCAGCGGCGCGAAGAAGTCATCCAGTACATCTACGAAAAGTACGGCCGCGAGCGCGCCGCCATCGCCGCTGTCGTCATCTGCTACCGCTCGCGCAGCGCCTTGCGCGACGTCGGCAAGGCCATCGGCATCGACGAACGGCTGGTCGACGAGTTCGCCAAGGACCATTACTGGTTCGACGACACCGTGCTCGGCGAGCAGCTCGACAAGGCCGCCGCGCGCGTCGGCGTGAAGGAAGACCGGCTCAAGCTGATGCAGTGGATCGAGCACACGCAAAAGCTCAAGGGCTTTCCGCGCCACCTGAGCCAGCACGTCGGCGGCTTCGTGCTCACGCACACCAGGCTCACGCGGCTGGTGCCGGTCGAGAAGGCGTCGATGAAAGACCGCTCCGTCATCCAGTGGGAAAAAGACGACCTCGAGGCCATGGGCATGCTCAAGGTCGACGTGCTCGCGCTGGGCATGCTCAGTGCCATCCGCCGCGGGCTCGACCACATGAACCGCTGGCGGGGTTCGATGATGGAAATGCACCACATCCCCAACGATGACCCGAAGGTGTTCGACATGATCTGCGACGCCGACACCATCGGCGTGTTCCAGATCGAGAGCCGGGCGCAGATGTCGATGCTGCCGCGCCTGAAGCCGCGCACCTATGAAGACCTGGTGATCGAGGTCGCGATCGTGCGGCCCGGGCCGATCCAGGGGGGCATGGTGCATCCGTACCTGAAGCAGCGCGAGCGGGTGCGCAAGGGCTTGCCGATCCTCTATGAAAAAGACGAACTGAAGCCGGCGCTGGAACGCACGCTGGGCATTCCGATCTTCCAGGAGCAGGTGATGCAGATCGCCATGATCGCGGCGAAGTTCAGCGCAGACGAAGCCGATCAGTTGCGTCGTGCCATGGCCGCGTGGAAGCGCAAGGGCGGCCTCGACAAGTTTCACGCGAAGCTCGTGGATGGGATGGTGGACAACAAGTACCCGAAGGAGTTCGCCGAAGCCATCTTCAAGCAGATCCTCGGCTTCGGCGACTACGGCTTCCCCGAAAGCCACGCCGCGAGCTTCGCGCTGCTGGTCACCATCAGCAGCTGGCTCAAGAACTACGAGCCCGCCTGCTTCCTCGCCGCCTTGCTCGACTCGCAGCCGATGGGCTTCTACAGCCCCTCGCAGCTGGTGCAGGACGCGCGCCGCCATGGGGTCGAGGTGCGGCCGGTCGACGTCACGTGCAGCGAGATCGACACCACGCTCGAAGCCCGCGCGCCCGATGCGCCGCGCATGCCGCCAGGCACCGACACGCGCTACGCCGAGCGCCTGGGCAACGAGAACCAGCCGGCGGTGCGGCTGGGCCTGAACCGGGTCCTGAGCCTCAGCGAAGCCGGCGCCAGGCGCCTGCTCGCAGCGCGCGCGCAAGCGCCTTTCAGCAGCACCGAAGATTTGGCCCTGCGCGCCGAACTCGAAGGCAAGGACATGGCCGCGCTCGCCGCGGCCGATGCGCTGATGTCGCTCTCGGGGCATCGGCGCCAGCAGGTGTGGGATGCCACTGCGCAGCACCGCTCGTCGGCCCTGCTCAAGGGCGTGCCGATCCACGAACAGGCGCTGCTGCTGCCCGCCGCACCCGAGGGCGAGGAAATCGTCGGCGACTACGCGGCGCTGGGCCTCACGCTGCGCCGCCATCCGCTCGCGCTGCTGCGCCCGCGCCTGGCGCGCATGCGGCTCCTGAGCGCGGTGGAGTTGCGCGCCGCGCGCAGTGGCCAGACCGTGCGCGCCTGCGGCATCGTCAAGGGCCGGCAGCGGCCCGGCACCGCCAACGGCACCATCTTCGTCACGCTGGAGGACGAGACCGGCAACGTCAACGTGATCGTGTGGAGCCACGTCATCGAGGCCTGGCGCGAGCCGCTGCTCAAGTCGCACCTGCTCGCGGTGCAGGGCACCTGGCAGCGCGACGACGACAGCGGCGGCAAGGTGCAGCACCTGATCGCCACCGGCTTCAAGGACCTCACGCCGCTGCTGGGCCGGCTGGCGCAGAGCAACACCAGCCGCGACTTCCACTGAGGCATTGCGAATGCAACCGATCGTTCCATGCCTCGCGCCGCCCCTCACTTTTCGCTAACCTGTTCCTCCCATGTCCGCACTCGCCGCAACCGCCGCATTTGCCCTTGCCGATGAGGTCGTCGCCACGCCGATCGGCCCGCCGCCGCCCGCGCCCGATGTGCCCATGCCGCCACCGCCGCCGCCCGTGCGGCCGCCCGAGGGCGATCCGCCGCCGGTCATGCCCCCGGTGACGGACCCCGGTTTTCCGCCGCCGGTGAGCGACCCGCCGCCCCTGCAGACGGCCGTGCCCTTCGGAAAGCCGCACGCACGGCGGCTGCGCGAGATCTACCGCTCGGCCGGCTGGCCCTGCTGCGACACCATCGAGGTCGAACTGCTCGCGGGCGGTTTTCTCGAACGCGTGCGCAGCGCGCTGGGCCACGAGACGCTGCGCGTGACCGACGCGGGCATTGCGCGCATCGCCACCACGCTCACGGTCAACCGCGCGGCGCTGTCGCCGCACGAGGCGCTGGTGGAGCGCGTGGCGCGCGAGATGACGCGCGGCGGCCGCATCGCCTGGCGCGGCCTGGGCCTGCGCGCCCGGCTGCCGCCGCTGGAAGAGGGCGGCAAGCCGCGCTGGTGCATGGCGCGGCCCGATGTCTTCTCGATCCGCAACACCAGCGTCGAGGCCTATGCGCACCCGATCGTGCACGAGGTGAAAGTCAGCCGCGCCGACCTGCTGGGCGACCTGCGCAAGCCCGACAAGCGCGCGGCTTATCTCGACCTGGGCGGCGAATGCTGGTACGTGCTGGGCAACGACGCCAAGGGCCGCTGCATCGCGTCGCCCGACGAGATCCCAGCCGAATGCGGCGTGATGGTGCTCGAGGGCGAACGCCTCGTGGTGGCGCGCGCCGCGGTGCACCGCGCCTTCGAGCGCATTCCTTTTTCGGTGTGGCTGGCGCTGGCCAAGGCACAGCCCGTGGCGGGCTTCGAGGACGACGCGCAGGACTTGCTGATCTGACCCGCGCCCTTCAGGTGCTTCAGGTGATGGCGTCGTAGTCGCGGTGCGCGACGGCGACCACGTTGCCCGGCTCGAACTGGCTCGCCATCTGGCGCAGGCCTTCCTCGCGATCTTCACGGCTGGCCTGCGGGTCGAACATCTGGTCGCAGAACTCGAGCAGGTCGCGCACGATGCGTTCGTGGCGGTAGTAGGCGAGGGCGAGCGTGTCGACCGCCTCGCTCGTGCCGTAGCCCTGGAAGAACAGCGCTTCTTCGCGCGGCTGGTTCCACACGCCGCCGACCCCGCCGCCGATGAACATCAGGTCGCGCTCCTTCGGCGCGAGGATCAGCGTGTCCCAGTCGACGATGCACAGGCGGTCGTCGTCGCCCAGCAGCACGTTGCCCGCGTGCAGGTCGGCGTGGCACAGCACCTGCGGCAGCGACTTCTCGAGCAGGATCGAGGCAAGCTGCTCGCTGCGGTAGACGATCGAATCGATCTCTTCGTCGTGCACGTCCCAGAAGGCCAGAAAGCGCTTCACCAGATCGTCGCCCGCCACGCCGTTGATGAAGCGGCGCTGGTAGCGGCGCACGCCTTCGCGCCAGTGGTGCGAATAGCTTTCGCGTGGCAGGCCCGCCCGCAGCGATTCGGGCAGCTCGGTGCGGTGGATGGCGTTCAGCGCGGTGCCGAGTGCGGTCCATTGCCGGTCGGTCGGCGTGCGCGTGAAGCCGTCAGCGCCGTCGAAGAAAGGGTAGAGCGCCCAGTCGAAGCCATGGTCCTGCACGCTGAGCCGCCGCGTGCGCGTGAGCAGCGGGGCCATCACGGCGTCGATGCCATAGGTGTGGTGCAGCACGGCCGGCACGTCGACCACGGCGGGAGTGAAGCCGCCGCGGCGCAGCTTAAGGAAATAGGCGCGGCCGTCCGATGCCTCGATGCGGAACGCGGCCGAATCGACGTCTGCGCCCAGCGGCAGGAATTCGGCGCGTGTCGCCTGCAGGCCGTAGGTTTCGGCGAGACGCGCTTGAACGGCGTCGGGGGCGATATCGGGTGGTGTCAGCATGCGGCGGGCGTGGCGTGGGTTCGATGGGCGCCAAAAATTGTCTCACCCGATAAGGCCACGAAAGCCGGCCCGTCGTTGTCAGACGGCGTCTTCTTTGTCTTCTTCGTCGGCCTCGTAGGTGGCCAGCACCTTGTGCTCGACGGGATGCGAAGTGAACGAGCGCACGAGCAGGAATTTCCTCACGTGCCACGGGATCGGCGGCAGGCGCATCGGGTAGGCGGCGCCCTCGGTGCGGCGGGCGATGGTGATGTGCGGTGTGAACGTCGGCGTTTCCGTGACGATGCCCGCCTTCTGGACGGCACGGCCGATGTCCGCATGCAGGGTGCGCAAGGCGCCGTGCTCGGCGGGCTGCAGCACCGCGATGTCGTTGCGCCATGTGCGCGAGCTGTCCAGCACGAGGCTCATGGGCCGGACCCGAACCTGGGCGAGCGCTTCACGCAGGCGTTTCTCGACCTCCTTGGACTGGTCGCCGAAGCAGTGGAGCGTCAGGTGCAGTCGCGGGCTGCGAGGAAAGTAGTGGCCCTTGGGCCAGATCCATTCCTTGCGGTGCGCTTCGATCGCCGCTTGCACGTCGGGCTCGGGAAACAGCGCGATGAGAAGGTGGCGTTGCCTCTCGAAAGCGGGGGAGTCCCAGTCGGGTTCGGGCTCGTTCGCAAACGCATCGCCACGGTTGAAGTCGTCCATTGCAGTTCTCCGGGGGAAGAAGGATGAAAAGGCGGTTCAGGGCTCCGGCGGCCACCAGTGCGCGGCCGTCGTCCGGATGACGCGCGCCGCCTGAACGCGGATGTCATCCTGTTCGTTGCTGTCGTCGTGGCCGTGCTCCCGGGTCACGCGGAAGGGCCAGTTCGAAATCCGGCCTGTCTTGCCGGTCGTGCGCGAACGCGACTGCAACGGATGCTGTCGCGAGGAGAAAAAAAGCACCTGCGCCGAGGGCGCAGGCGGGTTGGCGGTGGTCATGGCGTCGCCTCGAATGTTGTTCTTGGAGACGAGCCATTCTAGAGAAAAGACTGTATTTATGTACAGTATATTTGCAGTCTATCGAAGATCGTTGTCCAGCAAGGCGTCGAGGTCGATGGCCGCCGCCATCGCCCGGTAGCCGGCGTCGCCGGGATGCAGGTGGTCGCCCGAATCCATGGCGGCCTTCAGCCGTGTCGGCCGGGTCGGGTCGCGCAGCAGTGCGTCGACATCGACCACCGCATCGAAGGCACCGCTTTCGCGGACCCAGCGGTTGACGGCCTGGCGCACTTTGTCTTTCTCGGGCGAGTGATGGCCGGCCAGCGGCGTGCCTTCGAGCGCGCGTTCATTGGGCGGAATGGTGGCGCCCACGATGCGCACGTTGTGGGCGTGGGCCATCTCGATCAGCTGGCGAAAGCCCTGGATCACGGCCTCGGCGCGCACCGCGGGCTCCTGCGGTGCAAAGGGGCCACCGGGCCAGCCGATGTCGTTGGTGCCCAGCAGCACGACCATCGCGCGCACGCCGGGCTGCGCGAACACATCGCGGCCCGCGCGTTCGAGCGCCGCGCGGCCCATGCCGTCCTTCAGCAGCCGGCCGCCCGAGATGCCGGCGTTGAGCACGCCCACGCCGCGCGGCGCGAGCCGTTCGGCCAGCGCGTCGGGCCAGCGCGTGTGGGCGCCGGGCGTCGAGCCGTTGCCGTCGGTGATCGAGTCGCCCAGCGCGACGACGGTGACGGGCGCTTGCGGCGTCTCGACGATCAGCCCGCTCACGTAGACGCGGGTGCTCCACGAGGTGGCGGCGGCCGGCAACCGCGCGGCGGCGCTCAGGTCGCCGTCGGCGATGTACAGCGTTTGCCGCGCGTCGAAATGAAAGCCCGCGGGCTGGCTGGGTTCCGGCAGGTAGAGCGACACGGCCACCTCGCTCAGCGCGGGCAGCGGCAGGTCGACCGGGTCGCTCACGAGGCGCGCGCCGGGCGGCAGCGTCACGTCGCTGCGGCCGCCGAAGCGCAGCACGCGGTCGGTGCCTTCGACGACCGCCGAGCCGCTCGCATGGCGGGCCACGCGCGCCGCGCCGATGTGCAGCGGCGTGGTGCCGCCTTCGTTGCTGATCACCACGCGCAGCCGCGTGCCGCCGATGCTCAGGCGCGCCACCTGGCGCAGCGTCTGCCGCTCGAAGCGGGCGGGGATGCCGATGGGCAGCACGAAGCTTGGGTCCCACAGTGGCTGGGTGGCGGCCATCCAGCTGGGGCTCCAGTGCGTGGGCGCGGCCATGGAAGCGGTGGCGGCGCCCGCGAGGGAAAGGGCGAGCGCGCCCTGGCGCAGGAGGGAGGTGAGTCGCGAAGCGGTCATATGAATGTCCTCAGGTGAAAGAAGTGTCGATGGGCGAACTTTCTTCCATTCGAATCACGAGGGGTAGAAGGCAGAATGGCATGCATCGCATTCCTGATTCGAATGACCCCATGGACACCCTTCGCGCACTCTCCGCCTTCGTGCACAGCGTCGAACTCGGCAGCCTCTCGGGCGCGGCCCGCGCGCTCGACACCACGCAGCCCACCGTGAGCAAGCTGGTCGCCGGGCTGGAGCGATCGCTCGGCGTGCGGCTGCTGCGGCGCGCGGCCACGGGCCTGAGCCTCACGGAGGAGGGCCAGCGCTTTCACGAACGCGCGCGCCGCATGCTCGAGGACTACGGCGACGCCGTGGCCGATGCGCGCGCCCAGGTGCAACAGCCGCGCGGCCTGTTGCGCGTGAGCGCGCCGGTCACGCTGGGGCAGCGGCACCTCAACGCGATGGCGGTCGAGTTCCTGCGGCTGTACCCCGACATCGAACTGGAGCTGGTGCTCGACGACCGCTTCGTCGATCCGCGCGAGGAGCGCATCGACGTCTCGCTGCGCGTCGGCGGCGCGCTGCCGCCCGACCTCGTCGCGCGCCACCTGGGCAGCTGGCCGCGCGTGCTTGTCGCTTCGCCGGACTACGTGGCCGCACGCGGCAAGCCGCGCACGCCGCAGGACCTGCTGGCGCACGACTACCTGCGCTATGCGGCGGGCGACGACGGCGTGCTGCTCACGGGCCCCGACGGCGCGGTGGCCGTGCCGGTGCGCAGCCGCTACCGCGTCAACAACGCCGTGGCGTTGCTCGACAGCGTGCTGGCCGGCGCCGGCGTGTCGCTGCAACCCACGTGGATGGTCGCGGACCTGCTGGCGCAGGGGCGGCTGGTGCGCGTGCTCGCGCGGCATATGGGGCCGGCGCAGGAGCTGCACCTGCTCTATGCGCCGCGCCGGCAGTTGCCGTTGCGGGTGCAGGTGCTGGTCGACTTCCTGGCGCAGCGCGTGGCGGCGCTGCCGGGGGCAGCGAAGAAAGCGCCGCGGCGTTAGTCAGGCCGCCTTGCGGGCCGCGCTCTTCGCGCGCTTGGCGGCCGCAGGCTTGTGCGCGGTTTTGCGTGCAGAAGCCGTCGACTTCGCCGCACGTTTCTTCGCCGCAGGCGGCGTGCGCTTGCCGCTGCGCAGGCTGCGCGCGAGCAGCTCGGTCAGGTCGATCACCTCGGCGCCGCCCTCAGGTGCTTCTTCTTCCGGTTGCACCACCGTCTCCGTGTCGCCCGCCTTGACCTTCTTCTCGACGATCTTCATCACGGCGTGCTTGAACTCGTCCTTGAACTCGTCGGGGTTCCACGGGCCCGACATGTCGCCGACCAGCTGCTCGGCCATCTTCATCTCGGCGGCCGACAGCTTCGCGCCCTTGATGCCGGCGGCCGGCAGGTCGAGCCCGTCGGCGTCCTTGATCTCGTCGCCCCAGCGCAGCAGGTTGAGCACCAGCACCTTGCCGAACGGAATCAGCAGTGCCAGGTGCTGCTTGGTGGCGATCACCACCTTGGCCAGGCCGACCTTGCCGGTCTTCACCAGCACCTCGCGCAGCAGCGCGTAGACCTTCTGGCCCTTGTTGATCGGCGCGAGGTAGTAGGGGCGCTCCAGGTACACGAAGGGAATCTCGCCCACGTCGAGAAAGCGCTGGATCTCGATGGTCTGCGTGGTGCGCGGGTAGATGGCCTCGATCTCCTTGGGCGAGATCACGACGTACTTGCCGTCTTCGTACTCGAAGCCCTTCACGATCTGCTCGCGCGCGATCTCCTTGCCCGTGCGCTTGTTGATGCGCTTGTAGCCCACGGGGTCCATGCTGCGCTTGTCGAGCCAGTCGAAGTCGATGCCCTGTTCGGTGCTGGCGGTGTGCAGGCCCACGGGGATGTGGACCAGCCCGAAGGTGATGGCGCCTTTCCAGAGGGTTCTCGTGGCCATGGTGTGTCTCCTTGGTTATTTCTTGAAGCCGAGCCGCTTCATCGCCTCGCCCAGCGGCTGCCGCGTGGTCCAGTAGTCGGCCCAGGGGTCTTCGGACTGGAACGACAGGTGCTCGCGCGCGGTGGCAATGGTCCAGTGCGCGCCGCTCTTGAGACCGGCGAGGTCGTCCCAGCGCACCGGCATCGACACGCCCATGCCGGGCCGCGCCCGCGCCGAGTAGGCCGTCACCGTGGTCGCGCCCACGCCGTTGCGCAGGTAGTCGGCAAAGAGCTTGCCGACGCGGTTCGAGGGCCCGCTCTTGGCCACGAACTTCGAGGGGATCACGTGGGCCATGTGCTGCACGATGGCGCGCGAGAAGGCCTTCACCGTGTCGTTGTCGTAGTGCATGCGCAGCGGCACGACCACGTGCAGGCCCTTGCCGCCGCTGGTCTTGAGCCACGACGCCAGTCCCAGTTCGGTGAGCAACGTGCGCATTAGCAGCGCGGCTTCCTGCACATGCGCCCACGGCGTGCCTTTGCCCGGGTCGAGGTCGAAGATCATGCGGTTGGGCCGGTCGAAGTGCGTCGAGGTCGCGTTCGAGGTGTGGAACTCGATCACGTTGAACTGCGCCGCGTTCAGCAAGGCCTCGCGCGTGCCGACCTCGAGCATCGACGGGTGACCGGGCCACAGGGCCGGGTCGAGCTGCTTCACGCCGGCGATGTGGACCTTCTCGGCATGCTTCTGGAAGAAGATCTCGCCGCCCACGCCCTGCGGCCCGCGCACCAGCGCACAGGGGCGGCCCTTCAGGTGCGGCAGCATGTCGTCGGCCACCGATTCGTAGAAGCGCACGAGGTCGAGCTTGGTGCGGCCCGAAGCCGCATCGATCACGCGCTCACCGTGGCTCACGGCGACGCCGCCGACGGTGGAGGCGGTTTTCTTCGATGAGGTCTTCATGGCCTTCGTGCCCTTTGCACGTGAAGCAGGGGCGATGTCGCGGGGTTCTTCATGCACGATCTCCGACGCCGGCTTGTCGTCGCGCATCGCCACGAAGGACGCGTGGCGGATCTGCCCGTCCGGCGTCCATGCGGCGAAGCGCACCTCGGCCACGAGCCTGGGCTTCACCCAGTGCCGCGTGCCGCCCGGCCGGCGGCGGCCGGGCTTGGCCTCGCCGCCGGTGAACGGCGCGTGGTCGGTGTCGAGCGCGGCGAGCTGGCGGCGGATGTCGCGCGCCTCGCGGTCGTTCCAGCCGGTGCCGACGCCGCCGACCGACACCAGCTCGCCGTTCTTCGCGTGCACGCCCAGCATCAGGCTGCCGATGCGCGTCGGGCTGTCGGTGCGCAGCGTGTAGCCGCACACCACGAACTCCTGGCGCCGGATGCACTTGAGCTTGAGCCAGGTGTCGCTGCGGCGCGAGACATACGGCGCGTCGGCGCGCTTGGCGATCACGCCCTCGAGGTTCATGCGGCAGGCCGATTGCAGGATCGAATCGACATCGGCCTCGAAGTCGCTGCTGAAGCGCAGGCGGCGCGTGGCGCGCGCGTCCATCAACTGCCTGAGCAGGCGGCGGCGCTCGGCGAGCGGCGTGTGGCGCAGGTCGAAGCCCTCGAAGAAGGGCACGTCGAACAGGAACATCACGATGGGGTCGGCGCGTTCGCGGTCGAGTGCGTTCTGCAGCGCGTTGAAGTCGGGCGTGCCGTCCTGGTCGGGCACGACGATCTCGCCGTCGAACCAGGCGTTGCCGATGCCCAGGCGCTCCAGCTCGGCCACCAGCTTCGGCAGCTTCGCGCTCCAGTCGTGGCCGCCGCGCGTGAGCAGGCGTGCCTTGCCGTTGCCGATGCGCGCCATGAGGCGGTAGCCGTCGAACTTGATCTCGAAGATCCAGTCGCCGGGGGCGCCTTCGGGCACGCCGGTGGCGAGTGTCGCGAGCTGCGGCGAAAGTTTGGCGGGCAGGCGTGCCTTCACCGCGCCCGTCGCGGGCAAGGCGGGCGATGTGGGCGCGGCCTTGGCCTTGGCGGTCTTGCGCGCCCCGGCCACGCTGTCGGGCAGCGCGGACACCACGTCGTACTCGGCATGCGAGCGCGCAAAGGCATCGCGCTTCTTGAACAGCAGCCAGGGCTCCTGCCGCTCGCCGCCCTTGGCGATCCTGACGAGTTCCCACAGCCCTTCGAGCTTCTGGCCATGCAGCCGGAACGCGAGCTTGCCCGCGGCCAAGCCCTTGCGCGGATCGCCCACGGGTTCCCAGGTGCCGTGGTCCCACACGATGACGTCGCCCGCGCCGTAGTGGCCTTCAGGAATGCTGCCCTCGAAGCCGGCGTACGACAGCGGGTGGTCTTCCACATGCACGGCCATGCGCTTGTGCGCGGGGTCGAGGCTCGGCCCCTTGGGCACGGCCCACGACACCAGCACGCCGTCGAGTTCGAGCCGGAAGTCGTAGTGCAGCCGCCGCGCCGCGTGCTTCTGGACCACGAACGCGGGCGCGTGCGGCCGGGCCTTGCCGCCTTCGGCGGGTTCGTCGGTGACGGCGAAGTCGCGCTTCGCCTGGTAGGTTGCGAGGGGCGTGTCGGAACGGGCCATGGCCTCTGGTGTGCCCGCATTCGGGACACGCCGCATCGGCCAGGTGTCCGGTCTTCGTGTGGGCCAAGGCCGCACGCGTGGGCGAGGCCGGGTGAGGGCCAGGCGCGCGGACCGCAGCTGTAGGCCGCTTCCTTCTTCAACATGCGTGCAAATCCATCACCACGCTGCGCAGCGCGCGCGCCGAATCCTTGCGCTGCGATGAAGGAGACAAGGCGATGGACTTCGAAGGCATCTACTGCTTCGATACGGCCACGGTGCGTTTCGCCGTGTACCCCGACGGTCCCGACGGCGCGCGCGTGCTGGCGCAGATTTCGCAAGACGTGCTGCACGATGCGCTCGGCGCGAAGGAAATCGGCGAGCACACGCTGCATGCCTGCAAGCGGCATTTCGACGTGATCTCGGCGGCGGCGGTGGCGCGCTTCAGGGCCGACCCGCACGGGCCTATCGTGCTGGCCTGCGCCGATTTCGCACGGATGCGTGCACCGCGCTGAGACGCGGGTGGCGAGGCGCTGTCGGGCGAAAGTTCTCGCACGACGCTCCCACCGTGCGACCTGTCGATTTGGTTACAAAAGCGACCTATCTGGACCCGCATTTCGGGGGCGCAACCACCTAGACTGCGCCTCGTTTCCTCAGGAGCCTTCCCATGCCCATGGACTTTCTGGAGCGCATCGAAGACGCGTCGTTCCCGATGGCGGTCCGCGACGAAGCCGACATCCACTGCGCGACGATGCTGGTCGCCGCGCACCTCATCGAAGCCGTGCTGCCACCGGCCGCCAGCGGCACGGGCCCGCGCGTCGCCGTCGTCCTGCTCATCACGCCGCAAGGGCGTGCGGCGCTGCGGCTGCGAAGGGATGCGCTGCAGACCTGAGCGTGCGCCGTGTGCGAGTGAACTGACGTTAGAATTCGCGCCTGCTGCGGGTGTAGTTCAATGGTAGAACGGCAGCTTCCCAAGCTTCATACGAGGGTTCGATTCCCTTCACCCGCTCCAGTTGGTCAATAACTTAGACCGATTTTTGGCGGCTACCCAACTACTGGCCCAACTACGGGCGCACCTAGTTCACTTTCTGGCTGCATAGGTAAGCAGACCCTCCAGCGCTCCCCTCGCTTCCGCAACGTTGTTTTGGTAGGTGCTACCGGAATCCGTTTGCGAGTAGTCAGCCTTGGCCGCTTCGTATCTCTCTTTCGCCCGCGTTAGACCTGCACGCTTCCACCAAGGTGACAACGCGCGTAGCTGATCGAACTCAAAGCCCGATGGGGAGGGGCACATGTAAAAGACTTCAGGACTTTCAGCCATAAGGTGCTCTCGCATCCGGTCGGCGATGTCATTGAACTCTTTTCGCTTTTCGCGCAGCAAGCTGAAGTAGTGGCCACCCCAGAGCCCAAGCAAAAACGTCAAGAGGGATACGGCGAGTGTGATTTCCATTTCAAAGATTGTGTTCTGGTTTCCACTGCGCTGATCAGGCTTGCTAGACCGCACAATCTCGGCGTTACAACTGATGGAGAGCACAAATGGATGTCGATTTGGCGGCTGGCAAGGCCGACGGTATTCTGCTGAAGATTCTTGAGAACTCGCCTGAGGCGATCTATAAAGGCGCGTTCGGCTCGGTACAAAGCGCCGAGGACGCTGCAGAAGCCGTCGCGGCCTTTCGCCGCCGATTGATTGTGAGATTAGCGGAGCAGGGTGAGTAGCTTCTGCTTGGTAGAAATTGTGGCGGCCCTAGCGGCCGCCTTTCTTTTGAAGCTTCGAGGATGGATGCGATGGATTGGACACTCAAACTTAGCGACATTCTGATCATTGCCGCTACTCTGATCAGCCCTTTCGTTGCCGTGCAGGCGTCGGAATATCTCAGAGCGAAAGCTGCGTTAAAGAACGCGCGAGAGAAGGTCTTTCACATTCTTATGAGCACTCGCGGGGCACGTATGTCACCCGAGCATGTGGCTGCGTTGAATCGGATTGACCTTGTCTATCCTGCGGCACAATTCGCTGCGGTCGCGGACGCTTGGAGCCTATATCTCAGAGAGCTATCGAAAGAAGAGCCAGCTTCCGAAGCGGCGCGCGAGGCGGCGTGGGCTGAACACAACCGACTGTTTTATGGCTTGCTGCGAGCAATGGCGGCAGCGTTAAACACGCCTTTTTCGGAAACCACGTTGCAGCACAACGCGTACTACCCCAAAGGCTATGTCTTCAGGGAAACTCAAAGCCAGGAATTTCAGGCTGCCGTGATCAAGGTGCTCAAGGGTGAGCAAGCCATAGCCGTTAGGCCATCGAACGAAGGCTGAAGTTAGCCTGCACCATCTGGTCGCGCTTGAAGATCGCGGATAACTCGCGCGTTCAGGTGTCCGTGTTCATCTATGCTGCCTCGCTTAACAACGGAGCGAGTCAAGATGACAACAGTCCAAAAAGTTCACCCAATAGACGCTCTGAAGCGCTCACTTGGGCGATATGCGGCACTGCAACGCGTGTTCAAAGGGTTTGCTGCGGAGACTGAGGCCGCAAACGATGCTGGTCTTTGGAGTGCCAGCCCGCTCTCAGCCGATGGCCAAAGCTTCGAAATAGCGTTTGCAGGGAGGCGTCTTCGTTGCATCTTTTCAGCGCGACTGCTACAGGACACTGGAGGCGAACTGCAGTTCTTTTTATGTGATCGAGACGAGGGAAAAAAACTCCATCCACTCGGTGCAACAGCCTTCGACGCAAACGGCCAAACGTCGCTCAAGCACTTTGCGGATAGTGAGCGTGCAGACCCGAACCCAATCAACGTAAAGAGCGATGCGGGTGTGCGCGAATTGGTTGCTCACTACATACTGCTGGCACTGGAAGTGGCGCAGTAGGCCGAAAAAAAGCCCGCCAAAGCGGGCCTGTTCGTGGTGCGGCGCATGGACCGTTATCGGTCTATCGGCACCCTGCTAGATAGCGTCCAGCGTATGCCGCACATTCACAAGCGGCGGCATCCTGCTGGTGAGCGCCTGGAACACATCCGCAGCAAGCGCTGTACGTGCGTCGTCGCCGATAGGCTGCCCCGCATGTGGCTCCAGCGCATCGGCCGCCACGCTGGAAAGTTCATCGGCGAGGTTTTGCAGCATCGCAAAGCGAGCGCGGTCGGTATGGGTCAGGTTTTCCATGAGTTTCGTTCCTTGGCCGTGAAGGCATCAGGTAGGCGTGGTGGTAGGTGGGGCGGAGTCCCCGCTCCAGCCAACATCCCTCGGCCCCCAGCAGCCTCTCAACCGATGCCGTGCTGCCGCAGCACCTCGGCCTCATCGCCGGTGATCCAGCCGAACACCTTCGCGGTGCCGCCCTCAAGCCGCACCAGATAGACATTGGTGAAGTCGATCACCTTCTGCGCGCCCTCGACCTTGTAGATCGCTCTCCACGCCACGCGGGCGAGCCCGTGCAATTCGTCGATGGCCGAGATGTCCAGGTTGCGCACGGTCATCCGTTGCACGCCGGTGTCGCGGTAATGCTTGAACCCCTTCGCGGACACGCTCCTGAGTTCTTCATCGTTCCTGCCCGTGAAGACGCCGGCGGGCGAGGCGGCAATGAAGCACGCGGCATACAGCGCCGCCACGGCTTCGAGGTCGGCTTCGCCGGTCAGTCCCGCATTGAATTCCCGCTCATAGCGGTCGAACAACGCGCGCGTCGCAGATTGGATCGGGTGAGCTTCGGCTCCGTTGAGCATGATGACGGGCGCTCCTTGTCGATGGCGCTTCCGACCGGATGCCCGTCATCCGCTGACGGGCATCAAGGTCGAATTTCGGTGACCTTCGCACCCTGCACCGACGCACCCGCCTCCAGGCCCACATTGGTCATCACGAAAGCGACCACGGGCTGCCGGAAGGTGCTGCTGTCGACGACGCCGTTGGCACCGTAGCGTGCCAGCGCCACCGTCGCGTCGACGCCCACCGTCCAGCCCCGGCTCTGGCGGAATTTGTCCAGCGCCTCCCTGGAGGTGAACACGTAGAACACGGCCTTCGACTGCGCACCGGCCTGGAAGCCGATGGAGCCGGCGGTCGTGCTGTAGTAGCTCTGCGTGCGGCCGCCGCTGCGCAGGGCACCGCGACCATAGTCGGCGCCGATGCCGAAGCTTCCGCCCACCACGGACGGGAAGACCAGCACGCCCTGCGCGCCAGCGACGAGGGCGCGCGAACCGGCGACGGTGTCATAGAGGCGGGCCAGCGACGCGTCGACCTGGGCGTCGATGGCCGATGCCGACGACGCCGGGATGTCGTTCGCCGCGCCGGAGGGGCGGGTGACGGTGCAGCCGGTCACGGCGAGGCTCGCCGCGATGGCGGCGGCTGCGAGCAGGTGGAAAGGTGCGACGTGCATGGCAAGTCCTCCAGGAAGAAAGGGAAGGGACAGTGAATCGGGGTGAAGGACCTCGCCTGGTCAGACCTTCTCAGGCCTCGACGGGTTGCGAGATGCCGCACAGCGCCTCGGCGGCCGGCTTGACCTTGGGCTCCTTCACCGCGACGTCGGCCAGCGCCAGGATGCCCACCAGCCGCTTGTCGCGGTTGACGATGGGCAGGCGCCGGATCTGGTGCTCGGCCATGAGCTGCGCCGCATGATCGACGGCGTCGTCCTCGTAGGCCCAGCGGATGCCGTCCGACATGACGTCGCGCACCTTGGCGTTGCCGTCGTGTCCCTCGGCGATGCCGCGCACGGCAATGTCGCGGTCCGAGATCGCGCCGATCATGCGGTCGTTCTCGCCCACCGGCATCATCCCGAAGTCGCCGTCGCGCATGCGCCTGGCGGCCTCCGCGAGGGTGGCGTCGGGACTGATGACCTCGACATCGCGGGTCATCACAGCGTTGACTTTTCGCATCTGGAATCCTTTGAAGAAAAAGTAAGTTGGGCGGCCGTGGTCCACGGCAGGAAATGGGGTGTGCACGGCACTGAACCGGCGCAGCTACAGGTCTAGTCTTCTGCGCGGCCCAAGGTGTAGGACAACCGCCGAAAAGCCGGTGGTGCAAAGGAAGAACGCGCGCATGCCGCAGCCTGGGCGGGCCCTGATGTCGCGCAGGGCATAGAGCTCGCCGGGGTTGATGACCGTCGCTGATGCGTGCCCGCCACAGCGCCCCCGCGGCGGCTGTGACCAATCGCGGCAATATCGTTACGGCCTGTTGAACCCGACGCCGAAGCCGCGTTCTCGACGCCGCGCGCGCAGCGGGCCGCTTCATCGGACCTTGCCCCGTGCGATGCCCGTGGACCTTCGAGACAAACGCGATCACGCGCTGTTCCGCGCGTGCCGACACGCCCAGCCCGTGTCAACCCCCACCGCCGCAACACCTATGTAGGACTTCGCCCGGTCCGCGGCCGAAAAGTAGATGTGAAGTTCGCACATCTTGTTTCTCCCGGAAGCAGGACGGGCCGCGCTTTGGGCGTACCTTTATTGCACCGCAGCACGAAAAATCGAGGCGCGGACCGAGGGGTCGGGAGGTTGATTCGAGTCTCTTTCTTCACCAGACGGCATGCCGTTCGCCGGCATGCCGTCGATGTTTCCAAGAGGTGGTTATGCGAGTGTCCAGACCCATTCCTTTTCCGTCGGAACCGGGCCGACCGCGCGCCCCGGGTGCCGGACGTGCCCGGCGCCAGCGGGGCGCCTTCGTTCCCAAGCTGGCAGCCTATGCGCTGCTGGCCTTCGTGCTGTGGCTGATGGTCGCCACGCTGGTCGAGCCACTCCTGTCCTCGCAGGCCACGCGGGCCGTGTTGCAGGCCCCGGTCGGCATCGTCACCTCGCCGATCAACGGCGTGGTGACGCAGATGGCGGTGCGCACGCGCGATGCGGTGGCGCCCGGCACGCTGGTGGCCACGGTGCGCAACCCGACCGTCAGCCAGGAGATCCTCACCACGCTGACCACGCAGCGCCTGGCCCTGCAAAGCCAGCTGTCGCAGCTGGGCAACCAGTACAAGTCCGACAGCCAGGAGATGCGCTCCATCGGCCAGCAGGCGCAGGTGACCCGCCAGGCCTCGCTGGCGCAGACCTGGGACGCCTGGGAGATCGCACAGCGCCAGCGCGACGTGGCGCACAGCGTGGTCGCCGAGCAGGAAAACAAGGTGCGCACCAACGAAGCGCTGCTGAAAGAAGGCGCCATCAGCGAACAGGTGATGAACGCGTCCGAGGCCCAGCTGAGCACCGCGCGTGCCAATGCAGCGGTGGCCGAGCAGGCCTTCGCGGGACAGGCGCAGACGGTGGCGAGCGCGGGGCAGGGCGCCTTCGTGGGCACCAGCGGCAACAGCCTGTTCCAGACGCTCGCGAGCCGGCGTGAAGCGCTGCGCAACAGCAGCGACCGCGCGCGCCAGGACGGCACCGCGATCGTCAAGCAGCTCGCGCAGATCACGCAGCTCGAGGACGAAGAGCGCCGCCGCGTCGACAAGCTCGCCGCCTACGAGGTCAAGGCGAGCCAGCCCGGCATGGTGCACACGGTGCTTGCGCCCGAGGGCGCGTATGTCACGGCGGGCTCCTCGCTGGTGCGCGTGACCGACTGCAGCCGGATCGGCGTGGTCGCCGTGTTTCCCGCGCGGCTCGCCAAGCGGCTGAGCGTTGGCTCCAAGCTCGACGTGAAGGTGGCGCAGAACGTCGACGTGCCGGCGCGCGTCGAGCAGCTGCTGCCCGTGGCCTCCGACGCACTGCAGAGCACGTACAGCGTGCCCTTCCCCTTTGCCGAGCAGGGCTCGATCTATGCGGTGGCGCGCATCGAGGCGCCCGAGCCGCCGCCCTCGGAAGACGGCAGCCGCCAGACCCTGTGCGTGCCGGGCAAGGTGGTCTCGGCCAGCCTCGCCAAGGCGTGAGAAAGCATGTCGCGCAGCCCACCGAGAACGCCATGTCGATCCCTTTTTCTTTCCGTGCCGTGGCACGGTGCGCCGCCGCATCGATGGCGCTCGCCGGCATCGCTGCTGCAGCTGCTCCTTCACCTTCACCCGGCGCCACGCAGAAGGCCCTTGCGCGCGAGAGCTGCGACGGGTTGCGCCGCGCCGTCGCGCGCGACCAGGGCGGCGCGACGTCGGGGCCGCTGTTCCTGACCAGCTACCGCCCGGCGAATGCACAGGGCGAGCCGCCGTTCGAGCCTGCGCTGGCGGGTGCCGCCTTCACCTACGACAACGCGCTGGCCGGCATCGCGCTCTTGGCGTGCGGCGAGCGCGCCGCCGCGCGGCGCATCGGCGACGCCGTGGTGCGGGCCGTGGCGCACGACCAGACGATGCCCGACGGGCGCGTGCGCAATGCCTACCGCGCCGGCCCGGTCACCGAGGAAAAGCCCGCGCTGCCCGGCCGCTGGGACGCCGGGCGCAAGCAGTGGATCGCCGACGCCTACCAGGTCAGCACCGCCACCGGCAACGTGGCCTGGGCCGCGCTGCTGCTGCTGAACCTGCACCAGGCCGAACCCACGCCCGCCTACCTGGCGACCGCGCGACGGCTGCTGGCCTGGACCGAACAGAACACGCGCGCCCGGAACGGCCCCGACGGCTACAACGGCGGGCGCCACGGCTGGGACAACGCCCAGCGCGCGCAGACCTGGAAGTCGACCGAGCACAACCTGGACATCGCCGTGGCGGCGGCGTGGGCCGCACGCGCGGTGCGCGCCGACGGCCAGCCCGACGCGGCGGAGCAAAGGCAGGCGCGCACCGCGCTCGACTTCGTGGGCCGCATGTGGAACCCGTCGGAGCAGCGCTTTCACATCGGCACCAAGGAGGATGGCGCCACCCTCTCCACCGAAGGCTCCGGCCTCGATGCACAGCTGTGGCCTTTGCTCGCGGCGCCCGAAGGCTCCTGCGCCTGGGTGCGCAGCCTCGACTGGGTCGAGAAGCACCACCGCGTCGGTGCGGGCTACGGCTTCTCGCGCGAGCCCGACGGCATCTGGACCGAAGGCAGCGCGCAGGCGGCCGCCACGCTGGTGGCCCGCAAGGGCGCGGCGCCCGAGGCGCTGTGGCAGCTGCTGGCCTCGCAGCGCGCCGGCAACGGCCTGTACTACGCCACGCCGAGCACGCGCATTGCCACCGGCCTGGCCATCGGCCCCGATTCGACCGGTGCCGATTTCTTCTACTACCGCTGGCCGCACCTGGGCGCGACCGCCTGGATCGCCCTGGCCGCCACGGGTTTCAACCCCTTCACCGGCAAGACCGCCGCATCGGAAGTCCACTCATGTCCAGCCTGATCGCCACACCGGAATTCCAGCTCAACGCCCTGGTCGGGGGGCTCGCCTTGCTCCTCATGACCTGGGCCAGGGTCGAGCGCATCACCCACCGCGTGCTGTTCGGCGCGCTCACGGCGTTGCTGCTGCTGCGCTACGCCGTCTGGCGCGTGGTCGCCACGATGCCGCCCTCCGACCTGGGCTTCGAGACCCTGTTCGCCTGGGTGTTCCTGGGCTTCGAGCTCACGGCCATCGTCTACACGCTGATGTCGATCCACATGCTCATGCGGCGCCGCGACAACCGCGCGCAGGCCGACCGGGGCGAGGCCGCGTTGCGCGAACGCCATGCGCGCGGCGAGGAGGTGCCGGCCGTCGATGTCTTCATCTGCACCTACAACGAAGAGCTGGCCGTGCTCGAGAAGACCATCATCGCCGCGCAGGCCATCGACTACCCGCGGCTGAACGTCTGGGTGCTCGACGACACGCGGCGCGACTGGCTGCGCGCGTACTGCGAGCGCCGCGGCGTGCACTACGCGCGACGGCCCGACAACCGCCATGCCAAGGCCGGCAACCTCAACAACGGCCTGCGCCTGTCCGCGGGCGTGACCGACGCGCCGTTCATCCTCGTGCTCGACGCCGACTTCGCGCCGCAGCGCCAGATCGTCTATCGCATGCTGGGCCTGTTCGAGGACCGCCGCGTGGGGCTGGTGCAGACGCCGCAGTTCTATTACAACGCCGACCCCATCCAGCACAACCTGCGCGCCACCGACAGCTGGGTCGACGAGCAGCGCGTGTTCTTCGACGTGCTGCAGCCCGCCAAGGACGCGGTCGATTCGGCGTTCTGCGTGGGCACCTCGTTCATCGTGCGGCGCGACGCGATCACCGAGGCCGGCGGGTTCCCGGTCGGCAGCGTGTGCGAAGACATCCACACCACCTACCTGCTGCTGCGCCACGGCCGCATCACGCGCTGGCTGGGCGAGCGGCTGTCCAACGGGCTGTCGGCCGAGAGCATCATCGACTACATCAACCAGCGCAGCCGCTGGTGCCTGGGCACCGTGCAGCTCGCGCTGCTGCCCGACGGGCCCCTGCGCGGCCCGGGCTACAGCCTGTCGGCGCGGATGCACTTCCTGCACGGGCTGCTGCACTGGCTGGGCAAGCCCTTCATGGTGCTGGTGCTGCTGGCGCCGGCGCTGTACTGGTATGCCGGCGTCTCGGCCTTCCATGCCACGCCGCAGGCCTTTGCGGCCTACGGCCTGCCGTCGCTCGTGATGTTCTGGGCCTACAGCTACTGGGTCAGCCAGCGGCGCTGCCTGCCCGTGTTCAGCGAGGTGAGCCAGCTGGTGGCGGCGATGGCCGTGAGCGGCACGCTGGCGCGCGCGATGCTGAAGCCCTTCGGCCATCCGTTCAAGGTGACGGCCAAGGGGCTGGACCGCTCGCGCACCGTGGTGCACTGGAAGCTGGTGGCGGTCTTCGGCGGCCTGCTCGTCGCGCTGCAGGGCGCGGCCGCGATGGCGGCCCTGGGCGGCGAGGCGCTGACGCCGGGCGACCAGCTCAACCTCGTGTGGACCGGCATCGCCCTGGTGCTGTGCCTGAGCGCGCTCATGGCCTGCGTCGACCTGCCGCGCCCGCAGCAGGAAGAGCGCTTTCCCTGGCGTGCGCGGGCACGGGTGCGCACGGCCGCGGGCGAGGGCGAGTCGCGCTTCGTCAACATCGCGGCCGACGGCGCGCTGCTCGAAGGCCGGGGGCCGTTGAAGCGCCTGCGCGTCGGGCAGCCGCTGGAGGTGCATGTCGAGCCGGTCGGCTGGCTGCCGGCCCACCTCGCCGCGCGCGGCAGGGCGGGCGCCGAGCTGAAGTTCGCCGCCACCGAGGCGCAGCGCGAAGACCTGGTGCGCCACGTCTTCAACGTGCCGCCGAGCCACGTGGCCGTGCAGGTGCGGCCCTGGCAGGCGGCGTCGGCATTGTTCGCGAGTGCGGGCATGCGCGCGCCGGGCGCGGGCTTCGCGCGGCTGTCGCTGCGCCTGCTCTTCGCGGTGCTGGCCGTGTGCATCGTGCTGGTGACGACCGGGTGCAACCTCACGCCGCCGCTCAAAGACCCCGACCTGTCGGTGCCTTCGCAGTGGCCTGCGGGCGCGACGGCGCCGGGCGCGCAGCCCGTGGACTGGCGCAGCTTCGTGCAGGACGAGGAGCTGCGCGGCCTGATCGCCACCGCGCTCGAGCAGAACCGCGACCTGCGCGCCTATGCCGCGAAGGCCCGCGAGGCGCGCGCGAACTACGCGGGCAACCGCGCTTCGCTGTTCCCGGCGCTGGGCCTGTCGGCGCATGCCCAGCGCGCGCAGACCACGCCGCAGGGCTCGCTCAGCCCGGTCGGCAACCTGCCGTCGGACGGGCGCGTGTCCAACAGCTTCGACGTGCAGGCGGGCGTGATGTCGTACGAGCTCGATTTTTTCGGCCGGCAGCAGAGCACCGCGCAACAAAGCGGCGCGCTCGCCGAGGCCGGCGACAAGGACCACGCGGCCGCGCGCATGAACCTCGTGGGCGAGGTGTCGAACGCCTACCTCACGCTGCGCGCCGACCGTGCCCTGCTCGCGCTGGCCGAGTCCAACGAGGCCGCGCTGAACGCCAATGCCGACACGATCGGTCGCGCCCGCGCCGTGGGCGGCGCCGCGCAGCTCGATGTGTACCGCGTGCAGTCGCTGCTGCAGACCGCGCGCGTGCGGCAGGAGGAATACCGCATGCGTGTCGCACAGGACCTGCAGTGGCTCAACGTGCTGGTCGGGCGCCCCGTGCCGCCCGAGACGGGCGGCGCGCGGCCCTGGCCCGAGCGTTCCACCGCGCAGGTCGCGGCCGGCCTGCCGTCGAGCCTGCTGCAGCGCCGGCCCGACCTGCTCGCGGCCTACGCGCGCGTCGAGGCCGCCAACGCCGGCGTGGGCGCGGCCAAGGCCGCGATGCTGCCGACCATTTCGCTCACGGCGCTGGCCGGCGGTGTGAGCAAGGAGCTGTCGACCTTGCTCAGCAGCGGCAACAGCAGCTGGGCCGGCGTGCTGGGCGTGTCGCTGCCGATCTTCGACTGGGGTCGCCGGTCGGCCAATGTGAGCGCCGGCGAAGAGCGGCTGGCCGCCGCGATGGCCGGCTACGAATCGGCGGCGCAGGTCGCCTTTCGCGAGGTGGCCCACGCGCTGATCGCCAGCGACCACCTGCAGCCGCAGCTGGAGGCGCAACAGGCGCGCGTGCAGGTGCTTGAGAAGGTGGCCGGCATCTCGCGCACGCGCTTTCGCAGCGGCATGGAAGACTACTTCTCGAGCCAGGACGCGCAGCGCGAGCTCTACACCGGGCAGCAGCAGCTGATCGAACTGCAGCTCAAGGCGGCGGTGAACACCGTGAACCTGTACAAGGCCCTGGGCGGGGGCTGGGGCAGCGCGTAGTGCGTGGCGTCGGCGAAGAGCGGCGATTCAGTTCACTGCACCTCGTCGCACCACACCCTGAACCCATCCAGTTCGTTGGGCCCGAAGGTGTTGGACAGTGCGACGTCGCTGGCGTCGCGCCCTTGCGCGATCAGCACGCGGCCGATGCGGGGCACGTTGTTGCGCGCGTCGAAGGTGTACCAGCGGTCACCCAGGAAGGCCTCGAACCAGCCCGCGAAGTCCATCGTGCCGTGCGGCGGCGGCGTGCCGACATCGCCGAGGTAGCCGCTGCAATAGCGGGCCGGAATGTTCAGGCAGCGGCACAGCGTGATGGCCAGGTGCGCGTAGTCGCGGCACACGCCTTGCCCTTCCTTGAAGGCTTCGAACGCCGAGCGGGTGCGCCGCGCATGCTCGTAGCCGAACTCGATGTGCTGGTGCACGAAGTCGCACACCGCCTGCACGCGGCCCCAGCCGGTCGGGCCGTTGCCGAAACGCTGCCAGGCGAAGTCGGACAGCAGGTCGGTTTCGCAGTACCGGCTGCCCAGCAGGTAGAGCAGGGTGGACTCGGGCAGGTACTCCACCGGCACCTGCGGCGCCGAGGGCACGACGATGTCGGGTGTGCCGCTGTCGTGGACCACGGTGTCCGTGCTCAGCACGAAGCGGCCCGCGGGGGCGACCAGGCGTGTGCACCAGTTCCCGAACAGGTCACGGTACGCGGTGGTGGGAACGGCCGGTTTCGTGAGCAGATGGTCCGGGCGCAGGAGGTCCGAGGCGCGCGAGTAGTGAATGCTGAGGGCCAGGATCATCGGCGTCGGCCGGGGAAACTGGTAGGCGATCTCGAAACCGAGCTGGATGTTCATCGGCCCATGATGCGCCTTCATTCGCCAGCGCGCGGGAATTCGCGGTGCGATGCCAGCGCGCGGCGGCTTTCAGGGGGCGTCGGCGGGCCCCGACGTGGCGTGGCGCTGCTCGGCATAGGCCTTCAGCGACCGCATGGTCCGGGGCAGTCCGTGTCGAACCTGCTTGGCGACGCCCGGCCCGAACAGGAAGGCCAGGGCGCCGGTGAACCACACGCGGTGCACCACGTCCGAGCCGCTGTCTGTTGGGGACACCGTGTGCTTGAAGTGCATGCGGAACAAGGGGATGTAGCCCTGCGCGGTGAACGATTGGCCCTCGGAGCGCTCCGTGACCACCATCGGAACACCCATGCCTTTTTGCGGAACGATCCGGCCCTTGGTGCCCACGGCGAAGGGGCCGTCGAGCCGGGCCTGCTTGGTGTCCGGGTCCCACAGGTGCCATCGGTCGACCTCGCTCCAGATGCGGTCGATGACCCGGGGCGGGACGGCGATGTGGATGCGTTCTTCGATGTGCATGGGAGGAGGGGTTGAGGAGGTGGTGGAGCCTAACGCACGCGGCGCGCCATGCCTTGCGCCTGCGGTCGTCAGCGCTCCTTGCGCAGGATGGCTTCCAGCGCCTCCATCGCTTGCGATGCCGAGGGGCTCAGGTAGCCGCCGGCGCGCCGCACGATGCCCACGCGGCGGGTCGATCGCCATCCGCCGACGGGGCTGACCGGCACGAACTGCGCCGCGACCGGCGGCTCTTTCAGGACCGAACGCGGCACGGGCATCAAGGCGCCCAGCGAGCGCACCAACGCCAGCTCGCGCTGGGACGAACGCGACGTGCCCACCGGCGCGGGCGGGTCGAGCCGGTGCGCGCGGAAGTTCGCTTCGAACTCGGTGTGCGTCGAGGTGCCGGGCGCCATGACGATCCACCGCGCCTGCGCGAGCTGGTCCCAGCCCACCTCGCGTCTGGTGCGTGCCAGCGGATGGCCGATCGGCGCCATGGGCAGCAACGGGTCGTCCCGCAGGCCTTCCCATGCCAGCGCGGCCGTCGGCTTCTTGTGCAGGCCGGTCAGGGCGAACTCCAGCTCGCCCATGGCGACGGCCCGCGTGAGCGAGTCGGAGTTGCCACCCGACAGGTCCACGCGGATCCCGCGCTCGATGAGCGCGGCCACCACCGGCAGCACCCAGCGGTCGGGAATGCCGTCGCCGACACCGCAGCGCAGCACGCCGGCGCGCGCCTGCCGCAGGTCGCGCAGTTCCGCATGCAGGTCGGTGGCGTCCAGGTCGATGCGCTGCGCTCGCTTCAGGAAGGCCTGGCCCAGCTCGGTGGGGCGCATGCCCCGGGCCAGCCGTTCGAACAGCTTGACCTTGGTGGCGCGCTCGAGCCGCGTCACGGCCTTGCTCAGGGTGCCCGGTGAAATGCCGAGGCAGGCCGAGGCATGGCTCAGGCCGCCTTCGCGCGCGATCACCACGGCCAGATGGAGGTCGTTCAAGTTCATGGTTTTCCAAAGTGGAAAAGGTCGCCACGGAATGTAGGTTGCTGCGCGCCGGGCGGCAACCTATCGTTCAGCCCGGACACCACCAGGAGACACACCCATCATGCTTCGCAGTTCTTTCTTCCTGGGCGCCCTGTGGGCCCTGGGGACTGCTTCGGCCTGCGCGCAAGCGGCCTATCCTTCGCGCCCCATCACGCTGGTGGTTCCGTTCGCCGCGGGCAGCGGCACCGACATCGGCGCGCGCGTGCTGGCCAAGGACCTGACGGACATCCTGAAGACGCCCGTCATCGTCGACAACAGGCAAGGCGCCAACGGCGCGCTGGGAACGGCGACCGCAGCGCGCGCGAAGCCCGACGGGTACACATTGCTGATCGGCTCGGCCACGACCAACGCCGTCAATTTCTCGTTCTTCCCGGCCAGGCTCGGCTATGAACCCGGGTCGTTCGAGATGGTGGCGGGCCTGGGCACCAGCCCGATCTCGCTGTACGTCGCGGCCAACGCCAAGTGGCGCAACCTGGCCGACCTGATGGCCTACGGCAAGGCCCATCCGAACGCGCTCAGGTGCGGCAGCGGCAACGCGGTGACGCAGGTGGCCTGCGAGATCTTTCGCAAGTCGGCGGGCATCGACGCCGTGACGGTTCCCTACAAGTCGAACCCGCAATCTCTGGCGGACCTGGCCGGCGGGCACATCGACTTCGCGTTTTCCGACGCGTCGGTGGCCAAGGTCTTCATCGACGGGAACAAGCTGAAGCCGCTGGCCGTGGCCGCCGCGCGGCGCTATCCGGCTACGCCGGAGGTCGGCACGTTCCGCGAACAAGGCATTGCCGATTTCGAGATCACCGGATGGACTGCCGTGTTCGTGCCCGCGGGCACGCCCGCGCCCATCGTCGAGACGCTGCATGCGGCCATCCGCAAGTCGTCGGCGTCGCCCGAGTCGGTGCAACTGCGCGCCAGCAGCGGAACGCAGCCACTGGCGTTCAATCTCGAAGAGGGCCGCCGCTTCGCCCGGGAAGAGATCGCCCGCTGGGCGCGCTATGTGAAGAACAGCGGCGTCAAGCCGGAGTGACGCGATGACATCGACCCCCACACCCCTGGCCGGCTTGCGCGTCATCGACTGGACCCATGTGCTGGCCGGCCCCTTCGCCGGCTACCAGCTCGGCCTGCTCGGCGCCGAGGTGATCCGCATCGAGCGCGCCGACGGCGACGACATGATTCGCGCCAAGGGCCTGGACGCCGAACTGACCGCCCTCGGACTGGGCGAGACCTTCGTGACGCAGGGCGCGGGCAAGCGCTCGCTGGCCATCGATGCGCGCGACCCGCGGGCCAAAGAGGCGCTGAGCGAACTGATCGGCGGCGCGGATGTGCTGCTGGAGAACTTCCGGCCCGGCAAGCTGGCGGCGCTCGGCTTCGATCCGCAGCAACTGATCGCGCGCCATCCGCAGCTGGTCGTCTGCTCGATCACCGGCTTCGGCCCCGCATCGGACCGGCGCGCCTACGACCACGTGATCCAGGCCGCGAGCGGGCTCATGGCGGCCAACGCCGACCGCGACGGCAAGCCGCAGCGCGTGGGTTTCCCGCTCGTCGACTACGCCGTGGGCCAGCAGGCGGCGCTGGCGGTGATGAGCGCGCTCTACCGGCGCGACCGGCCGAACGGCGAGGCACGCACGCGCGGCGAATGGCTCCAGGTGTCGATGATGGGCGCGGCGCTCACGCTGATGGCGCCCACCTACGCCGGGCCGCTGGTCAGTGGCATGGAGATGCCGCGCAGCGCATCGACCGCGTTTTCCGGCAGCCCGCTGTCGGGCACTTTCGAGGTGGCCGACGGCCAGCTGGCCATCGTCTGCAATGCGGCCGACCAGGCGAGGGGGCTGCTGAACGCGCTGCGCGAAACCGGCACGGCCGCCTCGCTGCTGTCGTCACTGCACGAGGCCGCCGAACTGCGCGATGTGCCGCGCGCGCAGGCGCTGCTGGGCCAGGCGCTGGGTGGAAGGAGCACGGCCGAATGGGATGCGCAGCTGACCCGCCACGGCGTGCCCGCCACGCCGGTGATGCGCCCCGCACAGGCGGCGGCACAAGTGGCGCGCGACTGGCCGCACGTGGAGCTTCCGTTGCCGAACGGCGCGCGACGGGTGCCGGTGCCAGGCATCGGCTTCACGTCCAGCGAGCCGCTGACACCTTCGCTGCGCGCGCCGGTGCGTCGCGGCGCGGACACCCGCCGCCTCCTGGCCGAAGCCGGGTTGGAGGCGCCGACCATCGCGGCCATGCTTGCCGACGGCGCGGCGAGCGAGCCCTCGGACTGAGCGCCGCGGTGGTTCCGCCGGTGCTGCGGCGCGTCCCGATTCGGCGCCGAAAGTGTGGCGAAAACGCCGAGAAAAATATTTCTCCAGGTTTTTCAGCGTCGCTGCCTGTTTCGCAGGCACCGTGTTGCAGGCCCCGCCAGGCAAGGGTTTCGCGCGCTGCGCACACGGTTTTCCACAACATTGTCCCCATCGGGATTGGAAAACCCGTCACTTCGATGTGCTAGGGGCGAGAACCGGGCAGGGGCAGCCGCAGCCAGACGGTCGTGCCGGCACCGGGCGTGCTGTCCGCGCCCAGGGTGCCGTTGTGTTTCTGGACCACCACGCGCACGACGGAAAAGCCCAGCCCCATGCGCCGCGTGCCCGTGCCTTTCGTCTCGCCGGGGGCGGCTTCCGGGGCGGTGGGCGCGCGCCGGCCGCGCGGCGCGTGGAGCAGGGCGTCGAGCTGTCCGGGCGTCATGCCCGAGCCCTGGTCGCTGACGGAAATCCGCACGCTGGCCGCGTCCGCGCCGTCGGCGCCGGGTTCGATGGCCATGCCCAATTCCACGCGGCGGCCGGACGGGCTGTGGCGGATGGCGTTGTTCAGCAGGTTGACGATGGCGCGGGTCAGCAAGGCCCCGTCGGCGCGCAGGATCGTGTCGCCGGCGTCGTCGTCGATGCGTGCTTCGACGCGCACGCCATGGGACTGCGCGTAGTGCCACACCTGGTCTCTGGCATCGAGCAGCACGGCGCCGACGTGCGTGTCCGCAAAGCGGTAGTCGTCCGATTCGGCGAGCGCGAAATCCATGAAGCCCTCGGCCATCGCGAGGGTGCGCTCGGCTTCGCGGCCGATGGCCGAACGCATGTCGGCATCGGCCGTGGGATGCATCGACAGGATGCTGAGGATCGTGACCTGCGGGCTGCGCAGGTCGTGCGACAGGAACTGGCGCCACTCGTCGCGCTGGCGCTGCGCTTCGCGCTCGGCCGTGAGCTCGGGCAGCATCACGACCCAGCCCCGGTCTTCGGGCGCGTCGCCGCTGAAGGCCGCGGCCTCCAGGCGGAACACGCGCGCGTCGGGGGTCGCGTACTCGCCCTGCAGCCGGTCGGTCCAGTGGGCGGCGTCCGTGCGGGGCGGCGCGCCGCTGGCGGGCGGCACGGCCAGCGGCGCGATCAGCTCGGGCAGGCGCACGCCGCGCAACGCGGGCGGTGCAATGCCATCGTCGTCGTCGTGCGATGGCATGGCACCGCCGCCCAGCAGCCGGAAGGCCGCGGCGTTGCCCGACCCGATGCGCCCCTCTTCGTCGCAGATCAGCATGGCCACGGGCATCGCCTGCATGGCCTTGTCCATGAGTTGCTGCATGCGCCGCAGGCGTGCAATGGCGCGGTCGAGCGCCTGCTTGGGATGCTCCGCCGGGTCGGCGGGCGCCGGCGAGCGGGCCGGCATGACTTCGAAGGTGCCGCCGGGGAGGGCGTCGAGCACCTGCGCGCGCTTGCGCAGGTAGACGAACTGCGATTCGAGACGGCGCCAGCTCCACAGCAGGTAGAGGATGGCCAGGCCGAGCATCGGCGCCACAGGCGGCAGCCAGTGGTGCCACGCCAGCATGGCGACGCCGCTGATCAGCAGGCACGCGCTCGCGAGGCCGGCGGCGATCGGCAGCGCGTGTCGGCCCCGCCGGACCAGCAGCCACAGCGCGAGCCACAGCGGCACCACCGTCCAGGCGGCGTGCCACAGCGGCGGCGACACGCTCACGTTGCGGCCGTGCATCAGGTTGTCGATGGCATTGGCATGCACCTCCACGCCGGGCAGCACGCCGCGGATGCCGGCGTTGGGCGTGAGCGTCTGGTCGCCGAGGCCGGGCGCGGTGGCGCCCACGAGCAACAGCTTGTCGCGCAGCAGCTCGGCGGGCACTTCGCCACGCAGCACGCTCACGTAGGGCACGGTGCGGTAGCTGCCGCGCGGGCCGGCGAACAGCAGGCGCAGCGGGCTCTGGCGCAACCAGTCGACCGGCGTCGCCTCGGGGTCGACCACGGCCGGCGGGACGCGCTGCGCCATCAACGCGCCCACGTAGGGCTGCAGCTGGTTCGGATAGCCCTCCAGCAGGTACAGCGTGCGCGCCACGCCGTCGGTGTCGGGCGCGAGGCCGGCATGCCCCACGCCGCGGGCCTGGGCGGCAAAGTCCGGCAGCGGCGGCAGGAAGCCCGGCCATTCGTGGCTCGTGAAGGCCAGGGGGCTCGCGTGCAGCAGCGGCAGGTACACGGGCAGCAGGCCCATGGCCCGCGCCAGGTGCGCGTCTTCGCGCGGGTCGGCGCTCGGCTCGGTCAGGAAGAGATCGAGCAGCACCGCACGCGGCGCCGCCGGGGCGAGCCGTTCGAGCAGGCGCGCGTGGGTCGCGCGGCTCCAGGGCCAGCGCCCGAGTTCGCGCAGGCTGTGCTCGTCGATGGCGATGATCAGGATGTCGGCCGACGCCCGGTGCGAGGCCAGGATCAGCAGGCGATCGTGGATGTACGCATCCATCTGCAGCAGGCCCGGGCGGTGCGCCAGGCCGAGCATGGCCAGCGGCAGCAGCAGCGCCATCAGCAGGCGTTCGACGACGAGGCGCATGCGCGTGGCCCCGCTTCAGCGCACCGGGATGTCGAAGCTTCCGCCGAAACCGGTCGCTGCGGACGCAGCACCGTCGGGGGTGGCCTGGCGCGCACGCCAGTGGTAGCGCCCGCCGAGCGCGAAGGGGCCGACCGTCATGCCGGTGGCGTAGACCGCGGGCTCGTTGACCAGCAACACGGCGAAGTCGGGGCTGCGCGAGAGTTCGAAGGTGTAGCGCTGGCCCGCGATGCCCGGCCAGCGGACCTCCACGCGCCCGTCGGGCAGTGCGGTCGACGTGCTCTGGCCGCCCGCGCCGCCTTCGACCGTGGGCAGGTAGACCGTGCCGTCGCCCGGCAGCCCTTCGAGCCGGGCGGCATCGAAGGCCGTGAGGCGCAGCTGGTACAGGCCCGATGGCAGTTCCGCCGGCACCGTGAAGGAAGGTCTTGGGCCGCGTTGTTCGTACACCGGCAGCAGGAAGCGCTCGTCGCGCGCCAATTGCAGGCGGTAGGTTTGCGCGCCCGCAACGGGCGTGAAGCGGAACGTGCGGTCGTTGCGCGCCGTCGTTTCGGGCACCAGCTGGGGCGCCGGCAGCAGGCCCTGCGCTTGCGACGGGCCGCTCTCCAGCAGCACCGCGCCGCGGCCTTCGCGCAGCACGAGCGGCGGTTCGGCCTGCGCGGTGCGCTGCACCACCACTTCGCCCGAAATCACTTCGCCGGTCAGCACGCCGTCTTCGTCGCGCACGCGAAAGTGGGTGCCGCGCACGCCCAGGCCCATCGACCGCGCGCGGATCTCGAACTGCTGGTTCGGCTGCTGCTTGTGCACCTGCGATTCGACGCGGCCTTCGATGAGCCGCAGCCGCACGGTATTGGCATCGATGGCCAGCACCTCCAGCGCGCTGCGCGAGGGCAGCACGACGCGGCTGCCGCCCGCCACCCCGAGGGTCACGAAGGCATCCGTGCCGGTGATGAGCGTGTCGCCGGCCTGGATCGGCAGGCCGGGCGTGAGGACCTGTTCAGGCACACCCGCGCGCTTGCGCGAGGCCCGACCCTCGACCGCGGTGACCACCGCCGCGCCCTCGGGCACAAGCCGGCCATCGGCAAAGTACAGCACCGTGCCCGGCTGCAGCAGGCGCGGCTCGCCCACCTGGTTGCGTTGCTGCACTTCGGGCCAGCGCAGCGGCGTGTCCAGCTGCTGGCCCGAGATGCCCCACAGGGTTTCGCCGGGCTTCACCACGTGCGGCGACTGCGCGCCCGCCGCCGTGGCGACGAGCAGCGCGGCGCAGGCCAGGAGGCGGTGCGGGCGGAACGGGCGGAACGGGCGGAACGGGGTTGGGTGCGTCGTCGCCATCAGGAATCCGCCTGCGGTGCGTGTTGCGTGGCCTCGAGCCGGTAGCCGCGGCCGTACACCGTGCGCAGGCTCAGTCCGCTTTCGGCTTCGAGGCCGAGCTTGCTGCGCAGCCGGTAGATGTGGCTGTCCAGCGTGCGCGAAGGCAGTTCTTCGTTGCTGTAGCCGGCGCTTTCGAGCAGATGCGCGCGCGACACCGTGTCGCCCATGTGCTGGAACAGCGTCAGCGCGAGCTTGAATTCGCGGTCGGTGAGGGCGTGCCGCTGCGGCGCGGCGTCGTCGCCCGGGGCCGGGTGGATCAGGACGCTTTGCGACACCCGTTCGAACTCCCAGCGGCCGAAGCGCTCGCCGTCGGACGGCGCCAGCGGCACGCGCCGGGCCATCAGGCGTTGCACGCGGGCGCGCAGTTCGAGCGGTCGGAAGGGTTTGACGATGTAGTCGTCGGCGCCGAGGTTCAGCGCCTGCACCACGTCGTGCTCGGAAGCGCGCGAACTCAGCATGAGCACCGGCACCTTGTCGGTCTGCCACTTGCGCAGCCACTGCAGCAATTCGACGCCGGCCAGGCCGGGCACGTTCCAGTCGAGCACCAGCAGATCGAAGCTTTCGCGCCGCAGTGCCTGTTGCAAGGTCGACCCGTTCGAAAACGTGATGCACGTCACATTCGTCTCGCCAATTGTTAACAGCTGCTCGAGTGTCCGCACGAGATGCGAGAGCTGGTTCGGGTCGTCTTCAAGGATGGCGATGCGCATGGACTCCAGGGGTGGCGGCGGCAATTTTGACAGTGAATCCACACCCGAAATCTGACGAATTCCGTAGCGTGAACGTTAGCAACATTGTTGGCGATGGTTATGAAGTAGTAAAGAAATTCACAAATGCAGACTAAAGCTGGCTGCAAATCTGACCAAACCTCACGCTGGCCCTTCGACCCTCGAAGGCCCTCGACATCATCCGCCCCCTGTAGCGCCACCCGGCGCTCCGATCACTCCACATCTCCGGTCATCTCCGCTCGCCATGTCGCGATCCTGCGGGGTACAGCCGGCTTGCATCCGAGGAACAGGGGAAATGAACAAGTCTTATCGATCCATCTGGAATGAGGCGCTGGGCGCTTGGGTTGCCGCGTCGGAAACGACGCGGGCGCGCGGCAAGCGTGGCAGCGTGGTGCGCGCGGTTGTCACGGCCGGTGTGGTGGGCGCGGCACTGCTGGGCGGTGGCCAGGCGGGGTCGCAGACGATGATCAACGAAGCCGTCCCCACGGGGCACCCGGGCCCTGACGCGGTGCCGGGAGCCATCCTCGACATCAACTCGTACACCCGCGGCGTGATGATGCCGCGCGTGGCGCTCACCGACGCCACCACCTGGGGCCTGCCTGGCGGCGTGCCGGCCGACGGGATGATGCTCTTCAACACCACGCCCGGCACCACCACCAACGGCCTCACGCAAGGCCTGGTGACCTGGAAGGGCGGGCGCTGGGTGAGCGTCGACGAGACGCCGTACCTGCATGTGAATTCGACGGCTGTCGGCAATTCGACCCAGGCCAACTCGGGCGCCATCGGCGTCAACAGCGTGGCGATCGGCCCCGATGCCAAGGCGCTCGCGAACGACACCGTGGCCATGGGCAACGGCGCCGAGGCGCACAAGCTCGGCGACATCGCCATCGGCCGCGCCGCCATTGCGAGCGGTGGCGATCGCCTGACCGGACCGACCGAGAACTGGAGTTCCGTGGCGGTGGGCACCTATGCCTCCGCGACCGAAGGCAACTCCGTGGCCCTGGGGGGCTCGGCGAAGGCCGAGGGACGCGGCACGGCGCTGGGTTCGCGCGCCGAAGCCGGCTACGACACCGTCGCGATCGGCACGTTCGCGGGCACGGGCCGCCCCGCCAAGGCCGACCCCAACGATTTCAGCAACTCGCTCAACACCTTTGTCGGCAGCGGCTCGGGTGCGAGCGGCAATGGCGCCCGCAATTCCTACGTTGGCAACCAGGCGGGCCTTGTGGTGCAGGGCGACGAGAACGCCGGCATGGGCTACGGCGCGGGCGGGCTGTCGAGCGGCAACCGCAACGTCGCGGTGGGCCAGCGCGCCGGCCAGTTCGTGACGGGCGACCAGAACATCAACCAGGGCACGATGGCGGGCTTGCAGTCCAAGGGCAGCAACAACATCGCGCTCGGCACCCTCGCCAGCGCCAACCTGGCGCTGGCCGCGCAGGACCCGAATGCCCCGATCTCCCAGGCCGCTGTGCAGGCGGCGAGCCTGGCGGCGCAGACCGAATACATGGGCTTTCTGGCCACGCGCGGCGTGACCGAAGCCGGCCTGGCCGACGGCACCTACACCCTGGACGCCAGCGGCAACGTCGTCGAGGCCAGCAGCGGCAACGTGCTGGTCACCGCCGCCGAGCTGCAGACCTCGGTCACCCAGGCGTTCCAGCGCAACGGTGTGGCCGGCATCGACGCCAGCCGCACGACGGCCATCGGCCACCTGTCGCGCGCCACCGGCGACGACGCCGTGGCGCTGGGCTCGTCGGCGGTCGCCGGCGACAAGGCCGCCGTGGCCATCGGCAACGCGAGCAAGGCTTTCGGTGTGTCCAGCGTGGCGGTGGGCGACAGCGCCTTTGCGAAGGGCGAAGCCTCCATTGCCATGGGCAAGGGTGCCCAGGCCAACGGCACGCAGTCGATCAGCATCGGCACGGGCAACGTCGTCAACGGCAACAACAGCGGCGCCATCGGCGACCCGAGCACGATCGACGGCGCCAACAGCTACAGCGTGGGCAACAACAACACGTTGGGCGCTGCGGCGAACAACACCTTCGTGCTGGGCAACAACGTCAACGTCAACGTGGCCAACGCGACTGCGCTGGGCGACTCGACCAGCGTGACGGTGGCTGACGGCGCTGCGTTGGGCAGCAAGTCGGTGGCGAGCACGGACAAGGGCGTGGCGGGCTTCGACCCGGCCGCGGGCAAGGCCTCGACGGACACCTCGGCCACGTGGAAGAGCACGTTGGGCGCGGTGAGCGTCGGCGGCAACGGCCAGACGCGGCAGATCACGAACGTGGCAGCGGGCACGCAAGCCACCGACGCGGTGAACGTGGCGCAGCTGAAAGCGGGCCAGACGCACTACTACAGCGTGAACGACAACGGCGTGCAGGGCGGCAACTACGCCAACGACGGCGCCACCGGCATCAACGCACTGGCGGCGGGCGTGGGCGCCCAAGCCAACGGCGAGCGCAGCGTGTCCATCGGCTACCAGGCCGGCGTGGGCGCCAGCGCCGGCCTGGCCGGCCAGAACAACGTGGGCATCGGCACCGAAGCGGGTGGTGGTGTCGTGGGTTCCAGCAACACCGCCGTGGGTTCCGCTGCGGGCAAGGACGTGGCCGGCAGCTCGAACGCGGCGTTCGGCATCGCGGCGGGCCAAGGCGTCCAGGGCGACTACAACCTCGCGATGGGCGTCTACAGCGGCATCGGGACCAAGGGCACCTACAACACCGCGATCGGCGGCAGCGCGGGCCAGGCCGTGAACGGCAACGACAACATCGCCATGGGCGACCTGTCGGGCTCCTCCGTCGTCGGCGACACGAACGTCGGCATCGGCGCGGCGGCGGGCGCCGGCACCAAGGGCAACAGCAACATCGCCATCGGCACCCTGGCGGGCGTGGTCGATCCCGCGACGTTGAGTGGCATCACCGCCGACAACACGGTGAGCATCGGCAACAGCGCCGTGGCCAGCAAGAACGACGGCGTTGCCATCGGCCGCCAGGCGCAGGCCAGTGCGGCCAACGGTGTCGCGCTCGGCGCGGATTCGAAGGCGACGCAGGACGCAACCGCACTGGCGCTCAAGAACGCCTATGTGCCGGCAGGCGCGACGGCCGTGGCCGGCACCGCGCCGGTGGGCGAGGTGTCGGTGGGCAGCGCGGGCAAGGAGCGGCGCATCACCAACGTGGCGGCGGGCTCGGACGATACGGATGCCGTCAACGTGAGCCAGCTCAAGGGCGCGCAGACGCACTACTACAGCGTGAACGACAACGGCACGCAGGGCGGCAACTACGACAACAAGGGCGCGACCGGCATCAATGCGATCGCGGCAGGCGTGGATGCCGTGGCCGCGGGCGTGGGCACCGTGGCGGTCGGCAACATGGCCGGCTCGGGCAGCACGGCGGCTGGCAACTCGCACAACACCTTCGTCGGGTACGCCGCGGGCCGGCAGGTTGCGGGAGCGGACAACACGGCCGTCGGCAACAGCGCCGGTGTGTCGGTGACGGGCGGGAACAACACCGCGCTCGGGTTGAGCGCGGGCGCCCGCGTCACCGGTGACTCCAACATTGGCATCGGCGTGAATGGCGGGGCGGTCACGACCGGTTTCTCCAACGTGGGCATCGGAAGTTCCGCGGGGCAGGGCACCAACGGCGCCTTCAACGTGGCGCTGGGCGGTCTTTCCGGCGGCGGGGTCCAGGGCAGCGCCAACGTCGCGATCGGCTTGAACGCAGGCGAGAACATCAGCGCCAGCAACACCGTTGCCATCGGCACCCGTGCCAAGGCCACGGGCGACAGCGGCGTCAGCATCGGCACCGATGCCAGCGCCACCTACGCGAACGCGGTGGCGCTCGGTGCCAACAGCACCACGGCCACGGACCTGGCGACGTTGAACGCGAACGCGGCCTACGTGCCGCCGGGCGCAACGTCGGTCGCCGGAGCGGTGCCGGTGGGCGAAGTGTCGGTAGGCGGCGTGGGTGCCGAGCGGCGCATCACCAACGTGGCGGCCGGCGCGGTCGATACGGATGCGGTGAACGTGAGCCAGCTCAAGGCCGTCGATGCGACCGCCAACGCGGGTTGGAACGTGGCGGCCAACGGCGAAGCCACGGGGGGCAACGTCGCACCGGGCGCCAAGGTCGACTTCAGCAACTCGGACAGCAACATCGCGATCACGCGCACCGGCACGGATCTCGACTTCAAGCTCGCTGACGATGTGAAGGTCAACAACAGTGTGACGGTGGGCCAGAGCGTGCTGAACACCACGGGCCTGACCGTGAACGACGGCGCGGGCAACGTCACGACAACGTCGGCGACAGGCACCACCGTGACCAACGGCGCGACCACGACGGCGATGGCTGCCGGTGGCGTGACCAGCGGAACGGTCAACCTGAGTGGCGTGACGAACGACATCCAGGGGCTGAGCAACAAGACGCTGACCGATCCGAGCTTCGCGACGGTGGGCCGTGCAGCGACTGAAGAGCAGCTCAAGATCGTCAATGACACGGCCAGCGCAGGTTGGAACGTGGCGGCCAACGGCGAGGCCACGGGTGGCAATGTGGCGACTGGCGGCAAGGTGGACTTCAGTAACTCCGACAGCAACGTCACGATCACCCGCAGCGGTACGAACCTTGACTTCAAGCTCGCTGACGACGTGAAGGTCAACAACAGCGTGACGGTGGGCCAGAGCGTTCTCAACACCACGGGTCTGACGGTCAACAACGGCACGACCACCACCGCGGTTGCGGCAGGCGGCGTGACCAGCGGGACGGTCAACCTGAGTGGCGTGACCAACGACATCCAGGGTTTGAGCAACAAGACGCTGACTGATCCAAGCTTTGCGACGGTGGGCCGTGGGGCTACGGAAGAACAGCTCAAGATCGTCAATGACACGGCCAGCGCAGGCTGGAACGTGGCGGCGAACGGTGAGGCCACGGGTGGCAATGTGGCGCCTGGCGGCAAGGTCGACTTCAGCAACTCCGACAGCAACGTCAGGATCACCCGCAGCGGTACGAACCTCGACTTCAAGCTCGCTGACGACGTGAAGGTCAACAACAGCGTGACCGTGGGCCAGAGCGTGCTGAACACCACCGGTCTGACGGTCAACAACGGAACGACCACCACCGCGGTCGCGGCAGGCGGCGTGACCAGTGGCTCGGTCAACCTGAGCGGCGTGACCAACGACATCCAAGGCCTGAGCAACAAGACGCTGACCGACCCGAGCTTTGCGACCGTGGGCCGTGGGGCCACGGAAGAACAGCTCAAGATCGTCAATGACACGGCCAGCGCAGGCTGGAACGTGGCGGCGAACGGCGAAGCCTCGGGAGGCAACGTCGCACCGGGCGGCAAGGTGGACTTCAGCAATTCGGACAGCAATATCGCGATCACGCGAAGCGGTACGAACCTCGACTTCAAGCTGGCAGATGACGTGAAGGTCAACAACAGTGTGACCGTGGGCCAGAGCGTGCTGAACACGACGGGCCTGACGGTGAACGACGGCGCGGGCAATGTCACGACGACGTCGGCGACAGGCACGACCGTGACCAACGGCGCGACCACGACGGCGATGGCTGCCGGTGGCGTGACCAGTGGAACGGTCAGCCTGAGCGGCGTGACCAACGACATCCAAGGGCTGAGCAACAAGACGTTGACCGACCCGAGCTTCGCGACGGTGGGCCGCGCAGCGACTGAAGAGCAGCTCAAGATCGTCAACGACACGGCCAGCGCAGGCTGGAACGTGGCAGCGAACGGTGAGGCCACGGGCGGCAATGTGGCGCCTGGCGGCAAGGTGGACTTCAGCAACTCCGACAGCAACATCGCGATCACCCGCACGGGCACGAGTCTCGACTTCAAGCTGGCGGACGACGTCAAGGTCAACAACAGCGTGACCGTGGGCCAGAGCGTGCTCAACACCACGGGCCTGACTGTGAACAACGGCACCACGACCACGGCGGTTGCCGCCGGCGGCGTGACCAGCGGCAGCGTGAACCTCAGCGGTGTCACCAACGACATCCAGGGTCTCAGCAACACGACATTGACCGACCCGAGCTTTGCGACGGTGGGCCGTGCGGCCACCGAAGAGCAACTGAAGAAGGTCAACGACACCGCCGGCGCAGGCTGGAATGTCGCGGCCAACGGCGAGGCCACGGGCGGCAACGTTGCGCCGGGCGGCAAGGTGGACTTCAGCAACTCGGACAGCAACATCGCGATCACGCGCACCGGCACGAACCTCGACTTCAAGCTGGCGGACAACGTCAAGGTCAACAACAGCGTGACCGTGGGTCAGAGCGTGCTCAACACCACCGGCCTGACGGTCAACAACGGCACCACGACCACTGCGGTGGCCGCAGGCGGCGTGACCAGCGGCAGCGTGAACCTCAGCGGTGTCACCAACGACATCAAGGGTCTCAGCAACACGACGCTGACCGATCCGAGCTTCGCGACGGTGGGGCGTGCGGCCACTGAAGAGCAGCTGAAGAAGGTCAACGACACCGCCAGCGCAGGCTGGAATGTCGCGGCCAACGGCGAAGCCACGGGCGGCAACGTCGCGCCTGGCGGCAAGGTCGACTTCAGCAATTCGGACAGCAACATCGCGATCACCCGCAGCGGTACGAACCTCGACTTCAAGCTGGCTGACGATGTGAAGGTCAACAACAGCGTGACGGTGGGACAGAGCGTGCTCAACACCACGGGTCTGACGGTGAACGATGGCACGACCACCACGGCTGTTGCAGCCGGCGGCGTCACCAGCGGCACCGTCAAGCTCAGCGGCGTCAGCAATGACATCCAAGGCCTGAGCAACAAGACACTGACCGACCCGAGCTTCGCGACCGTGGGCCGCGGGGCCACGGAAGAACAGCTCAAGATCGTCAACGACACGGCCAGCGCGGGTTGGAATGTCGCAGCCAACGGCGAAGCCACGGGCGGCAACGTCGCACCGGGTGGCAAGGTCGACTTCAGCAACTCGGACAGCAATATCGCCATCACGCGCACCGGCACTAACCTCGACTTCAAGCTGGCCAACGACGTGAAAGTCAACAACAGCGTGACCGTGGGCCAGAGCGTGCTCAACACCACGGGCCTGGCCGTGAACGACGGCACGACCACCACGGCCGTCGCGGCGGGTGGCGTCACCAGCGGCACCGTCAAGCTCAGCGGCGTCAGCAATGACATCCAGGGCCTGAGCAACAAGACGCTGACCGACCCGAGCTTCGCGACTGTGGGCCGTGCTGCGACGGAAGAGCAACTGAAGCAGGTCAACGACACGGCCAGCGCAGGCTGGAATGTCGCAGCCAATGGCGAAGCCACCGGCGGCAATGTCGCTCCAGGCGGCAAGGTCGACTTCAGCAACTCGGACAGCAACATCGCGATCACGCGCACCGGCACGAACCTCGACTTCAAGCTCGCCGACGACGTGAAGGTCAACAACAGCGTGACCGTGGGCCAGAGCGTGCTGAACACCACGGGCCTGACGGTGAACAACGGCACGACCACCACGGCCGTCGCGGCGGGTGGCGTGACCAGCGGCACCGTCAAGCTCAGCGGTGTCAGCAACGACATCCAGGGCCTGAGCAACAAGACGCTGACCGACCCGAGCTTCGCGACCGTGGGCCGCGCGGCCACCGAAGAGCAGCTCAAGCTGGTCGACGCCACGGCCAGCAAGGGCTGGAACCTGAGCGCGAACGGCGAGGCAACCCCGCAGAACATCGCGCCCGGCGGCACGGCCAACTTCGCCAGTGGCGACAACATGGTCGTCACCCGCAACGGCAACACGCTGACCGTGGCCACGGCCAAGGACGTGAAGTTCGACAGCGTGACCACCGGCGACACGGTGATGAACAACGCCGGCGTGACCGTGGGCCCGAACGTCACCCTCGGCGCCACCGGCCTGACCATCGTCGGCGGTCCGAGCGTGACCACGGCGGGCGTCGACGCGGGCGGCAAGGTGATCACTAACGTGGCGCCTGGCGTGGCCGGCACCGATGCGGTGAACGTCAGCCAGCTCAAGGACACGGTCGCCGAGAGCAAGACCAAGTACTACAGCGTGAACTCGACTGGCGGCGGCAACGAGAACAACGACGGGGCCACGGGCGCCGACGCTATCGCCGCAGGCAAGGACGCGCAGGCAACGGCCGTCAACGCGGTGGCGATGGGCACGGCGGCGCAGGCCGCGGGCATCAGCGCCACGTCGATCGGCAATGCCGCCTGGGCGATGGGCGACCGCAGCACGGCGGTGGGCTACTTCTCGACGGCCGACGGCATCGACAGCGCGGCCTTTGGCGCCTGGGCGCGGGCTGCGGGCAACGGCAGCGTGGCCGCGGGCGCGGCCTCGAACGCCTCGGGCGTGGCAAGCGTCGCGATGGGCGCGGCGAGCGCCGCTGTCGGCGATGTGAGCGTGGCAGTGGGTGCAGGCAGCACGGCCACCGCGACGGGTGGTGCGGCATTGGGCGCAGGCTCGGTGGCAGACCGCGCAGCGGGCGTGAAGGGCTATGTGCCGCCGGAGGCGACCGCGGCACAAGCGGATGCCATCGCGGCCACCACCAGCACGACGGGGGCGGTGGGCGTGGGCGACGCCGCCCACGGCGTGTTCCGCCAGATCACCGGCGTGGCCGCCGGCTCCGCACCGAGCGACGCCGTGAACGTGGCGCAGCTGCAGGCGGTGGCCAGCCAGGCCGCGGCGGCGGGCAGCAAGTGGATCACCGGTTCGCCGACGACCTACGTGGCGCCCACGTCCACGGGCACCGACAGCACGGCGGTGGGCTCGGGCGCGGCCGTCAAGGCCGACCGGGGCGTGGCGATCGGCACGGGCGCCGTGGTCACGACGAAGAACAGCGTCGCGCTGGGCAACGACGCGACCACGGCGGAGGCCAAGCCCACTGAGAGCGTCACGCTCCAGGGCACGACCTACCAGTTCGCCGGCACCAAGCCGGTGGGCGTGGTCAGCGTCGGTTCGAAGGATGCCGAGCGCCAGCTCACCAACGTCGCGGCCGGCGAGATCAGCGCCACCAGCACCGACGCGGTGAACGGCAGCCAGCTGTACGCGACGAACCAGGCGATCAACAACATGACCACCGGTGGCGGCGGCATCAAGTACTTCCACGCCAACTCGAAGGCGGCCGACTCGAACGCCGCCGGCGCCGAGAGCGTGGCCATCGGCCCGAACGCGGTCGCGCTGGGCAACAACGCCATCGCCACCGGCAACAACGCACAGGCCAAGGCGGCCGGCAGCATCGCGCTGGGTGCCAACAGCACGGCCAGCACGGCCAACAGCGTGGCGCTGGGCGACGGCGCGGTGGCCAACCGCGCGGGCATGAACGGGCAGCGCGAGATGTTCTCGAACACCGTGGTGCAGTCGGCGCAGGGTGCGGTGTCGGTCGGTTCGGCCGGCAACGAACGCCAGATCACCAACGTGGCCGGCGGCACGCAGGCCACCGACGCGGTGAACGTGCGCCAGCTGCAGGCCGTGCAGCAAAGCGCGGTGCGCTACGACACGAACGTGGACGGCAGCGTCAACTACAACAGCGTGACCATGGGCAACGGCGCCTCCACCGGCCCGGTCACGGTGCAGAACGTGGCGCCGGGCGTGGCGCCCACCGACGCGGTCAACGTGCAGCAGCTGAACCAGGCCGGCGCCGCCGGCATGGCCTACACCGACGCGCGCACCAACGCGCTGGGCAACGAGCTGCGCAACACCGCCAAGAACGCCTATGCCGGCGTGGCCGCCGCCATGGCCGTGCAGATGCCGGGCACCTCGGTGCCGGGCAAGACGGTGATGCGCGTGGGCTACGGCACGTTCAAGGGCGAGAGCGCGGTGGGCATCAGCTTCCGCCGCACGGCCGAGAACAACGGCTGGAGCGTGACCGGCGGCGTGGGCATGAGCCGCGCCGGCGCCGCGGCCACGGTCGGTGCCGAGTGGGTCTTCAATTGAAGCGGGAGAGAAAAAGAATGAAGCAGATGAACCGAACCCTGCCCGCCGTCGCACTGGCGGCCTTGCTTGCGGCCCTGCAGGGCTGCGCCTCGCCCGGCGCCGCCATCGACAAGGACGCGCAGGCGCGCGCAGCGGCCGAGAAGCCCGCAGCGCCCAGGCCCGAGGAGTTTCCGGCGCTGGACAGCGCCAAGTGGAAGCAGGGCGCCTTCCCGGGCACCGAGAAGTTCCAGCGCGTGCGCCCCGGCATGGGCAAGGACCAGCTGCGCGAGCTGCTGGGTTGGCCGCACTTCAGCGAAGGCCTGTGGGGCGTGCGCGAGTGGAACTACATCTTCCACTTCTACACGGGCAAGGGCAGCGAGCACGTCACCTGCCAGTACATGGTGCGTTTCAACGGCAGCGAGCTGATGACCGGCGGCTGGTGGAAGAACCCCGACTGCGCCTTGCTCGCGCAGCCGCCGGCGGCCACGCCGATCCCGGCCAGCACCAAGCTGGCGCCGCCGCAGAAGGTCACGCTCAATGCAGATGGCCTGTTCCGCTTCGACGGCGCCTCGCTCACCGACCTGCAGCCCGCAGGGCGCACGCGGCTGGAGCACCTGGCGGTCGAGCTGCGCAACAACTTCCGCTCGCTGCACTACATCGTGGTGACGGGCCACACCGACCGGCTGGGCGGCGACGCCTACAACGAGGCGCTGTCGCTGGAGCGCGCCAACACCGTGCGCGACCTGCTGGTGCAGCAGGGGCTGGACCGCAAGCTGATCCGCACCGCGGGCATGGGCAAGCGCCAGCCGGTGGTGTCCGACTGCGAAGGCAGCCGCAGCACGCCGGCGCTGCTGCAGTGCCTGCAGCCCAACCGGCGCGTCGAGCTCGACATCGCAGGGGAGCAGTGACGATGAACGCGCCTGCTCCCTCGGGGTACCGGATCGCGCTGGTCGATTCCGACGCCTTGCAGCGCGCCTGCACCGGCAACTCGCTGACGGCGCTGGGGGCCGACTTCATTCCCTTCGTGCGCATCGCCGACCTGATCCAGGTGCTGGAGGTGGGCCAGCGCTTCGACGGGGTGATCGTGGGGCTGCACGCCGACGCGCAGAAGACGGTGGCGCGCGTGCCCGCGATGCACCAGGCGGCCGACTGGATGCTGCCGCTGCTGTACCTCACGCACCGCTCGGAGCTGGAGAGCGTGGAGTCGGTGCCGGTCGCGGTGCGCGCGCAGCGTTCCTTCGAGCTGCTGCTGACGCCCGTGTCGAACGAGGACCTGGGCGCCTGGCTGGCGTCGCTGGACGGCCGGCTGAAGCCGGCGCGTCTGATTCGCGTGGGGGCGGACGCCTGACGCGCGCCCGGGGCCCGGCCCGATGCAGGGCCGGGCCTGTCAGCAATTCACGGCAAGGGCGGCATGGCGTGGCCGGCCTCTTCGCGTGAACTCCCTCTCCTTGGTCGGTTCGCGCCCGGGCAACACCGACACCAGCCGGTAGCCCTGCTTGTAGACCGCGCGCAGCTCGTAGCCGTTCTCGGCGCACAGGTCCAGGCGCTTGCGGATGTTGGCCGCGCACACGTCGAGCACGCGCGTGCCTTCATACGGCGTGGTCTTGTCCCAGATCGACTGCCACAGCCACTCGCGCGTGATCACCTGGCCGGCGTTGCGGAAGAGCGTGACGGCGAAGGCGTACTGGCGCGGCTGCAGGCGGATGCGCCGCTCGTGCAGCAGCACCGTGTGGGCCATGTCGAGAAAGCGGTAGGGGCCCCAGCTCGCCGCGCCGAGGCTGGCGGTCTGCGCGGCCTGCCGGGCGCGCAGCAGCAGGGTGCGCATGCGCCAGGCCAGCTCGTTGATGGCGTCGTCGATGCTGGCGCCGTGCAGCTCGATGAAGTCGTCCCAGCCCGGCGCGTCGCGCCAGGGCATGAGCTGCTCCCAGCGCCTGTCGCGCACGATGAGCAGCGTCGGAATGTTCAGCGCCCGGCAGGCGGCGAAGAGGCTGCGCGAAGCCAGCTCGTTCTCGACCACCAGGAGCAGCAGGTCGATCGGCTGGCCGCTGTCCAGCAACGCAAAGAAGTCGCCCGCACTCGAGAACCGCAGGGTGTCGTAGCCCAGGCGGGGCAGGCTGTGCAGCAGTTGGGGTCCGGTGGTGCCTTGCGGGTCGAGCAGGGCCACGCGCGTGGTCACCGGCATGGCTCAGGACGCCTTCTTGCCGTCCCGGACCGCCAGCACCACGATGCCCACGGCGCACGCCGCGAACAGCACGCCCGTCGGCACGGCGCCCAGGGTGCCCATCAGCCAGCCGTACAGGTCGGTCAGCATGGCGATGAGCCGGTTGCCGCGGGTCTGGCGGCTCAGGTCGTTGGCAATGAATGCGTTGAACGACAGCACTGAGAAAACCAGCGCCACAAAGCCAGCCACGATCCACTTCACGATGTTTTGCTCCCTTGGGTCCCCGGCGCGGCGCAGGCTGGCCGCCCGGGTCGTTCGATGCTAGCGGGGGCTTCGGGGTGGGAGTCTGATGAATTCTTTCAGCGCCGTTCGGGGACGGCGGCGGGCGGGTCTCGGCGGGGAAAACGGGCGGGAAAAATATTTTTCCGGGTTTTTTACCTTCACTGCCTCTTTCGCAGGCACCGCGTTGCAGGCCCCGCCAGGCAAGGGTTTCGCGCGCTGCGCACACGGTTTTCCACAACATTGTCCCCATCGGATTGGGAAAACCCGTCATGGCGATGTGGTAGGGCGATGGGCGGCCCGGCGGCGGGCAAAAAAATACCCGCCGGAGCGGGTATCTCGAGGGGCCCCCGAAGGGGCGCGCTCTAAGGCAAACAGAGAGCTCTTCTTTTGCGGCCCTGTTGCGTGACAGCAAGTGCATCCTCGGCGAGGACGCGCGCCCAGCATGTCAGCTGAAAAATGTCGTAACCGTAGGACAAGTTAAAAAGTGTGAAGAATTTGGCACTTTTTCGAGCTTCCGGGGATACCCGCGGATCGCACGATCGTGCAGAACTGTCGGTGTTGTCCGACAAGCCGGGGGCGGCCCGGGCCCTAAATTTTGCGGACTCGCTTCAAGTGCGGGTTCTCTGTGCGTGACAGCAATCCAGAGATTCAGCCCAGCATCGTGCTGGGTTTTTTTTGCGCGTTTCCTGGCGTTTTCTGGGTTTTTGGCTCGTCAGCGCAGGAAGACATGCTCCATGAACTGCCGGATCGGGTACTGGATCACCGTCTGCACCCGGGCCGGCAGCTCCAGCGGGCGCATCAGCATCTTCAGCGTGGCGGCGGGGCTCAGGTGGGTGCGGATGGTGCGGTTCATGTGCGCGCTCAGCTGCTGCACGTAGGCCGCGTCGCCGGCGCGGTGCGGGGCGCGGGCCTGCAGCACGTGGCGGACGGCGCAGTCGGCGTCCTCACTTTTCAGCTCCAGCGTGCGCCGGCCGATGGTGCCCATCACGCGGAAGCGGTTCAGCCGCTCCTGCGCGCGGTAGCGGCGAAAGAACCGGTAGAAGTGCTTGTAGTGGTTGACCTCGTCGGTCGCGATGCGGGTGGCGAGGTCGCGCAGCACCGGCTCGGTGGTGCTGCGGGCCATGGCCCGGTAGTAGGTGGCGGTGCCGGTCTCGACCACGCAGCGGGCGGTCATTTCCAGGGCGCGGGTCGGGGCCAGCAGCTCGACCTTGCAGTAGGTGGCGTATTCGTCGAGAAAGCCGCGGTAGGCGGTTTCCCAGGGAAATTCGGGCCAGACGTGGTCCACGTAGGCGCGCAGGGCCCGGCCGTGCTGCAGCTCTTCCTGCTCCCAGTGGTTCGACAGCCACTCGGTGACCTCGTCGTCGCCCCGGAAGAAATCGACCAGGTTCTGCGTGTACAGGTCGGAGCCGCTCTCGATGAAGGAGGCCGACGCCACCAGGTAGAAGAGGTTCTCGTCCGTGCGCACCTGCTCGCGTGCGATGCGGGAGAAATCGAGGTCTTCGATCTTCCAGTGTTCCGACGCCTGACCCGCCATGCGTGCTCCTTGATTCATGTTGCCGATGAAAACAGGGAAGAAACAGGCTGCAGCCGGGGAGGGCGCGCACCGCTTCAGCCGTCCATATTAGCCCCGGCTCCCGGATCGCGCGTGCGCAAGGCCCGCGGCGGGCCCGGGCACCATGCGCAAACCTATAATCGATTGTTCAAGCAAATCAAGCAGTTAGGCCGGTTCAACGCAGTGGTTTCGACGCAGGGTCGCCATCGCCAGGCCGCCCCCGACAGCAGACGAAATCCAAAGATGAGCCAGCCCACATTCACGGTCGCGGACATCCGCAAGACCTTTCTCGATTTCTTCGCCTCCAAGGGCCACACGGTGGTGCCTTCGAGCTCGCTGGTGCCGGGCAACGACCCGACGCTCATGTTCACGAACTCGGGCATGGTCCAGTTCAAGGACGTGTTCCTCGGCGAAGACAAGCGCCCCTACGTGCGCGCCGCCTCGGTGCAGGCCTGCCTGCGTGCCGGCGGCAAGCACAACGACCTCGAGAACGTGGGCTACACCGCGCGCCACCACACCTTCTTCGAGATGCTGGGCAACTGGAGCTTCGGCGACTACTTCAAGCGCGACTCGCTGAAGTGGGCCTTCGAGCTGCTGACCCAGGTCTACAAGCTGCCGGCCGAGAAGCTCTGGGCCACCGTCTACATCGAGGACGACGAGGCCTACGACATCTGGACCAAGGAAATCGGCCTGCCGCCCGAGCGCGTCGTGCGCATCGGCGACAACAAGGGCGGACGCTACATGTCCGACAACTTCTGGATGATGGCCGACACGGGCCCCTGCGGCCCGTGCTCCGAGATCTTCTACGACCACGGCCCCGAGATCCCCGGCGGCCCGCCCGGCTCGCCCGATGAAGACGGCGACCGCTACATCGAGATCTGGAACAACGTGTTCATGCAGTTTGACATGCAGCCCGACGGCTCGGTCAAGAAGCTGCCCGCACCCTGCGTCGACACCGGCATGGGCCTGGAGCGCCTGGCGGCGATCCTGCAGCACGTGCACAGCAACTACGAGATCGACATCTTCGACGCGCTCATCAAGGCCGCCGGCCGCGAGACCGGCACGCAAGACCTGTCGAACAACTCGCTGCGCGTGATCGCCGACCACATCCGCGCCACCTCCTTCCTGGTGGCCGACGGCGTCATTCCCTCGAACGAAGGCCGCGGCTACGTGCAACGGCGCATCGTGCGCCGCGCCATCCGCCACGGCTACAAGCTGGGCCAGAAGAAGCCCTTCTTCCACAAGCTGGTGCCCGACCTCGTGAAGCTCATGGGCGACGCGTACCCCAAGCTGGTGGCCGACGAGAAACGCATCATCGACACGCTGAAGGCCGAAGAAGAACGCTTCTTCGAAACGCTGGCCAACGGCATGGAAATCCTCGACGCGGCGCTGGCCGGCGATGCCAAGGTGCTGCCGGGCGACGTCGCCTTCAAGCTGCACGACACCTACGGCTTCCCGCTCGACCTGTCGGCCGACGTGTGCCGCGAGCGCGGCCTGAGCGTCGACGAAGCGGGCTTTCACGCCGCGATGGAAAAGCAGAAGGCCGCGGGCCGTGCCGCCGGCAAGTTCAAGATGGACCGCAACGTCGAGTACGCCGGCGCGGGCAACACCTTCACCGGCTACGACCACCTGGAAGAAAACGCCAAGGTCGTCGCGCTGTACCTCGACGGCGTGGCCGTCGACGCGCTGAAAGAAGGCCAGAGCGGCATCGTGGTGCTCGACACCACGCCCTTCTATTCGGAAAGCGGCGGCCAGGTCGGCGACCAGGGCGTGCTCGTGGCCGAAGGCGTGCAGTTCGGTGTCGACGACACGCAGAAGATCAAGGCCGACGTGTTCGGCCACCACGGCACGCAAACGCAAGGCACGCTGAAGGTCGGCGACGCGGTCAAGGCCGCCGTCGACACCGCGCGCCGCGCCGCCACCATGCGCAACCACTCGGTCACCCACCTGATGCACAAGGCCCTGCGCGAAGTGCTGGGCGACCACGTGCAGCAGAAGGGCTCGCTGGTCGACGCCGACAAGACGCGCTTCGACTTCGCGCACAACGCCCCGGTCACGCGCGAGCAGATCCTCGAGATCGAAAAGCGCGTCAACGCCGAGATCCTGGACAACGCGCCCACGCAGGCGCGCGTGATGGACCTCGAATCGGCCCAGAAGACCGGCGCCATGATGCTGTTCGGCGAGAAGTACGGCGAGACCGTGCGCGTGCTCGACATCGGCACCAGCCGCGAACTGTGCGGCGGCACCCACGTGGGCCGCACGGGCGACATCGGCCTGTTCAAGATCGTCAGCGAAGGCGGCGTGGCCGCCGGCGTGCGCCGCATCGAAGCCGTCACGGGCGCCAATGCGCTGTCGTACCTGCAGGACCTCGAGTCGACCGTGCACAGCGTGGCCGCCACGCTCAAGTCGCCGGCCGCCGAGCTGCAGGGCCGTCTCTCGCAGGTGCTGGAGCAGGTCAAGACGCTCGAACGCGAAGTGGGCGCGCTCAAGGGCAAGCTCGCGTCGTCCAAGGGTGACGAGCTCATCGCGCAGGCGGTGGACGTCAACGGCATCAAGGTGCTCGCGGCCAAGCTCGACGGCGCCGACGCCAAGACGCTGCGCGACACCATGGACAAGCTGAAGGACAAGCTGAAGACCGCCGCCATCGTGCTGGCCGCCGTGGACGGCGACAAGGTGCAGATCGCGGCCGGTGTCACGGCCGACAGCATCGCCAAGGTCAAGGCCGGCGAGCTGGTCAACTTCGTGGCCCAGCAGGTCGGTGGCAAGGGCGGCGGCAAGCCCGACATGGCCATGGCCGGCGGCACCGACGCCGCGGGCCTGCCGGCCGCGCTGCAATCGGTGCAGGCCTGGGTTGCCCAACGGACCTGAGGTCCTTTCCGCTCACTACCCACACAGCACTTCATGTCCGACGCGATCCCCGGTGAAGTGCTCGTGATGGGGGCGGGCACCATCGGTTGCTTCATCGGCGGCAGCCTGGCGGCGGCGGGCGTGCCCGTCACCTTCGTTGGCCGTCCGCGCGTGCTCGACAAGCTCGCGCGCCACGGCCTCACGCTCACCGACCTCGACGGCGCCCGGCACAAGCTGGCGGCGCCCACGTTGCGCCTGTGCGAGCAGGTGCCGGTGGGCGCGCGGCCTGCGCTGGTGCTGCTGTGCGTGAAAAGCGGCGCCACCGCCGAGGCGGCGCGCGAACTGGCCTTTGCGCTGCCGGCCGGCACCACGGTGGTTTCGCTGCAGAACGGCATCTCGAACTGCGCCGCCGCCGGGCAGGCCGGCCCGTCGCTCAACATCCGCGCCGGCATGGTGCCGTACAACGTGGCCGAGATCGGCGACGGCGCCTTCCACCGCGGCACGCCCGGCCGGCTGGCCGCGGAAGACGACCCCGCGCTGCGCGACTGGCTGCCCGTGTTCGAGCGCGCCGGCGTGCCGCTCGACTTGCATGCGGACCTGCTGCCGGTGCAGTGGGGCAAGCTGCTGCTCAACCTCAACAACCCGGTCAATGCGCTGTCGGGCCTGCCGCTGCGCGACGAGCTCATGCAGCGCGGCTACCGCCGCTGCTTCGCGGCGCTCATCGATGAAACGCTGGGTGTGCTGCGCACGGGCGGCATCGTGCCCGCGCAGGTGGCGGCCGTGCCGGCGCGGCGCTTGCCGGGCCTGCTGCGGTTGCCCGACTGGCTGTTTCGCATCGTCGCGGCACGCATGCTGCGCATCGATGCCAAGGCGCGCTCGAGCATGGCCGACGACCTGGCCCTGGGCCGCCGCACCGAGATCGACGCGCTCAGCGGCGAGGTGGTGCGGCTCGCGCAGGAGCACGGCCTGAGCGCACCGCGCAACGCGCGCATGGTCGCGCTGCTCGAGGCCTGGCCGCAACAGCCGAAGCGCTGGACGGCGCGCGAACTGCAGGACTCGCTGGGTCTCTGAGCGCCAAGCCTGTACCCTCAGGCCATGGCGGCTTTCAAGAGGGAGGGGTTGTCATGCAGGTCCTGATTCTCGGCAGCGGTGTCATCGGCACCTCGGTGGCGTACTACCTGGCGCGCGCCGGGCACGCGGTGACGGTGCTGGAGCGCCAGCCGGCGCCCGCGCTCGAAACCAGCTTCGGCAACGCGGGCGAAGTCTCGCCCGGCTACTCGGCGCCCTGGGCCGGGCCCGGCGTGCCGGTCAAGGCGATCAAGTGGATGCTCATGCAGCACAGTCCGCTGGTCATCAAGCCGATGCTCGATCCGGCGATGTGGCGTTGGGGCTTGTCGATGCTGCGCAACTGCACGCAGGCGCGCTACGAACTCAACAAGGGCCGCATGGTGCGGCTGGCCGAATACAGCCGCGACTGCCTGAAGGCGCTGCGCGCGGACACCGGCATCCGCTACGACGAGCGCATGCAGGGCACGTTGCAGCTCTTTCGCACGCAGGCACAACTCGACGGCACCGCGAAAGACGTGGAAGTGCTGAAGGCGTCGGGCGTGCCCTACCAGGTGCTCGACCGCGACGGCTGCGTGTTGCATGAGCCCGCGCTCGGCGCCGTGAAGGACAAGTTCGTCGGCGGCCTGCGCCTGCCGGGCGACGAGACCGGCGACTGCTTCAAGTTCACGCAGGCACTGGCCAAGCTCGCGGAGGCCGAGGGCGTGCAATTCAGATTCGGCGTGAACATCCAGGCCATCGAACACGAAGCGGGCAAGGGCGTGACCGCGGTACGCACCGACCAGGGCCCCTTCACCGCCGACCGCTACGTGGTCGCGCTCGGCAGCTACTCGCCCGCGCTGGTGCGCCCGCTGGGCATCGACCTGCCGGTGTACCCGGTCAAGGGCTTCTCGATCACGGTGCCCATCACCGACGCGAGCGGCGCGCCCGAATCCACCGTGATGGACGAGACCTTCAAGGTCGCCGTCACGCGCCTGGGCGATCGCATCCGCGTGGGCGGCACGGCGCAGCTCTCGGGCTTCGACCTGGCGCTCGACGCGCGGCGGCGCGACACGCTCGAACACGTCGTGACCGACCTGTTTCCGCGCGGCGGCCCGGTGCGCGACGCGTCCTTCTGGACCGGCCTGCGCCCCATGACGCCCGACGGCACGCCGGTGATCGGCGCCACCCGCGTGCCCAACCTGCTGCTGAGCACCGGCCACGGCACGCTCGGCTGGACCATGGCGGCCGGCACCGGCCGCGTGATGGCCGACCTGGTTGCGGGCAGGGCGCCCGAAATCGACATGGAAGGCCTGACCGTCGCGCGCTACGGCGGGTAGCCCAACCCCGCTTCCTCCCTCGAAGGGCGGCCCGAAACGGCCGCCCTTTTTCGTGGGCCGCGCACCCCGGCGTCACCTCAACTAGGGTTTTTACCTAGTCATGAAGTTGTCTTCGTCGGTATTCTTGCGGTGTTCCATTAATAAATCGTTGTTTCTTTAGTGAAACAAACCACCGATTCCACGGACCCCCGATGACACACACTCGCCGCCTCGCCATCGCCGCTGCCGTCTCCCTGGCCGCCGCTTGCGCTTCCGGACTCGCCTGGGCAGACACCTACCCCAGCAAGCCGATCACGCTGGTCGTTGCCTATCCGGCGGGTGGCGACACCGACGCCCTGGCGCGCCTGTATGCCGAAAAGCTCTCGGCCCGCGTCGGCCAGCCCGTGGTGGTCGACAACCGCCCCGGTGCTAGCGGCATCATCGGCAGCGCTTTCGTGTCGAAGGCCGCGCCCGATGGCTACACGCTGCTGCTCGCGCCCAGCACCTTCTCGATCGCGCAGCTGGTGCTCAAGACCGGCAGCACCTCGGGCTACGACGTGCTCAACGGCTTCACGCCGATCGTGCAGACCGGCAACCTGCCGCTCTTCCTCGTGGCCAGCGGTGCCAAGGGCTACACCGGCCTGAAGGACGCGGTGGCCGCGGCCAAGGGCGGCAAGTCGCTGAGCTACGCCAGCCCGGGCAGCGGCTCGCCGATGCACATCCTGGGCGAGATGTTCGCCCGCGCCTCGGGCACCAGCCTGGCACACGTGCCCTACAAGGGCGTGGCGCCCGCCGTCAACGACGTGCTCGGCGGCCACGTGCCGGTGACCTTCGTCACGCTCGGCCCGGTGGCGCCGTACATGCCCAACGGCAAGATGGTGCCGCTGGCCGTGGCCTCGCGCGAGCGTTCGCCGCTCGCGCCCAAGGTGCCGACCTTCGCCGAGCTGGGCTACAAGGACGTCGAGCTCACCGCCTGGAACGGCCTGTGGGGCCCGCGCAATCTGCCGCCCGAGATCGTGAAGACGCTCAACGGCCACTTCAACGAGATCCTGAAGATGCCCGACATCGTCGCGCGCATGGCCGTGCTGGGCACCACGCCCGTGGGCGGCGACGCCGACGTGCTGGCCAAGACCAATGCCGCCGACTTCGCGCGCTTCGGCAAGGTCATCAAGGAACTCGGCATCCAGGCCGACTGAACCTCACGGAGACGCCCGTCATGACCGACCTCAAAGCCATCGTCGATCCCTCCAGCCTGCAGGCCCTGCTGGCCGAGATGCCCGCCAACCTGCTGGCCGGCCGCCGCGTGCTCGTGACCGGCGGCGCGCGTGGCCTGGGCCTGGCGTTCGCGCAGTGCGTGGCCGCGGCGGGTGCGAGCGTGGTGCTGGCCGACATCCTCGGCGAGCTGGCCGAGACCGAAGCCCAGGCGCTGCGCGAGGCCGGCCGCACGGCGCACGCGCTGGCCATCGACCTGTCGGACCCGGCCTCCATCGAGGTGGGCGCGGCCGAGGCGGTGCGCCTGCTCGGCGGCCTGGACGGCCTCGTCAACAACGCCGCCATCACCAACTCGGGCGGTCGCGACGCGCACCAGCTCGAGATCGACATGTGGGACCGCGTGATGAACGTCAACGTGCGCGGCAGCTGGCTCATGGGCCGCGCCTGCCGCCCCGCGCTGGCCGCCAGCGGCCGTGGCGCCATCGTCAACCTGGCGTCGGATACGGCGCTGTGGGGCGCGCCCAACCTGCTGGCCTATGCCTCGAGCAAGGGCGCCGTCATCTCCATGACGCGCTCGCTGGCGCGCGAATGGGGCGGCGACAACATCACGGTGAACGCCGTGGCGCCCGGCCTCACGCTGGTCGAGGCCACCGAGTACGTGCCGATGGCGCGCCACCAGAAATACCTCGAAGGCCGCGCCATCCCGCGCGAGCAGCAGGCGGCCGACGTCTGCGGCGCGACCGTGTTCCTGCTGTCCGGCCTGGCGCGCTTCGTCACCGGCCAGCTGCTCGCCGTCAACGGCGGCTTCGCGATGCACTGAACGAGTCACCACCGACCGAATTTCCCGACCAAGGAGTAGACCCATGAGCGATTTGTCCGAACAGCAGAAGATCAACAACAGCGCCGCCAACACCCTGGCGCAGCCCGAGGGCAGCAGCCTGGCCGAGTGGATGAACACCCGCATCGCCCGCTACGAAACCCGCAAGTACGACTGGGACGCGCTGAAGTTCCAGGCCGACTTCGACCCCAAGTTCCGCCGTGCGCAGATGCGCTACGTGGGCACCGGCGGCACCGGTGTCGCGGCCGACACCAACACCGTGCCCTCGGAGCACTTCACCTTCTCGACCATGGTGATCCCGGCCGGCCACGAAGGCCCGCCGCACATCCACACCGACGTGGAAGAGGTGTTCTTCCTGATCCGCGGCAAGCTCAAGGTCGTGATCGAGAAGGACGGCGAGCGCTTCGAAACCATCATGACCGACCGCGACCTGATCTCGGTGCCGCCCGGCGTGTACCGCGAAGAGATCAACATCGGCGACGAAGACGCGCTGATGTGCGTGATGCTCGGCGCCAAGAAGCCCGTCACGCCGACGTACCCCGCCGACCACCCGCTGGCCAAGATCAAGCGCTGAGCGAGCGAGCGAACAGGCCATGAGCACCGTCGACATCTCCGCGCAGACCCTGCCGGCTTCCGAGCTGGCGCGGCTCGACGCGCGCTTTCCGGCCCGCGACGTCGCGGTGGGCGGCGGCGCGGTGGTGTCGGTGCGCGAATGCGGACAGGGCCCGGTCATCGTGTGCCTGCACGGCATCGGCTCGGGCGCGGCCTCGTGGCTCGACACCGCGGCGCTGCTGGCGCCACAGGCGTGCCTCATCGCGTGGGACGCACCGGGCTATGGCCGCTCGACGCCGCTGGCCTCGGCCGCGCCCACCGCCGCCGACTACGCCGCACGCCTTGAAGAAATGCTCGATGCGCTGTCGATCCGCTCCTGCGTGCTTGTCGGCCATTCGCTGGGCGCCATCGTCGCCGCGTCGGCTGCGCGCAGCGAGTCGAGCGCCAGTGAGCGCATCCGCCGCCTCGTGCTCGTGAGCCCCGCCATCGGCTACGGCGCCGCCGCGCGCATCGACGCCCGCGCCAAGGTGCGCGCCGAACGCCTGGCCACGCTCGACGACCTCGGCATTGCCGGCATGGCCGCCAAGCGCGCGGGCCGGCTCGTGTCCGACGGTGCCTCTGAGCACGCCCGCCAGTGGGTGCGCTGGAACATGGCGCGCCTGAACGACCACGGCTACCGCCAGGCCGTCGAGCTGCTGTGCAACGCCGACCTGCTGGCCGACCTGCCGCCGCCGATGCCCGTGCGCGTGGCCTGCGGCGCGCTCGACGTCGTCACGCCGCCCACCGCCTGCGAAGAAGTCGCGCGCCGCTGCGGCGTGCCCCTCGAATTGGTGGACGATGCGGGTCACGCCGGCTATGTGGAACAACCGCAGGCCGTCGCCGCCTTGCTGCGCGAATCGCTCGCCGGCTGACCCGACACGAACAAGACAACCGAGAGGAATTCCAAGATGGCCACCGACAACGAAGTGATGGAAGAGGGCGCGGACCGCTACAACGTGCCCGCGCTGGAGCGCGGCCTGCGCGTGCTGTGCGAGTTCAGCCGCGAGAGCCGCACGCTCTCCGCGCCCGAGCTGGCGCGCCGCTTCGACCTGCCGCGCTCGACCGTCTTCCGCCTGCTCACCACGCTGGAGAACATGGGTTTTCTCGAGCGCGCCGAGGGCGGCCGCGACTACCGCCTGGGCCTGGCCGTGCTGCGCCTGGGCTTCGAATACCTGGCCTCGCTGGAGCTCACGCAGCTGGGCACGCCGCTGCTGAACCGCCTGTGCGACGAGCTGCGCACGCCCTGCAACCTGGTGGTGCGCGACGGCCGCTCGATCGTCTACGTCGCCAAGGTGGCACCGGCCACGCCCTTCGCCAGCTCGGTCACGGTGGGCACGCGCCTGCCGGCCCACGCGACGGTGCTGGGCCGCATCCTGCTCGAAGACCTCACGCTGCCGCAGCTGCGCGCGCTGTACCCCGAAGACAAGCTCGAGACCTTCTCGCCGAGCACGCCCAAGACCGTGAACGAACTCTTCGACATGGTGCAGGCCGACCGCCAGCGCGGCTACGTGCTGGGCGAGGGCTTCTTCGAATCGAACATCTCGACCATCGCCGCGCCGGTGCGCGACCACAGCGGCCACATCGTGGCGGCGCTGGGCGCCACCATCACCTCGGGCCACATCGACGAGAACCGCATGGACGAGATGGTGCAGCGCGTGCGCGGCACCGCCGACGAGATCTCGGGCCTGCTCAATTACTCGCCCGCACGCACCAGCAAGGTGGTACCGCTGCGCAGCGCCTGACGACTGATTTCAGATCGACCATGACGACCTTCGCCCCTTCCTCCTCCTTCTTCGCCGCCGACGCACTGGCCGGCCGCGTGGCCGTGGTCACGGGCGGGTCGTCGGGCATCGGCCTGGCCACCGTCGAGCTGCTGCTGGGCTGCGGCGCCGCCGTGGCGCTGTGCGGTCGCAACGCCGAACGGCTCGATGCCGCCGTGGCCGGCCTGCGCGCGCAGTATCCGGATGCCAAGCTGTTCGCGCAGACCTGCGACGTGCTCGACGCCGCCTCGGTGCGCGCCTTCGCCGCCGCCAGCGAGGCCGCGCTCGGCTCGGCCTCGATGCTGGTCAACAACGCAGGGCAGGGGCGTGTCTCCACCTTCGCCGACACCGACGACGCGGCCTGGATGCAAGAGCTGAACCTGAAGTTCTTCTCGGTCATCCACCCGACGCGCGCTTTCCTGCCGCAGCTCACGGCGCAGCGCGCGGTGCTGGGCGATGCCGCCATCGTCTGCGCCAACTCGCTGCTGGCACGCCAGCCCGAGCCGCACATGGTCGCCACCTCGGCCGCGCGCGCGGGCCTGTTGAACCTCGTGCGCTCCATGGCCACCGAGTTCGCGCCGCAGGGTGTGCGCGTCAACGGCATCCTGATCGGCCTGGTCGAGTCGGGCCAGTGGCGCCGCCGCTTCGAGGCACGCGAAGACAAGTCGCAGGACTGGGCCGCCTGGAGCCGCCAGCTCGCCACCACCAAACACATCCCGCTGGGTCGCCTGGGGCTTCCGACCGAAGCCGCGCGCGCGATCCTTTTCCTTGCTTCACCGCTCGCGTCGTACACGACCGGCAGCCACATCGACATCTCCGGAGGCCATTCCCGCCATGCGTGAGCCCACCCCCAGCCTTGCCCACTTCGTGTGGCTTCTGCACCCCCTCAAGGGGGCAACACCAGCGGCCCGGCAAAGCCGGTTCCGCGGTGTTCCCCGCCTCGGCTGCGCTGATATCCGCGAGTGCGCCATCCAATCAAGTTACAGGGCTATCTGAAATGAAAACGAACCAAGTTACGGTCGGCGCCGTCGTCGCCGCGTTCCTCGAGCAGTGCGGCGTCAAGGCAGCCTTCGGCGTGATCTCGATCCACAACATGCCGATCCTCGATGCCTTCGCGCAGCGCGGCACGGTGCGCTTCATCTCGGCGCGCGGCGAAGCCGGCGCGGGCAACATGGCGGACGCCTATGCACGCTCCACCGCCAGCCTGGGCGTGTGCATCACCAGCACCGGCCCGGCCGCGGGCAACATCGCGGGCAGCATGGTCGAGGCACTGACGGCCGGCGCGCCGCTTTTGCACATCACCGGCCAGATCGAGACGCCGTACCTGGACAAGGGCATGTCGTACATCCACGAAGCGCCCGACCAGCTCACCATGCTCAAGGCGGTGTCGAAGGCCGCGCTGCGCGTGCGCAGCGTCGAGACGGTGCTGGGCACGCTCAAGCGCGCGGTGCAGCTCGCCATGACGGCGCCGACCGGCCCGGTGAGCGTGGAGATTCCGATCGACATCCAGTCGGCGCTCACGACCATGCCGGCCGACCTGTCGCCGCTGCCCATCGAGCGCCCCGTGCCTTCGGCCGCCGGCCTCGATGCACTGGCCGCGCGCCTGGCCACGGCCAAGCGTCCGCTGCTGTGGGTCGGTGGCGGTGCCCGCCATGCGCGCAGTGCGATCCAGCGCCTGCAGAAGCTGGGCTTCGGCGTGGTCACGACCACGCAGGGCCGCGGCACGGTGCCCGAGGACGACGCCGGCTCGCTCGGCGCCTACAACATCCAGAAGCCCGTCGAGGCCTTCTATCAAACCTGCGACGCGATGCTCGTGGTCGGTTCGCGCCTGCGTGGCAACGAGACGCTCAAGTACGAACTGAAGCTGCCGCGCCCGCTGTACCGCATCGACGCCGATGCCGCCGCCGAAGGCCGCTGCTACGCGTCCGAGGCCTTTGTCTGCGGCGATTCCGCGCTGGCCCTCGACGGCCTGGCCGACCGCCTCGAAGCCGCGAAGTACCAGGCCGACCCGCAGCTGCTGGTCGACCTGCGCGCCGCGCACGACCAGGCCGTGGCCACGCTGCGCGACGGCCTCGGCCCGTACGCCGAACTCGTGCGCCAGCTGCAGTCGGTGGCCGGCCGCAAGTTCAACTGGGTGCGCGACGTCACGGTGTCCAACAGCACCTGGGGCAACCGCGAGCTGCGCGTGTTCGAACCCAGCGCCGGCGTGCACGCCACGGGCGGCGGCATCGGCCAGGGCATGCCCATGGCCATCGGCGCGGCCATCGGCGCGGCGGTTACGGGCTCGGGCCGCAAGACCTTCTGCCTGGCCGGCGACGGCGGCTTCATCCTGAACCTGGGCGAGCTGGCCTGCATGGTGCAGGAGAAGGCGCCCATGGTCATCGTGCTCATGAACGACAAGAGCTACGGCGTGATCAAGAACATCCAGGACGCGCAGTACGGCGGCCGCCAGTGCTACGCCGAGCTGCACACGCCCGACTACGACCTGCTGTGCAAGTCGATCGCGCTGCCGCACGCCCGCGTGAAAGACCTGGCCGACCTGCCGGCCCAGCTCGACCAGGCGCTCGCCGCCGACGGCCCGTTCCTGCTGGAGATCGACATGCTGTCGATCGGCGGCTTCAAGACCAGCTTCGCCGGCCCGCCGACCAACACGGTCACGCAGATTCCCGCGCTCGGCGCGGCCAAGTGAGTGAACGCGGAGCCCCACGCATGACCACCGCCATCACGCGCATCGCCCTTGTCGGCTGCGGAGCCATCGGCACCTCGGTGCTCGAACTGCTGCGCGGCGACCCCGCCCTGAAGGTGGTGGCCATCGTCGTGCCGGCCGAAGGCATCGCTGCCGCGCAGAAGGTCGCCCCCGACGCGCAGGTGGGCAGCGCCGTGCCCGCCGACGGCATCGACCTCGTGGTCGAGACCGCCGGCCATGCCGCCATCGAAGAGCACGTGCTGCCCGCGCTGGCGCGCGGCACGCCTTGCGTGGTGGCCTCGGTGGGCGCGCTGTCGGCCACGGGCTTCGCCGAGAAGCTCGAAGCCGCCGCCGTCGCCGGCCGCACGCAGGTGCAGCTGATTCCCGGCGCCATCGGCGGCATCGACGCGCTGGCCGCGGCCCGCATCGGCGGCCTGGACAGCGTGCGCTACACGGGCCGCAAGCCGCCGCAGGCCTGGAAGGGCACACCGGCCGAGCAGGGCCGCAACCTGGACACGCTGGCCCACGAAACCGTGATCTTCGAAGGCAGCGCGCGCGAAGCGGCCTTGCTCTATCCGAAGAACGCCAACGTGGCGGCCACCGTGTCGCTCGCGGGCCTGGGCCTGGACCAGACGCTGGTGCGCCTCATTGCCGACCCGGCCACCACCGAGAACGTGCACACCGTCGAAGCCGAAGGCGCCTTCGGCAGCTTCGCGCTGACCATGCGCAACAAGCCGCTCGCGGCCAACCCCAAGACCTCGGCCCTGACCGTGTACAGCGCCGTGCGCGCGCTGCGCAACCGCGTCGCGGCCCTTGCCATCTGAGCCACCCCATGATCTCCACCGAACTCCTTCCGATCTGCATCGCCGGCGAATGGCGCCTGGGCGGCGGCGACGTCTACGAAAGCCTGTACCCGGCCACCGGCGAGCCCATCGCGCGCCTGAAGGCCGCGAGCCTGGCCGATGTCGAAGAAGCCATCACGCGCGCCGACCACGCCTTTCGCACCAGCGGCTGGGCCCAGCGCCTGCCGCACGAGCGCGCCGCCGTGCTGCACCGCGTGGCCCAGCTGATCCGCGAAGAGGGCGAGTCGCTCGCGCAGAAGCAGCGCCTGGACAACGGCAAGCCGATCAGCGAAACCCGCAACCTCGTGGCCAGCGCCGCGGGCACCTTCCAGTTCTTCGCCGCCGCGCTCGAGACGCTCGAAGAAACCATCACCCCCTCGCGCGGTGCCTTCGTCACGATGAGCGTGCACGAGCCCATGGGCGTGGTCGCGGCCATCACGCCGTGGAACTCGCCGATTGCGAGCGAAGCCCAGAAGTTGGCGCCCGCGCTGGCCGCCGGCAACGCGGTGGTCGTGAAGCCCGCCGAAGTCACGCCGCTCATGGCGCTGGAACTGGCGCGCATCTGCGAGCTGGCCGGCGTGCCCAAGGGCATCGTGAGCGTGCTGCCGGGCAAGGGCTCGGTGATCGGCGACGCGATCACCAAGCACCCGCTGGTCAAGCGCGTGTCGTTCACCGGCGGCACCACCACCGGCAAGCACATCGCCCACATCGCGGCCGACAAGATGATGCCGGTGTCGCTCGAGCTCGGCGGCAAGTCGCCCACCATGGTGCTCGACGACGCCGACCTCGACCATGCGGTGAACGGCGTGCTGTACGGCATCTTCAGTTCGTCGGGCGAGTCGTGCATCGCGGGCTCGCGCCTGTTCGTGGCGCGCGGCATCTACGACGAGTTCCTGACGCGGCTGGCCGAAGGCGCCAATGCGCTGCGCGTGGGCGACCCGGCCTCGGAGCGCACGCAGATGGGCCCGCTCATCACGGCCAAGCACCGCGAAGGCATTGAGCGTTACGTGGACCTGGGCGTGTCCGAGGGCGGGCGCATCCGCACGGGCGGCGTGCGCCCGCACGGCGCCGACTACGACAAGGGCTACTTCTACCAGCCGACCATCCTCGAAGGCCTGACCAACAACGCCCGCATCAGCCAGGAAGAAATCTTCGGCCCGGTGCTGGTCGCGATGCCCTTCGACAACGAAGAAGAACTGATCGCGCAGGCCAACGACAGCGTCTACGCGCTGGCCGCCGGCGTGTGGAGCCGCGACTTCAAGCGCGCCTGGAAGCTGGGCCGCGCGGTGCAGGCCGGCACGGTCTGGGTCAACACCTACAAGCAGTTCTCGGTCTCGACGCCGTTCGGCGGCTGGCGCGACAGCGGCCTGGGCCGCGAGAAAGGCCGCGAAGGCATCTTCCAGTACATGGAGCAAAAGAGCATGTACTGGGGCACCAATGAACAACCGCTCCCGTGGGCGAACTGAACAGGAGCACACGATGAGCGTACTTGGCATCGACCAGATCACCTACGGCGCGGACGACCTGCCCGCCTGCCGCCAGTTCTTCCAGGACTGGGGCCTTTCACTCGTGTCCGAAGCCGCCGATGAACTCGTCTTCGAGTGCCTCAACGGCTGCAAGGTGGTCGTTGCGGCGTGGGACAAGCCCGGCCTGCCGCCCGCGATGGAAGAGGGCCCGACGCTGCGCGAAGTGGTGTGGGGCGTGGAAAGCGACGCCGACCTGGACCGCTACGCCGCCGCCATCGCGCAAGACCCGGCCTTCACCGACACCACGGTCGACGGCGCGCGCCGCATCGGCTGCACCGACCCCAACGGCCTGGCCGTGCGTCTGCAGGTGAGCCGCAAGCGCGCGGTCGAGGTCGACTGCGGCGCCATGAACACCTGGAACGCCAAGCCGCGCGTGAACCAGCCTGCACCCATTTACGAACGCGCCACGCCGATCGAGGTGGGCCACGTCGTGTTCTTCGTGAGCGACGTGAAGGGCACGAGCGCGTTCTATGCGCAGCGCTTCGGCTTCGTGTCGTCCGACGGCTATCCGAACCGCGGCGCCTTCATGCGCTGCGCGCCCGAAGGCGGCCACCACGACCTGTTCCTGCTGCAGATCCCGTCGGGCAAGCGCGGGCTCAACCACGTGGCCTTCACCGTGCGCGACATCCACGAGGTGTTCGGCGGCGGCCTGCATTTCTCGCGCTGCGGCTGGGACACCCAGCTGGGCCCGGGCCGTCACCCGGTGTCTTCCGCGTACTTCTGGTACTTCAAGAACCCGGCCGGCGGCCTCATCGAGTACTACGCCGACGAAGACCAGCTCACCGCCGACTGGCAGCCGCGCGAGTTCGAACCCGGCCCGACCGTGTTCGCCGAATGGGCCGTCGATGGCGGCCTCGATGGCCACACGCGTCGCCAGAAGAACGCGGAAGGCCCGAAAGGTGCTTTCCTGACCGAGAAGAAATGAACCCGGTGACCCTCATGCAACGACGTTTTTCTTTCTCCCTGCTGGCCGCCGCGGCGCTGGCCATCGCCTTGCCCGCGCACGCACAGAGCGATGCGCACAAGCAGCTGTCGAGCGACCGCTTCACCATCGTCTCGCCGTTCCCGCCCGGCGGCCCGGTCGACACGCTGGCCCGCATCCTGTCGGACGGCCTGGCCAAGCGCTACGGCCAGGCGGCCGTGGTCGAGAACATGGTGGGCGCGGCCGGCAACATCGGCATCGACAAGGTCAAGCGTGCGAAGGGCGACGGCCACACGCTGCTCGTGGTGCCGGCCGGCAACCTCACGATCAACCCGACGCTGATGCCGAACTTCCCGTTCAACATCGAGAAGGACTTCGTGCCCGTCACCATGCTCGCCAAGGCGCCCAACGTGCTGGTGGCCGCGCCGGCCTCGGGCATCAAGAGCGCGAAGGAACTCGTGGCGATGGCCAAGGCCAAGCCCAACACGCTGTCGTATGCCTCGCCGGGCGTGGGCAGCGGCCTGCACCTGGCGGGCGAGCTGTTCAAGCAGCAGGCCGGCATCGACCTGCTGCACGTGCCCTACAAGGGCACGGCACCCGCGCTCAACGACGTGCTCGGCGGCTCGGTGCCGCTGATGTTCAGCAACCTGCCCGCGACCATGCCGTTCATCAAGAACGGCAAGCTCATTGCGCTGGGCGTGACCGAGGCCAAGCGCAGCGCCGCCGCACCCGACATTCCCACGCTGGCGGAGCAGGGCATCCAGGGCGTCGCCGTGACCTCGTGGTATGGCCTGCTGGCCCCCAAGGGCACGCCGCCCGCGGTGGTCGAGCAGCTCGCCAAGGACGCGGCCGAGATGCTGGCCCAGCCCGACGTGCGCGAACGCCTGAAGGCGCAGGGCATGACCGATGCGGCCATGAAGCCCGCCGAGTTCGCTGCCCACATCCGCGATGAGACGGCCGTCTGGGCCCGGATCATCAAGGCCCGCAACATCGTGGCCGAGTGAGCCATCCCCAAGAACAAAGAGAGACAGAGACCATGCAGACAAGCGAATCCACCATCGGCATCGTCGGTGCCGGCATCGGCGGCCTGGTCGCCGCCATCGCACTGCGCCGCGCGGGGCACGACGTGGTCGTGTTCGAACAGGCCAAGCAGTTCGCCCGCGTCGGCGCCGACATCAACCTCACGCCGAACGCCGTGCGCGCACTCGACGGCCTGGGCGTGGGCGACGCCGCCCGCGTGACGGCGGCCCGCCCGTCGCACCGCATCAGCCGCACCTACGACAGCGGCGAAGAAACCTCGCGCCTCGAAATGGCCGACTCGGCCGAGCAGCGCTACGGCGCGCCGCAGCTCACCATCCACCGCGCCGACCTGCTGGCCGCGCTGGCCGACATGTTCCCGGCCGAGCGCGTGGCGCTGGGCAAGCGCGCCGAGGCCATCGCGGCCGACGGCCAGGGCGTGACCCTGTCGTTCAGCGACGGCACCAGCGCTCGCGTGGGCGCGCTCATCGGTGCCGACGGCATCCACTCGGGTGTGCGCACCGCGATGTTCGGCGCCGAGAGCCCGCGCTTCACGGGCATCGTCGCCTACCGCGCCGTGGTGCCCGCCGAGCGCGTGGCCGGAGTGCCCAACCTGGGCGCCTTCACCAAGTGGTGGGGCCCGAACCCGCAGAGCCAGATCGTCACCTTCCCGCTGAACCGCGGCAAGGACATCTTCATCTTCGCGACCACACCGCAGGACACCTGGCACCTCGAGTCGTGGACCGCGCCGGGCAGCGTCGACGAGTTGCGCGAGCAGTACGTGGCCTACCACCCCGAGGCGCGCGCGCTGCTCGACGCCTGCGACACGGTGCTGAAGACCGCGCTGTACGAGCGCGACCCCATGCCCGCCTGGGCGCAGGGCCGCATGGCGCTGCTGGGCGATGCCGCGCATCCGATGCTGCCCTTCATGGCACAGGGCGCTGGCATGGCGATCGAAGACGCCGTGGTGCTGTCGCGCCACCTCGATGGCGTGGCCATGGCCGGCATTCCCGCCGCGCTGCAGGCCTACCAGACCGCGCGTATCGAGCGCGCCAGCCAGGTGCAGCTCGGCTCGCGCGGCAACAACTGGCTGCGCGAAGGCGGCAACGCCGACTGGGTGTACGCCTACGACGCCTGGGCCGTGCCGCTGGGCGTGCCGGCGCAGGGCGCTGTCGCTGCTACTGCCTGACCCCTTTTTCTCCCTCGCTCCACGGAGGCTCACGATGCAACAAGACCGCTTTCTCCAACCGCACCAGGCGCGCCAGCGCCCCGCGACCACCTACGAAGACCTGCTGGGCGACGTGATCGAACGCGCCTACGCCGACGGCATCCACGACCTGCCGGGCCTGGTGCAACGCCTGAACGACAGCGGCCTGGCCACGCCGGGCGGCCTCGCATGGACCGAGGCGCTGTACCGCAAGGAAATGGCCACGCTGGCCGCCTGAGGAGAACCACCATGACCATCGCCATCCATCCCGTTCCCGCCGATCCGGTCGATCACCTGCTCGAGATCGGCCTGAAGGACCTCTGGTACCCGATCTGCCCCTCGCACTTCATCAAGGAGAACCCCATCTCCTTGCGCCGCCTCGGCCGCAAGATCGCGCTGTGGCGCGACGGCGAAGGCGTGCTGCACGCGCTGGAAGACCGCTGCCCGCACCGCGGCGCGCCGCTGTCGCAGGGCGTGGTGCTGGGCGACCGGCTCTCGTGCCCGTACCACGGCGTCGAAGTGCGCCACGACGGCGTGGTCACGCGCGTGCCCGGCAGCCCGGGCTGCAAGCTCGAAGGCTCGCGCGCCACGCGCCACTTCCACGTGCAGGAGCGCGCGGGCGCGGTGTTCCTCTACAACGGGAAGGAGTCGGTCGACGTGCCGCCGCCGCTGGTGCTGCCCGAGCAGCTGACCGACGAGGCCGAGTATTCGAACTTCCTGTGCTACACGGAGTGGAAGGGCGACTACCGCTACGTGCTGGACAACGTGATGGACCCGATGCACGGCACCTACCTGCACAAGCAGTCGCACTCGATGGCCGAGGGCGACTCCAGCGCCAAGTTCGGCGTGCGCCCGACCGACATCGGCTTCGTGTTCGAGAAGGAAGGCCAGCGCAACGTCAACTTCGACTGGACCGAGTGGGCCGACACCGGCATCCACTGGATGCGCCTGGAGATTCCGTACCCGAAGACCGGCGGCCCCGGCGGCAACTTCATCATCATCGGCGCCTTCTCGCCCATGGCCAACGGCATGACCGCCACCTTCTTCTGGCGCGCACGCAAGCTGGCGCCGGGCTGGGAGCGCGACACCTGGCGCTTCCTCTACAAGAACCGCCTCGAGGCGCGCCACTGGCACGTGCTGGAGCAAGACCGCGTGATGCTCGAAGAGATGGAAGCCGACGCCAACCAGCACGAGAACCTGTACCAGCACGACCTGGGCATCGTCCGTCTGCGTCGCCACATGCGCAACCTCGCGCAGGCACAGCTGGCGCAAGCCGAGGCCGCCACGGCCTGAACTGCAAGCAAGTACGTAAGCAAGCGAGCATCGCCATGTCTTCTCCCACGCTGAACGCCCTCGTGCACACCATGCGCTACGAGGCCGACGGCATCGTCAGCGTCGAGTTCCGGCCGGCCACGCCGGCGGTGGACTTTCCCGCCTTCGAGGCCGGCTCCCACATCGACCTGCACCTGCCCAACGGGCTGGTGCGCAGCTACTCGCTGTGCAACCCCTCGAGCGACCGCCAGCGCTACGTGGTGGGCGTGCTCAACGACCGCAAGAGCCGCGGCGGCTCGCGCTACGTGCACCAGCAGCTGCGCGTGGGCATGACGCTGCCCATCTCGGCGCCGCGCAACAACTTCAAGCTGGAAGAGGGCGCCGAGCGCTCGGTGCTCGTGGCCGGCGGCATCGGCGTGACGCCCATCTGGTGCATGCTGCAGCGGCTCATCGCCATCGGCAAGCCGGTCGAAATCGTCTACTGCGCGCGCACCCGCAAGGAAGCCGCCTTCTGCGACGCCATCGAAGCGCTGGCCACCGAGAAGTCGGTGCAGCTCACCTGGCACTTCGACGACGAGAAGGGCGCACCGCCCGACCTCGCATCGATGCTGGCCGGCAAGGGCGCCACCAGCCACTACTACTGCTGCGGCCCCACGCCGATGCTCGACGCCTTCGAAAAGAGCTGCGAGCAACTGGGCTACGCCAACGCCCACATCGAACGCTTCGCCGCCGTGCATGTGGAGGCGCACTGCACCACGCAGACCTGCGTGGTGCAGTGCGCCAAGAGCGGCAAGAGCGTCGAGGTGCCTCCGGGCAAATCGATTCTCGACAGCCTGATCGACGCTGGCCTCAACCCCGACCACAGCTGCAAGGAAGGCGTCTGCGGCGCCTGCGAAACGGCGGTGCTCGAGGGCGAAGTCGATCACCACGACGGCATCCTCACCAAGATCGAACGTGCGTCCAACAAGACCATGATGATCTGCGTCTCTCGCTGCAAGGGCGAGCGGCTGGTGCTGGATATCTGAGCAACAAGGCCACAACCTAAAAGACGGCCGAGAGAAGAAAACCAACCGAGACATTCAATGAAAAAGTACTTGATCGCGATGGCTGCGGCCACCGCGGCTGGCGGAGCGCTGGCCCAATCTTCCGTGACGCTGTTCGGCGTCGTCGACGCCTCCGTGGTCTATACGCGTGGCAGCGGCAACGGATCGGCCCACAAGACGCAGCTGGGCAACAGCGGCAACATGTTCAGCCGCCTCGGTTTCCGCGGCACCGAAGACCTCGGCGGCGGCTACTCGGCCAACTTCTGGCTCGAGATGGGCCTGCAGAACGACAGCGGCACGGGCTTTCCGTCGAACTCGAACAACCAGGCCAGCGGCAACGGCACGCCCGGCGTGCTGAGCTTCAACCGCCGCTCGACCGTGAGCCTGGCCGGCCCCTTCGGTGAAGTGCGCCTGGGCCGCGATTACGTGCCGGCCTTCTGGAACACCGCGATCTTCGACCCCTTCGGCACCGGCGGCGGCATCGGCGCCAACCAGATCTACTTCTCGGGCCTGGGCGGCCTGGTGGCGCCCACCGGCACGCGCGCCTCGAACAGCGTCGGCTACTTCCTGCCGGCCAACCTGGGCGGCTTCTACGGCCAGGTGATGTACGCGATGGGCGAGAACGATTCAAACTCGGTGCTGCCCGGCACCCAGGTGTCGAACAAGCGCGACGGCCAGCACACCGGCGCGCGCTTCGGCTACCAGAGCGGCGGCCTCAACGTGGCCATTGCCACCGGCCGCACGCGCTACGCCGCCGGCGACCTGCGCGTGACCAACCTGGGCGCGTCCTACACCTTCGATGCGGCGCTCATGAACCTCAAGCTCACGAGCGAGCTGTACAAGGAATCGAAGGGCAGCACCGACGCCAAGGGCGTGCTGGTCGGCTTCCAGCTGCCCATCGGGCCGGGCGAGATCAAGGCCTCGTACGCGCGCTACAAGCTGGAGCCCGCCAACGCGGTGCGCGAGCCCACGTCGTCGAAGCTGGCCATCGGCTACGTGCACAACCTGTCCAAGCGCACGGCGGTGTACGGCACCATCGCGCGCATCAGCAACAAGAACGGTGCGACGCAGGCCCTGGCCGGCGCCATCACCACGCCCAACCGCGCTTCCAGCGGCGTCGAGTTCGGCATGCGCCATATGTTCTAGGCGCGGCAAGACAGCGCGCACCACCCCCGCAAGAGAGAGCCCCGGTCATGCAGAGCAAGAACTTCCGTTGGTACGGCGTCATCACGCTGTTCGTGATCGTGGCGATCTCCTACGTGGACCGCATCAACATCGCAGTGCTGATCACCGATGCGGCCTTCCTGAAGCACGTGGGCATCGACGCCTCCGACCGGGTGAGCCAGGGCCTGCTGGCCACGGCCTTCATGCTGGGCTACGGCATCTCGGCTTTCGTGCTCACGCCGTTCTGCTCGGCGCTGTTCGGCGTGCGGCGCAGCCTGATCTACGGCCTCGTGCTGTGGGGCGTGGTGACCTGGGCCTCGCCGATGTTCAACAGCTACGGCCTGCTGCTGGCCTCGCGCGTGCTGCTGGGCGTGTCGGAAGGGCCGCTGTTCTCGCTGGCTTCGTCGTACATCAAGGCGCACTTCCAAAGCCACGAGAACGGCAAGCCCAATGCGCTGGTGAACATGGGCACGGGCCTGGGCCTGGCGGTGGGCTATCCGCTGGTGGGTTATCTGCTCACGCAGTTCGAATGGGACAGCTCGTTCCACGTGCTCGGTGTGCTCAATATCATGCTGGGCATTCCGCTGGTGCTGGCCTTCGTGCGCATGCCCGCGGGGCACGGCGACGGCATCAAGCCCTCGTCGCTGGGCGATGCGATGTCGCGCGTGGCGGGCATCGTGAAAGGCGCGCTGCATACGCGGCACCTGTTCCTCATCACGCTGCTGACCTCGGCGGCGCTGGCCTATCTCTGGGGCAGCAGCAACTGGCTGCCGACCTACCTGCGCGAGGCGCGCGGCTTCTCGCTTCGCGAGATGGGCTGGATCGCCTCGCTGCCGCAGTACGCCACCGTGCTCGCGGTGTTCACGGGCGGCGTGCTCATCGACAAGCTGGGGCGCGACCGCGTGCCCTTCATCTTCATGGGCGCGAGCGCGGGCGTGGCACTGTCGGTGCTGCTGGCCATCAATGCGCGCGACCCGTACATGGCCGCGACCTGCCTCGTGGCGGCCAACTTCTTCTGGGGCCTGCAGAGCCCCGCCATTCCGAGCACCGTGCAGCACTGCTCGCGGCCCGAGCACACGGCCAGCGCCTTCGGCGTGACCAACGGCGTGGGCAGCCTCGTGGCGGGCTTCATGCCGGCGCTGATGGGCGGCGTGATCAGCGCGGTGTCGCATGGCTCGGGCACAGCGAACACGGCGGTGACCGCGGCCTCGTCGGCGGCGGGTTTCTTCGCGGGCTTTGCACTGCTCATCGGCACGCAGGTCGTCGTGTTCGCATGCGGCTTTCTGCTGTGGTGGCGCGAGCGCGCGCAACGCACTGCTGCAGTCTCTGGTTCACAGCTTTCGTAGCCTTCGCCGCGGCTTGAACCTTCGTACTGTGGCCGCTTCGTCACAGTGAAGGTCCCGTGTTTTTGTCATCTGCGTGAGCAGGTGTTTCGGCCGCAGAACCATCTTCGTATCGCATGGCACGCGTCGCGTGCCATGACGCCATTCGGCCTATCGCGCGCGAACAATTGGAGAGAGAAAAGTTCCGCGGATCGTTGAGCTCATTGCATCGATCAGCTACAACTGCGTGCACTTCAACGGACGAGGGAATGCGCGTGAAATCAACCACAAGAGCCGCAGCCAGTCTTGCCGTCGCCATCGCTTTCGCCATGGCCCCGGCCGTTCACCTGACGGGTGAACGCATCGCGTCGATGCACGGGCACTGAGCCCGGCCCGCGACACCCCACCGCGTTCACACGCTCCCCCCACACCCCGCGTCTTGACGGGAATGGCGCCGCTCGCCCCGCGCATCCTGGGACCACCGCAGCACATGCGGTGCGGTCCGGCCTGAGCCTGCGTTCCTGACGAACGGTTTGTTCGCCGGGAGGGCGTTGTGCTGCCCGCATTTCCTGTTGATCTGTCGTTCCACTCATTCCGCGCGCGTCACGTGCATCACCGGCTATCCGCCGGTGCCTGCGGTGCGGCGCATGTTCCTTACCAAGAGTACCCAGAGGCGATCATGAAATCACTGAATACACCTGTCGTTCATTGCCTGGCCCTTACGGCCGTGACCCTCGCCGCGCTGACGGCCTGCGGCGGCGGCGGAGACAGCGGCGGTGGCGCATCCTTCGGCGGCTCCGGCCTGAACGCGCCGTCGCTGGCCAACGCGCCCGCGGCCGACAGCGGCGACACCACCAAGAAGACCCCCGACGACGGCGTGCCCGCCGCAGCCGACTCGGCGGTGGCCGCGGTCGATCGTTCGGCCCGGCCGATGGAACTGCCCGACACGGTCTGGCCCGTCAACTACAAGCTGTGGTTCCGCCCCGATGCGGCGCTCAAGACTTTCGTGGGCCGCGCCGACGTGGAGATCGACGTGCTCAAGCCGGTCGACGCCATCGTCGTCGCCGCGCACGACCTCAACTTCGCGCGCGGGCGCACCACGCTGCGCAAGGTGTCCAAGCCGGGCGAGGTGATCCCGCTGATTCCCACGCCGCAGACGCGCGGCGACTTCGTGCAGCTGCGCCTGAACGACGGCCAGATCGCCAAGGGCAAGTACCTGCTGCACATGGAGTGGGACGGCAAGATCCAGTTCTCCGATGCCGAGTACTGCACGCCGGAAGTGATGGCGAAGAACCCGCTGTGCTCGGCCGCGTCGGGCATCTTCAAGGTGGGCCTTTCCACGCCCGAGGGCGTGAGCAGCGATGCCATCGTGACGCAGGGCGAAACCAACTTCGCGCGCCAGTGGTTCCCGGGCTGGGACGAGCCGGCCTTCCGCCACACCTTCGAGATCTCGGCCGAGGTGCCGGGCGACTGGAAGACCGTGTCCAACGGCGCGCAGACCGAGGCCGTGAAACTGCCCGACGGCTACCAGCGCGTGGCCTTCGAGAAGACGCCTTCGATGCCGATGTACCTGGCCTTCTTCGGCGGCGGCAAGTTCGACATCCTGGCCGACACCTTCAAGAACCCGCTGGACGGCAGCGACATGGCGCTGCGCTGGTTCACGCCGCCGGGCCGCTCCGACTGGGCCAAGTTCGCGATGGAGTGGACCAAGGTGTCGATGGACTACTACTACAAGTACACCGGCATCTCGCTGCCCTTCAAGAAGTTCGACACCGTGGCCGCCAACGACAGCTACGACAACAAGCCCAACACCGGCTTTGGCGGCATGGAGAACTGGGGCGCGATCTTCGAGTTTGCCGATGCGGTGCTCACCAAGCCCGGCGACAAGCCCACGCTGTACTCGGTGACCGTGGTCACGCACGAGGTGGCGCACCAGTGGTTTGGCGACCTGGTCACGCTCGACTGGTGGGACAACGTGTGGCTCAACGAGTCGTTCGCGCGCTGGTTCGAACGGCGCACCACGATCAAGTTCCACCCCGAGTACTACAGCTTCTCAGACTACGTGCTCGACAAGCACAACGTGATCGTGGCCGACCTGAAGCCCTCCGCCGTGCCGGTGCAGCGCAACCTGAACGACGCAGGCTCCTTCGGCTTCATCAGCCCGGCGATCTTTGTCTACAACAAGGGCAGCCACGTGCTGGAGATGGTGCAGAACTACATCGGCGAAGAGGCGATGCAGAAGGGCCTGCAGATCTACCTGAAGGACTACGCGTTCGGCAACGTCACGCCCACGCGGTTGTGGACCTCGCTGGAGAAGGCCGCCGGCGGCAAGAAGGTGAGCGAGATCGGCGACAGCTTCATCCGCCAGACCGGCATTCCGCTGCTCACGGTCGATGCGCAGTGCGCCGGCGACCGCACCTACGTGAACATCACGCAGGAGTCGTTCCCCAACCAGAACCAGTTCCCGGCCTCGACGTGGACCATTCCCGTCACGCTGGCGTACGGCGACGCGATGGAAAAGCGCGAGACCTTCGTGATGTCGAACAACGCCACGCAGGTCGAGCTGCCGGGTTGCACCGCGGTGCTGGCCGGGCCGACGGGGCAGGACTACTACGTGAGCAACTACAGCGCGCCGTCGTGGAGCAACCTGCTGGCCAAGGTGCAGAACTTCGCGGGCAACAAGCCGCTGCTGCTGAACATCGAGCGCGATGCCTTCCGCCTGCTGGGCGTGGGGCGCATCACGCAGGCGCAGTACGACCAGATCAAGGGCGTGCTCAACCTGCCGGCGCCGCTGCTCGCCAAGACGCAGCTGAGCCAGCAGAAGATGGCGGCGGTGGACGCGGGCGGTAAGGAAGAGTACCCGCACGCGCTGCGCTTCCAGGGCAAGCTGCCGCTGCGCGAGAACCAGAAGCGTTGAGTCGGGCTGAGTTGACTCTTCTTTCGTGAACCCCGCATGTGCCGTCGGACGGCGCATGCGTCACTTCATTCGAATCCCATGAAAACTCTTCTGAATTCTTTGCTGGCAGTGGCCTGCGTGTCACTGCTCTCGGCCTGCGGCGCGCGCGGCGGGCCCGAGACCGAACTGGTCGGCGTCTACGCCGTCGAACGCAACGGCGTGCTCAAGGAGGTCGTCAAGATCGAGCGCGACGGCGACCGCTACATCATGCGCGACAAGGTGCGCACACCCGAGTGGAGCGAACCGAAGATGCAGTTGCAGCCGGTGACGCGCGAGCGCTGGAGCCGCATCACCACCGACACGGAGAACACGTCCTTCGTCGGCATCTCGAGCGACCAGCTCGGCATCTTCAAGGTGCCGCCCGGGTGGCAGAAAAACGGCTTCAAGACCCAGACGGGCTACTTCCTGTTCTATTCGCAGGGACCGGTGGAAGCGCACAAGCTCTGATCGGCCACCAGCCCACGACAGCGCCCAGCGTGCGCAGGACACTGGGTGCTTCCCGCAGCGAAATCAAGGAGGAGGCCGCAGGCCGGGGGACATTCGCGGAGGGAA